>JAFGCW010000073.1 GCA_016932435.1 Dehalococcoidales bacterium | reverse complement strand
TCATTGAAAGGATTTACCCCAAAGGAGTATGCTGTAATGACCGCGGGAGCTCTAATCGAAGGTGCGCTAATTCCGGGGTAAGGTCAAGAAAAACCTTTTTCCTGCTTCAAGTACTTTCACCGGCTTCCAGCCCTGAACAGAATAGGTCTCGATAATGATCCTCGTCCCGGGTCGAAGCTCTGTCTCGAATTTTGGCCGTAAAAATGCAATACCACTTTGAATAAGATAAACAAATATTACCGTGGCTTCGGAAAAGTCCTGTTCAAGAACATCACTCTCGATAAACATGACTTTATGATCCAGACCTTTATTCTTCGCTGTCTCTCTCGCTGTCTTTACGCAGTCCGGATCTATATCTATTCCGACACATCTCCCGGCGCCCCTCTCAAGGGCAGTAAAAAGAAGCCTGCCGTCACCGGAGCCAAGGTCGTATACCACATCATCCACAGTAACCGGCGCGAGTTCGAAAAATGTATCGATTAGCTGGGGCGGTGTTGGCACCCACCTCACGAATTTAGGCATGGTTCGGCTCTCTTATATCATTCCCTCTTTTTAACCACGCGTTTAGTCTATAGACCAAGAATCCATAAAAATTGTGACCGTACAAGTCTATCAGGGAGTAGATTCCCGCCCTTCCTCAATCTATGTTTATAAATCTGTTGAGCGGGAATCCAGAAAATCTTGTACTTGATTCGCCTACGAAAAATACAGAGAAAACTCTATCCCTCGATCTCACGAAACGTGTTTTGGTAGTGCATTAAAATCGACTTTTAATATTTGAATTCGTTTAGAACTTAGGAATCAGGATTAAGAATTTCAACGAAAACTCTAACGTTTAAATTATCGGCCTTTCCAGACCGGCGGTCTCTTTTCTCCGAAAGCAGCAGTTCCCTCTCTGGCATCTTCGGACGCCATGACATTCGGACCGAACCTCGCGGGTAAGGCTTCCCTTAAAGGCATATCAATATTCTTTCTTACTGTCTCCTTAATTGCCTGCACCGCCAGCGGGGCAACCTCCGTCATCTTTTTTGCCAGGTTAAAGGCAGCATCCATCAATTCATTACCGGGGACGACGTGATTGACCAGGCCTATCCGGTAGGCTTCCTCGGCTGGAATCATATCGCCCGTCATCATAATTTCCAGCGCCGCGCCCAGGTTTACAAGCCTTGGCAGTCTTGCCATTCCTCCCCCTCCGGGGATAATCCCACGCTTCGGTTCCGAAAGACCCATCTGTACGCCGGCGGCAGCGATCCTGATATCACAGGCGAGCGCTGTTTCAAGTCCGCCGCCGACCGCGACCCCATTAATGGCAGCTATGATAGGCTTCCAGATATCGATATTTCCCGCCATCAGGCTTGGAATTTTCGATTCGTCTCCCCCGCCACCACCACCGCCACCGCGTCCGGCCAGGCCGGCTGCCATCTCTTTCAGGTCCATCCCAGCGGAAAATGCCTTATCGCCGGCCCCTGTCAAAATAAGAACCCAGCTGTCATTATCATCCTTGAAATCCGCTAGAGCTTCGCCCATCTCCCTTCTCATAGCAGCATTCATCGCGTTCCGGGCTTCCGGCCGGTTCATGGTCAATACCGCAATATGGTCTTTCTTTTCATATGTAGTAGCTTCACCCATTTCCCTCTCCTTCTCTATCTATTATTTCTGGTATATTTTACAGGTCTACTATCTGGAAAGTCTATCGGCCATGAGTACTCATGGCCGATAATCTGTAATTTACTGCTATTTTTTTAACGCCAGGCGTCTATGCTGTAGGCAGGATCGGACCTGGCACTCCGACCGTCAGTCCAGAGACCCACTTCTTCTCCACCACCGGTGACGATAATACAATTCTCAAATGGGTCGGCTACTGCCGGCACCATATAGTCATCGTCCAGTTCTTTCCAGTGCTTACCGGAAGTAGGTTCTATACCTTTCCAGGCATTGGTGGTGACATCGGGCCTCTGGTGAGTTCGATATTCCCGTATCGTCATGAAACTCTTTTTATACAGCCATTCATATACCTCATCCTTGGTCTTGAAGCCATAGAGCTGAAGATCACGCGCCATTTCAGGCAGCATCAAAAATGTCTTTCCGCCTTCCCAGTTTTTCCAGAGGCTTTCAACGAAGTATTCCATCCAGTTATGCGGTCCGGGAATTCCCTTTACACCCAGCCGCCTGCCAATTCCGCCGTGTCCACTCTTCTGGAACTCCCGGTATCCTCCGGGCATAAACTCCGTCCTCTGAAGAGTCCGACAATGATGGATTCGGAGATTATACACACAACTCTCGTCTTTCCCGAAATCGTATTCTTCCCTCAGACTGGCCCAGCCAGGCGGCAAAGCATCGTCGTTCTCGGGAATACAGTTAAAGAGACCCGAACCCCAGACGCCGCAGTTGGTAACATTGGGGATATTCCCTCCAAGATTACGCCACATCAATTCGGCAGCGCGACCTATAGCCCTGTTGGACTGGTTCCCCGGACCAAGCACATTGGTATCGAAGTTCATATCAATCTCTCTGGCATACGGACCGCTGACTACGAACATGTCGCCGCCCCGACCATCACCGCAACCTCCTCCGGCTTCAGCGATAGCCAGTAAAAGTGGCATATGCTTCGGTTCACATCCAGCCATCACTCCTATGGTGGCAATTTTCTCTACGGTGGCCTTTCGCCGCATCGGCATGAAATACACAGGCTCTCCCTTTTTACCTGAACTCCCCATCTGTTCGATGCGGTCTCCGGCACGGTGGTCGTTATTATAGGTAATTATCTCATCTGGTTTATGGCTGGTACCCTTGAGCATTCTTTCCACCAGCTCCTCGGTAGGTGGAACGACCGGCAGCCCATCAGTGTATTTACAGATTGAAGCATTGTTATACAGCTGAGGGATATGTTCAGCCTGTTTAAAGAATTCCTGGCCTTCCTGTAGAGTGCCTTCGAAAATGTATCGTGGGTTCGAAACATCCAGTGCCAGCGGATTCATTTCTTCCTCGGTCAGAGGTCGCACCAGAGCATCCAGAAGGTCGTCTATCCATGAATCGACATCCTCGGGCCCGGGTACATGACGTGAACCCCAGATACGTCTCATGTCGGAAACACCGTTCAGCCTGCATGCCTGTTTCCAGCATTCATCCTGGTCTTCGAAAATAATGAATACACTGGGGATACCTGCTTTTTCTATCGATGATAAATGGGGCAACTGCTCCCAGATAGCCCCGTGTCACCATACCACACCACGAATAAGCGCATCCGTGGTCTTCATCTCCTCTTCGGAAAGAGCGACACTGCCCGCTTTCGTGGCATGAGCGGCAGCATAGCTGATATTCCATTTCACCTGCGGATATCTTTCCGGAAGCATCTTTACCAGTGGTATGAGAATACCCTGTTCTCCTCCGGCTCCGACACTCATTGTTATCCTCGCACCATCCAGCGTCTTAAGTCGCGGCGCCAGTGGGTGGAGTTCCACCGGTTCTTGAATACCGACAGGATTCAGAAACCTGTATACCTTATCCTTTTCTCCCATCATCTCCTCCTCAAATAAATATTACATGTAGCAATTATATTGGTATCACGTAAAAATAATCAAAGTCAGATTATACCCAAAATAAAGATTACTCGGTTATTAGTGCTTTGAATTTGTTTAGAGCTTAGAGATTAGGGTTTAGAATTTCAACGAAACCTACCCGCCCGAGGATTCAAGGGCCAGAAGTCGCATTTTCATTTCGATCCCGCCGGTAAAACCGCCCATGCCGCCATTACCCGCGATTACCCTGTGACAGGGAATTATGATAGGTATTGGGTTCCTCCCCAGAGCTCCTCCCGCCGCCCGTGATGCCTTTGGATTACCGGCCTGTGTTGCTACCCAGAGATAACTTCGTGTCTCACCATACGGGATTGATCGTGCCGCCTGCCAGACTTTCTTCTGGAACTCGGAAGCCGACGTTATGTCGAGTTCATCGTCAAAAGACACCTTTTCACCAATAAAATAACTGGTAATCCTCTCCACGAGGTTCGGCATAAGTTCAGGATCCAGGTTGCCATTGCCTGATTTTTCACCCAGGGATATCATTACCTCTTCTTCGGTTTCGAAGGGAAGAGTTACTGCGGAAACTCCCTCTTCGGTAGCAGCAATCCCTACATATCCGAACGTGGTATCGATAATGCGGTATTTCAAAGTTGTTTTTCTCCGTAAGGCAGCAGCCTGATACTGCTTCCGGTCATATCCAGGATAACGCTCTCACCGTCAGCAAGACCTATATCGTTAACCAGTGATTCTATCTCCTCGTCGGTCATAACGGGCACTTCAACTTTAACTTCCCCCGTGTAGATAAGTCGCCTGATTCGATAACCAAGTCCTTCTTCGATACGTTCGATCAGTTCCTCAGCTTCTTCACCGGCAATAATATTGACTCTCTTACGGCGGTGCAGTTTTTCCGCACCAAGATGCTGGTCTTCACGCAGCACCCGCCAGTGGTATACCAGCACCGGCAGCGCAGCCAGGAAACCAGAGAGACTCCAGATTATATTTCTTAGGAATTCAGTGCCGAAATCACCCTGTAGAATACCGTTTATTACCTGGTACACGATTATTACAAGAGTGGACACGGCTGCGATGATAGAAAAGCCGAGAACGGCGTAAAGGAATATACGGCGGGATCGTGCTCCTCTTTCCGTAACTCCGCCTTCCTCCACCGTATGCATTATATTTCGCCAGTAGTAGATCCAGATTGGGACACCCACCAGCATCAAGGCTAGAGAAATGCTCAATTGTTCACCCCACCAGCCGGCTGAAAAAATCCTGGTCGTGCTGAAAGCGTCGAACAGCCTGTCAAATACCACTCCGAGTAGAAACACAATTCCGGAGACCATCGTTCCCAGACCGATAAATCCCATCAGGTAGAGATAAAGCCTCCGGGGAGAAAATCTGTTCACGCCAAGCTGTTCGGCTTCCTCCTCCACTATCTTCCGGTGATAGAACCAGACCGCCGCCGCAACGATCATGGTCGGAATTGTCCACCCCAGGAATCTGAAATACAGGTCGTCACCCGTCGATCCGTCAAAGGCTAAATACAGCAGTTTATAAAAAATCGTTATCAGGGCGGCTAATCCGGCAACCGTGCTCCCGGTTATCGTCATCAGGTAAAGGTAGACCTGTCGCAGAACGGACTGATAATCATTCTTCGCCACCCGGAACCAGAAATACCACCAGGTAATCGCACCGGTCACTATCCAGCATATATTCTCGCTGAGCACATTACCCCACAGGCTGCCCCGCATGGTATGACTGCCCCATACGGGCAGGTAGAAAGAAGACGCGTTCAGTATCTGGACAATACCGTTTGTTAACCAGGACAGTCCGACCGCGACAAGTATGTAGGTATACCAACGCCTGAGAGTCTTTGCTGCAGGTGAAGGCTGTCCTTCTCTCTCTTCAACGCTCCTGTGATAAAACCATAAACAACTGGTGACAAGTACCAGCGATATCGCACTCGATGGAAAATCGTCTATCTTAACACCGGATAATATCCATTGAAGAGTCATGAAGAAATTAACCAGACCAGTTATAGCGGTCACGGTAAGAACCAGGTTCAGGTACAGCTTTCGGATCGCTGAACCAGCTTCCGTGTTATCGCCGGATACTTCTCTCTGTATTATTCGCCAGAACAGGAACCAGAGAGCGCCGGCGATAACAATCATTGCCAGCCCGATACTCAATTGCCCTTGAGCGTACGAACGCCAGCCTTCGTCTCTGAAAATCAGATCGAAGACGAGCGTTAACAGTGTAGTAATCCCGCCGGCAAACACGCCCAGGTTCACTATTGCTACTGCGTATAAGAAGATTCTCTTTACCGTACTCATATGTCTTCCCTGTTACCTGTTAATAAGTGATTCTAGCATCAATCGGCGATGTTATCTTCCAGCCATCATCCTCCTGTTCAAGCGTAAAAGGATAGTACCACATCCTTACAGGATCTTGTAACAATCCTTCCGGCTCGAAAACTTCGATAGAGACGGTTACGAATGCTTTACCGCCACTATACTCCGCGTCACCAATAAACGCCCTCCATGGATCTCCACCGCGGCGATTCAAAAACTGTCTGGACCACTCCTCAAACGAATTATATCTTCCTTCATCGGCTATTGCAGATGTTGAAAGGTAACCGTATGCTTCTTCGTAGTCCCGATTCTGAATAGCGAATACATACCGCTGGACTATACCCTCAGGAGTGTTTTCAGGTAAAAGTTCGATTTCGTCGGTTCCAGGCATAGTAAGAACAAGGACAACAGCCAGGATAACCAGTATACCGAGTGCGCTGCCAAATCCGAGTAACCATTTACTTGAAGATTTCATTATTCGCTTCGGAGATGTTGTGATTAGCATCTATTATAACAGGTCGAGTCAACAAACATCCCACGATCTGCCCCCTCCGTCATTCCCGCGCAGGCGGGAATCCATACCAGAATCCGTAAAAAACCACGCCTGCGCTCAGGCATAGTATAAATCTTTCTCTTTCTCCCTTTGCAAAGGGAGATGGCGAACATGTCTGATCACGAGTAATCATCGAGAGGGATTTTATAACTACCATAAATTCTCTGCATGGTATAATACCAGAACATAGTAAAATATAAATTCCGGAGGACAGAAATGACGGTTGCAGCGAAAGATGAAAATATTCAAATTGAAAAACTCTCTCTCGGACCTTTCGGGACGAATACCTATATCATTACCTGCCTGAAAACAAAGGCAAGCGCCGTTATCGATGCCCCGGGCGATGCGGAAAAAGTAATTGAAGCAGTCAAGGATACCAATGTGAAGTACATACTGATGACTCACAATCACATGGACCACACTGATGCGATGGCAGAGCTACGATCTGCGCTGGGAGTACCGATAGCCGCCCACGAAGCAGATGCCGGACGTATGCCGGTCAAACCTGATATGTTCCTGAACGATGGCGACATTCTGTCAGTGGGCAACCTTGAGATAAGGGTGATTCACACACCCGGACACACTCTCGGCGGTATTTGTTTTTACACGGGAAATTACCTTCTTGCCGGAGACACGATTTTTAAAGACGGCCCCGGAAGGACCAATTCACCTGCCGCTCTGAGACAGGTAATAGAATCGATTACCGGGAAGATTTTCACCCTACCGGATGATACGCAAATATTCCCCGGTCACGGCGATTCTGCAGTACTCAAAGAAGAAAAAGATAAATACGCCGTTTTCACTTCAAAACCCCACGACCCCAAACTCTGCGGCGACATCGTCTGGCTGACATCCTGAATCTATTACTTTTTTCATCATTCCCGACAATTGAGTGCGGTGTCGTTCTAAGTCCGCTGTGTCATTCTGAACGAAGTGAAGAATCTCCTACACTTATCACACGAGATCCTTCGACTCGATTTAATCGGGAAGGCGAACCGTGGCAATCTACCCCCGGCAGTCATTGCGAGACTCGACGTCAACAGTCGAGTCGTGGCAATCTATATAAATTACTCCACCACCGGTCCGCCTCAGGCAGATCATTGCATGATTCCTCTTTATCCCGTTAGTCCTGAGCCTACCTCTATTCCGTTCGTCCTGAGCTTGTCGAAGGATGGATCCGTTTCATCATTATGAGTTTCACCGTCGATGGACGAATCGTGACAATCTATAAAAATCCTTCTTTATTCTCCCTTTACAAAGTCGTAGGGTGGGTGCTAACCCACCATTATTATCGTCATCCAACCATCCCGTCATTCCCGCGTAGGCGGGAATCCATACCAGAACCTGTAAAAGACCACGCCTGCGCCTAGGCATAGCACAAATCCCCCTCATTCTCCCTTTACAAAGGGAGATGGCTAACGTGTTTGATCATGGGTAATCAATGAGAGGGATTTATAACTACCATAAACTACCTCCCCCGACTCCCTGCTCTTTCAGGCAACCGTCCTGCACTTTTAAAGGCTAAGCATAGACTGCTTGGAATCCTGTTTTCGAAAATCTCCTCTCTTTTTTAAGGAGAGGAGATAATTCGTAACAGAGGTGAGGTTAAAAAGGAAAAATTGTTATTCAAGTAAATAGATAAAGTATTTATCATAAGAATTCTGGATTACCGCTCAACATATTGATAAACATAAATTAAGGAAGAGCGGGAATGACAAAAATAGAAGGCTTTTCTATAAAGTATGAAGGAGATTCTTCATCCGTCTCGGGCGGATTCAGAATGACAGGTGGCGGGATTCTATAAATAGCCGCTTATGATCCAATATGGAAACGACAAAATCCCCTTGCCTTTTCTTTATATCCCACCCTACAATGTACCCACGTTTTGAGGGTAGCCGCATAACCCTCCGGGAGGTCTTCACGCCGGGATCACTAAGCCGGAAGAACCGGAAATGCTTCCGGAAATAGCATCAAAAAGGCGGTAACAATGGGCGTCGATTTGGGCCACTGCCCCCCTTGACCCTTTATGGTAGTGGTTACGGGCGTCGGACAACGAGAAGACCAGCAAAGTCCGGTACAGTCCAGTAAAGGATGAATATATCATGGTTCCGCCCCGTAAGTATCCCAAACCGCCGGAAAACTCGGGTAACGCCGATATAAAGTTTTAAAAACCGGTGGAATAGTATGGAAAGACACTTCTTCGAACGGCGACGGAACGGCCCCTTCAGCGGTTCCCGGACTGACTGCAGTCCCTCACAGCTCCGCAACGTGAGTACCGCTCCGCGTACCCTGAAATACTTTCACCCCGTTTTTTGTACCTTACTAATAGAATAATACTCGGTTGAGTACCTTAAAGTATTACCTGAACAGCTCCACCCGGTGGAAAGATTCCGCCAGTTCATAGTCTTCGCCTTCCGCGTACATCCTACTTCGTTCCTTTATCCGTTCTTCCATCTCGACAAGCGGAGCAGCGCCGACCTGGCTCTCATGGCAGCGCAGGGCTTTGACTTTCATATCGAAAACATCGGTAATGTCGACGTTATAATTCGGTTCTTCCGAAGCCCATAGTAATATCTCTTTTACCTTGAACGGTTCAAGACCTTCCCGGATCAGGTCGGGATACGCGTAGAGGTCCCTGGCATAGGGAAAAATCGCGTCCAGCACTACCTGTCCGGTAATCCGGTGATCGCGATGCCAGATATATTTCCTGTAAGGATCGACGGTAATAACGGTATCGGGACGGTACATTCTTATTAAATGTACCAGTTCTTTCCTGAATTCAGGTGTCTCCTCAAGGCCCTGGTCGGGATGCCTGAGGAATATCACCTCTCTCACCCCAAGAACGTCGGCAGCAGCCAGCTGCTCCTTCTCCCTGGTTACGGCCAGTTGTTCCGGTTTTATCGCAGGATCGCTGGTACCTTTATCACCGTTGGTGCACAAGACATAGACGACACTTTTCCCTTCTTTTATCCATTTCGCTACCGTTCCGCCGCAACCGCCTTCGGCATCGTCGGCATGCGGTGATATCACCATCACATCGGCCGTTTCGGGCATAATAACAGGGCCTCCTCAAAAAATGTGCTAAATAAATTGTATAACATTCACCAAGCCTGATACAATTTAGTCGGAGGTACCGATACTCGAAATGAGTAAATCAGAATACGTCATCAGAAACTATAGCGAATCTGATTTCGAAGCCTTCTCTAGAGCATTCAAACAAGACAAGAGAATCGAATCTCCGGTTGATCGAGTATATCGTCCCGGAATTTCACCTGAAAAAAACCTGTTCATCGCCGAATCTGGTAAAGAGTTGATCGGCTACGCTCTGGCAGAACCGGAATTATCGATAAATAGAGTCATCCTGCATTGCTGGGTAAAACCGGACCATAGAAGAAAAGGCGTCGCCA
The DNA here is from genome assembly GCA_016932435.1 of Dehalococcoidales bacterium. The sequence continues at coordinate 17,709 of JAFGCW010000073.1, read as the reverse complement.
GAGAACTCGTAAATCGGGTAATAAATCGTGCTGAAGAGCTGAAGGTCCAGGCGGTTCACGTGGACATCTCTTCGAATAACAGCATCGCCAGGAATGAATTGCCAAAACTGGGTTTCAAGTATGTGAGACGGTACCTCGAACTGTACCTGGAAATCGACAAAATACCGGATAAAGACATTGAAAGTGCCGCAAAGGGATGCCGGCAACTGCTACCCGGTGAAGAAGAAAAGCTGACGGATATTCAGAATCGAGCCTTTGCCGATCACTGGGGATATCAACCCAATACACCGGAGACAATAACTTACGATATCAGTCTGAGTCACCGTTCTCAACAGGATATAGTAGTAACCTGTGAAGAGAACTCCATCCGTGGATATTGCTGGACCGAGATTATCGATATAGGGATGGGCTCCGACGAAGAAAAACATGGAATCATCTACATGATAGGCACTGATCCCGAATATCGTGGAAAAGGACTCGGGAAGAAAGTGTTACTTGCAGGTCTTTCTTACCTGAAAAGCAAGGGAATTAAGACCGTGAGTCTGTCCGTTGACAGTGAAAACAGGATAGCATATGAGCTCTACCGCTCGATGGGATTCGAGGAACAGGGAAGTACCCTGTGGTATGAAAAGAAATTGAGTTAAGGCACCGGAATACGGTCAATATCCATTACCCGTACGAACTCATCGGCGAGGGCTTCTGCGATATTTGCCCAGGCAAATCCTTTCACCGAATCTCTTATAGAGAGCACTGATTTCCTCTCATCGTTCGATTTTTTCAGAACTAAACTTATTTTTTCAGCCAATTGCTCGGGATCATTACTGTCGATCACATAACCGGTTTCTCCTTGCTTAACAATGTTTCTAAGATCACCGACATCGTTGGCCACGATAGGGGTACCGCAGGAAAGCGATTCCAGCGCTACCAGACCGAAACTCTCATAAAATGATGGAATCACGCAGACATCGGCTGCGCTGTAGTAAAAAGGCATCCTGTCCTGCCCTACAGTACCGGTGAAAACAATCCTGTCTTTAACACCAAGTTCCTGCGCAAGCTCTATTAGATGAGTAGTTTCCTCCCGGCTGCTTTCACCACCGCCGATAATAGCCAGCTTAATGTTCTGATTATCTGCCAGATAAGAAAACGCCCTGATCAAGTTTGCTATGCCTTTGAGAGGGTCGATTCTACCAACATAAAGAATAATCATCCCGTCACCAAGCCCGGTTTCCTTACGTGCTTCATCTCTTTTGACAGGCCTGAACAATTCAGAATTTACTCCGCACGGAACGATACCGATTCTATCAGGTAATACTCCATACTGGTTGACCAGTTCTTCCTTTTCTCTCTCGGTAGGAGCGATGATGTGATGGACGCTTCTTGCCAGTTCACCCTCTGTTGCAATACGGAGTTCCGGTTCCGTTTTACCGATTCCTATAGAATTTTTTACCACTCCGAGGGTATGGAACATGGTTACGTGAGGGACTCCCCACCATTGCTGCAGGTATTCTCCTATCCAGGCAGACAGCCAGTAATGACTGAATACAATATCATATTCAAGGTCATTCTGCTTTCGGTAGGCTTCGAGACCGCAGGCAAAATCCGGGAGGTGAGAATAAACGGCAAGCTTGTGTATCTCTTCCATTTCGCCTGCTTCGATGTGAATCAGACGGGCGTTATGACCAAGCTCAACTATTATAGGATCTGCCGGATCATGCACACGAGTATAGGCATCCACGACATGCCCCAGTTTCCCTAGTTCCCGGGCAAGCTCTACTATATACACGCTCATCCCGCCGGTATCTTTAGTCCCGAGGGTACCGACCGGGCAGCTGTGAGCGCTAATCATCGCTATTCTTAATTTGTTTTCGCCCAAGTTACTCCTCTTCCCGCTGTCAATTAATGGATATATGACAATCCGACAACTGTATTTCTGTTCCACCGAGTCGTGATTTATATACTTCGTTACCTTTTAAAAAATCGAAGACCTTCTTACCTGATTCTATACTGTCCTTTATACAGAGCACCTTACTAAGTAATCCGACGCTAAGCGAGATATACTCTTTCTCAAAGCCACTGTTATAAAGGTATATAGTATCATTATAATCAAAATACATAATCATGGCAGCAGGAACTGTTTCAATTTCCAGGATACCAAGCTTAAGTATTCCCGCGTTCGCCATCGATTCTGCCATAGACCTGAAAAATGATTCCCGTTTCTCGGTAAGGAAATCAGCTTTATCATCTCTGCTTTCTGTAAACATTTTCAGAAATATATCGAGTTCGCCCATAACCGAAGCACTGCCGCTTACTGTTCGATACTCGAATTCCCCAGCTTCTTCCAGCCTTCTCAGCTTCCGCCTGACCTCATGTCTCTGCTTCGAATTCAGGGTCATGAGATAATCATCCCAGCTGCCCGGCAATTCCATTTCCAGTGTAACATCACAGGGAGTCAAGGTTATTTCACATCCGCGATGTAGAGCGACATCGGTAAGACCCGTTAGTACTCTGGAGTCCGGGCGTAATGATTCAAGATTCAATTGTTTAACGTCTTTTTGTTTAAGATCATCCAGCAAAGTATTGAAAAAATCCTGGTCTTTGTCTTGAATGACGAGAAAATCGAGATAATCGCATACATCGGCACTCCCGACGATAGAAGCTGTACTATCCTTAATCATGAGAGGTGCAATACCTACAACGGTATTATCATCTCTTACGGACGCCAGATACAACTCACGCTCATCACCGAACACTTTCCACCAGGCTTCCAGCCACACTGGAGATACAAAAAGAGGGTCCCAAACCAGGTGAATGTCTTGCATATCCCGGAGTTCTAAAAGGCTGCTAAAACTCTCTTGAGTAACGGAACAGCTCATGCTTTATCTAAGTGTATCATTCTCAATTAGAGGCAATCAAATGATAATAGTCACAACCATACCCCTCTTGAAGCTGGTTCACCGCTGCTGTAAAATGAGCAGACACTATAAAATAAATAATCGAGTGAATATGTTACCTTTAATAGTAAAGATTTCATCGTTTTTTCTTTCTGTAATCTTGTGTGTTCAACTCCTGACAGCCCAACCGGTTCAAGCGGAGGAAAGACCGGAGATAGTCAAGGAACTGAACTTTGTCTTCTGTCATGGAATGGGTGGAAATCCCTGCGCATTCCAGAATATTACCGACAGGATAAACGAGTTACTCCCATATTTTATCGACCGCTACCAGGAAAAACATCCCGACATCCCGGTAAAGGTAAACATTCTCGACAGATGTTACCCGGCATATGTCGATATCAATACCTGGGCAAATAATATCGCCAATAGTATAAACGAGCACTTCGCAGGGAAAGACAACCTGATCCTGGTTGGACACAGTATGGGAGGAAAGACGGCATTGTTCGCCACCGCTCACAACGTCGGTAATATCACAGATAAAGTAGCCACGGTCATCACCATCAACAGCCCGATTAAGAAACTTGATGATTACTATGTGCCCGGTGGAGGACCGATGGCTGATTACTGCCGAACTACACAACTGGGTAATGATCAGGGTGTATGTGATTCGGTTGCGTTTTATGACAGCAGCGCCGACGGTCTGACAGTAAGCCGGGAAAAACGCTGGCTTGCCTTTATATCGGCAGAACCATCTCCCCTTAGTCCTCTCTATAACCAGAGTGGTGTCGACCTGTGGCCGAGAAACCTGGATGATGGAGTCGTACCGCTTATGGCACAGTTCTCTGAAGGAGCCGATGTCGTCTATTACGGAGAACACCAGCACAGTGATGTCGGGGCGAAGGATACTACTTCCCTGTTCCTGGCAAATAATATTCTATTCTACATTTTCGGTTACGAAATGGAATTTTCACTTCCCGCCAGAACCGGTACTATCAAGCACGAAGCAGACTGGCTGATGGGAACTGACCATTGGTCGGATATTGTCGGGGGTATAGTCACAGCAAACGGTACTTTCACCCACAGGAATTCGGCGTTCTATAAATGGGAACAGTGGGAAGATATTGTCGGCGAAAACGAACCAGGAGACGAGAGATCGTACAGCCATGTACACCTGGATTCGGTGCCGCTGCTTACCTCAATCAAAGGAGCCACATGGGCGAATTCATCAAATACAAGTGATTGCAGGCTTAAAGTTACCACCTCCACTGCTCCTCTATCAACAGTGAGAGTAGATTGGACAGTATTCAGCGCAGGAATACTTCCCGAGGAAACTCCCCGTTCATTCTATGATATCGAAATTATCAAAGGTACTCCTCTGGCAAGTATCGTAGATGTCAATTGGTGGAACGACGATCCCCTGAGTCCAGTGATATGGATACGGTCAAAAGCTCAGAGTCCTTTCAGGTGGTTCGAGGCCAGGTGGACGACCTATAAGAAAGAATATAGAACAGTGAGCGTAATCGATGATATTCCTGTGAAGGTGGTTCGTCCGGATATTGAACCGGAATCTGTTCTCAAGACGGTTGAATAACCTGGTCAATCTCCTCGGGCGGCGAAATTGGAGGTTCGGGGAGAGGTGGTTTGGGAATCTGTCGTATATGTCTTATGCCATGAGTAGCGGCATTCTGTATTATTAATCCCAGACCGATAAAAAATAATCCCGTAAATAACTCTTCGGTCAGTATTGCCAGTAATATCCCTCCGACCATCGTCAGAAAACCCAGAATCCATCCCGTTATTCCGACAATACGGGTTGCTTGTCTCACATTCTCGGTGACCTTCCAGATAATACCACGAAGTATTCTCCCACCCTCTAATGGATAAGCCGGTACCAGGTGAAACAGACTCAGCGTGAAATAAAAAAACGCCAGCCATTTCACAGTCATTGCCTTCACATCCAGATCGATATCACCGAATAATGTGTGAGTGAAATAGAAAATCCCGGTAATCGCAAAATTCAGGAGCATCCCGGACACAGCCAGAAGAATCTCATGTGATGGTGATGTTGTTTCATAATCGGGTTGAATCAGCCCCCCAAAAGCAAATATCGTTACAAACCTGACTACGACACCTTTGTAGACAGCAACCATCAGTAGAATGATTTCACGTATAATAATCGTTCCGAAAAAAAGAAAGGCGGTAATCAGTCCGAGACCTGCTCTTGAAACCAGTGACGTTTCCGTAGAGTATTGCGTGCTCACGGTCCAGGGTATCAGGAGAAATACTAATAACCACGTATAGTGAATACGTAACCGGGTCCTGAAAAAAGTGCCAATCTTTATCGTATTTATAAATTTCATATGAATGGTTTTCTATTATAACAAATTAAGGAAAACAAACGTACCCTCGCAACTTAAACACTGGAATTCAATGAGGGTTTGATATACAATAGACACAGAAATCCATCTTTTTACCCCTTTAGAACAGGAGAATGTATTATGTCCGGAACATTCGATAACAATGACATCGAGAAGATCAAAAAGAAACGACAGGAATGGGAAAACGGTGCGCTGAAGAAACAACTCGACAGGTTTGGCATCACCGAGAGTGAAAACGAGTTCTACACGCCAGCCGACGTAGAGGACTTCGACTTCATGGAAAAGGTAGGATTTCCCGGCGAGTATCCCTTCACTGCCGGAGTATATCCCTGCCAGGTTCCCGGTAGTGGTCCGGTAACAGGGGGTTATCATATCGGCGGCGGTGGAGGTCTGGTCAGGGCCGGACGTTACCTCGGCTACGGCACCGCTGAAGACACTCGTGATTATTATGAAAGTGAGATTGTTCGCGGCCGAACAGGCGGACCCAACATAGCTTTTGACCTTCCGACGCAGATAGGTCTTGACTCGGACGATCCGATGGCTGAAGGAGAGGTGGGAAAAGCGGGTGTAGCATTCGATACGCTTGCCGATTTTGAAACCGTTTATGAGCCGTTCCAGGACAAGAACAATCTCGACAGTATAGCATCTAACTGGACGATAAACGCTCCGGTAAACGTAATTCTCGCGGCTTATGTCGCGCTGGCAGAAAAGAGAGGGATTTCAGCTTCGAAACTGAGAGGAACTCTCCAGAATGACATCATCAAGGAATATGTAGCCCGTGGTACCTATATTTATCCACCCAAGCAGTCGCTTCGGGTAACCAGGGATACCTTCGTGTACTGTAACGAGTATGCGCCCCTGCTCAACCCTATCAGTATTTCCGGTTATCACATGAGAGAAGCAGGAGCGACCAGGATACAGGCACTGGCTTTCACCCTTGCTAACGCTTCAGCTTACGTGCAATGCGGAATCGACGGTGGCCTCGATGTCGATTCGTTCGTAAACCGGTTCACTTTCAATACCCTCAGCGGCAGCATGGAGATCCTGCCGGAGATATGTACTCGCAGGGCAAGCCGCCGCATGTGGGCTAAAATAATGAGAGATACCTTCAAGAGTAGGAACCCAAGGAACTGGATACTGAGAGAAGCCGGCGGTTTCCTTACCGGCGCATGGACGTCTACCAGCCAGCGACCACTGAATAACCTTACGCGTGCCGTGATCGGCGGAGTCGCAGGAGCACTTGCCGGTTATATCCCCTCGGCAGAACCTCCGTATGACGAGCCGTTGGGACTCGGCTGGAGTATCGAAGCGCAGCAACTCTCCGAAGATGCCGCCAAGATTCTTTACTGGGAATCCAAACTGAGCAAGATCACTGATCCGCTGGCCGGTTCATACTACATAGAAGCGATGACCGACAAGATCGAGGCAGAAGCCTGGGCGTTGATCCACCAGATCGAAGAAATGGGCGGTTCGCAGGGAGCGATTGAAAACGGATTTATGCAGCGTGCGGTTGCCCAGAGCGCATATGAATACCAGAAAAAACTGGAAACCGGCGAAGAAATAGTCGTCGGAGTAAACGCTTTCACTGATGAGCAGGAACTGGAAGTACTTCCCAACCGCTTGATACCGTATCCCTACGATGCTACCAAACGGGCTGAAGCAGAAAAGAAACAGCTTACCAGGCTGGCTAAAGTGAAGGAAGAACGAGATAATGATAAGGTTCAATCATTACTAGCGAAGCTTGAGGAAACGGCAGCCGATGAGAAAACGAATATAATGCCTTTGACCATAGAAGCCGTGAAAGCCTATACAACGATCGGTGAAATTACCGGGACACTGAAGAAGGTGTTTGGTGAATATTCTGGATATGGTAAGATTTAGGCAAACCGATAATAATAACAGGAGTGCATCCTTAAAGTGAATGATATGAAGAAAATCAAAGTTATAGTAGCCAAGCCCGGACTCGATGGTCACGATCGCGGTGCCAAGGTAATCACTATGGGTCTGAGAGAAGCCGGAATGGAGGTAATTTACACCGGTTTAAGACAGACTCCTGAGATGATAGCTCAGGCAGCGCTGGAAGAACAGCCGGATGCAATTGCTTTGAGTTGCCTTTCCGGCGCCCATCAATCACTGTTCCCGCGTGTAGTTGAAGAATTAAAAAAACGGGACATGAATAACGTACTTGTTATCGGCGGCGGTATTATTCCCGATGAGGATATCCCGTATCTGCAGGAAAAAGGGATAAGCGCGGTATTCGGTCCCGGCACTTCGATCAGAGAATTATCTGAATACATCCGCGAAAAAGTATAATCCACGCTGTGTTACGACAGGTAAAACGGTACGATTACACTTAGTTAATATAAGGAGGATAAGACATGTCCAAGAACAAGGTACCACTGGCCGAAGGCCTTTTCACATGGCCTTCCGATCAGCCGAAGCTGATTGGCAGTAAATGTAAGGTATGCGGGACACCGGCCTTCCCGAAATCACCATACTGTACCAATCCCGATTGTGAAAAGAAAACGGAGAACGTAGAAGTAATCGAACTCAGCAACAAGGCAACACTCTACACGTATGCCGTACAGGCTTATCCGATGCCGGAACCCTTCAAGATGGATCCTTTCGAGCCTTTCCCTCTCGGGATGCTTGATTTTCCGGAAGGGCTGAGAATTCTCGGTATGCTGACCACCGACCAGGTCGAGATCGGTATGGAAATGGAAATGACCACCAGGAAACTCTACGAAGATGAAGAGAATGAATACATTACCTGGGCTTGGAAGCCGGTAAAGTAAGGATAGGAGGAATTTCTAATAAATGAAAAACAGAGAAATAGCAATAGTAGGTTTGGGTGTCCATCCTTACGGGAAATGGCCTGACAAGTCCATGGCGGAACTAGGCTGCTATGCCATAAGCCAGGCGCTTGAAGACGCCCATATGAAATGGAGAGATATCGAGACGATGGCGTGCGGCGCCTATATGTGGATCGCCGATCAGGGCGGCGTACCCTCACTGCTTCTCGGTACATCCATTTCAACCATGATGGGCGGCACCGGAATACCGTGCTGTAATATCGTAAACGCCTGCGCTACCGGCCAGTCAATTCTCAGAGAGGCCTGCCTGGCAGTAGCCAGCGGCGAGCATGATATTGCCATAGCGGTCGGTTCAGATAAATCAGCCGGCGGTTTCTTCAGACCACAGGGTAACGACACCCGATACGACAACGACTGGATTCGCTATGCGATGGTCGGTGAGACCAACCCGGGGTACTGGGCTATGGAAATGCGTCGGAGAATACACGACATTGGTACGACCGAAGAAGATATGGCCATGGTCAAGGTTATCACCAGCAAGGGCGGGGTCCATAATCCGAATGCCCGTTATCGCAAAGAATATACACTTGAAGAAGTACTCGAATCACCGATGGTCTGCGATCCGCTTCGCCTGTATGAGATCTGCGCCACCAGCGACTCAGCTTCCGCGATAATCGTTGTTCCCATGGACCAGGCTGAGAAATATACTGATAAACCAATCCTCATCGAAGGTCTGGCTGTAGGTTCACCTTCATTCGGCGATCCCTGTATCCCGCTGACGTACCTGAGCTCGTATCCCCAGGCGGATGTCGGCACTCTCGGCTGGAGTGAAAGTCGGAATGCTCTTGCCGCTGCTTATAAGCAGGCAGGGCGGACACCGGACGATATCAATGTAATAGAGCTGCCCGATAACAGTTCATGGCATTACCTGACTTATATGGACATGATCCTTCAGCTTCCCTACGGCGGATCCGACCAGTTACTCAGAGATGGTTATTTCAATGTACCGGACGGTAAAGTACCGGTCTGCCCAAGCGGAGGATTCGGTGCTTTTGGTGAAGCTACCGTCGCCCAGGGACTCTGGCAGTGCGTTGAGGTAGCCTACCAGCTTCGAGGTGATCTCGGACCAAGACAGATTACCAACAACCCGAAGGTCGGACTTGCCCAGAGTTATGGTTATGCCGGAAACAACGGCGTCTGCATAATGAGTAAAGCCTTTTAATAAACAATCCAAACGTCATTGCGAGTGTCGATGAAATCGGCGCGAAGCAATCCGTGCCTACGGATGGTAACGTCCAGGCAGTTGAGATTGGTGAATGTAATGAGAGATAATAAGGGCAGGCTGGTGAACAGCCTGCCCTTTCATTAACAGGAGGAACAGTAATAATGTTAAGAGGAATAAGCCACACCGGTATTGCAGTAAAGAATCTCGATGAAGCGGTAAAAGTGTACCAGACGCTGGGCGCCGAACTGGGTGAAATTCACAACGCTCCGGAATCCGGAATGAGAGCCGCCATGGTCTCCGCCGGTGGAGATATGCTTGAATTAATAGAGCCTGTAGGAGATGGCGGCGTGATAGGTAAATTCATCGAAAGCCGCGGTGAAGGTATCCATCATCTCTGCATCGAGGTGGATGACATCAGGAAAACACTTGCCGACCTTGCCGATAAAGGAATCAGATTAATCGACACAGAGCCGAGACAGGGCATCGAGGGAATGGTCGCCTTCATCCACCCCAAATCAATGAACGGCGTACTGATCGAACTTCTGGAAAAATAATATACAAAAGGAAATATATAATGAAAAAACGCCTGTTTATATTATCTCTGGCATTACTGGGTGTACTAATGCTGGCAGGATGTGCTGCCGGAGCAAATTCTGCTGTTGATATACCCAATAGCGAAGGTGAAAGCGACGGATTCTGGTCTGGTTTATGGCATGGTCTTATCTCACCGATAACGTTTATAATTTCTCTTTTTTCGGATAACGTCAATGTCTACGAGGTACATAACACCGGAAACTGGTATGACTTCGGTTTTATGCTTGGAATATGCATGGTGTTCAGCGGCGGCGCAGGCGGAGCAGCGCGTGCATCAAAAAGCTGATCTTTCACTATTAATAAACTTTTTGAGATGATCTCGCGATCAAGGTAGTAAAAAGAGAGGTATTGAGCTCTCGTTTTTACGTATTTATTAGTAGAATCATTTGTTTCCATTCCGTACTTGATACGGAATCCAGAATATTTACTCCTAATCATAGCACATTGATATTTGGAAGAATTTCTGGATCCCGATTTTCATCGGGATGGATGGTGGTAATGGCTACCATTCCAGGCTCTTATCCCGTTTTTCCTTCCGAGCTTTTACCACCCCTTTTGAAAGAGTAGTCCAGCTCAGTATACCGATCGCTGTGGTCACCGCTTCTTTCTCGGAGTCAGTTAAGATACTCTTTTTCACCAGTTCCTGCAGGATATTCATCGCTTCTTTTTGGTCCATAACAGAATTATACCTTATTCACGTAATCTTATACATAACATTGACCAATGGTATCATATATGATATCATTATCTGCTTGGAATGAGTAAGAAGTTAAAAAGAGAAGAGCGAATAAGGAAAAACAGGTCAAATGTTTCACTCGAAGACTTTGAAGCATTAATCAATCGGTATGGCCATATAAAAGAAGGAAGTAAACATCCTCAAGCAATCATTGGTAAGAGAGTGATAGCCTACAAAAGAGAAAATCCGGTCAAGTCGGTCTATATTAATGGAATACTCAAAATGATAGATAATTTATAGGGAGTGCAGGGAAATGGTAAAGGACAGAAAAAACACTCAAGCAGAATATTACGCACAACTTCCTTACACTATTGTAGTTGAACGTGATGACGACCAGGATGTGTACTATGTAGCCCGAATACTGGAACTCGATGGATTATTTATGACCGGAGAAACTCCTGAACAAGCGGTTGCGGAACTCGAAGCAGTAAAAAAAGAATGGATTGCGTCATTTCTGGAGCTTGGTAATAAAATGCCCAAACCTCTCAAATCGAGGAAATATAGTGGACAGTACCGTATTCGAATGGAGCCCTCGTTACATGAATCTTTAACGATGCTTGCCGAACTCGAAGGCATCAGTCTCAACCAGTTTATGGTCACCAGATTGGCACAGGCTACCGGAGAGAAGATATACGAAGAAATGGATGAGGCTAAAAATAAGAACCATAAACTGATGATAAGTAACGGCGGAGAGTATTACGACACAGGTAAATACATACGTGAGTCGACTCTTTCCGAAGATGATAAAATTGAGAAGCGTAAATTACATGCACTTAAAAACCTATTAAAGCGTATTAATGATGAGATTTTGGATCTGGACTTATAGATATTCAATAGTAAACCAGATCACATTTCACACTAAAAAAGGGGAAGACTCCTATCTTCCCCTTTCACTTCTGTTTATTCTTGATTAAGACTTTAGCTTCTTGAATTCCTCGATAAGTGCCGGAACTACTTCTTTGTAATCGGCTACTATCGCGTAGTCGGCTGCTTTCATTATCGGTGCTTCGGCATCGCGATTGATGGCTACTATCTTCTTAGAGTCCTGGATTCCGATCAGGTGATGGATAATGCCGGCTATCCCGATACCGATATACAGGTCCGGATGAACGGTCTTGCCGCTCTGCCCTATCATCTGCTCGTCCTGGACAGCCCACCCTTCGTCACAGGCAGGTCGTGTCGCACCAACACTGCCGCCAAGCGACGCAGCAAGGTCTTCCACCATCTTCCAGTTCTCTTTACTGCCAACTCCGTAACCACCGGCGATAACTACTTCTGCCGACTCAAGAGGTTTCGCCTTTGATTCTTCCGTCTTGACTTCCAGTACCTTAGTACGGAGGTCCTGTTCAAGAATCTTTACCTCGACGTTTACAATCTCAGCCTTTTTTCCTTCCTGCTTTTCAGGTTTCTTCAGGAACCCGGGCGGGATTGTGGCCATCTGCGGGCGGTGAACCGCGCAGGTAATCGATGCCATGATACTGCCGCCGAACGAGGGTACGAAGGCTTTCAGGCATCCGTTGTCATCCACATCGAGTCCTACCGCATGAGCGGCGAGTCCGGTATTTACCTTCGCCGCCACCCTCGGTGCAAGGTCCATGCCGATATTACTTCCACCAACCACGAAAACCTCCGGTTTGTACTGCTTGATCATTCCCTCGAGTATCGGAGCATAGGCTTCGCACAAATAATTTTCAAGAATCGGAGAATCGGCAATATAGACTTTGTCGGCTCCATATGCTGCCAGTTCATCGGCAAGACCGGCGATGTTACTTCCCAGTATTACCGCGGCCAGTTCCTGCCCGCGTTTATCAGCAATCTTACGGGCTTCACCCAGCAGTTCCGGTCCGGAATCGAGTAATTTACCATTCCTCTGCTCTGCGTAAACCCAAATTCCACTATACGTTTCAGTCATAATATCCTCCAGATATTTTATACCTCGGGAAGCACTCCGTCGGCTTTGAGTTTTTCTACCAGTTGCCGTGCGATGTCGGCAGGATCACCGCTGATCACCTCACCCATACGCTGTGTTTCAATGTTAGATACCTCGGGAACATAGGAAGGTGAACCGGCAAGTCCTATCTTCTCCTCGTTAACATCCATATCGTTTGCCGTGTATTTGGTGCTTTCTTTCTCCGTAGCCCAGAGAGCACCGAAAACAGGCGGGATCCTGGGTTCGTTTATTTCACTGTTGACCGCCAGTGTTACCGGAAGCTTTGCTTCCACGACCATGTAGCCGCCTTCGATCTTACACCTGGCATGTACCGTATCATCATTTACAAAATTAATCTCTTCCACATTTGTCAGATGAGGCATTTTAAGGAATTCAGCGACCTGCGGACCGACCTGGGCGGTACTTCCGTCCAGGCTCTCATTGCCAAGGATAACCATGTCTACGTCACCGGTTTTTTCGATACCCCTGGCGATTACATAGGCGGTGGCAAGGGTATCGGCGCCGGCGAAAGCCCTGTCCGAAAGGAGCACCGCGTCATCGACTCCCAGGGCATAAGCCCAGGCAAGGACATCGAAGGTACTATCCGGTCCCATGCTGATAACGGTTACTTTACCACCGCGTTCTTCCTTTATCTTCAATGCCTCTTCGATAGCATTCTTATCCAGGGGATTCATTATGATAGGTATACCCTCACGCCGGAGCAGCTTCGTATTCGGATCTAGTCTGAGTTTGTCCCAGTACCTTGAATCGGGAACAGGCTTTACACAAACTACAATATTTAATGGCTTCATACTTTTTCTCCTCGCCTATTATTCATCCTTACCATTCCAGGCGCCCCCACCATCCGGCTGTTTCCATCGAGTTGCGACTAAGGTCGGGATTCGCCTCATTGTTGAATGCAGCATTGGCTATCATAATGGCCAGGGACTCTTCCGTACCGCCGGCACCGAATCTCATCGGAACATGTTTGTAATAATGATGCGGCATATAATCTTCCAGGACTCCGTAACCACCATGAATTTTTACGCAGTGTTCTGCAATTCTTATTGCTGCCTGCTCGGCAAAGGTCTTCGCCGTCGCCTGCTCGGAATCTGCCCTGATCCCTTTTGTCCGAAGCCAGGCAACCCGGTAAGTAAGAGCTCGTGTCGCTTCAAGGTCGACTGCCATTTTCGCTATACGAGACTGGATCATCTGCAACTCTGAGATCGGTCGCCCGTAGAGGTGCCTTTCCTTGGCATACATCATCGCCGTGCGATAGGCTCCGGCAGAAATTCCGTTAAGCATTCCGCATATCGTCAGGCGTCCTATGTCTCCGACAGCGCTGAATACCGGAGCGATTCCTCTTCCAATTCCCTTTTCGCCGCCGACGACAAAATTATCGGGCACAAATACGTTATCAAAAATAAATTCGGTAAGATCGCCTTTACGACCGAGGGTATTTTCAAGCCTGCCGACCCTGAATCCATCGAATTCTCTATCGACAATGAAAGCGGTCAGTGAACGCCCTCCGGGAGTCTTTGGATCATTAGGATCACCGGTCTTGAAAAGCGCCATCACAAAATCACAATAGTGCCCTTCACTCTGGAACACTTTTCTGCCGTTCAATACCCAGCCGCCATCCACTTTCTTTGCTCGAGCCTGGAGACCAAGCATATCCGAACCGCCACTGGGTTCTGTGATAGCCGGTGTTGCCAGGATATCACCCTTTACTATACCGGGCATGTATTTATCATATACGTCTCCACCGGTAGCCTTGGCAAAATAATAGGCAAATTCACCGTAAATTGCCATGGAAATGTCAGGCCAGGCTGCGCACAGTTCCTCGATAGTAATGCAGCTTGCCACATACCCGATTCCGGTGCCGCCTTCCTCGCGGGGTATGATATGAAGATGAAGGCCTGCCCTGGTCTGTCTTCTGGCTTCTTCATCCCACATCTCCAGGTCATCCGTCATTAGTTCTTTGCGGCGGGGAATTATGTATTTTTCACAATATTCACGGGCAATTTTCCGTGCCATCTCCTCTGCCGGAGTTAGTTCAAAAGGCATATTATAACCTCCTTAGTACTATATGTTCTTTACAATCGTTACCTTGGCATATATCCATTCGAGGGGTTCGAATGATCTGAAAGTAAAATGCATGCAAAAACACGGTAACCGATGTGGTTACCACCGATTCATTTTGACACACAGCCATTTCTCTGTCAACCGTGACAGGTATGAATTCGCCATCAATGAAAATGAACTCTCTCAGGGGATAACGCGAGTGTCATTAAAGAGAGTATATATGTGGAAGGATATTCTGAAAGTATAGTCCGGTATAAACTCTTCATATTCTAATATGCTGTATATTCCCTATACCTTGTGTTTCTACCTCGTCTGTGTATAAATATATGATAATATTTTTTAATAGAAAGGTGAGTTGATGACACGTTATCTGTTTTTTGCTTACAGCGACTGTAAAGATCCTGACCGTGAAGATGAATACAACGAATGGTATAACACAAAACATGTTCCGGATATGCTGGAAATCCCGGGAATGATTCAAGCTTCACGCTGGGTCAGCGCAGAAGAACGAACCGGCACTCAGCGTAAATACCTGGCAATGTATGAACTGGAGGCCGATGATATCGAAGAGTTCGATAACAAGGTAAGAGAAGCCACGATGTCGACTATCGAACGGGGCAGATTCAGTGACCTTCCTGTCTTCGAACCACCCGAAGTCCCCCGTTTCTATTACCAGATAATGCCGGCTAAAACACCGAAAACATAGCAGGATCCGAAATAACGTACTGTATCTCTGATTAACCGTTAATCATTTTTTCAGACTACCACGCATCCTGCAGTAATTGACATTGACATAGTCAAATAATATACTATAAACGTTACTCCGAATTGTTTACACAGAGAAATTTTCTAGCTCTGTGCAGGTATTGCATGTTAAGAAAGGAGAGTTTTTATGATAATTGATGCTCACATGCATCTTAGTGGGACCGGTTGGGTAAGAGGTAAGTATTTACGCTTTGTATGGAAGATGTACATTACCGAGTATAATCGGGTGCATAAAACAAACAAGACCACTGATGACTTTAAAGATATGTTAACGGCTATGAAGCCGTCAGTGGTTGACCCTGAGGGAGACGGTGTGGTTGAGTTGATGGATATGGCAGGGGTTGACAAGGCCGTTATTTTCCCTGTGGACTGGGAAGCGATAACCGGACCGCCGAAAGTACCATATAGAGATCAGAATAAGGCCCATGCCGATGCGGCGAAGAAGCATAAAGGTCGGTTCATATCGATTTGTGCTCTTGATCCCAGGCGAGGAAATGCAATGGAACTTGCTAAGGAGGCCATTGAAGATTGGGGAATGAGGGGGTTCTACTTCATGCCGGCTACGGGATTTAAACCAGATGATCCTGTTTGCTACCCCATCTATGAAAAATGTATCGACTGGGGAGTGCCCATGATAATCCATTGCGGGAAGGAAATAGCTCATTGGGATTATAATCATCCGACACAAAGGATAGCCAATGTAGCCCTGATGTACCCTGAGCTTAAGGTAGTGCTCGGACACGCTGGTACAAGAATATATAGAAATGAAGCTATAGAGGCTTGTATAATACCTAATCTCTACATGGACTTTTCAGAATACCAGGGTTTCTGGCGCCTGCAACCCAATTATTTTTATCAATGGCTGCGGGATGCTTTAGATGCGTGCGGTCCTGAGAAGGTAATGTTTGGCAGTGGTTTCCCCAATCCGAATGTATTGACTCCCGAAGCTGAGTGGGTGAAGGCAATTAAGGAACCTCAAACAAATATAGAGTTCACTACAGAAGAGATAGACATGGTAATGGGAAAGACGGCAGAGGCAGTCTTTGACACGAAATAAAAAGGAGATAATATATATTACCCTTAAGGGTGATCGGGAAGTATGGAGTATTTAGTCATCTCCTGACTAAATTGTTTACCTGATAATACAGATTACAGAGAGAATACCGAGTTAAAATAAAATAGGAAGAGGAAAAATATGGCTGATATTATTGACCTTATTTCAAGCAGGAGAAGCGTCAGAAGGTTTACCGACGATCCTGTATCTGATGAGGTAATCGACAAGCTAATCGAAGCAGCCAGGTGGTCTCCAAGCGGTGAAAATGAACAACCATGGAGACTGATTGTTGTAAGAGACCCGGATACCAAAGCCAAGATTGCTGAGATAGCCAAATTAGGTACCGGCGGGCGTGTTACCGCTGAATACAGTCTTTCGGACTACTGGCAGAGAAAATTCGCCGGCGTTAAAAATCCGGAAACGAGAGCCAGGCTCTTTAAGACTATGTATACGGGTCAGGCTTCAGAATTCGCCGGTAATGCACCCGTGGTTATTGTCGTAATCGGCGAACTATATGATATGTTCGACACTCCTTACGACCTGTCCTGTGCCATAATGAGCGTACTCCTGGAGGCACATTCCCTCGGTCTGGGTGCCTGCTGGGTACACGGCCCATCAGTATATCCTTCAATTGTGAAAAAGATGAAAGAATTGCTGAAAATACCTACCGGGATGGGGGAATACAAGCTTATAGCTACTGTCTCTCTTGGCTGGCCTGCTGAAAGTCCTAAAGCAAGAGAGAAGAAGGAATTCGAGGATATTGTATTCTGGGAAGAATTCGGCAGGAAGGAGAGACCATAAATGGATGAAAAAATTACCTACTTCAATGATCTGCTGGTCAGGTTAGAAGAAATTTTCTACCATGAGCTGTCAGGGATGACTCATCCAAAGGTAGAATATGTAGGAACCGACTTTCTCAGATCAAAGAATATCGAAGGTAGTACAGTCGAAGAAGTTATCGACAACTGCATCAAAGAAATCACGGCAGGCGGTCTTGCAGAGGAAGTCACTTACTCAAGGGCTGGAGAAGGTATCTTACTGATTCTTAAAATCAAGAACTGTATTCATATCCCGATGGAAGCCAAGCTCCAATACGGTCAGAAGAATGAAGGCGGAGTCGCACCCTATATGTGCCCCATCGCCAACATGATTCTGGACAGAATACTTGAGGTTCTCAACTTCCAAATGGTCTACAATGCCTCCATCGAGAATATCGATACCGAAACAGGTGAATGTTC
>JAFGCW010000072.1 GCA_016932435.1 Dehalococcoidales bacterium | reverse complement strand
AAGGATTTACCCCAAAGGAGTATGCTGTAATGACCGCGGGAGCTCTAATCGAAGGTGCGCTAATTCCGGGGTAAGGTCAACCTGAAGTAGTTAAAAATTTTGTCATATATTCCCCTATTACCAACTGTGCATATGACTAATATTGAATCATAAATAGACATAAAACTAGAATAACTAAAAGTATCATTTAGTATTACGTATAGCTCATTATCCAGATTTGAATATCATCTTATTTATTATGTAAATAAGCTTGTCTGTTATCCACCATTGTATATTTAGTTCTATATTGATATAATTCACGCACGTTTATTATTATATTGTAGACATAGTATCTCCAGTCTTTCCAGGAGGCGTTTATTATGAAGTGGGTATATAGAGTAGTGTTTCCTGTTTTTGCTGTTGGTATTATTGCCGCCTGTATCATATTGTTCCTCCAGGTGAACAGTGCCAAAGCGGAGATCGAAGACCTGAATGCCACCATCTCGTCACAGGAAACGATGATCAATAATACTGTGGCAGACCTTGAAGACACTGAGAACAGACTGCAGGACACGGAAGATACACTACAACAAACAGAAGACCAGCTCCTGGACACCCGGGAAACACTCGATGAATCCATCCAGGCCAACATCGAACTCAAATCACAATATAACTCAACAGCTTCCAGGCTTGACAGTGTTGAGAGCAGCCTGAGGGCTGAAAAATCCAAAACCTCGCAACTCGAGGAGGAGATCGAGAACCTGGAGGATGAACTGCAGCTCTACTATGACATGGGAATCATCGTTAAAAGTGAAATGGTGCCGCCCTACCAGGCGAGTACCCAGCCCCAGTTCGATCTGGTAAACAATTCTGAAGCTACACACATTTCATACATAGACCTCAGACACTTTTTATTTGAAGACGATACTGATAAAATCCCGTACATTGTCGATGAATTTATGTGCGGTGAATTCGCTGAAACCCTTCATAACAATGCTGAAGAATCAGGAATTAAGGCAGCATTTGTCGGCATTCAATTCGAAGACGGATCTGTTGGCCATGCCTTCAACGCTTTTATCACCACGGATAGAGGGTTGATCTATATCGATGTCACGGGTACGAAACCGGGAGAGGACAGGCCGACGCATGTAGACAGTATCGTATCAACTCTGGAAGTGGGTAAAGTTCGAAAAATTCAATTAATCTGGAATGACGGTACCTGGTACATGACCCCGGATAATAAGGTTGTCTCGCGAATAGAAGTCTACTGGTAGGTTTTTTTAACGATTATCAGCTTTGAATCAGGAACAAAACGGCGGCTCAGGGTTGTGATAATTGCCGCCTTTACATTAAGAAACTAAACGGATACCAGGGAGATACCGAAGTACTTAAGATCCCTCCCCTTCCGTCTCCATGATCCTCTTGAGGTTGGCGAGGTTCTTCTTCATCTGTTGTTTCATCGAGAAAAGCATGATAGGTGTAATGAGTCTGAGGAACCCGCCTATCCGGTAGTCCTGCATCAGGTTAAACTCGGTGTTGCCGTCATTCGTCTCGTCGAACAGGAGCTTTTCATAAATAATCGTTTTCCCGGAATTTATGGTCTTATCTACCCGGGTATTCTCCTCGAAATCGGTGACCTTCGAGGTCCAGTCCATCGTCATTCCCATTGCTTTGATTACGCCCTTGTAAGTAGTACCTATCCCCTTCGACTTCTCAGAGGTTTTCGCGCTTTCCAGCATGTTTGTTTCCCATTTGGGCAGGTTATCAATGTTCGTTGCATAGTCGAATACAGGGTCTACCGGTCTGTTTATGATCACGGTATGCTCAATTTTTGCCATTTTGGCTTCTCCCGACGAGTATTTTTTCCAGGTTAACTCACTATATTATGTTAAGAGTAATTTGTCAATAGGCCTGCACTAACGGTTACTTTATGTACAGGTAGAGCAGGCTTTTTCATGGTCGTTTTCTTTAATCCAGACCTCTTTGTAAGTCATTTGTAATGATTTTTTAATGTTCGGCTGCCATTATTAACCTGTTTTTAATATCTCATGTGTATAGTAAACACATTACTTAAAGGAAAATAGTGAAAGGCGGAACAAAAATGGATAATACTGAGAAAATCAGAGATATGATGAAGTTGCTCAATATGAACGAGGAACATTTTCGTTATGAGTTAACCAGCCTTGCTGCTAAAGTTAACAATTTCCTTGATGACAGGACCAGGTTTCTATCCGGACAATTGATATCTGTTATGTATGACAGTTTAACCCAGCAGAGTGATCAATAACCCGCTTAGTATAGTCACTAACACCGTTCTCATAACACTATGAGCCTCTTTACTGCAATGTTGTAGCAAATTCGCAAGTCTGGAGGGGCCAGGTATGAACTTTAAAATCGGTGATCGTGTTATTTATGAAGAGAAAGATATAGATGGAAAGGATCTCCAGGGGAAAATTGTTGCTGTAGCGGTTAATAACGTAGAAATGATGACCACTTACCTCGCGCTGCTTGATTCAGGAGTTTACGTTAATTTCACATCAGATAATTTAAAATGGTGTGAAGCAGGTGAAACGGCACTTGTACAGCAGGAAATACAGTTATCATCATTCTGAATATCAGAGAATTACATTATTGGCTTTCTTTCAGGATATCAATGATTTCCCAACGATTGATGTTAGTACAGGCTATTTAAAATACATAATAATGAACGACTTATCTGGGAGGATTTACAGTCATGGCTATACATATCGGAGATAAAATTATTTATGCTTTTAACGGAAAGGATAAAAAGTGCGTAAAAGGAGAAATAATCGATATCTGGAAAAATCATAACGGAGAAATCACTGACTACTTTGTAGCACTGGATTCAGGGCTTTATACCAATGTAAAACCGAATTATCCTAACTGGTGCAAAGTGGATGATCGCTTCTTATGCTTTGAGAATAAACGTCTTTCATTATCATTACTATCATCTCGGTATTTACATCCGGTAAACGCTTAATACCCGGTTAATCTTTGGAGTTATACCAGTCATTTATGATGGTACAGTAACATCCGCACTCATGACGCACGATTAATTCATTTACTTCACTTACATTATTTATTAAAGATCAACAGACCTGCTTTTCAGGATTCAGGCTTACATTACTTCCGGATCTCTTATTGACTTCCCTTTCCATTCCATCCTATACTCAAAAATCTCAGAAACGGACGTAACAGTCCATTTTCACCGGTCAATAGATATTGCCAATACAAATAAGTATGATGGTATGATACGTTCGTAAAATTCTAAGGAGGAACAGATGCAGGTTGCGGCACTCATTGTCAGTATTTTCGCTATCATAGGAATGTTTTTCGGCTTCATTCCATTCCTGGGCTGGATGAACTGGGGTGTCATCCCCGTCGCGATAATCGGTCTAGTACTCAGCATTATAGCCATGGCAACATCGAAAAAAGGTAAAGGGATGGCTATTGCCGGCCTGGTAATGTGTATCATCGCAATTATTATCGGCGCTATCAGGTTAGTAATTGGCGGTGGTATTCTTTAGTTCTCCGGGGAGTAACCGGCAGGAAAACCTGTGATTCGTCGGGGCGGTCCTTACAAAGAATCTGATTATATATAAATAGTACAAATGATGTATAAACCCTCGTTTTATTATTCATCTGCGTATATATCCGCAGGTTTTTTCATTTCCTTTTCCTCTAATTGAAACTTCTTTGTAACCGGTTTGTAATGTTATTTTAATATCTGCCCTTCGTTCTTAACCTGTTTTTAATTTCTCACGTGTATAGTGGATAAAAGCTAGTTACAAATCAACCTGAATCCAAAAATTGTAAAAAGTAAAACGAGAAAGGCGGAACAAAATGGACAGCACTGAAAAAATCAGGGATATGATGAAGTTACTTAAATTGAACGAGGACCAGTTTAATTATGAACTATCCAGCCTTGCTGTAAAAGTTAACAATTTTCTCGATGACAGGACCAGGATGTTATCCGGGCAGTTAATATCCGTAATGTATGATAGCCTGACACAACCCAATGACTAACAGAACGATATTTTTCTGGTAACGAAGAACTTCGGAGGTACGAAAAAAGATGGCTATTACTATCGGCGACAGAATTATATACAAGAATGCGGATATAAATGGAGGGTACGAACCAGGAGAAATAGTCGACATCTGGACAGATAACGATAGAATAACCGGTTACTTTGCGGCACTCGATTGCGGATTATATGTCCATATCAAGCCGAACTACCAGCACTGGTGGATAGTAACCGAACCGGCCCTTGTAGCTTAAGAAATATGGCATAGTAGCACCGTTCTCTCCCCGGTTGATAATGAGTACCGGAGAGATAAAAAAATAATAATCGAAGTAAAAAAAGGAGTACCTGATACAGGTACTCCTTTATGTCATCTAGTTATCAGTAAGGATAATCAACCGATTCTCGCCTACCGCCAGGCATCGATGCTGAAAGCCTGGCCATGACCGCCGCTGAACCGTGCCACGGCTGTCTCTTCCATGTTACAGAGTACAATATTATAGTTTCGGAACGGATCATCGCCTCCCGCCGGTACCATGTAGTCATCGGGCAGTTCTTTCCACGGTTTACCGGAAGTCGGTTCGATTCCCAGCCAGCCATTGGTGACGAAGTCGCCCATACCGCGCATCCTGTATTCGGCTACTGTCTCGAAACTTCTCTTCCATATCCACTCGTATATTTCCTGCTTGGTCTTGAACCCGTAATCGCACAGGTCCTGGGCTATCTGCGGGGGCATTACCAGAGTGAAGCCGCCTTCACTGGTAGCCCAGGCATTCTTGGTGAGGTATTCAAGGTAGTTATGCGGTCCGGGAATACCCTTAACACCAAGGAACCTGGCTATAGCTCCATGCCCTGTCCTCTGGAGTGAGCGGTAAACGCCGGGCATGTTCTGCTGACCGATCCCCCAGGCACCAGGCATACAGGTCATCAAAATACTCTCGTCTTTCCCGAAACCGAGTTCCTCGTTCAGGCCTTTCCAGCCGTCCGGAAGCCCCTCGGTATACTCGGCGATAATGAAGCCGCCGTTGGTTACCGGACTGCCGAGGGTAGTGATAGTGGTGACCGTTTCCTTGTAGCCGCCAAGGTTACGCCACATCAGGCTTCCGACACGACCTAGAGCTTTATTGACCGGATTGCCCGGACCAAAAACGAAATTGGTAACATTCATTCCTATCTCTTTGTAGACAGGGCCGCTGACCATAAAGGCTCCGCCGCCGCCGCGACCATCACCGGTGCCACCACCGGATTCAGCAATCGTCAGCACTACCGGGAACTGCTCCGGTTTACAACCGGCCATTACGGCATTAACAGCAACCTGTTCAACCGTTGCCGAACGGTACATCGGCATATACGTGACTAGATCACCTTTCTTGCGCCGGACTCCCTCATCGATCGCTCCGAATCCCCGTATTTGCGAGTCAGTCTGCAGGGTTATCAATTCATCAGGCTTGTGGCTGGTACCCTTCAGCATCGCTTCCACCCGTTCCTCGGTAGGTACAACAACGGGAAGGCCGTCGGTGTATTTGGAAAAAGGCGCATTCAGTATCTCCGGGATATACTCTACCTGGTTATAGAATTCTTCCGCTTCCTGGAGAGTGCCTTCAAACAGTATCCTTGATTCATGCGGTGCCCATAACCCGCCCTTTTGTTCTTCTTCGTTTAACGGCCGGGTCAGTTCTTCCATCACAAGCGGTAATAGATATTCGGCTTCGGTCACGCCGCCTAGGGAATTTCGCGAAGCTACAAGGTGGCGTAGTTTGGGTATCCCGTGTAGAGTCGAATCATGCTCTACCTTACCGGTTTCCTCACCAAAATTGATGAGTACTGTTGGAATTCCTTCTTGTTCAAGGCTTGACAGATAAGGCAACTGCCTGTTAACAGCGCCATGTCACCAGCAGACCCCGAGAATTACCGCGTCTGTTGTCTTCCTCTGTTCTTCGGTCAGTTGCATGGGAACGATATGGTATCTTTTATTCACCGTCCAGTTTACATTGGGATAACTTGCCTTCAACATTTTCTCAAGCGGCACCCAGATATCCGCTTCACCGCAGATACTCATATGGACAGTCTTACCATCAAGACTGTCCAGTCGCGGCGCTAAAGGAAACGTCTTTACCGGCGGTTGAATGCCGATTGGGTTAAGGCATTTGAATGTTTCTGCCATTTGTTACCTTCTCCTTACTATAGAATTTCACTGTATCTAATTACCTTAATATTACTTATGGGATTTGTCAAAATTCTATATAAAGAGTATATGTCTGAACAGACCATTTCTTCTTGAAACCAAAAGCGACATCAACCGATGTCGCTTTTCAATAAAATTATCGTAACTTGTAAGTGCTGTACCTACCAATAATCCTTGTATTCATACCCGGGACTTTAGTGAAAAATATACCTATACCAGTGACCATGACCATGGTGATACATATACCCGTAAATAAACTTGTACCATTGAAAGAAATACCAGTAATGATGATGTTTATACCAATGGCTATAACCGCAGTGACAATAATATCCGTCACCGTCGAGCCACTCATGATTTACCTGCAAGTTGAATGACTCATCCCCTCTTTTTGCTGAAATAGGTGAAGAAAAGACCAGCAGCAACACGGTTGCCAGAGTAACCAACAGAGCCAGTATCTTCTTTTTCATTATTACCTCTCTGCCTGTAGTAAATATTCTGTCATGATCATTTTACCATGAATATCATATATGTGCAAACAGTAAATTCCAGTAAATGTGAGACTGAATGTCATCGAGTTTTTTCTCGATTCCGGAGGATGGGATTTATCCGGGGAATTTACGGCTGGCTATGATATTTTCTGCATTAATAATCAACCCATCGATGAATTCTTTGACCGGTTTTACTTCATCGATCACACCGGCGGCAAGTGATACCATGTTCAATCGAGAATCACTCCCCTGCCCCGCAGAGTCGGGATCTCGCCAGTGAGGATCCTTGAGATTGACCCGCTCCAGCATCAGCAGCCACCGATCCGTCGGTACCGTACCTCGCAGCTTCATTACCTCTTCAAGATCCTCAGGATCAGCTACGGACAATACCCGATGTCTGAGTTCGGCGTTGTCGAAACTTGCCTGGATTATCACTTCTTTCATCCTGTCATTCAAAGGACATTCCTTCGTTGCCATGAAGGCTGTTCCCATCATTATACCTTCAGCTCCTGTGCCGAGAGCCCCCAGTAGTCCCCGAGCATCCCCGATGCCGCCTGCCGCAACAACCGGGACGTCTATTTCTCTCAGCGCCCATATAAGGGAAAGCATAGTAGGAAGCTGTTCAGAGCTCTTAAATCCGGTACCTTCGAGTCCGACTATTATTACTGCGTCAGCTTTCAGTCTAGCCGCCCTTATCGCGTCCTTCACCCGGGCAGCTTTGTGTATCCAGATTAAGCCTGATTCCTTAATACGGGGAACCAGGTCGTCAGGTTTGTAGGCAGCCGTCTCCAGCGGCACTCGTTCCTCAATACAGACCTCCAGCATCTTTTCCCATGGTAATGAGTGGGTAAGAGTAAAATTAACGCTGAACGTGCCTCTTGTAGCTTCCCTGCACTTCCGGATATCCTCTTTCAACTTTTCCGGTGTCCCGGACACGGAAGCGGTTATCATTCCATGCGCTCCTGTATTTGCTACGGACGCGGCAAACTCCCAGTTACCAAATCCGGCAAAGGCTCCTTGAAGAATGGGATATTTACAGCTCAACAGGTCTGTTATCCTGGTTTTCCAAAGCATTTTGTTCACCTCGCGATACTGAGTATATCATAAACAAAAGGTTTTCAGATTTAAAAATATATGGTACTCAAGAAAAAAAGCGGCGATATAACCACACGATATCGCCGCTTTTTCAGGGAATCCCGTGCCGACAGCTCGCACGGGATTTGTGGAAATCATGTTCCTCCGATTTCCGTCATTGAAAGTTCTGAGGTTTTTTCCGGTATTTCCATTGATTCCTGAGATTGATTACCCAATCCCCTGAATTGACGCCAAACCGGTATCAGAAGTACCAGTGTAAGTATAAAACTAAGACCGTCGCTTATTGGGAAGGATAACCAGACACCGTCTATGTCCATGACAGGCGGCAGGATAAAGACGAGTGGGACCAGGAAAAGCGCACGCTGGGTGATCGAAGTAATGAAAGCTTCTTTGGCCTTCCCTATTGCTATGAATACCATGGACCCGGTGAATACAAGACCCATCAGATATAATACCAGGAAGATATGACGTGATGCTGATGATGCCATATCGATAAGCTCGGGGTCGCTGGAAAATATCTGTATAAAAGGAGCCGGAATAAAGTAAAGCAGGAAAAAGGCTATGATACACCATGAAGTGGATACCGTCATGGCGATTTTTATAGATCTCAAGGCCAGATCGTACCGTTTCGCACCGAAATTATAACCGAGTATCGGCTGTAGACCGTGCCCGATCACCATACCGGGCATCGTGGCAAACATCATGATACGATTCAGAATTCCGAACGTTGATATGGCATAGTCACCACCATATTCGACCAGCGCACGGTTGACAAAAATGGCGGACAGGCTGCCGGCAAGTGTTCTTCCCAGTGCGGAAACACCGATAACCATGATATCTTTTATAATTCCCCACTCAAGGAGAAAATTCTTAAGGCGAATCCGTAAATAGCCTTTACCCCGCATCCAGTAGCTCAGGAAGTATATGGCCGAGATCAGGTGGGCGAGAGTAGTAGCGATTGCCGCACCTTTTATTCCCATATCAAGAGGAATGATAAATAATGCATCCAGGACGATATTACTGGCGGCTCCGATAACCATTCCCATCATAGCTACCCTTGCATTACCTTCGGATGTTATCAGTCCGTTATTGGCCATACTGAAGGTCTGGAATATCATGCCGACCAGGATAAAGGTCATATAGTCGAGGGCGTATGGCATCACCGTTTCTGAAGCGCCGACCAATTCCAGCCAGAATTCCGCCGCAGAAAGGCCTATTATCATAATAATGGTCGACAGTATTATATTCAGTGAAAGGGCATTTCCCAACGCTCTTTCTGCCCTGTCAACGTTCTTTGCTCCAATGAGCCTCGATACTACCGAAGCGCCGCCCATTCCTGTCAGCATTCCCATTCCCATTGCCAGCATCTGTATCGGGAATACTATCGAAAGACCGGCTATCCCCATGGTTCCCACGTAATGACCGATGAATATGGTATCTATCACGTTATAGAGGGTCATTACGAACATACCCATAAAAGCCGGAATTGTCAGTTTAAACATTAAGCGACCGACTCGCGTATCGCTTAGCACACTCATATTCTCATTATCCATAAACAGTCAATCCACCCTCTCTTACTCGTATCAATGCCCTATTCCAGTTTTCCAAGGATACTCCATAGCTTTCTCAATGAATCGGATAATTCTTCAAGTTCATCGTCTGACAGGAAAGACATCATTTCTCTTACTGCTTCTTCGACGATATGTTTATGTTCCTCAAGCAGTAAAATCCCCTGTTGTGTGATAGCAATATTAGTCATTCTCCTGTCGTTTGCATCAGGTTTTCTTTCAGCGATACCCAGGTCTGCCAGCTTGTCTATCAGCTGTGTCATTTGAGCCCGGGCTATCTCAAGTCTGTGCCCTATTTCCGCGACATGCATAGTCCCTTTCTCCATTAAGAGCCGGATAATTTCGAAATGATGAGGAGTAATATCAGCTCCTATATCGGTAAGGGCAGCCCGGACAAACTTGTTCCGTACAATGCGAAATATAACAGGAGGTATCGAGAGCAGATCTTCAGTGACGCGTTCAAGAATGCTATCGTCCATATCCGGTTATCTCCTGACTGGTATATAATATATATAGTATAATTTATATATTATTTATTTACTATACTATATCATGTATAAAAAGTCTACAAATCTATAGATGAAAGGCTCAAAATCTGTCACCCGAAAGAGTGATTTATTCAAAACACGAATTGGTACTATTGCATGATGATTAAATCAGCTCCACAGAGATAACATATACTGCACCGTTGTAGGAGGTGGTGCCACATGAAAAAGCACTGGATTATTTCTAGATTTCCCCTGATTTCTCTGTTATTTGTTTCATTGTTACTCTTTACTCCTGCCTGTTCAATTCCTACTCAGAATGAGACTGATATGCTGGAAAATTTGTTACATCGACTGGATGCCATCGAGGGAGAGATTACTTTCGTAACCAAGGATGGTGAAACCGTTAATATTCAGATTACGAAGGAATCATCTCCGGCAACTAACACTAACAAAGAAAACTGTACTACTAGTGACACAGATAAAAAAGAAGTAACAACGGACAAGTCAACGAACGCACTACCGGTCATATGCAGTAAAGAAGATGTATTTGAACTGCTGGGCGTATTGGATAAAGCTAAAGAATTACGCAATAAAGGTCATTCATGGTGCAGTACAGCCCAGGAACTTGGATACACACCTGACAGCATCTATGCACAACTGGAAGAGACAGGCAAACGTAAATTGGAAGACGCCCTGGAACAGGGACTTATCGACCAGGAACAAATGAATAAGAATCTTTCGGAATTTACCGCCAGCGCTAAAAAATGGGTGGATAAGATCTTCGCAGACAGCAGTCTGATTTCCCCGGGAAATCTGAGCGAATACCTGCCCGTTCTAAACTGCATCGAGGACGTATTTAAAACACTGGGAGTCTGGGAAAATGCACACTCCTTACGCGAACAAGGCCATGCATGGTCTCAGGTTGCCACTGAGCTTGGATACACTACAGAAAACAGCATGTATACAGCTCTTGTTGCAAAAATCGAGACGATGTTGAAAGAAGCGTATGCGGTTGGTCTCCTCAGCCAGGAAAAACTGGAATACAAAATTACGTATTACAGTGACACAGGATTGAAATGGATTAAGAAAATATTCAGTGACACCACGTCCAGTACTCCCGCAAGTATTTCTGATATACTGCCGACACTGGTGGATTATGAGGCTGTTTTCAGCATGCTCGGAACATGGGAGCAAGCGAGTGCTTTACGGGAACAAGAACAATCCTGGTCAAGTATCGCCATCGAACTGGGATACTCAGAAGAAAGTATGTACAAGAAAATACGCGGTATCGCTGAACAGGAATTGCATGACGCGAAAATTAGCGGTCTCATTAGTTACGATCAATATAAGGAGATGCTCGAATCATATAGTAATACGGCAGAATCATGGGTACAGGAGATTTTTTCCGACATAAATGATACTTCCGTCACAAGTTAATATACGAAGGCTGTATTTATTCTTCAGTTCAGTTAGAGTATAATATTTGTAAGTCATTTAAAGGATCAATGAATGGCAACTGAACTTAGAGATATGAAAAATACTCTTGCCCTTCACACCGATACGACTCTGGTGGAGCGCAGGCTTAAGAAGTTAAAATCGTATATATATTCTGTTCCCTATTATGATTCCTATAATGGTAAAATCATTGGCGTAGATATGTTTTTTGACAAGTCGGCTAAAAATACCCTTCGTAAGCTTGTCAAATCCAGTCAATTGCCATTATTGTAAACACACCGTTTAGACAATATATGTAAGCTACCCGTATATATTCCCATTGTTAAGTCTAGAATGAATACTTTTTCATTAATATTATATCCGGACTTGAAAAACAGTACCGAGGAGGTCTGAGAATGGCAAGGGTAATAATCGCGTATTTCAGCCTGACTGGTAACACGGAAAACATGGCACAATATATAGGTGAAGGTGTCCGATTTAGTGGTAACGAAGCGGTAATAAAGAAAATATCAGATATCAAAAATGCAAATGACCTGGAAGGATATGACGGCTATATTTTCGGTTCTCCTACTTATCACCGAGATATGGCAGAACCGGTAAAAACATACTTATTCATGGTAAAGAAGGCAAATCTTGAAGGGAAACTTGCAGGTGCTTTCGGTTCATATACTCATAGTGGAGATGCGCCGGACATCATATTGGAGACTATGGAGTATGTTTACAAAATGGAACCATTCAAGCTCCAGTCCCTTAATCAACTCGAGAGAGACATCGGTACCCAGGAAGGGATAAAAGCATGCCAGGATTATGGTCGTGTTTTTGGTGAGAGTCTGAGTTAGAAATAATAGTAATCACGATGAGTAACTACATAAAAATAACGCGTGTTATGTCAAGTTTTCCCCCGTTACTCTCGTGGTATTGCTTTATTCGAACGTAAACGTATATAATTTTAGATAGATACGGAATAAGTAAACTGGTGTAAATTATGCGACTTTGTGCATATTGGGACTGTATGGAGGAAGTTGATGAAGGGATGTCGTTCTGCCGCGAGCACGGTAGAATGCTGAACCGGCAACTGATAGATAAATGTCCCAAGTGCGGCAGGTATAAAGATTCTAGACAGAAATATTGCCCGGACTGTAATTACGGCCGACCGGTCGCAAACTGGAAAGTATCCAGCCGTAATCTCGAAGAAGTAACAGAGTATATAGAACCTAACCATCCACAGATTCCGGTAAACAGCTATGAAAACCCCACTTCCGCATTGACCCATCATGGTGCTTCTCCACCTGCCAGGGGAGAAGCGCTGTGTCCAAGTTGCGGTTCTGCAGATCTAACCTATAAAGAAGTCTTTGACTATTTCAGGTGTAATGCTTGCGATACAACCTTTGTCACGCCTGTTTACAGTTATGGGGAAGCCGGATTTAAGTCTGGAGTTACACCCCCTCCTCAACCGGTAAACCGACAGAATATGATCCAACCTCCAGTCCAACAACCCCCATATCAAAGAGAACAACGTTACATTCAACAGCCGCCACCTCCTCAGCCGTCGCCTGCACAGTGGCAGGATCCTTATGCCCAGCCACAGCCCACACAATGGCTTGGGTCCTATGCTCAGCAAACGCCGGTACAATGGCAGGAACCTCAAGTACAACCATTACCGGTACAGAGGGAGGAAACTCACCCTCCGGTTAAACAAAGTACATGGCAATTATCGTCCGGTAAAATTCCTAACCTTGATATTATGAGAAGGCATGAGCTGGAGGAACGGGCGATTAACCAGAGAGCTATTAAAACACCCGGTCAAAAAAGTAATCTGGGCTGGATTTATTTGCTGGTTGTAGTCTGTATCATTGCCCTCCTCGCATTGCTTGGATGGTTCTTCTTTAATGAGCATATTTTATCTGCTATTGACTCATTATCTTAAGAAGAAAAACGCTTTGACATCTGGTTAATTCTGTTATACCATTAAGACTACGATAAATTTACTCTCATGGATAACTTGAAGGGATCCCGAAATCTTAAGAGAGGTGAACTATAATGGCAATGTATATCCCGCTTATCATATTCACGGTCATAATCGCCCTTATGATTGTTGGGGCGTTTTACGTTCGAAGAAAACTATAACAAACCAGGAGTTTCATCTTGAATGGAACAAACTGGATTCAGTTAATATAAGCAGCAACATCGGGTAGACTACCGATATCGCTGCTTTATTATATAGTAATAAACTGATTCAAACGGTTTTTCAATTATAATTTTCAGGAGGATATCATGGCCAGGGTAAAAGATAAAGTAGTGATAGTGACCGGAAGTGCTTCGGGTATAGGAAAAGCATCCGCGCTTATTCTTGCCGCAGAAGGAGCAACGGTAGCCATAACCGATATAGCTGATGAAGCAGGAAAAGAGACAGTGAAGGAAATTACAGGTAAAGGCGGAATTGCTGCCTACTGGCACATGAACGTTTCCGATGAGAAAGAAGTCGAAAAAGCCTTTTCCGAGATAAATGAGAAATACGGTAAGATAGATATCCTCGTAAATAACGCTGGTATACCCGGCCCTCCGAAAGAAACTCATGAACTAACTGCGGAGGAATTTGACAGAGTTATTGATATCAACCTGAGGGGGGTTTTTTTCTGTACGAAACACGTATTGGGTTACATGAAGCAGGCTGGCGGGGGAAGTATTGTTAACATGTCATCTATGCTGGGCCTTATCGGTGGAGAAGATCCTGCCTATCACGCTTCGAAAGGCGGCGTTCGTCTTATGACGAAGTCTGATGCTACCACGTACGGACCTTATAATATCAGAGTAAATTCGGTGCATCCCGGGTATATATTAACACCTCTTTTCAGAGGAATCGCAGCCAGGAGTCCGAAAGGCGCCGAGGTATTCATGAATGAAATGGCTGATGCTATACCGTTAAAGCGACTTGGCACTCCGGAGGACATAGCCAAATGTATACTGTTCATTGCTTCCGATGAATCCAGCTACATTACCGGGACCGAATTTATTCTTGATGGCGGATTTATACTACAGTAATTTGATATAGCGGAAGTCATATTATACAACCTATTCTCCATTGGCTTTGACAGCAAGTTCCTGTTTTATCTGTTTCAGGCAGCTTTCTATGACTTTGTAATACACACCGACCGTCTCTGCTTCATTTTCCTGACTGATCAGACTGAGGTAATATTCTATCTGACTATCTTTCAGATTTTCGGCGGATTCCAGTAGCTTTTCCTTTGATTCAACGAGAGCATCTGTATCAAATTCACCTTCTAACAGGCTTTCGGAATTCTGAGTTGAAACAAGCTGGACAAGGAAATCTATATACGATCGTACCTCGGTGTTTGCCGTTTTTATTTCTTCCAGTTCTGTTGAAAGAGAAGTCACTTCTATTGAAAGAACGGCCACTTCTTGCTCAAGTTCCGTGCGTTTATCATCGAGTTTTTCCAGGTCTTCTTTCAGTTTATCGTACTGCTGTACCGATAATTCCGGGTAACATGACGATACACAAAGACATAAACCTACAAATACAACGATTAGTGATTTCCAAGCCATTGCTACTGCCTCCTTCCCTGTTTGATCCGGTTAAGCGGTACCGGGAGTGCACCGAAAAACCGTGGAAATAGTTAAGTGATTCCCTATCTTTCTAAACGGATCGAAGGATTTAACTGCTATATCAGGTGATGAATTTATTATTAAAGTAGAATCGATATAGTTCGAATCTACGACCAATCGGATATTCACTGAATCATTATAGAGTAAATCTATTTATCTGGCAATTCGGTATTATTCTGAGAACGATTACTGCAGGAAAATGTAAGTCAGTTCCTAGATAATTTTCGTCTATCACGGAGGTATGATAATCTTACGCAAAATTAAGAACCAGGCATATCATCTGTGTTAATCAACATCCAGCGCTTTTCCTGGTCCAATCTCTTGTTCTCTTGTGCTTTCAAACGTTCAATTTCGAGTCTCGCCGCTTCATTCTCCTGTTTAAGAGTGTCAAGTTCTTTTTCAAGAACCGTAAGTCTCTTAAGAGCGTTGAATGCATTGATTATAAGGTCGATCTGCGTATCAAGAGATTCAAGCGTTTCCTGTTGGGACGTTTGTTGTTTCATTAAAACTGGTTGCTGTACAACAATATTTTCGTTTCCAATACCTTTCTCGTAACTGCTAATCACAACCGTTTCATTCCTGGTTCGCGTTGCTCTTTTATCAGGCAATAGACCATTATTAATAAACTCTTTTCTATGAAGGTCTATTGCTTGCCGGCTAACTTTAAATCGTTCTGCTATCCTTTGAGTGGTCTCCCCTTTTTTCAACAGGTCAAGGATTATTTCTTTATCGACTATGGCTTTTCTTGCCATTATTCTGCACCTTTATGATTTAGCAACAATATAACAAAAGGTAACGAACTTGTCAAGTTACTATTCAGGCAAGTTATATTAATGCAATTCTACTTTTATAGATTTCATGTTTTTCGAGAGTTCCCCAAGTGTTACATGTCCCTTGTGTTTTTTCATCATTTCAACATACTTGAATACGTTCTTTGCTTTTCCTCTGACTTCGATAATTTCTTTCATTTCTTGCCTCCGTTTACTTTACTTGCGTTAATTATCCAATATTGCGTAAAAATATGCAAGTTTTACTAAGACAAGTAAGAGTTAGTGGCAATTTATTACGCAAGTAACGTAAGCGGCAAGCTGATTCTTTTCTTAATATCCCTCGTAATATCGCAAGAATACTTGCAAATCCTTGATTTTCATGCGTGGGAAGGCAAAGAAGCAAAATTACTGGAAATAAAAAGTGGGCTCGGCAGGGTTCGAACCTGCGACCAATCGGTTATGAGCCGACCGCTCTACCGCTGAGCTACGAGCCCGTGGACTGCCGGGGAATTACCTCCCCTGCTGAAGTAAAGACAAAGTACCTGTAAGAAGACATAGTGTACTTATTACACGAAATATAATATAGTAACCAATTTATGAAGTCAACCGTAAAGGACTATAGAAAATATACCTTCGATATGATTAAATACTTGAACCAAACATATGACATCAGGAGAACACAGTATGGATGGACTTATCGAAAGAGCTGCCGGAGACCTGGTGGATTCTAACTATGCCATTGCCCTGACAGGAGCCGGTATTTCTACGGAATCCGGTATCCAGGACTACCGCGGACCATCCGGTTTATGGACACTAAATCCGGAAGCAGAGAGAAGGGCCTACAGAAGCTACGAAGAGTTTATGAAAGACCCCGGTGAATGGTGGGAGAGTACGCTATCGAATATGCAGAAAAGCACGTTTGGTATGGGAGAAATGAGCCAGGCAGAACCGAATTCCGGGCATTATATACTTGCTGAGCTGGAGCGAATGGGCATTATCAAGTGCGTTATTACCCAGAACGTCGATTCCCTCCATGAGAAAGCAGGAACCGTAAATCTCCTGGAATATCACGGATCTGTTGTCAAGTATCGATGCCTGTCCTGCGGAAAACGGTACAGGAGAGATGAATTCGACATGCAAAAACTGTATGAAGAAGGAAAATTACCGCCCTCATGCCCTGAATGCGGCGGTGTTATAAAAACAGACGGTGTGTTTTTCGGAGAGCCTATTCCCTCAGATGTGGCTGAAAAAAGTCTTGAAGAAGCATGGAAATGCGATCTCATGCTTGTGTGCGGCACTTCAGCGGTGGTATATCCTTTTGCCAGTTTACCCCGGGTAGCAAAAGAAAGAAGACTGGCTAAAATAGTTGAAATAAACGCAGAACCTACTCCTTTGACCGAAGAGGGCATTTCCGATTACCTGATACAAGGTATGATAGGAGAAATTCTTCCCCGTATCCTGGAAGAAGTAAAAAAGCTTAAACAATAGAGAACCATGTCTGTGACAAAGGAGGATACCAATGGAAAAATCTGTTTCAAGTATAAAAATTAGCGATACTACCCTATCGATTATCCAGGGTGATATCACAGCGCAGAAGACAGACGCCATTGTCAATGCGGCAAACTCCGGATTGATGGGCGGGGGTGGTGTTGACGGTGCCATTCATCGGGCCGGTGGCTCCGCTATCCTGGAAGAATGCAAACAGATCGTAAAAAAACAGGGGCGACTCCCTACCGGTAAAGCGGTAATCACTACCGGTGGAAATCTGCCGGCTAACTACGTAATACATACGGTAGGTCCTGTCTGGAATGGCGGTAATAACGGAGAATCCGAACTTCTTGCCAGCGCCTACAGGGAAAGCCTTGCCCTTGCTGCCGAACACAATCTGAAAAGCGTATCCTTTCCATCCATAAGCACTGGTATATATGGTTATCCGGTAGAAAAAGCGGCTTTAGTAGCTGTCTCGACAGTTAAGGACTTCCTGAAAAACAGAAAGAGTTCGATAAAAGATATTACATTCGTGCTTTTTGATGCAGGTACCTATTCCGCCTACGCCCGACAACTTGAATAATAATAAATCCACCTTTCCTATATAAGGAGGTAATTGATTGCACTACGAAGAATTAATAAAAGACCATGCCCCGAATTGGCCGTATACGGTCGATTATCAAAAAGAACATGAAGTTAGCAGCGATGTCCTGGTCCTCGGCGGAGGAATAGCCGGCTGCTGGGCGGCGATCAGCGCTGCCAGAAAAGGAGCAAAGGTAGTCCTTGTCGACAAAGGAGCTACAAAGACCAGCGGAGCAGGTGGATCAGGTGTCGATCACTGGCACGCAGCCGTGACCAATCCTGGCTGTACTATCGATCCTCTGGAGTTTTCAAAGGTAACTATCGAAAACTACGGCGGCTGGCGATGCGGTATCAGCCAGCATATAACATCGATGGAGAGTTACGACTGCCTTCTGGAACTCGAAAGTATGGGGATGAAAATCAGAGATTCGGAAGACGAATTCAAAGGAGCTGATTTTCGTGATGAAGACACTAAACTCCTTTTTGCCTACGACTACACGGCCAAATACTGTGTGAGAGTCTGGGGAGCCCATGTTAAGCAATTTCTCTATGATGAGTGTTTACGATTAGGTGTAAAGATATTCGATCGTGTAATGGTAACCAGCCTGCTGAACAAAGGCGGTAAGATAGGTGCCCAGGTAGTCGGAGCAACAGGCATAAGTGTGAGAACCGGTGAATTCTACATTTTCAAAGCACGGGCAAGTATATTGAGCATGTTCCTCCCCCAGAGGCAGTTTATCTTTTCTACCGAATTGAAAGGGCTCGCTTCTACCCACCGGCCTTCTACCGCGTCGGGTGACGGTCATGCAATGGCCTGGAGAGCCGGGGCAGAATTTGCCCAGGTGGAGCACTCCGGCCGCGGCGGCGGACTGCCCTACGGCTATCCTCAGTATGGTGTAGGTAATGCCCACAACACCTGGTTCGCCTGTACGATGGTAGATGCCAACGGTAAAGAAATTCCCTGGGTCGACCGTAACGGCAGAGAACTCACCAGCGTTGCCCAACGGTACCGGCCAGCACCGGGACAGAAATACTTTCTCGATATGGGCTGGCAGTACGAGTACCGGAGCCCAATGCTAGCACCTGACTGGCGGGAACGCGTGAAAAAAGGTGAATTTACCCTGCCGATATACGCAGACCTTGCTTCCATGCCCGAACACGAACGCAGGATAATCTGGGGAATGATGATAGCCCAGGAAGGCCGGACATTGATACCGATTTACCATACTTACTCACAGGCAGGTTTCGATCCGGATAAAGACCTCCTCCAGTCATATGACGGCGGCTGGGGAGGGTTGGGGCCACCCCAGTGGAGGACCTATTCCAGCGGAACTTCATCAGGAGGAGGTCCGATTGTCAACTGGAACCTGAAAACCACTCTCGACGGACTTTACGCCGCCGGAGGACAAATCTTCGCCAGTGGCGACCACGCTTACGCGGCAGCTACCGGCAGATACGCCGGCAGGAAAGCTGCCGAATTCGCACGCAGTACCGATGAAATGGGTGCCGACAGGCGACAGATCGATGCTGAGAAACTTCGTGTATATGCGCCCGCATACCGAAATACCGGGATGGACTGGAAAGAGTTGAACGCAGGGATATGCAAGATTCTCCAGGACTACTGCGGAGAACTGAAGAATGAAGAACTTCTCACCATAGGCCTGAAATGGCTGGATGAACTGGAAAGCGGTGAAGCTGCCACTGCCCGGGCACGGAATCCGCATGAACTATACAGAGTCCTCGAAGTATATAATATCATCACCGTTGGCAGGATGATGCTCGAGTCCAGCCGGGCTCGTAAAGCCAGCAGTTCTCACCTCGATTTCACACGGACCGACTATCCGGAAGTAGATCCTCCCGAGTGGAATAGATGGGTAACGATAAAACTTGACGGAGGAGATGTAAAGGTTGGCGAGCTGGCTCTCGATTACTATGGTGACATGGAGAAAAATTATCAGGACCATTGTGGTCTTTAGCGACAGGAGTGAGATATGCCGGACGATGTAAGAATGTATCCTAACCTGGTAACACCGAATAATCCGGTGATATTCAATGAGGACATATGTACCGGATGTAACACGTGCGTAGATGTCTGCGTGATGGATATCCTTATGCCGAATCCTGAGCAAGGAAAATCACCGATAGTATTATACCCCGATGAATGCTGGTACGACGGAAGCTGCGTTAACGCCTGCCCTTTATGGCAAAAAGGAGCAATCATCCTGAACCATCCGTTAAATCAGCGAGTGCGATGGAAAAACAAAGATACGGGAGAGCATTTCCGACTTGGTATGCCCGATCCTCCCCCACCGGTCGAAAGATCCCCCTCAGGCGGCTGGGACGCTAGGTCATAGGATACTGGTATAATGGATATGGTGATACCTGATTCCGGACGGCCATGCACCCGGTACGGGAGGTTGTGATATGCGGTGGGATATTCCTTCTCTCAAGTTCATGTATAATATGGAGCGATTTGCCACGCAAATATACCTGACGCAGCGAAGAGTGTTCGACGAGGAATCGATATTAAAAAAGCTTAATGCTGCCACTGAGAATGAACAAGAGCATGTTAATGTCCTGAGGAAAAGAATAATGGAGCTCCAGGGAAACCGTTCTCGCCTTGGTTTCCTGTTCCAGACAGCCGCCAGAATTCTTGGCACGTTAGCCGGTTGTTTCGGAAAGGAATTCGTTTTAAAAGTCGATGTTTTCGTAGAGAACCGGGCGATCAACGATTACGGGGCTTTCCTGAATAGAGTGGAATTCGACGAAGATACGGTAACATTGATCAACCGCATAATAGCCGATGAGGTATTTCACAAAGATACATGGAAGTTGTCTATTGAAGAAATAACAGGTCAATAGTGAAGTAAGAGTCCGGTTTTTTATGTCAATCCCGCACAAGCGATTGAACCCATATCGGTATATACTTTCCGTCTTTATGGCGGATGGCGGCTATAAAAAGACCGATGAGGATACACACAATCAGTGCTAATCCGCCGAAGGTGATTATTTTTATCCCTAATTGAATCCAGTCGGTTTCATTCCTACTGATTATTGTGATTAGCTTGAAAATCGATCCGATTACCGCTACGAGAATCGAAGATGCCAGAGTATATCTCATAGACACTTCTCTGAGATATCTGGTAAGCAATGAGCCAAAATATATCCCGGCTGATGAACCCATTATCATAACAAAAGAAGCGAATATCACGATATTGGCATCCAGTGTATGTCTGGCTGCCCCGAACGCTGTCGGGGCTATGATTTGAAACAAGTTTGTACCGACAGCAACGAAAGATGGCACACCAAATAAATACACCAGCGACGGTACAATGATAAATCCGCCGCCAACACCGATGAAACTGCTTAAAGTACCAGCAACTAATCCTAACAACATCAGCATCCATACGGAAATACGTGTATTTGATTTTGAAAAATGTATGACCGGAGGAATTTGTATCCTTGACGTTAATGAGATAAGAAGTGAAAAAGAGATACTTTCGTTAGCTTCCTTATTCTCCTTTATCAATTTATCCAGTCTGGATCTAGTTTGGGTGCTTTCCCAGAAAACTGAGCTGCCAACAACTAGCAAGGAGCATATCGTCACAAGTAAAACCGAAGTCTCGGCCAATCCTGCATTTTTCGCTGCAGTGATAGCTCTTACACCTAGCTCTACCCCACACAACAAAAAAACGATCATTATACCACCAAGTTTGAAATCAACGTTTCCAAGATGCCTGTGTCTGAACGTCCCGATAATAGAATTTCCCATCACCCATAAGATACTTGTTCCTACAGCGTAATGAGCTGGAAATCCTAGAATTATCAAGGCAGGGGTCATAATGAAGCCGCCACCTAGCCCGACAAAGCCGCTTATCACCCCGGTTGCAAGACTGAGAACTACCAACAATAAAACACTTATTTCAGTTCCTTGCATTATTGACAGTTCTATCATCTTTTAAATCCCGTGTTAGCTGATTCATCGTCAATATCTGTTGTTCGACTGCGGCGACTGAAAAGATCGGTAATTTTTCCCATAAGCAGCCCTAGAGTAGATGCTGTGAGAGCAATTAATCCAATGTTATACAAGATCGACAGGTAAGGTTTTCCTTCTTCAGATAGTGTAAGTAGCCTGGCATGCATACCGTTTGAGTGCCAGTCAATAACGTGCCAGATCAGCAGTATACAGATGACCAGGAGGACTGATATCCAGATTATAGACTTTCTTCTATAAGTAATCTTCGTGTCCTTTCATTTCAGAGTTGATCGACACCGGGAAAATTAGCTTAAACAATGCAGTCTGTTAAAGGATTATTTCACAATCGGGATCGTCCCTCTTTACCCGATCATAGGCTGTTTTTATTAAATCCTTTCCGTAGTCGCAGTTTAACTTGATGGAAAAGCTGGAATTGTCACCAATGAATATAATGGGATGAATTCTGCAGACAACAGGCCGGACACTGTGAACGCCGCAACTGTTCTGCTCCTGATCGAAGAAAGGACATGGGAGAGGAAGCCACCTGGTTGAGGAAAGCCCGGTCCAGCCGAACGGATGAGGTACGAATTTTCCCGGCATCGTCTTTTGCTCTACGATTTCATAAGGAACCTGGAGAAAGTGTGCTATCTCAGTTAATTCTTCCTTGAACACCTCTATCCCCGGACTTTCAGGATTAAGAGGATTCGGTTGACAGCATTTACCACATCTGCGGCATTCCGATGTTGACAATAGTTCGAACATGACATCCGGAGTGCATGACAACGATACGGTAAGAGAGATATCATCATTACCAAGTGCTTCCAGTAGCGTGTCCATATCCTGTTCGTTCAGAGTGAGTATATTCTTTCCTTCAAGGTGAGAAACTCCGTATTTCTCAAGATCAAGTTTAAATATTTCTTCGGATTCGTAATCATGTGTTGTCATATTGATATTCTAACATGATTATATAGCACTGCACATGTGATAATACCTGCAGGACCAGATATTTTGATAATGAAAAAGACCGCATGGATAAGCGGTTTTTTTCATTTACTTACTGTCATCTTGAATACAGAATGTCTATTATCAACTTTTCAGGATATCGAGAATTTCGAGTTCCTGTCGGAGATCGTTGTCTCCGATATCATCAATCTCCTCATCGAAGTATCTGTAAAATAACCCGAACAGTTTCCTGTAAGGTTCGGCTACGGTGAGACGAATTGATTGCCGCTCCCATTGATTGAGGTTTAGACGCGGAGGACAGCAAATTCCCGTTTCTTCATCGATCATGGGTTCCCACGGGCGACTGTAATGAGCATGCTCCCTCTCATCTATCATCCAGTTTTTGAGAAGATCAGCATATCTGGAGAGAAGAATCCCTTTCTGTATTCCCCTGTTTTCAAAAAAGCCCATGTCTACTTCATCCAGTTCTACAGTGACTTCATTATGATGTTCATTCCCATTCCGGTTTTCGTAACTGGCTGTCAAGATAAGCCGGTTATCGTTACCCGTCTTCTTAAGTTTCAGTAAAACGATTCCTCCCCTGGTTTCATCATTTCTTCTCTTCGAGGGGAATAGTGTATTAACCTTCATCAATTCTCCTGTTGCTTCATCTGCCTCGGGGCTGCCATACACTTCTTCGATTTTCCAGTCATCGGACTCAAGAGATAACTGCAAGTCGAACACGAGAGGAGTAACCATATATTCGAACTCATCATCCATTCTTTCACGAAACTGTTCGGCCGAGTGCACCGAATAATAATTAGCTCCTCTAATTTTAGTGATGTATTCGACCAGTTCGGTATTGAAATCAAGCCCTATACCGATAAACGTGGTATGAATCCTGTTATCGGCGTTATCTTCGGTCATTCCGAGTAAACCGCTGCTGGAGATATCTCCAATATTAGGCATCGCATCGGTCAGGAAGATGATGCGGTTCTCATACTCTTCAGGATTTACTTCGGTCAGTTCAGCAAATAAATCGGTTGCCATTTCCATCCCTGCTGACAGATGAGTTCCCCCGTGAGCGGTTATTTCAAGAACGTGATCCTTTATCGCGTTCATATCGGTTATTTCAACCGGATTCAGGGGTTTAGCCAGTTTGGCATTGTCGTTGAATAACACCATTCCGAATAGATCATCATCATTAAGGTGACCCAGGAGAGCGACAATCGATTCAGTGGCTAACTCGATTTTCTCCTTGTTTGCCTCTTCCGCCGGAATTTGTCGTCTATTGCCGAAGTTATCGTAATAATATCTATCGAAAGGACTTTTCATCGAGCCGGATATGTCCAGCACTACTACCAGGTTCAACTTTTTTCTCTTGAAATCACTCTCTTTCATCCCGGAATTAAGACCTACCGAGAGATAATATTCCGGTTCGCCTGAGAAAGGATCATCGGTAACGGCATAGCTGTACGAAGGGCAGAATAACTCGTTGCATTTTTCAACCTCTCCGGTATCGAAATAATAATCGTAAAACAGTCCTTCATAGGTAACGTCCGTGGGCAGAGGAAGGTAATCATTACGTATGTTCTCACGGAAATTCAAAATATCCTTCGCTCCGCCTGTAGAAAATCCGATAGTATCCGACTTATAATTTGGTATTTCTACATTTACCTCAGGTTTGGTCGGTTGGACCACTATTGGAGCAGCGGATTCCGTTGTTACAATCTGCGATCGAGATTGTCCCGTTGTTACGCCCTCCTCATCGGAGGAAGTTACGTCTTCTTTCCAGTCATCTATTTTATTTACAGATGGTTGATTCGAGGTACATCCTGTAGTGAAAAGCATCAGGATACACACCAAGAAGATGAGAGCAGGATACATACTCTGGGATTTTATAATTTTCCTTTTCATTTCCTCTACCTCCGCATATGTTTTCGGTATTACTTCTTCGACGAAGCATAACCGGCAGTCTTGTATATATAAACGAAGGTATAGCGAAAAGGTTAGTACTGGCTGTGGAATAATGATTTCTTTTCTTTCGAGTAAGGATAGAAGATGATATTGACATTTACCCCTCTTTAGTATAATATATCGAGTATCGATATAGCGATATACGATATATTATTGAAAATGACAAATAATAATTTAAAAAAGTATTTACCCTTAAGCGAGGCGACCTACTATATCATGCTGTCACTTATAAATCCGATGCACGGATATGGGGTTATGCAGGAAGTGGATAAACTAAGCCAGGAGACAGTAAAAGTAGGCCCGGGAACCTTATATGGGGTATTCAGTACACTTGAAAAAGAAGCTTTAATATACAGGACTAAAGAAGAAGACAGGCGTAAATATTACGCTTTAACACAGAAAGGAAAAGAAGTACTGAAGCAGCAGGTAGAAAGGCTGACGATAATGGCTGCTAATGGTAGTGCTGTCACCGATAACCTCACCATCGATAAGAGTGAATTACAGGGAATACTCAGTCTATGAAGAATCAGGTAACAAGGTTCAAATGGTTCTGGGTCTGGCAGGATAACGCAGAGGAAAAATGGCTGGAAGAAATGTCCCGCCAGGGCTATCATCTTACTTCAGTCAAACTGCCCTGTATATACACGTTTATAAAGTCAGAGCCTGCTGACTACACCTACCGCCTTGATTACCGGAGGTTTTCAAAGGATGAAAAGCAGGACTACCTTCAAATCTTCAGAGATGCCGGCTGGGAATATCTTGGTGAGATATCCCTATGGCAGTACTTCCGCAAGGAAAAAAAGGCTGGCGAGATAAACGAAATTTTTACCGATAACGTATCCAAAATTGCCAAATACCAGCGGATTCTTGTATATCTGGGACTGTTGTGGGCAATGTTGCTGTTTATAGTATTCCAGAGGATAACCATCCTGCCAACATCTCTGCCCTGGTGGGGAAATGTCCATATCTTTATCGCGGCAGTA
Organism: Dehalococcoidales bacterium; assembly: GCA_016932435.1. Next base: position 3,248 of record JAFGCW010000072.1, on the reverse strand, counting down.
CTTGCAGTAATGACCTACGCTATTATCAGAATTATCCTGCGTATCAGACAGTTACAGGCTTAAAGTCAGGTATTGCCTGGCTATTCTACCTCAATGCTGTCCAGATATAATTCCCTGCCGGATATAATCTCCACCTTATTTTTATTGCAGACAGGACAGTTTAGCTTCCTGTTTTCGAACATAAAGACGTTGCTGCAGTTTTTACAGCGTAATTCCGCCGGAACGTTCATAAAGAAAAGTTCAGCTTTATCAGCAATAGTATTTTGCCCAAGGAAGCCAAAATAAAACTCGACTGCTGTCTCTTCGACGCCTGATAGTTCACCTACCACCAGATAAATTCTCAGTACTTTTTCAGCCTTTGCTTCGTCCGCTTTTTCGAGAACAAGGTTTAGCAGCGACTCTACAATACTCTGCTCATGCATTACTTGAGGTCTGGTCCGGTAGGAATGATCATTTTTTCTGAATCGGGTGGAATGTGTTCCGGCGGTTTAACTAATTCATATAGAAGAGCTTCCTGTTTGCAGCCTGTGACACATACACCACAGCCCATACATTCTTCCTTAATAAGTCTGGCTTTCCTGGTTTCAGATCCTGGTACTTCTATCATTTCGATTGCGTCGAAGGGGCATCGTTCGACGCATGTACCGCAACCGACGCACTTTTCTTCGTCGAGTACCGGCTGAAAACGGCTGGGAGTGTAGAGTTCATGAATTCTCCCGGAAGCTTTTGACATCAGGATCATGCTGCAGCAATCTCCCCCGCAACTGCATATTACTCCCGGCATCGACGCGCTGTTCGTAGGTCCTTCGTGGATGAGACCTGCTCTTTCAGCTTCATCCGATTTTTCAAGGGCTTCTTCGACCGAATATATCTTTATTTTAGAGCCACGGTCAAGATCAAAATCAGCTGCTGCCTTCCGGAACTGAAAACAGTTCCATAACGGGTGATCTCAGAATAGTCCCTTATTCTGGTCGAAATCGATATCCGCGTGTTTACCCATACCGCCGGCTGAACGACAGCCGCAAGGCCCTGAAAAGATAATCTCGGATCTTTCAAAAATCTGCTTCATATCCTCATACCAGAGAAGGTCTTCTTGTTTTATCTCAGGATTTGCCTGGATTGCCAGCCTGGAAGGATACACCCGGTGTACCTGATGACCGCTCTGAGCATACCGATCCAGCCATCCGTCTACCTCCCGGTTCGGGTTTTCCTCATCCCATTTCTTTCTCCAGTAAGCGTACTCCTCCGAAGGAGCATATTCTCCACTCACCGGCATACCGGCAAAACCGTAATGCAGCCCCCTTCGGAAGTGATATTCGGTTTTACCTCTGAATATTAGGCCGCGCTTTGCCAGGTTATCGAGTTTATCAGCGACGTACATTTCATCAGCACCGGTTTTTTCAGCCAGTGCCGTTGCAGTTATTGGTTCTCTCGCTTCAAGCAGTATCTCTGCTTCTTCAAGCGTCATCAGTGCTTCGAGCATTTTCCGAAAATTCTCCGATTCCGGAAAGGTCCACATTTCCGCTATTACCTGGTAAGCATCATCTTGTCCGGCCATTTATTACCTCCTTAGGGAGAATGATTGTATAGTCTAGCTATACCTATGGAAAGTGTCAAGAAAATAAAGAAATGGAGAGATGCCATAGCCGTTGATGAATCAATAGGATGGAGCGGGAGACGGGATTCGAACCCGCGACAGCCTGCTTGGAAGGCAGGAACTCTACCACTGAGTTACTCCCGCGTGAGTTAATCTACACGTAATTCTACGATAATTGAGCAGATTTGTAAACTCTGATTCTGTGCCGAAAAGTAATAGGAAAACTGCATCAGGTAACAAGAAAAACTTTTCAGGACTCAACATATTTCAAGACGGAAAGAATGTAAAAGGTACTACTGTGGCTGATACGCTTACGCTGTGTCAGCAAATGAGAGTTTACTCACCTTCACCTGAAGAAAGTTAACCCTCCCACCCTCTGAAAAGCTTGTGGCGTTATTTTAGCCTCAACCAAATCCGTACTTATTATAAATTTTATTGTAATCATTTTGTTAGATCGAGTACCACAAATTTATACAGTTTTAATACCTATAGTGTAGATTGAGTGTATAGCACTGAATAAACAATAATCTACAGGAGGTATTAAATTGAAAATAAAGAACATTCAAGAAAAGACAAGGCCAGCTTTTTTGCCTCAAGCAGAACCAGCCAGTAAGTTAGAAATCGGTGTCTTTATCTTTGTTATGCTCTTTATTTCCGGAATGGTTGGTTTCTTATTTACGTTGTTATGAACAATGATGGAAATACAACTATAACGAAAAAAACGAGATGTCTATTATCGTTGTGATAGAGGGATTATTCACAATAACCAGATGATAGCTACGTAATATCTATGGCTGTTAAATACTTTCTCCTATCCCATTTGAGCCAAAGGTATATCATTTATAAGACCTTTGGTACTACTTTTATACCTTTTTTCTTGATAATCTCAAAGTATCACCATATGAACAATAATTACGATGATTAATACATGAGTTTCTTTTCCTAATATTCCGGGTAAATAAATGTGCTTCCCTCTAATTTCATGATTATTAATTAAAGGTTATATATGTCAAAGAATAAATCTTCTTCTATATCGATGTGGGATGACTTCTCAGAAAAAATGGAATCCCTGCGAGAAGCATTGAATACCCCTACAGAGGAAAACGATTCATCGAGTACGCCGCATGTGGAGTCTGAATCACTCTATCATTTTACTGAAAACAATGGGTTATCATTGGACACGTTCGATATAGAGTCTCTGCGAAAAGCTTTAAATACTCCTATAGATGAAATCATTGCCGCTGAAAAAGCATCAGAGGAAGCTGACATACCCTCTCAAAATGACGGTGATGGCACAGATTCGAGTATATCCGATAGTATGAATGTAGAATTGGATGAGATCGAATCATCTAATATTCCTGAAATGCTTACAGAAACTGTTGAGGAAGCTGAAACCGTTGATGAAACGGAGCTTGAACACATAATTGATCCGGATAATCAAATAAAAAAACCAGATGATTCCAGTATACTCTATGATACACAGGAAAACCAGGATATAGTAGAAAAAACTGATATCAATGATGAGTCGGATATAGAAGACACTAATGCCTATGATAACCTGATCCAGAAAACAGGTGAATACGGCAAAACCGATGACAAACAAGAAAATCAGTTTGAAATAGAGGACACTGCTGTCAGTAACGAACCGGTT
>JAFGCW010000071.1 GCA_016932435.1 Dehalococcoidales bacterium | reverse complement strand
TATCTGGAGAAGTCTATTCGGAAACCGGAGAATGAAGGTTTTAGCGTCCGCCCAGGCGTCCAGGTCAAGAGCCTTGTCATCGGCAATCAGGTCGCCCAGTTCGGTAGTATTGCCTTCATTGTCTCTGATAGGTTTATTCAGATTCTCAAGCTTGATGGCTTTTGGACATTGGGTATAGAGATTGTCCTGTTTACACTTCTGCCGTTGTGCCTTGCTACAGTGTTTACAGTCCAGTCCGGCAGTGTAGCTGTAGTGATTAAACCAGTAGTCTGATACTGTCCGGCTGGCAATTCGATACATCACTGCTTCGGTAAAAGGCTTATGTCCGTTGTTACGTTCCACATCGGCAAGGGTCATCATTATAGTATGGAGTATGTCCTCTCGATCCTCTGGCTTTACCTTGTCGGTAAATCTGGAAGCTACATTATAGAAGTCTAACCATTGACCTTCTAACCGGTCATAGCCGTTACCGATTACCGGAGCTTGTCTTTTCTTTGAGTTAGACCTAGACTTGATACTGCGGGGCTTTGTTGGTGATGACTGGCAGACTGCCAGGCAACCGCACCACTGACAAACGCCCTGCGCTGTGTTTAGCGTCCAAACTTTATGACATCGGCTACAGTAACCCTGATGATTGCCATTATCGCCGTCCGGCGATGCTGGAGCTACTACGCTTGAACTCATACTTACCCCCCTTTCAAAGGGCAAACGTTCAAGCTCAGAGATAGTCGCTGTATTCAGTTTTTAATGTGCTGAAAATTTTCGTTTTCAGCTTCATTATTTAACAAAAAGTCATAAGGTAAAATCAGAAGAACTAGCACGTTTATCATCCCCCTCCTTGGGCAGTTAACGAAGAAATATAACTAAAAAATCGGAATACTCCAGGCGTGATTTCCAGAGCCATCTCTATTGACAAGAACCAGAGAGAAGTATAGTATGACTATAAATATAAATATAGTCATACGGTTATAGAATAATGCCAAAGGCGTTTACGCAGTCTCAAATAGAGAAGATAAGACTCGCATTGCTGCAGAAGGGACGGGAATATTTCATCAAATACGGCCTGAAAAAGACCAGCGTCGACGATATCGCCAAAGCTGTGGGGATAGCCAAGGGCTCTTTTTATCGGTTTTTCGAGTCCAAAGAAGCTCTTTTCCTAGCGCTGCACGAAGTATCCGAGGAAAAACTGCGCACGGACATGATGCGCCAACTGGAAGAAATAAAAGATCCCGACGAAAAGTTGCGCTTCCTGTTGAAAAGCTCTTTCGCTATCCTGGAGGAAGACCCGTTGATACTGGCGGTCTTCGGGAGAGGAGAAATGGAAAGTTTCTCAAGCTTTTTCTCTTCCGAGCAGTATGAAGAACACTATCACCAGAATATCACGTTTATAATTGAACTCATTAGCCGGTGGCAGCAGGAAGGTATTATCCGGCAGCTCGACGCCGAGGTTGCTGGCAACATGATAGCTTCGGTATTTTTTATCTATCTACAGAAAGAGACTCTGGGCACCGCTATGTACGACAGGGTGACGGATATGTTGATAGAAACAATGGTGAATTACCTGAGTGAGAAGGGCAGGTCATGAATACGGTGATAGCTGCCTCGGGATTGACAAAATGCTACCGAGATGTCGTTGCTGTCGATCGGTTGGACCTCAATATCAGTCCGGGGGAAATATACGGTTTCCTCGGTCTCAACGGAGCTGGCAAGACGACTACTATTCGTATGCTGCTGGGCATCATTAAACCAGACGCGGGTTCGGCCTCGCTGTTCGGTAACAAGATATATCCAGGTCTGAAGTCTATCTGGCAGCGCGTCGGTTATATGGTAGAGACTCCTCACGCCTACCCTGATCTGACAGTCAGGGAGAACCTGGAAATCGTCAGGCGACTCCGGAAGCTCGATAACGCCGATTCAGTGGACAGGATTATAGAACAATTGAAATTGACGCAGTATGCCCAACGTAGTGCCAAAACACTCTCTCTCGGTAATGCCCAGCGGCTGGGGCTGGCTAAGGCGCTGATCCACCATCCGGATTTGCTTGTCCTTGATGAACCGGCGAATGGTCTTGACCCGGCAGGTATTGTCGAGATAAGAAATCTCCTGAAAAACCTTGCGGAAGAGCATGGTGTCACAATTTTTATCTCCAGTCACATCTTGAGCGAGATAGCAAGGCTTACTACGCGTATCGGCGTAGTGCATGAAGGGCATCTGGTGAAAGAACTAACCTCTGCCGAGTTAACAGAACAGGAAGAGCAGCGTCTGGTTGTCAGAGTTCCTGATGTCGAATCGGCGCGGTCAGTACTCGCTAACGCCGGAATCGCGGTGAATCTGAATGACCGTGACTCACTGGTAATCACGGACAAAGATGCAATAAAGCACCCGGATAATATCGCCGCGCTTTTAGTGCAGGCAGGCTATCCGCCTACTGGGCTTATGGTCGAAAAGGGAGACCTGGAGTCGTATTTTCTAAAACTGGTCAGTATAAAAGGCGAGAACGAAAATGATTAGTGCTATCAACGAATTGCCTGCAGCATTATGGGTGGAGTTCCGTAAAGCCTGGCGATCCAAAGTACTCTGGGTTTCTGCCCTGGCATTTGTGTTTATAACCCTGGTCTGCGGACTTTTCATGTTCATATTAGAGGATCCAGAAAGAGCTCGCAGTCTTGGTTTGCTTGGCGCAAAGGCACAGATGTTCGGCGGGGCTGCCGACTGGCCGAACTTTTTCAGTCTGATGATGGTCATTGTAAGTGTCGGAGGGTTAGCGATTTTCGGCCTCATCTTCATCTGGATCTTCGGTCGTGAGTTCAGTGACAAGACTGTCTACGACATGCTGGCGTTGCCCACGTCTCGGGTGACTATCGTCATCGCAAAAACTATTACCGCATCGTACTGGTCGCTGGCGCTGGTCGTGCTGGCGTATCTCCTCATGCTGGGAGTTGGTACGGTTCTGCAGCTACCAGGATGGTCATCAACAACGATTCTGGACGGGCTTAAAACACTGCTGGTTACCGGCTGTCTGATAATAATCCTGTGTATTCCTTTCGGTCTGGCAGCTTGCCTTGCCCGTGGTTATCTGCCGGCTGTCGGTTGCATCTTCCTGATTATCATGCTTGCCCAGATTGCCGACCAGCTCGGCTATGGACCATACTTCCCGTGGGATATCCCTGCCCTGTACAGCGGTGCTGCCGAGGCTTTAACTGGAGCAACACCTACACCTCTCGGTGCCATCAGCTACATCCTCGTAGGGTTGGTTGGCATTACCAGCATCATGGCGGTAAGTTTATGGTGGAAGTACGCAGACCAGACTTAGCTCGTTTAGCTTTATCTCAGTTTGTAATCATCAATATGTTTGAGAGTCACATTCACTCAAAATGTGACTTGATCTTAGGCAATCCACCTTCGCCTGATATTTCGCAGGCTCAGAAAAAAAAGCCCGATGCAGAATAATGCCAGGACGGAAAAGCTGAGTGTGTAGTGCATTATCTGGTCGCCGGTTACAGCCCCGTGAAGAATGTCGACGCCATAGGTCACGGGAAAGACAAAGGAAAGCCAGCGAATATATATCGGAAGCGACATGATGGGAAAGAACAATCCGCAGAGAAAAATCATCGGGAAACGGAAAAAATTTGAAAACGTCTGAGCCTCGAATACCTCGCTTACCGATACGGCAATAAACAGCCCCAGAAATGTCGACGCGATACCGATAAGAATAATAGCCGGTATCAGCAGATACCACAGAATACCCGAAAGGTCTGCCAGGAAAGCGGCAATAATTACCGGGACAAATGCATTGACGATGCCAAAAAAGATGGCTCCGGACGTTTTCGCCAGCATCAGCAGTTCCAGTGAAATCGGAGCCAGGAGCAGTCTGTCAAATGAACTATTCCTTCTCTCGAAGGTGATAGCCACAGATAACATGGATGTTGTGCCGAATAGTATGGCTATGGTCATAACTCCCGGCAGCATGTCAGCGATGTTTTCAAGGCCGCTTCCCGACCTGATAAAGAACATACCCGTCCAGGCAATAGGGAATATGATGCCCCAGCTTAGATTTGGCGGCTTAAGGTAATAAGTACGCATATCCTTGGCAATGATAGCCCTGAAAGCATTCCAGCGTTTCATTTATTCCCCCCTCCCATCGGTCTTTCTCTGTCTTTCTGCATCAAACCTACCTCTATGCCGGTAACCTCGACGAATATATCTTCGAGAGACGGCCGGTGACGCCGGGCCTCGGTAACCTGGATACCTCGCTCTTCCAGTAATCTCACCAGGGGGCCGATAACTATCGTCTCTTCGGATTGAGCTCGTATCTGCCCATTGATGATGGAATCGAAGGCATAGTGAGGAAACTCGGAAGTGAGAGATTTAAGATGGTCTTTACCTGAATCCGATACGGTAAGCAGCAGCATGTTTTTCCCCTGCACAGGCTTCAGCAGGTTCTCTACCCGGTCGGTCCTGACAATCTTGCCGTTCACGATGAAGGCAATGCGTTCGCAGAGACGCTCGGCTTCCTCGATATAATGGGTCGTGAGAAAAACGGTCGTTCCCTGTTTGTGCAAATCAGCCATTATCTGCCTGACCTGCCGGGCACTGGCGACATCGATACCGGTCGTCGGTTCGTCGAGGAAAAGGACAGGTGGCTGGTGGATGATACCGGCGCCAAAAGTCAGTTTCCGCTTCATCCCCTTGGAATACCCCTGGAATTTACGGTTGGCGGCATTGGTAAGCCCGAACACCTCCAGAAGCTCGCTCGCACGCTTTTTACCCTCCGTCTTTCCGATACCGTAGAGCGCCGCGCAAAACACGAGGTTATCGTAACCGGTCAATTCAGGGTAGAGATTGCTTTCATCGGGCACCACGCCAACCAGGTGCTGGGCGGCTTTCGGGTTACGGGTGCAGTCGATTCCGCCGATAGTAATCGAACCCGAGTCAAGCCGGGCCAGGCCTGTCAGCATATTGATGGTTGTTGTCTTTCCGGCGCCATTCGGTCCAAGAAAACCGAACAGTTCTCCCTGGTTTACTTCAAAACTGATATCGTTTACTGCGATAACTTCATCAAATCGCTTGGTGAGGCCGGTAACACTTATCATCGAGGTGTCCAAGTGTGCTGACTTCGACACTATTCGTCTTCTTTCTTCATCTCGGCGAGGCGCTCTTCGACTCCTTTCGCTTCAGCCTGGAGCTGTTTCAAGTATTCCTCCATCTCGCTAATCATTTCTTCCCTGGTTGGGAAGCGCCGCGTCAGATATCCGTGATGATGGCAGCCGCAACCGTGAGTCTGGTGCGGTTGACTGTGTTTCGCGCAGCCACAACCTCCGTGGTGATGATGACTTCTTTCCGTTTGTGTGTGGTGTTCGCAACCAAATCCCAGATGATGCATTTCTTTCCTCCTGACAAATTATTTTACTTTTACTATTCTTCCATTTTTTCAAGACTGAGTATCGCCTCGGCAAGACGCCGGTACTGCTCGAGCGTATCTTGATTGATAAAATAGTGAATGGTCATTCCTCTGCGTTCGCCTTTCACCAGTCCTATCGACTTTAACACCCGCAGATGCTGGGAGATAGCCGATTGGGTTACTCCCAGTAATCCTGCGAGTGCGTTGACACAGAGAGCGTCGGGTTCTTTCTGATTACGCAGAAGCTTTATGAGTTTCAGCCGGGTAGGGTCAGCCAGGGCGCTGAATAAAGCAGCCTGCTCATCAGTACCTTCCTGAAGTTCCTCTTCGTTTTCAATTGACATTATTAGTCCTCACTTATATACTTATAACGTTTTTGGGAAAGCCTGTCAAGATAAATTATATCTGAATATAGATTATCAACATTGTCGTAAATTATTAAGCCTGTTATAATTATGATTGACTCTTCGAGCTGTGACGCCTGAAGCCAGCAGGTATGGCGCACAGCCGGTAGGCTGAGAAGCTTTGAGGGTACCGATGAAAACGTTGGTGCCTCCCGTATCGGAAAGGAGAGCTATGGAACTGCACTGTCTATATCCTAATCCTAACATCCGAGACGTAATAATCCTTTTTTCACTGTTTACTCGAATTATTAGGTCTGCGAGGTGTTTCAGTTGCGGATAAAAGATTTTGAATTCAATCTTCGTGAGCTTGCCGGTTCGATGGGCGATTTCGGAACCTTATTTCCTCTCGCGATAGGATATTTTGCCGTTAACGGTCTTGATCCAGCCGGGGTGCTGGTGATGATGGGACTGGCAAATATCGTTACCGGGATTGTTTATCACCTTCCAATGCCTATCGAACCGAAGAAAGTGCTGGCAGTCGTCGCCATCAGCCAGAAATGGACTCCAACTCTAATCTATGCCGCCGGGTTCGGGACGGGGATAGTCTGGCTGATACTCGGATTCACCGGTCTTATCCAGAAAATTTCTAAGTATACTCCCCGCAGCGTGGTACGCGGTATCCAGATAGCCCTCGGTATAACGCTTGCCATCGAAGGCTTCAAGATGGTTGCCACTGGCTGGATTCTTGGCGTTATATCTATTCTTGTCGTGGTGTTTCTCCGTACTAATAAATATGCTCCTGCGGCAATCATTTTGATGTTGATGGGCATCGGCATTATCGGATGGCAAGGCGAACTGATTCAGGCAATCGATATCGGTTTTACCCTGCCGCCGATTACCCTCTTTCGCCCCATCGAGGTATGGCAGGGTATGGTACAGGCTGGATTTGCCCAGATTGCCCTGACCGCGGCCAACGCGATAATCGCTACCAGCGCTCTTATTTCGCAGTACTTTCCTGACAGACCTGTCCCTGAAAAGAAGCTTGCCATCAACATGGGTATAATGAACGTTATTGTTCCGTTTTTCGGAGGAATGCCGATGTGCCACGGTGCCGGCGGTCTGGCAGGTCAGTATTACTACGGGGCCAGGACCGGAGGTACCAACATCATCGAAGGCATTATAGAAATCGCGATGGGGCTGTTCCTTGCTGGCTCCATCGGCACACTCTTCGCCCTCTTCCCTGAGAGTATCATCGGAGCCATGCTGCTGCTGGTGGGAGTCGAACTGACCAAATTTGTGCGGGATATAAAGAAAACCGAAATATTTATCATGGCGCTTACCGCCGGGCTGTCTCTCTTGACAAATATGGCTATAGGATTCGTCGCGGCAATCGTTGTTTATCACCTGCTTCGCCGGTGGGGCGGTAAAAACCGTTATTCACGCTGGCTGATAAATGGCTAGAGAATCCTGTTCGGTACCAGCAAAGCGAGGAGATTGTGACGAATATTCCACCAGTTTCTGATGATAAAGCACTTTCTCCAGTTCTCGGAATGTTCTGGCTCTTTTCGACCGGGTTGTGGATTATCTACGATAGGCATTAATTGACAGTTAATGTAATGGAGACTACAATTGATGCAAAATGGTAAAAGAAATGGATAGCAGTTCACCACAAGATCCTGACCATAAACGCAGGTATTCAGCCATTATCGTTCGATGGATAGCGCGGGAGGCTTGTTCACGGGAATAAGTTTTTGAGTTCAGTACGTCATTCACCCCGCGTCTCACCGGACGCGGGGTTTTTATTTGCCGAAAGTTTTGAAACCGGGAGGTCAGTAATGACATTTCTCAATGAAGATGAACTTAAAGAACTCCTTGAGAATAAACAATATAAGACATTACGACAGGCGCTCATTGAGTCTGAGCCATCCGATATAGCACGAATCCTAGCGGATGAACCCACCGATAGAGCTTTGATAGCCTTCCGGCTTCTTCCCAAGGATCTCGCAGTCGAAGTTTTTGATCGCCTGGATGGAGCCCTTCAAAATCGTTTACTCGAATCTTTCAGTGACCAGGCGGCAAGGAGCTTTCTCGAAGCAATGCCACCGGATGACAGGGTTGAATTACTGGATGAGGTTCCAGCGGTGGTGGCTAGAAGACTTATACAGTCGCTCTCTCCAAATGAACGCCGTCTGACGACGCAGTTGCTTGGTTATGAAGAAGACTCTGCCGGGCGAGAGATGAACCCTTCGTTTATAGACCTTCATACCGAAATGACGGTTTCTCAGGCACTAGCCAGGATACGCAGGCTCGCCATCAATCGCGAAACTATTTACGAGTGCTACGTCATGGACCGACGACGGCGTCTTATTGGAACAGTTTCTCTTAGAGACCTGGTTACTACCGATCCTGATACGCCGCTTTCCGATGTCATGAAACCCAATCCTGATTTCGTTTTTACATATACTGATAGAGAAGAAGTAGCTAAAGTATTGCGAGAACATAACCTCCTGGCTGTGCCGGTTGTCGATAATGAACAAAGACTCGTCGGTATTATTACCCATGATGACGTGGCGGATATCCTGGAACAGGAAGCCACCGAAGATGTGTATCGGTTCGGTGCTGTGCCCGGAACGGAACGAGGATACTTCGCCAGTCGCATCCTTAATGTCGTAAAACGCCGGGTTGTCTGGCTTTTCCTTCTTATTCTCGTGAATACTGTGACCGGTTCGGTTATCGCCAGTCAGAACGTATTGTTGGGGGAGGTGGTCATACTCGCTGCTTTTATCCCGCTGCTTATTGGAACCGGCGGCAATGTAGGCTCACAATCGGCCACTGTCGTAATTCGAGGACTGGCAACTGGGGAAGTATCACAGAAACGAGCTTTTAGTATCGTTTCTCGAGAGGCGAGTGTAGGACTGTTACTGGGAGTTATTCTGGGACTTGTTGCTCTTGGATGGTCCTACCTGATAGGACGTGATCTTCAAGTAGCATTTGTTGTGACACTGACTCTGGTAGCTGTTTCAACCCTGGCTACCATTACAGGAAGTATTCTTCCCTTCGTATTCCGTCTGATGAAAATTGATCCGGCAATGGTCTCGGCTCCTCTGATCACGACCGTCATGGATATATTCGGAGTTCTTCTATATTTCTTTATAGCCAACCTGCTGTTACAGCTATGAAGGAACCTAAATGATATTGGGGGATTAACTTCTCCGTCTCTGACTTGAAAAAACCTGGCCCCCTGTGGCTATTGGTGATCCTATGAAACAGGTTAAAATCCCAGTTTTTGATTCCCAGAATGAATTTCTCCTTGCTTTCATGTCACTTAAAAGATTTTGTCTAATAGCAAGAAATCGTTAGTAAGTATGTCCCCGATCATGATAAATTCTTTGCATCCGGTTCTTTGGCAGAATATCGCAGCACCTTCACCTTTTCCATCGTGATAAGGCCATCCCCCATCATTTTCTCCACTTGAGGAAGGACCCAGTCGATATTGTCCTGTGAATCTACACTTTCGACCACAATAGGCATATCCTGGCTCAGGCGGAGTATATGAGCAGTATGGAGATGGCTTTTTGCTCCAAAGCCAAGAACGCCACGCAGGACTGTGGCTCCAGCGATTTTCTCATGCCGAAGCATCTCCACGAGCGCCTGGTATAAGGGCTTTCCCTGATACTTATCAGACTCACCTATAAATATTCTCATAAGGACTGATTCACCGTTAAGTTCTCTCATCGTTATACCCCTCCAAATAGTGTTCGCCCCAGTAATACCCCAAAGAATACCGCGATTATAGCCGGCAGTACATTCGCCAGTATATTCACTCCAGCTAATAACCATGCTCCATCTTCAAGATAACCGAGAGTTTCGTAGCTGAATGCAGAGAAAGTAGTAAAGGCTCCCAGAAATCCAAGTGTCAAAGCCAGCCGCCAAGAAGGGGGTACAAGGTCAGTACTCATGCTGGCTTGCATTACTAACCCGATTAAAAAAGAGCCGAGTACATTAACTATTAGCGTTCCGTAAGGAAACCCCGCTCCAAAGAGGCGATGAGCCAGGCCGGTGATAAAATACCGCCCGAGTGCTCCGAAACCACCAGCCACTACAATATAGATGATATCACGCAACGTAACCTCCTTCACCTGATTATAACTTGCATGGTCAGGACAATAGTCATGGACAGGCGTTATCGGTCACAAGATAGTGACTGTTGCGGCGAACGCCACCGCCGATTGTTCTCTAAATTATAACATACGCTAATTCCTTGAACCCAACAAAAAGTAGAATGTTTCCGTTGAAGAATACTGTTCAGTTTTGAAGTTTATTTCAATTGCTTAATAAGCAGAAACACCTGTCCTCGCTAATGCGTGATAAACTCATATCTAGACTTATATTTTTTAAAAATTACTCTGTATTATTATCCGTTAGTTCTTCGATTATTTTCGGAATTTCTTCTTCCAGAACCTCCGGCGTATTTCTTCCCAGCGAAACGGTGATACTATAAAGCTCTCGATAAGAGATATTCACGGCTATTACGTTTTCCTCTTTAGCAAACACTATTGGGAGACCACTCCAGGGGAAAGGAGAATATGGAGAGAAAAGTACATACAGTATCTGCGTACTTCCGTCAGCTTTCTTAAATCTTACCTTGGTAATTATTGCTGCAAGGAAGTAGGTCCCAGGACTGATTATGATAAAAGCCCCATGACTCTTCTCAATACCTTTTCTTTTGAAAAGTATACCAAAAGGTATAAGCCCGGCTATGAAAATAATAATGATTATTAAAACGACCGTCAGGATTACTATTAGATAGTCTTCCTCAATACCGAGGGTTGACCTGATGATAGGACGGAAGATGCCTACAAGAAAATCATAGATAACAACTTTCCCGAAGAAGAATATTACTCCAACAAGGAAAACTGATAGAAAGCCTTTATAAAAAATATTCCTCATTTTTCTCACCTGCTTGATCGGTTATATTTTCTCGTAAGATTTTACATTCTGTTGTTCCCGATTATTTTATCAACTATAGACTCATGGTTTCGGCTCAGTCAAAGGTTAATTGAAATATGATCTTTTTAACTATCGAAAATTGTACCTTCCCGGTACCTATCAATAAAAATAGCTTAAGCCAAACTTCAATCCACCGGAATCTGTCGTTCGATACCTGTCTAGTCAGATAAGAACTTTAGTTATATTCTATATTTTGATTTTTTCAAGCCGTGATCGTATTTTTCGATATCCTATCAGCACACCATAACCTAAAGCGGTCGCTGCAATGGCGAGAATCAGATCAGTCAAAATTGTATTATCGATGTCAGCGAAAGGGAAAAGAGTGTTCAGTATCGATCTTATGAAATCAGTCCAGAATAAAGCAACAGCTACAATCAATCCAAACTTGAAATTGCCTGGTACTGTTTGTCCTATCTCGGTAATGGATGTTTTTCTTTTTTCACTCTTTTTTTCAGGCATTATACTTCTCCATGTATTCGTATTTTGTTTTTCTATTTCTCTGAAATATATTACAGAGATTCTTTTTCTTCAAGAGGATAATGATCCATACCTAAAAATGATCATTAAAGATCGGTTATAAATTATCCGATATAATTTGACTATGCTGCAGGGTGGCGTTATAATTTTGTACTTTTTCAAGTCACCGTTCCCTTCGGAGTACTCGTAAATATTGAACTTAAAGGAGAAATAACTCAATGTTTAAACGTATTCTAGTTCCGCTCGATGGTTCTCGTTTTGCTTCGAAAGCGATTCGATACGCCGAAGAAATTGCTCAGAAGTTCGATTCGGAAGTGATACTCTTGCAGGTAATTAATCCTTCGACTCCGTTTCCAACCGAGACCAATATGGCCGGAGCAGTTACTCCATCATCTACAAAGGTAGCAATACAAATAGCGTATGAAGAAAACCAAAGGAACGAAAAACGAGCAAAGAATTATCTTACCCGCAAGGCAAGAGAAATAAGTAAAAATAACATTAAGGTAGCTTACCAAGTGATGATTGGTGTCGTATCAGAAGCGATTATCCATTATGCCAAAAAGGAAAAATTTGATCTGGTGATTATGACGACACACGGTAAGGGTGGGTTGAAGAGAGCCATTTTGGGTAGTATAACAGATGAAGTCATCCGGAAATCAGGAAATCCCGTCCTGACTATTCGTAAATAGTTTCACAATTACACAGAATATATATCTCTTCATGCCTATTGTAACTTTTAAGCATATTGTCACACACCAAGAAATGGCACTCGTTTTAATTGACTTATACCCACTTTATCAATTCAGCATGTTCATTCGATAACTTATGACTCGCTAAGTATTTTGGCAGTAAAACCTTGATATTATCTTGACTATTTT
>JAFGCW010000070.1 GCA_016932435.1 Dehalococcoidales bacterium | reverse complement strand
TTCAACCGAGAGCTTATCGAGCTGTGTTTTCAGATAACGCGTCACCTGGTTGAATTCATCGCGGCCGGGCGCTTTACTCAAGACATTAACCTGGCCACCTACCGTATCGCCCTTTTCAAACACCTTGACTTTATGTCCTTTAACAGCCGCTACCCGCGCCGCCTCCATACCACCAGGTCCCGCTCCGATAACGATTACCTTTTTCTTTATCTCCGCAGGTTTTATGGTCCCGTACACGGTCGATTCTTTGAAAACGACCGTGTTCTGTAAACAGGTGGGTTCCGCTTCACTTTCCCAGCATCCCTGATTACAGCCGATACAGAGTCGAATATCCTCGACCCGACCTTCGCGCGCCTTGTTACCGAACTCCGGGTCGGCGATTTGCGCCCGCACCATACCGATCATATCAGCATGCCCTTCAGCGATGGCTTTTTCAGCCAGAGCAGGGTCGTTAATCCGGCTGGTGGCTACCACCGGCACCGATTTGACGACCTGTTTGATACCTGAAGTAAGCGGTATACTGATAGACCCCGCCGGTATATACATCGAACCAATCGTATAGGCATTCGAAACACCATCAGATGCGAAACTAACACTCAGGAGGTCCACAACACCCGTAGCTTCCAGGGACTGTGCCACTTTGCGGTTGTCTTCGATACCCATGCCGTTAGGAATGAAATCATCGCCCGTCATCCGGACGCAGATGATGAAATCTTTACCTACAGCCGACCGTATACGCGAGACCATTGCCGTGGAGAAGCACATCGGATCGCCCCACTTGTCGGAACGCTGGTTCGCCCACGGGCTCCAAGATTGCTGCACGAAATCACCATGACAGGCATGTATCTCGATACCATCCACTCCGCCATCCCGACAAATTTTAGCGTATTTAGCGAACAGGTCAACCTTTTTCTCAAGGTCCGAGTCTTCCATATTGTGCCATTCCGCCACACTTTCCTGCCGTGCAGCGAAGGAAGTGAATCCCAGGGTACCGTTGGAAGGGATGAGCAGGAAACCATCACTGAAAATAAACAACTGAATCAGACACAGTGTGTTGTATTCATGAACGGCATCCGCCAGCCTTTGAAGCTTGGGAACCAGTTTTCCGGCAGTGGGAGGGACGGAGAGCGAAGGACCCAAACGATAAGGTCCGTCATAACACCCTATGGTCCCAACTACAACCATTCCACAGCCGCCTCTGGCACGGGCTACCTGGTAGGCAATATAACCGCCGCCTTCAGCTTCATCACCCATAAACGGCAGCGCGGGTACACCGTGTGACGGAAAGACAATCCGGTTCTTTGCGGTCTTTGTACCAATCTTTATCGGGGAAAATAAGTTTTCGAAATGTGCAACCATTAATTACCTCCAGTCTTATCTTGAAATAGTTATAACTTGAGTAAAACTTCATAACAAAAGATAAAAAATCTCAAATATCAGTGGCAGTACTCCGGAGCGGGAAATACCGATAGCTCAAAATAACTGAAACGTTCGAATTAGTTGCCCATTACTAATCCCCCCGAAGATAGTCAACAACCAAGGAATGGTAATGGACTTACCTACCGGACAAACGTTAAGATAACAAGCTAACTAATTCTGATCAGGAATGATGATAGTCCATACTTCCCTGTTTAATTCCATTCATTCTCGACGCCCTTGGGAGTGGTGATAATCCTTTCTTTACTGGTATATCCCTGAGATATATACATCATTGTTTCATTTTCTTCATCGGACAGGAGTTCCGGATGCGGCAGTTCTGTATGTTCGGTCTCCTGCATCACCGTGACAATCACGAACGGCCTGGTTACCTTTTTAATCACCCAGGGACTATGAATGAAACCAGCGGGTAGATAGACCATACAGGACTTGGTGATAACGTGTTTTTCAAGTTCAGGCCCGAGATAAAACCAGATCTCGGCACCGAGGTCCATAGGATCATCCGGGTTGGTGCCGATGTGAATAACCGCTTCCGGCTGTTTATGCTCGTGCGGACCGTGCCCCATTTTTTCCCAAGAGGCCATACCCTTGAGATTCCGAGGGGTTTCGAAAACCCAGTGAACGTGATATTGATGAGCACCTTTAAATTTCGCATCGTTGACCCAGGCGACTTTCATGCCGCTGCTGGGAGGGTCTCCCGGCTGAATACCGGAAATTACATATTTGTCATATTTGTTTTTTTTCATCAAAGACCATCCTTTCAAAATCCAAGATTTAAAAATAAAAACGCGCTCCAGAGGTTCAGACAAACATTACTTCGAACCGCCGGTAAGTCCAAGGTACATAATCAAGTATGCACCAATAGAAAAATCAGACTTAAAACCATTTTACCAGTTATGGTAATCGTCGGCACAATACTAACACCGTAAATAGGTTATTCCAATACCTATTCCACGCATTCTAACTTAACCGAAGCTTAAAATTCTTCCTATATATTACACTAATAGCTAAAGAAACTACCAGAATGGCCTCGTTGTATTTTACTGATTATCGATTGATTCATCTAACATTCGGGTTTTCCAAATTATTCCATTAACAGTATCCTATGTCCAGCTTCCCCATGAGTGAACCTGTTTATTGACAACAGCTTTATAATCGCATAGGATGGATTCAAAGCAATTCCAGATACCGAAGCTAGTTGGACTTAAATCCATCGGCCTATCAGTTACATCGAAAGACAATATTCCACAATAAAAATAATACGAAAGGTAACGATATGATCAAAACGATTGTTTTAGCACATAGAAAACCGGGAATGACGCGAGAGGAGTTCAACCAACACTGGCTTGAAGTACACGCACCGCTGTCCGCCAAATATATTCCCGGATTAAAGAAATACGTTCAGAACCATTTTATCTCAATACCCGGTATCGAGTACGAGGGTGACGGTATCGTGGAAACATGGTATGACAGCATCAAGTCCTGGCAAGAGGCCGTGAAGGCAATCCGCGCCAATAAAGAACTCATGGCAGACGGCCCTAAATTTCTCAAGCCGAATACTGATCGACTCTGGGTACTGGAAGAGCACGTCATACTCGATAAAACGAATGAATAGATGGTTCAATAGGCAACGGTCGTATATTTATCCAGAAGCTGTCCGAATAAACATTCTACTGAGCCTTGAGTTAGTGAAATAACACTGCATATCACGCTCAGCTTCAGTATTATTCGGACAGGCTTCTATTATCAGGTGAAAACCTATATTAATATGTCATCAAGCGGCCCATTATCAATAACAACCGTTACAGATGGTACATGAGAAAAGCCATTATCAAGCATTATCTACTACCCAGGCGTT
>JAFGCW010000069.1 GCA_016932435.1 Dehalococcoidales bacterium | reverse complement strand
ACCGCTGCCGCCGAGTTCCGGGCCGACTATGGCCTTAAGGAATCGGGGCTGGAGCGCACCATCAAGCTTTCTTACGAACTCTCCGACCTCATTACCTTCTTCACCATAGTCTCCGGCGAGGTAAGGGCATGGTCAATAAAACGAGGCACCACCGCCCCGAAGGCGGCAGGGAAGATACATACGGACATGGAGAAAGGGTTTATCCGGGCCGAGGGCATCACCTTCGATGATATGATAAAATGCGGCTCGATTGCCGAGGCTCGGAAGCAAGGACTCCTCCGACTCGAAGGAAAAGATTATGTTGTCCGGGACGGGGATATCATTACTTTTCTCTTCAACGTTTAGCCGGGAAAGTTTCATCACGACGGACGGTGAGCCTCATCCCATCCTCCGCAACCACCACCACCCGTGCGCCGTCTTCCATGTTCCCTCCGTCCGCCACCGCCTTCCAGAGTTCTCCCTTTATCCGGACCATTCCCTCCGGTTTCAGGGCGCCGGACGCCTTACCTTTTGCCCCGATCATCGTAGGTCTTCCCCCAGGCTTTTGCTTATTTAATATATTGGTAACAAGAACGAAAGTTAAAATCGAAAAAATCAGCCAGGCTATCATTGCCCCGATGAGCACACTTACCGATAGATTAATGTCTATCGCCGGCAGCACCCAGCGCCAGATAATCCAGATGGCGGTTTCCTCCGCACAGGTACTGATTATCCCCAAAATCAGTCTGTGCTTGGTCAGCCTGGTCATGGTATGTATTATAGCAGTGTTACCGGCACTATTTAAGGTTTTACGGGAATAATCCGATAACCGGTCGGCCTTCCGCCCCTGTTTCCGACGATGTCCTTTACCTGAAATGATATCGTTACAGTTTTTTCACTGGCAATATAACCGTAAAAGTGCTGCCGACTCCCGCAAGACTCTCCACTTCTATCTTGCCGCCGTGAAGCTCCGCAATACTCTGGGAGATCGATAATCCGAGACCGGCGCCCTTTGTACTCCATAAACTTGCTTTGTCCACACGATAGAAGCGCTCGAAAATATGGGGAAGATGTTCCGGTGGAATGCCAATGCCGGAGTCTTTTACGGCGACCCGGGCACTGTCCCGCTCTCTGTACAGAGTCATCGTAATAGTACCCCCCGAGGGCGTATACCGGACGGCGTTATCAAGAAGATTCAGGAACAATTCTCTAAGCTTAACTCTATCCCCTTCAACGACAGCATTTTCTTCAATCTTCAATTCGAAGCCTAGCGAGTTCTCTTCGCACAGGACCTTCACATCTTCAGCAAAATCTAAGAGGAACCCGTCTAGGTCGATTATCTCCGGTTTTAATTGCTGCTTGCCGCTGTCTGTTCTGGTTAAAGTCAACAACTTGTCAACGGTGGACGATAAGTGGTCTATTTCTCTGGAAATTGTTTCCAGAGATTTTCGATATTCTTCCGGGCTTCTTTCTCTGGCCAGGGCAAGTGAAGCCTCTCCCCGCATTATGGACAGCGGTGTACGCAATTCGTGGGAAGCATCCGATGTAAATTGCCGTTCGCGGCTGAAGGCTCTATGAAGACGATCGAATGTCCGGTTAAGCGTTGAAGCCAGATTCCCCAATTCATCGTTATTATCCGGCACGTCTATCCGCTGGCTCAGGTCTCCTTCCCCGATTTCTGTCGCTGTTCTGGTTATCGCGTTTACCGGCCTCAACATGCGCCATACCAGCAGAAACCCGAGGCCCGCCGCCGGAAAGACCGTTATCGGTATAACATATGCCAGGACTCTTCTAAAAGCAGCCAGCGTATCATTTACTCCGGACGCTGGCTGGACAACAGCCAGTATTTCGTATGCTCCCGGTTCACCCGAAGATGACCGCCACAAAAGCTGCACCTGCTGTTCTCCGCTCATGCCGAAACTGATGAAATCCTTCTGGTCGATGACTATCTGGCCTTGCGGAGTAAATATCGACAACGTGCTGGCAGCCCCAGATTGCAGTCTCTCCATCCATTCCGCACTGATTGTGTAGGATATTATGGCAACAGGCTGTTCCGGTGGGGTCGATGGGGTATTCCCATCCGTGGCCTCTTGAGGTTCGACGATACTTAAATTCGCCGGACTGCGGGCGATTTTGTTAAGACTATCGGATAGCATGGTATAGGTAATGATACTGAAAAATGCCAGTATCACTGCGGTTATAAACAGATACCAGAGAGTCAGTCTGAATTTTATATTTAAACAAAGCTTCATTGTATCGCCAGCCGGTAGCCAACTCCCTTTACCGTCTGTATCAGGCTGGTTTCTCCTGCAATATCTATCTTCCTCCGGAGCCGGCTGATGTATACGTCTATCAGATTGGAAGTACTGTCAAGGCCCAGGTTCCAGACATGTTGTTCCAGCATCGTCCGTGTAATCACCAGATTAGGATGGCGCGCCAGGTATTCCAATATGGCAAATTCTTTAGAAGTAAGTTCAATCACCGTCTGTCCACACCAAACCTGTCGGGCTTTAGTATCAAAAACCAGACTGCCAATTTGCAGCTTTTGGGGTATCAGATTTTCCTCACGTCTAAGAAGGGCTCGTATTCTCGCGTACAACTCTTCAAATTCAAAAGGTTTTACCAAATAATCATCGGCACCACTGTCCAGTCCCTCGATCTTATCGCCAAGACTGTTTTTGGCCGTCAGCATGAGAATCGGGAGTTTAATTCCATTTTGTCGCAATCCACGGCAAACAGCGATGCCATCTTTCCCGGGCAATATTATGTCCAGTATCAACAGGTCATAAGGTACGCTCTCGATATATTCCTCACCCTCCTCCCCGCTGAGAGCGATATCCACGGCATAGCCTGCCTCAGAAAGGCCACGATTGAGAAGGTCGGCCAGTTGCTGATTATCTTCGATAACCAGTATCCTCATATTTCACCTCACTACAAGATCATCGATATCTGATACTTCTCTAACCGATTGCTCCTTCATATACTCCCGTTTTCAAGTTTATCACGGCGAGATTAATAAAACATGAATCTGGTAAACCGCACCATTATAATAAAACCAGGAAAAAACATCACCCGCCTTATTTCATGTTAAATTCATCCTGGAGTGATAAAATTAGAAATAACAGTCAATGATAAAGAAATCTGGATTAATATTTTTAATACTATGCCTTTTGTTGGGATTATTCGCGGGATTTGCCGGTTGTGACACGAGTACCGGTGAAAAGGTCGATATCCCTGACTCCGAACTTAGATCAGCTTTGAAAGAAGCGGCGGGTAAGCGGTTCGGCTCTCTGCGCAACTCGGACCTTGAAAAAATAACTGAACTTACAATCATTCCGCAGCGAACCACCCCAACGCAGAGATTAAATTACATCCGCGATCTCTCAGGAATCGAATTCTGTATAAACATAGTCGAACTTAACCTGTTAGGGAACCGCATCGAGGATATCTCACTGATTTCTCAGCTTACTGCCCTAGAGAAGTTGGAACTAAGTGAGAACCTGATAAGCGATATTTCACCTCTTGGTTCACTGCCCAATCTGGTAGATCTCGGTCTTTCAGGCAATAATATCGAAGATATCTCCGTCCTGTCCAACCTGACCGGTCTCGTCAGCCTTAATATATCAGGCAACAGAATAATCAATCTGTCACCCCTGGCAGAACTAGCCCAGCTTAATACCCTCGGGCTCGGGGGCAATCTGTTTACTGATATATCGGCTTTATCTTCGATGAAAGAATTGGAGTACCTAAACCTAGGAGACAACGAAATAACCGATGTATCAGCGTTAAGATCTTTAACCAGCCTGACCGAACTAGGAATCAGCTACGCCGGGATAAGTGAAATTGATTCTCTTTCGGCTCTTTCCAAACTTGAGAGACTCTACCTCGGTCATAATCGGATAAGTGATTGTTCTCCCCTTGGTAACCTGACCGAACTTACCGTTCTTGAATTAGACTACAACGAAATAACGGATATAAGCCCGCTGCAGTACCTGCAAAATATTACCTACCTCTCGCTTGATAATAATCAGATAAACAATATTACGTCCTTATCATCCATGGATAGACTCAAAAAGTTATCGCTACGGAATAACCAGGTAGATGACCTCCTGCCTTTGGCCGCGCTGAGTGATCTGACTGAACTGTATTTGAAGAATAACCGGATTAACGATATATCACCGCTTTTTTCGCTTACGAAAATGGAACATCTTTCTCTCGATGAAAATGAGATAAGTGATCTTTCCGCGCTGGCTTCGATGAGCAACCTTTATTTGTTGGCTTTACGCGATAACCGGATTAACGATATATCGCCGATAATGGCCCTTGAAAATCTCCGCAACTGCTACCTTGATGGTAATCCCCTTGATGAACAATCGTTAAAAGAATACGCTCCCAAGCTTCAGAACCGGGGAGTAAATCTGGGCAGTCTTCTTATTCCGCCGGAAATAATCGGTAAATAGGAGTTAAACCAGATAAAATGTCCCAGCAAAGGTTAAATATTGTTTTTTATAGAATGAAAAGTCAGTGGCTTGCCTTACTATTCTAGTTAACATCAATAGCTTAATAACCCAATTACTGTATTCCATTGTTGTAAAATATTGACACAACCTCAACATTTTTCAATGGTTGTTGATTTCATCAGGCAGTCATTTTCTTACCTACTACTGTCCTAAGTGAAAGATATTAAACAATGATTTCGTCTCAGATTAAATTAATTTTGTCAAATGAAGGTTAACACGAAACGGAAACCATCAAGAAAATACAACTCGATATAGCATAAAAATCAACGGATAATTAAGATTAGCTCCTTATAAATTTTATATGTTACTACTTGACGTTAGGAAAACGGGGATTAACTATATATTAACGACTCAGGTGTTATTCACTCAAACAGCTAATCCCCGTTAAACGTCATTAATGCTCGATTATTTATTAATCATTACTGAAGATGCTATTTTCTCTAAAACAACTTCATCAAGAATTCCTCTTAGAGTTCCTGCGATGGAATAGGCCATATCTTCATTTCGCCAATATAAGGAAAGAATCCCTGGCCTGTTATTATTTGCTTCTAAAAACTGCTTCTCACCGAGCATATCGCAAACTTCAGCTGACGTACCACCACCTATTCCGTCCAAGCTAGGGTCTTGTATTAATAGGAAGTAAATATCATCCGCAGAACTCCATATCTGCATAACACGCATCGGTAAATTTGCACCAGAATCAAACACCGTAATACTAGGGGGATTTTTAAAGTCGTCTGGGACAAAGCTTGGCGTTGAGACATGATATCCTACCAGTCGAGATGCTTCTTCTAATGTTTCAACAGATGAGAAATATTTCCCATCATCTGCAGATGCTGACCCATTATTGATCAATGCATTCGTCAAAACAAACGAGAGAACGGCAGGTATAATCAATATACACATAGCAATAATCGTCTTAGTTCTTAGCTTTGATTTCATCGTGGCTCCTCCTTGATAAATAGAAATAATGACTATTGTGTAATGTAACTAGAATATTCTTGTGCAATCGGGGACGATCCATTTAATATGTTCTGCTGTGATAGCACACTATTATTCGTCGAATCCATATCTCCATAATACCAATATGTACTACTATAGTAGTCGTATCCATCTATTGGCCAGCAGAAAAAATTATAAAAGACTTGCGAATTATATCCATATTCATCCCAAATAAATAAAGGCCCGTACTTAATTCCCGTGGGATCATTAGAGTCACCATTGAGATAGCAAGTGGAACCGTAAGGATACCCAGCAGTAACAAATGTCACATCTGACTTGTCTGCAGACATCGTAATACGTTGATTGTTTTGAAAATAAAATTCCTCCCCAGACCATATACTTTCATCAAAATATGATGTATATGTCGAAGTGCCAACACTAAGATAATGGTTTACCACGCTTGCATAAGCGATTCCAGTTCCGCTTAATACCCCAATCAATATACCAATACCAATAATCGTCATGAAAAACAATTTATTGTTAAATGACTTTTTCACAACTTTCCTCCTTGGATTATTATCTGTCTTTAAGTATTAGATATTCGACCTTGTAATCAATATTGATAACAAAATATACGATGTTAGCTCTATCCTTAAATTAAGAAAAGGATAGAGTAGTTCTTGTCGATTTGCCACACCACGTACAAAACGTTAAGACTAGTGAACTGCTCATTGATTATTAGTTCAAAACCTTTATAAACCATTTTTGTTATTTAGTCGCTCACTGAGAGAAAATTTATTAGTAATCTTTCTTCGCAACTATAGCAAATAAAGATTACTCAATCATTAAACGAAGTTAAACACAAGATTAAACGTTTTATTTGGGGAACTTTGAACAGTCCAAAAGCACAAAATAAGTAGAATCAATCTGGATATTTCTAAATATTTTCTAAAAATTATGATACTAATAATTAATCGAATCATTGACCGAATATAGGTTTATCCCATCAAATGATCGCATCGCCCCGTTTCAGAAACTGGACTAAAATAAATGCAAATGTTATAAAACCGTATTTTTATAAGGACCATAAATCAGTACGAAATCAACAAATGAAAAGTTATAATTAATCAGGCCATTAACCTAGTGTTTGAAAATAGGAAAATTCTGCTGTCACCGTTTTTGTGGATAACAGTTATCGAAAAGAGCTACAATGCAATAAGACATTATGCTCACATAAATCCTGAGTCATTTAACAAACCAGCCTTTACCTCATCGTGATTGCAGCACGTCTATTAAATTCTAATAATATTTCAGCTTCGTACTTGACAAATCCTACATTGAAGTGATATCATAGATATTTGTAATAGTGAAAATGCCCCGAGTGTTTTATTTTTAGCCTTCCCGAATGTATATATCCATAGGTAATCCTGTGTCTGCATATGTATCTTCGCATTAGCTGTCTATAACTATAGAATCATTGCGTTTATCTAAGGAGATGAAATGGTATCTCAATCGACGGCCTCCGCGTCCGAATCCAGGGGAGTTCTCAATCGCAAGTCTTATGCCAAGTTGCCCACTATTCTTGAAGTCCCGAATCTAATCAAGGTCCAGCTCGATTCTTTCCAGAGGTTCGAGGAAGAGGGACTCAAACAACTCCTGGAAGAAATTTCACCCATCCGGGACCTTACCGGAAATCGACTTGAACTTAGTTT
>JAFGCW010000068.1 GCA_016932435.1 Dehalococcoidales bacterium | reverse complement strand
GGAATCAGAATTTCCAGAATAAAAGCTACCCATTGCGTGGATATGCTGGCCAGCGAAGGAGACAGAGAGGAAATAAGGCAGGGAAGGGATATTTACTGGCTTACTCCAGGATGGATGAAATATCGCCAGTATGTGTATCAGGACTGGGATAAAGGTCTTGCGAATGAAAATTTCCCAAAGCATACCGGTGGAGCGATTATGCTCGACGGTGTAGGTTATTATGACGATGTACTGGAAAAAGACCCGGAAAAGCTTTTAGAATTCTCAGACTGGATGGGAATTCCTATTGAACCGTATCCTGTTTCACTCGATCGGCTAAAAAATCTGATTCTTGATGAACTAAATAAAACGTAAATGACTGGTAATGAAGGAACTTTCCACAACTGGTGTTCTACATTACAGGCGGGTATAGTACCGGCAGGTAAGGAGAATTGTAAGTAATTAATCAAATTCATCGGGAAAAATGGTGGTTTGGCAATATATCATGCGTGTTCACCGGAGAAGGAAAAAGCGAAATCATAAAAACTTAAGGTGATGATTCACTCCGCCAAAGAGTATGGCATTTTTAGATAACCATAATTTATGACAGAATATGATGATTTACTGAAGAGATTTTTAATGAAAATGCAACTTGAGGGGAATTAAATGGAAAAGAAATTGGCAGATTTGACGCCTGAAGAAAAAAGAGCGAAGCGATTCGAAGAGTGGCTGAAATTACCGGATATAGAATTCAATAGCCCGAAAGCAAAAGAGTTGTACCAGAAAAGGAAGAAAAGACTGGCGGATGCGTATAGAGTGAAAATACCCGACAGGGTACCGGTTTCACTGCCTGTGGAGAATTACCCCGCTTATTATGCCGGAATGGACTACAAGACGGTGATTTATGACTATGACGCGCTTTATCGCGCATGGCGTAAGTTCCTGGATGATTTTGAAATGGATAGCTTCTCTTCACCGGGCCTGGTTATGCAGGGCAGGGTCTATGATTTACTGGACTACCACGGTTATCACTGGCCGGGGCACGGCCTCTCGGATAACGCAACCGGGTACCAGTATAACGAAGGTGAATACATGATGGCGGATGAATATGACGCGTTGATTAAGAATCCGTCCGATTTCTGGATGAGAACTTATATGCCCAGAATATTCGGATTGTTCGAACCTCTGAAACAGCTTCAGTCACTGACGGATATCTGGGAAGCACCGTCTTTATACTTTATGCCTTTCATGGCACCTGAGTTCAAAGATATGCTTCACCGTCTTGATGAAATCGGTGATGAACTGACCAAATGGTCGGAAGTGGTAGGACGCTGTACTATCGAAGCTGCGAAATCGGGAGTTCCATCGGGTATGAGCGGAAGTTTAGCAAAAGCTCCGTTTGATATACTTGGCGATACTTTAAGAGGTACCAGGGGTATAATGATGGATATAATGGAACAGCCTGATAAACTGCTCGAAGCTATCGATGTCTTAACCGATATAACCATAGACAATCTTATCCCGGCTATTAATAAAAGCCACGGGCTTATGGCTATGTTTGTGTTACACAAAGGCGCTGACGGTTTTCTGTCAGCCAGGCAGTTCGAAAAATTCTACTGGCCTTCTCTACGTAAATTGATGCTTGCTCTTATTGATGAAGGTATCATTCCGATGCTGTTCGCAGAAGGTAGTTATGATACAAGAATTGAGACATGCAACGAATTTAAAAAGGGAGAAGTTGCCTGGCTGTTCGATAAAACAGACATGACTCATGCTAAAGAAGTTCTCGGTGACACTTGCTGCATATCCGGGAATTTACCTGCATCCCTGGTCGCTACCGGGACTGTGGAAGAAGTGAAGGACTATTGCCATAGACTGATAGATATCTGCGCTCCCGGAGGTGGATATATCCTCGCTGGTGGGGCCAGCATACAGAAGGGAAAAACGGAAAACCTCATAGCCATAATGGAAGCTGCCAGGGAATACGGCGTGTACAGTTAGGTTAAAATACCAGATTAACAATATACCAATTCGGATATTCTTTTCCCGGCATAGAAAATCAACGTAATTTTCAAAGCTATCCTGGAGATTCTTATCAAAGTAAGAGTTGCATAACGCTTAAATTATGATTCAATATGAAAATAGTGTATAAAGTGTCTATTGCCATCAATACTGTAATAACATCTTAATTTTATAAAGGGGATATTTAAATGTCTGAAACGCCGGAAGAATTGTATAAAGTAAGAACAAAGAGAATACAGGATGCAATCGAACTCAAACAACCTGACAGGGTCCCGTTTGCCCCGTATGCCACATTTTTCCCGGCGGTATATTCCGGAATAAGCTTTGAAGAAGCAATGCATGATTATGATAAACTCGCCGCTGCGATAAGAAAATTTATGGTAGACTTTCAGCCGGATGTCCTGTCCGACACTTTCCTTTTACTTGCCTGGGCTCCTACTCTTGAAATACTGGACTACAAGCAACTCGTATGGCCTGGTCACGGAGGAAAACCAAATGTGACATATCAGTTTGTTGAGGCAGAGTATATGAAGGCGGAGGAATACGATGAATTCCTGTCTGATCCTTCTGATTTCCTGTTGCGTAGATTTATTCCTCGAGCCTGGGGACTAATGCAGCCGCTAAGTCGGCTTCGTCACTTAAGTCGTGCCTGGTATACAATGTCCGCTATTTATGTATCTGCTTTCGGAAATCCCGAGGTTATTGAAGCTCTCGAAGGTTTAATCAAGGCTGGTAAGGAAGTCCGTCAAATGATGACCAAAGCTTTCGAATTTATCGGCGAGATGGAAGCAATGGGCTTTCCCCGTCAGTTCGTTACGACCAGTTATGCGCCATTCGACTATATAGGTGATTTTCTCAGAGGTACGCGTGGTGTAATGCTTGATATATATCAGAATCCCGACAAACTGATGGCAGCGATAGATAAAGTCACCCCATATATGATCGAGCAAGCGACCGCAGTGAGAAAAACGACCGGGGTTAACCGGGTATTCATACCGCTCCACAAAGGCATCGATACCTTTATGTCGCAGGATCAGTTTAAGAAATTCTACTGGCCTTCGCTGAGAAAGGTAATGATGGCCTGTATCGATGCCGACCTTACACCATGCCCTCTATGGGAAGGCGATTGCACTTCCCGGCTTGAAATAATCGGTGACATCCCCAAGGGGAAGGCAGTCTACTGGTTCGAACGCACCAGTCTTTTTAGAGCCAAGGAAGTTCTGGGAGATACCGTCTGTATTGAGGGCGGTGTGCCATCTTCGATAATGATTAACGGCTCTCCCGAAGATGTTAAAACTTACTGTAAAACGCTTATTGATGTAGTAGGAAAAGACGGAGGCTTTATCCTGAATGGTGACGTCGGCATACCCGATGAAGCTAATATTCAGAATGTAAAAACTCTGGCAGACTTTGCAAAGGAATACTCTGGACCAGTATAAAAGATTATAATAACCAAAGAACTCGCTATATGAATCTACAGGATTCTCTCTCAACTTGTGGCTGATACAAGCAGTAATAACAGGCATTAAATAAAATTTCAGGAGTTATAAATGGCACAAAATGAAAAACAGGATGCCATGCTCAGTCCTTATCGGGTTTTAGACTTGACCGATGAGAAAGGACTGCTGTGTGGCAAAATACTGGGAGATATGGGAGCCGATGTTATAAAGATAGAAAAACCGGGTGGCGACACAGCTCGTAATATCGGGCCTTTCTATCATGATGAACCGGATAATGAAAAAAGTCTTTTCTGGTTTTCACTTAACACCAGCAAGAGAGGGATTACCCTTGACATTGAGACCGTTGATGGACAGGAAATTCTGAAAAGGCTGATTAAGACTACTGATTTTATCATTGAGTCTTTCCCGCCGGGGTACCTTGATAACATGGGCATGGGATACGAGGAAATGGAGAACCTTAAACCGGGAATAATCATGGTCTCTATCACTCCTTTCGGCCAGTACGGGCCCTATAAAGACTACAAATCTTCCGATATCGTCGCCTGGGCGATGAGCGGAGAAATGTCGATGTGGGGCGATACCGATCGTCCTCCGGTCAGGATTAGCAATGCCCCCCAGTCCTGCTATAACGCAGGTGCCGACGCCGCTATCGGGGCCCTGTTAGCCCTGTTTGAGCGGGGAAATTCCGGGGAAGGCCAGCACATAGACGTATCGATGCAGGAATCTCTCGGGTTACTGGACGGAGATAACCGTAATCCTTTATGGAGGCACATGGGAACGGCACCGAAAAGAGGTGCTACAGGAATGCCGAACGCCAAACACACCGCGACCAGGCTGTTCCCCTGTAAAGACGGCTGGGTGTCATGGTCTCACATGGGTACGTCCGTACTCGGGCCCAGCCTGCCACTCATAAGGTGGATGCGGGAAGAAGGCATGTCCAATGAATTCCTGGAGAATTTCGATTGGACAAGACCTGATTTTATGGCTGTCCCCCAGGAGGAGATGGATAAGATAGATGAGCCGACAGCAAGATTCTTTATGACTAAAACGAAAGCAGAACTTCTGGAAGGAGCGGTTTCCAGAGGAGTGATGATGTACCCGGTGGCTACTACAGCCGATATGCTGGAGGATGCACAACTTATCGCAAGGAAATTCTGGGTCGATGTAGAGCACCCGGAACTGGGCGCTACGATAAGATATCCCGGAGCTTTCGGACACTTTTCCGAGACTCCTCCGGTGATACGCCGTCGGGCACCTCTTATCGGCGAACATAACCTGGAAATATTTCAGGATGAACTGGGTATCTCCGGAGAAGAATTGACAATTCTGAAACAGACCGGTGTTATCTAGCCTGCTGGCAATACGAAATGAAGGGAATAACCGATGCACAAAAAACTACTTGAAGGTATACGAACCGTCGAAGTTACCGGGCATGTTACCGGTCCTATAACTACCCAGCTCCTTGCTGATTGCGGAGCCGAATCAATTGTGATCGAGACCGCCAGCAGGCAGATGGGATTCCCACGACAGGGCGAGCCCGAAGAACATAAAAATACCACCGGCAAGCTCAGCGTCAGCCTGAATTTCATCGATCCCAGGGGTCTGGAATTAGCCCGCAGACTGATCGCCACTGCCGATGTGTTCGTGGAGAACATGGCAGGCGGGAAACTGGCGAACAGGGGTCTTGGATACGAAGATATCAGGAAGATCAAGCCGGATATCATTTACCTGGCTACCTGTATGCAGGGACAGACCGGACCGCATTACGCGCATGCCGCCTCGGGACACAAGCTTTCGGCTCTCGCCGGTTTCAATCACATCACCGGGTGGCCGGACAGACCACCCGCCTGGGTCGGCACCTATACTGATTTTGTTGCTCCCCGGTACAACATTATTGCTATACTGGGCGCTCTTGAGTACAGACGTCGTACTGGTAAAGGGCAGTTCCTTGATATATCTCAATATGAACCCGGACTCCAGTTCCAGGCGACTTCTATCCTCGATTACACGGTGAACGGCCGGGTCGCGGAGAGAATGGGCAACCAGTCTCCGTACGCTGCCCCCCACAATGCATATCGTTGTCAGGGTGAAGACAGGTGGTGTGCTATTTCCGTTTTCACTGATGATGAATGGCGGAGCTTCTGTAAAGTTATTGGCAATCCGGAACTTGCCGAAAATAACAAATTTTCGTCTCTCTTATTCCGAAAAGAGAATGAGGAAGAACTGGATAACATGATAAACGAGTGGACGAGAAACCACCCAGCTGAAGAGGTAATGAACCTGATGCAGTCGGCAGGAGTCGCAGCCGGAGTGGTTGAAACCGTCGAAGATCAAATATTGCGTGACCCTCACCTGAAACAACGCGAATTTTTCTGGGAACTGGAGTCACCCGAAACGAAAAGATATGTGACCAAAGGTGCGCCTTTTTATCGCCTCTCAATACGAGTCAGGCAGGGACCTCTGCTGGGTGAAAATAATGACTACATTCTCAAGGGCATCCTGGGATTGTCGGACGAGGAAGTAGCCAAACTGGAAAAAGAAGGGGTTGTTGGCTGAGAAATTAGCGGAATATTGATTTGAGCACGTAACAAGAATAGAGTAACAGTCTCGAAAAAGGGGGTCACTTCAATGTACCCCTTTTTTCTTTTTATGGAGAATTAACGGTTGCATAGATTTTTCTTTATCTAAATAGAATGTCTAAGCCAAGGTTTTGTTATATAGTGAACACTATGTCAACCGAGAATAGACTATTGTCGGTTAATAAAAAGCAGAGTATGTAGCTCCTGTAGAGAAGATAGTCCTAATTGTAAGGAGAATCTTGACAATTATGCTTGTTCATTGTATATTTTTTGTGGGCATATGTCCATAATAAATGCATTAAAAGCATAAGACCACTATAGGAATGGGGATAGTACATGGGTAGACAACATTTGTGGAGGAAAGTCAGCTACATACCTCCTGTAACGTATTTCAAACCTTTCGGTATACCGGCATCCAGATTAGTTGAGACTGTTCTTCTCATTGAAGAAGCTGAAGCAATAAGGCTTAAAGATTGTGAAAGATTGGAGCAGGAAGAGTGCGCACGAAAGATGAGTATATCAAGGACTACTTTCTCCCGAATTCTCGATTCAGCGCGGCAAAAGATAGCCAGTGCTCTTCTTAATGGTAATGCGATACGCATTGAAGGCGGTAATTATGAGATGGCGGAGAGACGATTCAGGTGTATAAGTGGTCATGAATGGGATGTTCCTTTTGAGGAAATGATAGCATCACCACCCGAATTCTGCCCACAGTGCGATACACTGAGTATTATGCCTATTTTCCCTCCCAATGTAGAGCTTACATATGGTCATTCCAGAAACCGTTATCGTAGAGGTCGATAATGTTTAATGTTGTTCATTCAACCAATCGAAGAAAGGAGGTGAGGTAGATGCCGTCAGGAGATAGAACAGGACCAGCAGGAATGGGGCCGATGACAGGAAGAGGTGCTGGATATTGTACAGGTTATACCTGGCCAGGATTTTTATCACGGATACCGGGTAGACGCTGGTTTGGAATCGGCCGGAGAAACCGTGGAAATGGCAGAGGATTTAGAAATAACTGGTATCGTCATTCATTTAGATCACCTGTACCGTGGTAACAGGCACTCACGTTTTTGGATTTTACAGCAATAGAACTAGTATATACTCAAGACATTAATGGAGGTTAATTATGCCAGGATTTGATAGGACCGGGCCGAATGGATTGGGTCCGATGACAGGAGGGGCAAGAGGTTTCTGTAATCCCTGGCGAGGGAGAACGCATAATTATGCCTTGCCGCGATGGGGACTATTTCCTCGTCCACGCTTTTGGAGATATGGTTTTTCTGCTTATGTACCACAGATGAGTCGCGATCAGGAGCTTGAATACCTGAAAAGTCAGGCGGAGATATTGAAGAACGAATTGGAAAATATTGAGACTGAGATATCCAAACTATCAGTTGAGAAAGAATGATAATATACACCGTATTGGATGCTTCACATGGCTTATGTAACCAGAGAGACGCATCTTAATATTTAATGTAACGTTAAGCGCAGGTTATCTAGTCTAAATTAACCTTTAGTAAAATATATGTTTCAAATACTTTGAACTTAAAGGTTACAATATCTGGTATAATCCACAATACTGTAACTAATCAGGAAGAGGTTAAAGCGAATGTCATTAGAATCCGATGAATTTCAGAAGATAGCAGATGAGCTTCAAGCAGCGGTATTAGAGGATGCTCGTGAAGTTTACTCTGAAACGGTAATTGACCATGCCATGAACCCTAGAAATGCGGGTACTATTGCAAATGCCGACGGATACGGGGAGGTCAAAGGTTCCTGTGGCGATACCATGGAATTATGGTTAAGAGTAAATAACGCGGTTATCACTCATGCTACTTTTCTTACTGATGGATGCGGAACCAGCATTGCTGCAGGAAGTATGGTTACCGAGATGGCAAGAGGTAAAAACATCACTGAAGCGATAAAAATCAGCCAGCAGGATATTCTAAACGAACTGGAGGGATTGCCCGAAGAAAGCAAACACTGCGCTCTTCTCGCGTCGAACACTCTGAAAAAATCAATATTAGATTATATGGCATTACAAAGAGAACCCTGGAAAAAAGCTTATCGTAACCACTAAGGGCATAAGGATGCAATTCAAGGACTCTCTCTTATTAATTAACAATTCGTAAATTAACGTATTTATCACCTATGCTACAATGGTAGGTCATAGCGATTCGTTTTCTTCTTATCCACTGTATAATAAGGGTATGTGTTACTACACATCGATCACGATGAAACCGGCGGATATTGTGTTCAGGTTCGGTGTCGAGTTTCCAGCGTCCGAATCGTTTCAGCCGATGTACAGCGTCAACGCATTTACCTTTCCGGAGATACCGGTCATCAGCAGTGAAGACCGCCGGCACGTCCGGTACTACACCTGGGGGCTGATACCATTCTGGGTAAATGATAAAGAATCGGCCAACCAGATCAGGCGGAGAACGCTCAATGCCAGATCCGAGACCATTTTCGACAAACCGTCGTTCAGGCACGCGATACGGAACAAGCGCTGTCTTATTCTGGTCGACGGCTTCTACGAGTGGCGGCACATCGGCAAGAAGACGTATCCCTATCACATCAACCTGAAATCGAGCGAACCCTTCGCCATAGCCGGGATCTGGGACACGTGGACCGATCCGGCAAACGGCGAGGTGATAAAGACCTGTTCGGTAATCACCACTACCGCCAATTCACTCCTTGAGAAAGTACACAACACCCGCAAGCGAATGCCGGTTATCTTGAAGAAAGAACACGAGACGAAGTGGCTTGAAGACGGTCTGACCGATGACGAAATCAAGTCAATGTTGCTATCTTATGATACCGACGCGATGACAGTCTATCCGGTTGCGAAGAAAGTCAATACACTCGGTGTTAACACAACCGATGAAAGCGTCCTCAAAGAGTTCGAGTATCCTGAACTGCCGGGGCTTTGAATGTAAGCATGTGGAAAAAGAATGGTGGGCCATTCTGGGTTCGAACCAGAGACCTCAGTCTTATCAGGACTGCGCTCTAACCAGCTGAGCTAATGGCCCACAGGGTTAAATCGTATTGATTTTAACCCATTTTCTAAATAAAAAGCAAGATATCCTTTATCCTGCCACCCTATATCTTGTAACTGCCGTATTCGCTATGCTCCATTCCCCATCTTTCAAATGCTTTGATATAATGGTCCGGCTGCGGGAAGTCGTGCAGCATCAGCCTGCTTTCCAGCCCGAACCGCCCCATTCGTTCGCCCATTTCTTTGACTCTATTCATCAGGGCATCCATCTTATTCGCCGGAATCGTTATCATCATTTCACCGTCATCGGCCACGGCACGGGCGGTTTCTCCGGGATCGGGTAAAACAATCCAGTATTCGCCGGTCAGCATAGGATTGACGATAGCGTAGGTGCAGGAAGGTGCGAAATAATGGGTATGCAGTGTCTCTACCTCTTCCTTCGGCACCGCCATCATCAGGCTTCTCAACTGATTGGTCGTCGGGTACATCAATACCAGGTCGGGAATGTAGGTAGCAGTATTTAGCGGTGCGGTAAGGATACCAATATATTTGTAAGGTTCGAGCGTATAATAGCCCATCGCCTGTCCCGGGACCATGTCCGGTCTCTCCGGCCTGTCATCCAGGCCGTACGCGGTGATGGGCGCCGGGCACCAGTTGTCCTCTTTCAGCATTGCTACCGTCTTTTTGTCACGACGTGACATGGCAAACGCCTGTCACTGGGAGTAGTGAACGCCGTCATCCCTTTTCGGCCTGTAGGCTTCTCCGGGGATGTCAGCTTCACTCTCCAGCATCTTCACGGCAAGCGGGGATGTGTGCATCCTGAGCGTTTTTTCAAGCAGGTCTCCATATTCGTTGAATTCTTGTTGCGTCGTCATTTTATTCCCCTTTCATCACTCTCTTTCGTCTGGTATTCTACTACAATTCACGTGAAAATGCAGCAGTGAAAAAAGTCGAATGTTATGTCCGGTTTTATTACGGTTGTTCGTTTTCAGTATTGAAATCATGTGTGTTTTGGGATAAGTTAGTGAAAAATAGTACAGGGCTGTTATAATAAAGACAGGGATTGGTAACCGCAGCTGTTATCAGGTGAGGAGGAATGGAATGGACAACACCGTCACTCAAGCACAAAATACTATCGAAAAGATAGTTAACAATGTAGAAAAAATCATCATAGGTAAACGACAGGCGGTCGAACTCGCCATAATGACTATCATCAGCCAGGGACACCTGCTTATCGCCGACCCGCCCGGAGTGGGTAAAACCATGCTGGCGCGAAGCCTGGCTAAATCCATCGACTGCACCTTCAAACGAATTCAGTTTACCCCAGATATGCTTCCCGGTGATGTGACCGGTGTGTCTGTGTACAACCAGAAAACCGCCGATTTCGAATACCGTCCGGGCCCGGTAATGTCGAATATAATCCTTGCCGATGAAATAAACAGGGCTAATCCCAGGGTACAGTCGGCCCTGCTGGAATGCATGGGTGAAAAACAGGTCAGCGTGGACGGGACTACCTATAATATACCGGCGCCATTCCATGTATTAGCGACTGAAAATCCGGTTGAGTATGAAAGTACATTTCCACTTCCGGAAACGCAACTCGACCGGTTCCTGATGTCCATCAACCTTGGTTATCCCTCTGCTTCGAATGAGATAGATATACTGGACAGGCAGCAATTTATTCACCCGATAGAGGAACTGGAAGCGGTAACAACCGCCGATGAGGTGGTATCGATACAGGAA
This sequence comes from Dehalococcoidales bacterium, assembly GCA_016932435.1. The sequence goes on along the minus strand of JAFGCW010000068.1, from coordinate 4,214 downwards.
CTCGTCAGCCGTACTCATGCCGATAATACTATTAAGGAATATATCGTCGCCATTACCGGAGCGACCCGCAACCATTCCTCGCTGTATCTGGGGGCTTCTCCACGCGGTTCACTGGCACTTTACCGTGCCTCCCAGGCACGGGCTTTGATGGAAAAGCGGGACTATGTGCTTCCTGATGACGTAAAAGCTCTGGTTATTCCGGTACTGTCACATCGCATTAAACCTCTTACCTCGTCCAATACCAGGAGTGGTGACGCCACGGCTATTCTTTCCGAGATACTCGAAACCGTACCGGTTCCAGGCATACCCCATGACCGGCAGCATTCATAGCATTCCACATCACCTTCGGAATTTTACACGCAGGACGTAAGATTTATGAAAGTAAAACCTGTCGTTATTATAGTCCCGGTTCTGATTGCCCTTCTTGGGTTTCTTACCGGCTCATCACTGGTATGGCAGCTCTTCATTTTCTCAGCGCTCATACTCGGACTCGGTTATTTATGGCTGGTTGTAAATATCCGTGGTGTCGAGGTCAGGATGAAAGACCTGCCTGAACACTCCCGGGTAGGCGACTGGTTCGAAGAAGAGATCATAGTATCGAATAACAGTATCATACCTAAACCCGGATTGATGGTACGTGGAGTCTCCGATCTGCCCGGATATGAGAATTCGGTCTTTCTAGACCTGTCACCGGAGGACTCGCATTCGTGGAAGTCGAGAACAGACTGTCTGCGAAGAGGATTATACACGTTGGGAACCGTGAACGTTGCAGCTTCGGACCCTCTTGGACTCATGACTCTGAACCGGATTTCGGGAGAAACCAGAAAACTACTGGTGTTTCCGGAAACACTCGTTCTGCCGTTTTTTGAGCCGGAGACATATGTCGGAACCGATTATGGAATGGGTCAACTACTGAGAAGTGAAACGAGTTCTACAATCGGGCAGGTCCGTGAGTACACCAGTGGTGATACGTTAAACCATGTCCACTGGCCGAGTACCGCTCATATGGGCACCCTCATGGTGAAGGTTTTTGAAAATGATCAGATGAGATACCAGTCCCGGAACGTATGGATTGCTCTAAATATGCGCAGGGAAGACCATGTATTATCCCGGGAAGAATCGACCGAAGATTATGCAGTCACTATAGCTTCTTCATTGTTAAACAAATATCTGGATGCCGGAAAAGAGACCGGTTTACTGATGGCCGGTGACCGTAGGTATGTTTTCACGCCCGGCTTCGATGATGAATTCAGATTCAGAGCGGATGAAGCGCTTGCCCGGATACAAGCCGCCGGAAAAGAGTCGATGAGCCATCTTGTATCCGAGGAGATGGATCGATTTGATAGAGATTCTGTCGTAATCATTATCACGCCATCCATCGAAGAAGACTTTATCGCGAATGTACACACTCTTCGAAATAGAGGATGCCTGGTGGTGACGATTTTACTGGACTCAGCCAGTTTCAGTGGTAAATCCGGCAATATGAAATTAGCCAGAGATCTTTCATTAGCCGGTTCACAGGTCTATATAGTAAAGAAAGACGATGATATTGCCAGAATACTTGACAGCAGGCACGTCTCATCACCACTCATGTATGGAGAATAACAGGTAATGACCTACAGATTTGGTGGTATACCATCAAAGATAAACAAAACTAAACGTCAAAGCCCGTGGGTATGGCTTCAGCGGGAATGGATGACGGTCCTGCTAACGTTTATCACACTTGAGATAGCGATACTATCTATTGAACGAGCAAACTGGCTGGAAAGTCAGCCTTCACTGACCTTCGTTTTGATCCTGTCTGTCATCACAGGATTCATGTTAGCAAAAAGACGGTTCAGCCGCCTGATCAACTGGTCTATAGCCGTTGCCGCCGGTCTGCTGGTGACCGCATGGCAGACTCTCAGCATCCTGCCTCCATCACAACTGCCATGGTATGAGCGACTCGGCACCGCCCTGGAATCATTCTGGGGCGTGATCAGTATGGCACGAACAGATGAGAGTTCGATACATTTCGTCATATTCCTGGTCCTTTTCACCTGGTTCCTCGGTTATATATCCACGTGGCTTGTCTTACGCCGGCAGAACGCCTGGAGCGTAGTCATATCGGGAGTGATTGTTCTCCTTATCAACCTCAGCAACCTTCCAAAGAACTATTACGGTTTTCTCATATTCTTCCTGATATTCGCCGTGCTGCTTATCGGCCAGGTCAGGCTGGTGAAAAACAGCGCTCTGGTCATAACCAGCAGCACAAAAACACCCTATGGACTCACCCGGTTTTTCACATCGTCCTTACTCAGCATCAGCATCCTGGCTGGTATGATAACCTGGCTCACACCGGATATCACTCTCGGAAGAATTGCGAATATCGATGCAGATGAAACTCCTGTCCTGGAGAACATCGAGGAATACCTTACCAATTTTCTGGCAAAAGTACCGCGAAAACAGCCGTTTGTCGCAGCAGAGGACCAGGACGAGTACCTGTTTACCGGTAACTATGAACGTTTTGGTGATGACATGCACTTCGTAGTAACCTCTGATTCTCCCAGGTACTGGCGAACATGGGCGTATGATTTCTATAAATCCTCAGGCTGGACAAACAGTGAGGTTGTTGAATACCCTCAAGGGCAAGAATTATTGATAACCGGGGATGAATACCTGACCGGCAGGAAAGAGATTACGTTCGATGTCGAAGTCCTCCTGAAAACCGATATCCTGCTTACTACAGGCCACTTCGTATCATCCGACATTCCTGTTTCGCTTCATAGTCTCGTACCTGTAGAATCCGATTCTCCGGATGGGCAGCCCACCTCGGAAAATATAATTGCCGCTATAACACCGTATACTCTCGATATCGGGCAAAAATATAAGGTTTCCTCAAGCGTGATTTCTGCTACTCCCGGAGAACTTGCAGAAGCCGGTACCGAGTATCCCGAAGAAATCCTGGCATACTATCTGCAATTACCCGACAGCCTTCCGGAGCAGGTAAGGATGTTCAGCGCTAATATCACTGCGAACGCTACGACACCATATGAAAAAGCTCTCGCTATCAGCGATAATCTTTCTCAGTTTTCATACAGCCTTAAAGCAGACAATCCTCCGGAAGGAACAGACGCCGTAGAATTTTTCTGCTTCAGTGAAAAATCAGGGGCATGCGGCGACTTCGCAACGGCAATGGTGGTGCTGCTTCGCGCTGCTGGTGTACCGTCGAGGTTCTGTACCGGATATAGATACGGTGAAGTGGATCCTGATACGGGTAAATATATCATCCTCGTCAGCAACCGTCACGCCTGGACTGAAGTGTACTTCCCGGGATACGGCTGGGTGGAATTCGAAGCAACGCCCGGAACCAGTTCTCCGAGAGGTATAGTGGGAGTAGAAGCGTTTACCGGTGGCGGGACGACTGAAATATGGGACCCATACAGGTACATGGAGTTGTACATGACGCCACCGACTGTCTCTTCTTCCAGTTATCAGCCATCAAGAGTATCTCTTGATACGACATCCGTGGCTCTGGTCTGGCCTTTTGTGTTCCTGGGAATAGGTATTCCGGTAGCAGTGATCATGTACTTTGTGTTCTTCCGCAGGAGGAAAACTCGTGACAGGCGCCTGAGTAGTTCCGAATACGAATCCGAGGTATACGCCGGTATGTGTGAATTAGCCCAACAGGCGAACCTGGGACCGTTACCTTACCAGACTCCTCTGGAATATTGTGCCCGGCTTGTTTCGGAATTTCCCCTGGAAAAAGACTCCATACAATATATTCTCGACGCCTTCCTCTCCAGGCGTTATAGACCTGAAAGCAGTTCCGATCAATCGGAGTCGATGACCTGGCGGCTGATGAAAGCAAGGCGTTTGGTTTTCGACGCTATCAGGGAACGGCTGAAAGAATGAGGAAAGCGGGTATAATCAGGAGAATACTTCGTATTTCGGGGCTCTTTCATTGCGGTATTCAAACAGTTTCTGGTTATTTAACCACTTATCCATTCCATGCTTATCCTGTCGCTTGAATTATTACAATAAAAAAGTGGAAATAAAAAACCTTAACGATTGGATAGTGAGAGGAGGTATAGCACCGGTTTCATAGGACCGGTGACCGACCTAGGAGTAAGGTTACACACCTGTTTAACTCCCTAGAAAGGAGGTGATCCAGCCACAGCTTCCGCTACAGCTACCTTGTTACGACTTCGTCCCAATCGCTAGCCCCACCTTCG
>JAFGCW010000067.1 GCA_016932435.1 Dehalococcoidales bacterium | reverse complement strand
TTGATTCCCCTCTCCGTAAACGGAGAGGGGAAAATTGATTGTTGGCTGTTCGATGACTTTGCTTTACTGAGGCGATTGTGCTGTTCGGGCGTTTGTTTGAGGAGGCAAAACTGATAACAAAATGCGGAGGATATGAGTTAAAGAAAAAGACTGACGTTAGAAGAAATAATGCATGCCCGAATGTCATCTCAGCGCAAGTTTCTGAATCCAGTATGTTAATCGAGACTATTTATCCAGAAATACTGACTGCTGGCATACCCACGCGTAGGGTGAAGTGAAGTCCGCCTCGGCGGACGCAACCCACCAGCATCAATTTCCGCCCGTAAGCCTGCCCGTCCTAGCTTCAACGTAAGCGGGACTGACAACTGATAACTGTCTGCTTCATTTCTTCTTGCCTTATTAACAACATCTATGTATAATCGGCATAACATAAAACGTGGTTTCGGAGTTATCCATGAGCGAACAACAACCATTTCATCAATACCTGAAATCCATTGAAAACAAACTGATAAACGATGATGCAACCGAACATACCCACCGTCCGGCGCTTGCCGCATTGGTTGAAAATTTATCATCCGGTATCAGTGCCACCAACGAACCGAAACGTATCGAATGCGGCGCTCCTGATTACGTCATCAGAAAAGGCTCGATTACCATAGGTTATATCGAAGCGAAAGATATCGGTATCAACCTTGATACCATAGAAAAGTCCGAACAGCTTCAGCGTTACCGTAAATCGCTTTCCAATCTTATTCTGACCGATTACCTTGAATTCCGCTGGTATGTAGACGGCGAAAAACGCTTGACGGCTCGTCTGGGAACAGTCTCGAACAACGGGATAATCAGGCAGGATAAAGACGGCATTCAGGCAACCGCCGAACTCCTGACTATGTTTCTTGAGCATAAAATAGAACAGGCAGGTACGCCGCAGGAGCTTGCAAAGCGAATGGCGCGTCTGGCGCATATGATACGCGACCTGATTATCGAAGCTTTCAAGCTGGAAGAAGAAATCGGCAGTCTCCATAACCAGTTAGCCGCTTTTCAGAACAACCTCATTCCGGATTTGTCCCCTGAGTCCTTTGCCGATATGTACGCCCAGACTATTACCTACGGCCTTTTTGCCGCCCGGTGTACCGCTCCATTGAATCAGGATTTTACCCGCCAGAATGCAGCCTATCTTCTGCCGAAAACGAATCCATTCCTGCGGAAGCTGTTCAACACCATCGCCGGGCCTGAACTCGATGACCGTATTGCCTGGCTAGTGGACGACCTCGCTCAGATTCTGGCGCATGCGGATATGGAAGCCATCCTGAAAAACTTCGGGAAACACAGTGGTAAAGAAGACCCGGTTGTGCATTTCTATGAAACGTTTCTTACCGCTTACGACCCAAAGGTACGTGAAATGCGGGGTGTCTACTATACCCCGGAGCCGGTTGTCAGCTACATCGTACGCTCTATCGATTACCTGCTAAAGACCCGTTTCAATAAACCGCAGGGGCTTGCCGATGAAAATACTCTCATTCTCGACCCTGCCACCGGAACAGCCACGTTTTTGTATATGGTGATTCGGGAAATTCACCAGTCGTTCGCCGGACAGGAAGGAATGTGGAATGATTACGTTGCCGAAAAGCTGCTGAAACGTATTTTCGGCTTTGAACTGCTCATGGCCCCCTACGCCGTCGCCCATCTCAAGTTAGGTTTACTGCTTCAGGAAACCGGTTACCAATTCCAGAGCGATGAACGGCTCGGTGTTTACCTGACTAACACGCTCGATGAAGCCATCAAACACTCGGACGCTCTTTTTGCCCAGTGGATAAGCGAGGAAGCCAATGCCGCTGCCGAGATTAAAAAAGAAAAACCTATAATGGTGGTGCTCGGTAATCCGCCGTATTCCGGGCATTCCGCCAATAAGGGCGAGTGGGCAAAACAATTGGTGCAACGATATTATGCAATTGATGGTAAACCTTTAGGAGAAAAAAATCCGAAGTGGCTTCAGGATGATTACGTAAAATTCCTTGCCTTCGGTCAATGGCGGATTGAACAGACTGGTCAGGGTGTTCTTGGCTTTATCACTAATCACGGATATCTGGATAATCCCACGTTTCGCGGTATGCGTCAGTCTTTGATGAATACTTTTACCGATATCTATATTTTAAATTTGCATGGCAACTCAAAGAAAAAAGAGGTTACTTCGGATGGTGGCAAGGACGAAAACGTCTTTGATATTCAGCAGGGAGTGGCTATTTGTCTGCTTGTGAAAGAACCGGAGAAAACCTCACTCGCCACAGTTCATTACGCCGACCTGTGGGGATTACGTGAAGGAAAATATCAAATACTGAGCGAGTTAAATATCGGCACTACTGAATGGAGTGAACTTACACCTGCCAGTCCTTATTACTTCTTGGTAATGAGAGATGAGACTAATCTTGCTGAATACATGAAAGGTTGGAAAGTGACTGATATATTTACATTCACTGGTGAGGGGTTTACCTCACACAGAGATGATTTTGCGGTCGATTTCAATCATGAAGAAATGAATAAACGCCTTAAGAAGCTAGTTGAAGATAGTGATTCGGATGAGATAATTAGAGATAACTTTAATCTTCAAGATACCGGTACATGGAAAATATCATACGCTCGAAAAGCGCTGCGAAATGATAAAGATTTGGGGAATGTAATACAACCCTGCTTGTATCGTCCATTCGACATGCGTTTTTGTTTACTCCATAGCAGCGTAATGGATCGTCCGAGGATGCAGACACAATCACAAATGATGAAACCTAATTTAGCAATTTCAACGACTCGTAGCGTTGAAATCACAGGTGGGTTTAGTCACGTTTTATGCGTATCTCAAGTAATGGATAGGCATGCAGTCTCAATAAAAGAGATAAATTACCTCTTTCCTCTCTACCTTTACCCTGCCGAAGGTGAGATGCAGTTCGATGGCGGCAAGCGGCGTCCTAATCTGAACCCTGAATTTATCAAAGAAGCCGTAAAAAAGCTCAATATGGAGTTTATCGAAGACGGGCGGGGTGATATGGAAAAGACTTTCGGCCCGGAAGCTATCTTCAACTACGCCTATGCCGTTTTTCACTCTCCGACCTACCGAACCCGCTATGCCGAATTTCTGAAAATAGACTTTCCCCGTTTACCGCTTACCTCGGACAAAGCTCTGTTCAAAGCGCTGGCGGAAAAAGGGGCTGAACTCGTATCTCTGCACCTCATGGAATCACCGGTACTCGCTAACCTTATAACAAAATACCCCGTAACCGGCTCCAATGAAGTCGAAAAAATTACTTATGATGAAAGCGCCCGGCGTGTCTATATTAATAAGACACAATATTTCGAAGGCGTGCCGCCGGAAGTCTGGGAGTTCCATATCGGCGGCTACCAGGTATGCGAAAAATGGCTCAAAGACCGTAAAGGCAGGACTTTAACCTATGACGAACTCACCCACTACCAGAAAGTTGTCGTAGGCCTCAAAGAAACCATTCCACTGATGGAAGAAATCGAAGAAACAATTCCGGGATGGCCGGTGGAGTAATTTTTGCTATGAATGAAATTTGGAATACCAGAGCACAAGCTTTGGATTCATTCGAAACTGATTTACGTGTCGAGGCATCACTTATTTATCAAGCATTTACGCTAATAAATGAAATTCTCAGCGTATTTTACCTAGAAGATACAATTTTTTGTAGAGTGTGTGGACTTACTTTATTGAAAGCAAGAAATCTTGCTCAAGGCACGTTCAGCTTGGCATTAGAAGGGCTTGCACAAGAAGCTGGCGCTTTATTACGCCCTACTATTGAATGCCTTGAACTACTTGCGTACTTTTCCGATGATATTTCAAGAGTCAATAAGGCACTGGATGAAAAATTACCATCAGCAGGGGACATAAGTAAATGTATTCAAGGTAAATACCAACAATTACGCGGGTATCTGAACAAACATGCATCTCACTTCTCTTTTTCCTATGAATCTATGAGCCATCTTATTGATTTCACATCAGGCAATTGGAAAACAACCCAACCATATAACCGGGAGGTACTCAGAACGAATATGAAAATCTTATTCGCCATTTTGATCCAACTTTTATATCAATCTGCCAATTGTCTGGATTGCCATGACTTGTTAACAATTTCTCTCGAAGACTGTTTAAATGCAATCAAAAAAAAGGGGGACGTATTATTTGCAGGCATACCACCCGCATAATTATTGATTGTGCTGCACTGTTTTCTAACCGATATATTAAACTGATCGATTTTATTTAGCACCAATAGCGGATAATGGAATTTTATGCGAATAAGGTAAATCAGTAAAAAATGGATAGTAGCACACAGGGGAATGAAGTGAAAATAATTAGTGATTTTGATTTTGAAAAAAAGCGTATACTGAACGTTATCAAAGAAGTATTTTCAGTTTTCAAAACAGCCAGTCAAGTTAAAAGTGTTACATTAGATAACGGAATAAAGATTCTTGGAAGTGTTAGAAATCTGGTTTATGAGGAGCTAAATCAACTTCAACATGAATCTCTAATACTTAAAGCAATCGAAATATTACAAGAAAGATATTTGGGTATTATTGATACATGGTACTGGAATCCTCGGCAGACAGGTACTATTGATGAACCAGACCTTCGAGGTGTAAAAGCTAATGGTGACATCATTTTATCGGCGGAAGTAACTACATCAATAAAACCCCAGGGAGCGATTGATACAAGATTAACAAATACACTGAAAAAACTATCGGTAATGCCTGGTGAAAAATATTTCATAGTAACAACAAAAGCTATGGAAAACAGCGCAATAACGAAGGTTAGTAAATCAAATTATCCCATCAATGTTTTATGCATTGAATAATACAATAGCATTTCGGACAATAAGCATCTGCCGACAATGACGGTCGGGGAAAAGGCACCAGTTGAGGTAGATATATCAGCACCGAATCATATAAGATTCCCGAACAAAGTCGGGAATGACACATCGGGCAGCGTAAGGGTCTTTTTCTGAGATATTACAAGTATAAGCATATCTTCTGGATCCCGTTTTTCAACGGGATGACAGTCGGTAGAACACTCGTATATTCGAACGGGATTCCCCGATACTGATATGTTAGAAACCGGATTATGGTCCCGATTATAAATTGTAGATAATATTGAAGATCGGGATTTCAGTCTCGTTTATTATTACTAAGTTGATGAGACGAGTCTTCAATATATCGGGGTATTTAACTTCGCTTCGCTCAGAATGACCCTCCTTCGCTGAAGCTATGGCGGGTAAACGGATGGCTCGCCCCGATAATTGATTGATAAGGTATAGGAAAATCGGTGTCTAACGACAAAAACGGTCGTATAATGCTCAACAAATTCGGATGAGATTCTTCATCCACTGAAGCGGACTCAGAATGACAACCAAGCGAGTACTTGGCAGTTTGTTTTTATTTAGGGATAGGATGCTCGGATACAGGTTCTTCCGGAAGCCTGTCAGGCCTCACATCAGGGAAACGTGAGTGCCCGTCAGCGTACCCGAAACCGGGAAAACCAACCCGTTTCCGAAAAAAAACTTTCAAAAAAAGTGAAACGAATACGAATCGAGGCTGTGTAGTATAATAGAGGCAAAAATTTGTCCCGTCCGTGCTCCTTTCACGGGAAAAAGGAGGAATGCAATGGCTGATACTATCGAGAACCGATTAAACGCCCTGGAAGACGAAATGAAAGCACTGAAATCCGAACTGAAAGGCAAGGACGAGCAACTGCGTAGATTACGGGATATTGAAGATATAAAACAACTTCAGTGCGCTTATGGCTACTATCTCGAACGCTGGATGAACCAGGAAATAATCGATTGTTTTTCAACCAGCCCTGAAGTGTCGGGAACGTTCGTCGAGGGTACCTACAAAGGCCCGGAGGGTATAAAAAGATATTTCGGAAAAGGCAGCCAGCCGCCGGAGTTTCTCCACCAGGTGATGCAGGTTTCGCCGGTGATTACCATTTCCGATGACGGAAACCGGGCATACGGCCGCTGGTACGGCTATGGCTCGATTGCCTTCAAACCGTTGAATAACGCTATCGACCCCACCATCATGAGCGTCGTCTACGAGATGGAGTATATTCGAGAAGACGGTGTCTGGAAGATATTGAAACTGGCGCTCCAGATGCACTACGCTTATAACATCCGGCGGATGCTGGGATTGGCGGGCAATGAGGAATCAGCTTCTCCCGATAACGTCAAGCTGACTCCGGACAAGTGGGCGGAATTTGATTACGGCTACCCTTCCGGCTACATCTATCCATTCTCCTTCGTCCATCCGGTGACCGGAAAACCGACTTCTGAAGCGGAAAGGAACGCGAAGCTGACGTTGAAGCCGAGTGCTTTTAAGCCGACGTAAAGCAAGTGTGAGTAGTTGGTTATCAGAAGTTTTACGAAAAATCCCTCTTCGGAAGTGTTGAGTGAGGTAGACGGTTCAGCTTCTCCCTTTTGAAAGGGAGATTGAGAGGGATTTTACTGTATCTACGAATAGTTATATCCGTTCATCCTTCGACAGGCTCAGGACGAACGAAAAAAGGCAGGTCAAATCGGATGAGATTCCCAGATACTATATGTTAGTAAATTAAATAAGGAAATCGGGGTCTTTGACTTCACTGCGTTCAGAATGACAGTTTTCTACAAACCAAAGTCCTGTGAACAAACAGGTCAGGAACTCAAAGAAGCCCCGATGGTATCGGGGCTTCTTCAAAATACCTTATTTCGGCCTTCTGAACCTGTCCATTTCAATCTGCCACTGGTTCCGGTAGTTTTTCTTTATCGCGGCTATCCGCTCTTCCGGCCAGCCGGGGTCCCAACCGAGGCCGAGGTCTTCGGCCACGAGGACGATACAGAGATCGGTCGTCCTTGGTTTTTTTCGGATGATGGTGGTGATGTTGCATATCCTGCCGGGAGATTTGCAGTCGTGACATTTAGCGTCTTTAGCGCAGGGAGCGTCGATGCCCATTGTCTGCCCGTGGAAGGGTGAGATGACCTGCTGGACTCGTTCGACGGCTTCGGCTTCGTCGGTGGCAATCTTATTCTGACTGATGACGATGATAACCTTGCCAGGTCCGTAAATCTGCTGGGAAACGCGATTTCCGGTGGAGTCGATATTTACCAGTTTACCATTCAGTGTCACCGCGTTGCTGCTGGTCAAAAATACATCGGGCGAGGGCGGACGGCCGTTATTAAGCGCCTGTCCGGGGACGAAGGGCTTGATGTTACCTCTTTCTATTAATATCTCGCGTAGACCCGTCTGATTCACCGTCATCGAGCCACCGGTTCCGACCGAGGCATTTTCCGGAACCATTTCAAGTACCTTTTTAACGGCTTCTTCCTTGTTTTTAACGACGATAACGGTCTCGAAGCGATTTCCCTTTAAAGCTTTTACCACTTGCTGAATTTCCTGTTCCGAACCTTCAACCATAGCTCATCCTCCTGAAAAAGAATATACCTACTTTAATTATTTCCCCCGCGCCTGTCAATAAAGTTGTGAAATCTGAAAATAATCTCTATAATATAAACTCAATATGACCACTTCAAAAAATGATTTATCCGGTTACCAGTCTGAGAATCCGATAAGCAGATTTTTTAAGAAAATCAACCTCCGCCTGTATTTCACCGGGATGCTGCCTCTGTTCCTGCTGGCGCACTTCGGGCATCACGGAATCGGCTCCATGATGAACCCTCTCATGCCGATGATTCGCAGTGATTTAAACCTCAGTTACACCGAAGTAGGTTTCGTCACCATGGCGTTCGCCTTAACCAACGGATTAAGCCAGTTACCTGCCGGGTTCATCGCGGACAAAGTTGGGGTTCGAATCATGGTACTGCTGGGAGTAACGGGAGTCGCTATCGGTGGGTTTTTCATAGGTTTTACAAGCTCGCTTCTATGGCTCATTATATGTCTCATAGGGGCTGCGTTGATGGGTGGAGGATATCATCCGGCAGCATCTGCCGCCATATCTTCTTCAGTAAAAGAGGAAGTACGAGGTCGTACGCTCGGTGTGCACCTTATTGGCGGAACGTCCGCGTTCTGGATATTCCCGTTAATAGCAACCCCTATCGCTGCCGCATGGGGATGGAAGGTTCC
>JAFGCW010000066.1 GCA_016932435.1 Dehalococcoidales bacterium | reverse complement strand
CTAATCGAAGGTGCGCTAATTCCGGGGTAAGGTCAATGGGAATCCATTTTCAAAAAGGGCGGGACGCCCCGTTATCGGTTCCCGGGCGACCGATGGAACCTCACACCCCAGGTCGTGAGATCGGCTTTGCATATCTAAAAATACTTTCCCCCCAAAAAACTTCCGGCTGCCTGTTGATGCACCTTAACAACTGAATATCCCTTGACGACACCCTGTACCCGTTAATATAATTCGGATACATTTTTATTTATCAGGAGGAGGGAGAAATGGACGGAGACTTGTTTCTGGTTCTGGGCTGGGGTTCACCGATAGGTGTCGGTATTTTCCTTATCCTGCTTGGCGGCATGATTTTCCTTTTAACGAAAGCCGACAAGATAAGCAAACACACCAAAGCGTTCCAGAAGGAACAGGGACTGGAAAAGAAAAGCATCATGCGGGAGAAACTCGGTTCATCCGATAAGTAAAGTCAGAGAAACCTCTGAATTATCAGTCTCCCCCTTTGAAAAAGGGGGATTAAGGGGGATTTGAGGGTCAAAATCCTTCTCATTCTCTCCCGTATCATGTACGGGACAGGCTCTTTCTGAAAGGGAGAGGTTCTATATAGCAAAGATTATCAGCTTGATTATACCTTTACATCTACCAACTTCAGGATTCTTGCCCTTTTGCAAGCTCATCACCCGGTTGCGGTATCCCCGATAACCGAATACCTTAGGTCCGGGTGTTGTTGTCTCATGTCCAAGTGATACTCAAACCAGCGCCGTTTATGGGATTATTCGCTTCTCGTCGTAGTAAGTATTTTCTCAAGGCGCGTGCAGACTTCTTTCACGCCATTCTCAACTGCCATTGCCAGGTATTTCTTAAAATCAATGAATTGATCGACACCCTTTAGCACAGTCGACGGCACTTTGGAATCTTTGAGAATAAAACTATACAGATCCTCACTCTGTTTCTTTCCTGTTTCTTCATCAGGAACTGTTTCAGCTAAGGTTGCTAGTGCAGTTTTGAGTTCGTTATAGTCTTTTCTCAATTCTGTAAGGTCATTCGTCAACGTATTTTTTTCTGATTCCAGTCCTTCTATTTTCAAATTCAGGTCGGCTACCTGTGCCTGATGTTCTTCATTCAAGCGTATCGTTTCCTTATTGAGGGTTTCTATCTGTGATTTGAGATTTCCGATTTCTTCCTTATGTTCGCTTTTTAGCTCAGCTATCTGTGACTCGTGCTTTTCATTCAACTTTATTTGTTCTTTATTCAGGGAATCTATCTGCGACTCATGCTTGTCATTCAGCTTTACCTGCTCTTTGTTCAGGGAATCTATCTGCGCTTCAAGATTTCTTACCTCGTCCCTATGCGCGTTTTTTAACTCAGCTGTTTGCGACTCGTGTTTTTCATTCAACGTTACCTGTTCTTTATTCGAAGAATCTATCTGCGCTTCAAGATTTCTTATTTCTTCCCTGTGCTCGTTTTTCAGCTCGGAAATTTGTGACTCATGTTTTTCCTTTAACTGTTCCTTTTCATTGCCGAGAGTAATGATTTGTGCTCTTAGTCCATCGATATCAGCTAATCGTTCTGCCAGCGCTTTCTGGTCTATCTTGGCATCCTTGAGATCATCTCCCAGTGTTGTAGTGAGTCTTTCAATGAATTCCTTGGAATCAGTCCTGAGATCTTTATATTCATCACTGAGTATTCCGATTACTCTTCCCATAAGATCGTCATACCGTCTGTTGGCGTGATCGCGCTCCTCTTCCAGGCTCATTATGTATGACTTCATATTCCCTACTTTACCGCCATATTGTGAATTTAACAGGTTATAAATAGCATACGAAACTCTCCTGGCAACCGATTCGCCATATCCCCTCACATCACTTCCCCTGGTGCCGAAGACCTTGTTGATTAACTTGTTTTCCTGTTCAATCTTCTTGTCATAGTCCTTTATTCCGGCATCGACTATTGGATCCAGTCCTGCGCTGTAATAGAGTTGCTCTGTCAGCTGGATTTCATCAACCGTCATATCTTCGACTTGCACTAAGCTGGTAGTCTCTTCTACAATTTCCTGGCTCTTTTCTTCAAAATCCTTGTTATCATTTTTCATAGCACCACCCTCCAAAGATCGAATAGAGTAACCTGTATTATACTACAAGTTTACCGGTTATGAGAGGCGGGATTAGTGACAATAATTTAGTAAACCGTGAGATAATTTGCTGAATATTTGTAAACACCTACCCATCGAGCAGCTTGCGAAAGGCGAAGGTTTTCGCCGCTTCATAGGTAAGGTTCATCCCGCCGGGACTGCGAGCATATCGATAGAACTCCTTGAACTTATCGAAATCCCTCTTCGAATAGTCCCGTACCCATTGAAGGGCAAAAAGTACCGCGTATTCGAAGTTCAGGTTCATACCGTCAGGAGTTCGGGCGTAGCGAAAGACTTCCGTGAATTTCTCAAAATTCCTGTTCGCGTGGTCCCGTACCCATTCGTAGGCGAACTGTACCGCGTGCGCATAGTATAGATTCATCCCGCCGGGATTACTGGCAAATCGAAAAGCGTTCTTGAATTTCTCAAAATCCCGATCTGCATAATCTTTTACCCATTCAAGAGCGAAATCCACCGCTACTTCGTGGCTCAGGTTCATCCCGTTGAATTGACGCGCATACCGGTAGACATTCTTGAAGGTCTCGAAATTATTGTTCGAATACTCCCTTGCCCAGTGAAGAGCAAATCGTTCCGCATCTTCATGGTTCAGTTTCATCCCGGTGGAATTACGGGCGAACTGGTAGATATCCTGGAATTCCGCGAAACCTTTCTCAGTGCCCATGAGTCAATATCCTTTTACTATCTGTTCTTTCAACAGGTTCCTTGAAAGACCGGGTATCTAATAATACACCATCGGTCAAACGTACGGGATAGCATATCACAGTCCAGTGTTTCATGAAAGAGTAAATGGTCCTATGGGCCAGAGACAAGGTGTGGGTTTATCCCACTTGATAGTCAATCCCACGACACCCGGTTTTTTGATTTCAACCTTTACATCATCACCGTAATTATCTACCATAGTACTCATTGTGAAAGCCGTTGTTTGTTACAGGCGGGGTCCGCCCGAGGTCATGGAGATAATCGAGGTGGAGAAACCTGTGCCACGGGACAAGGAAATTTCATGGCTTCATCGGAGAATCTGGAAATCGCCCGTAAATTCCATGACTGCACTCTCGAGGGTTATCAATCATTAATGTCTGAAGATTTCATCGGGCATGCAAACTGGGGACATCCCTGGGACAGAGAATTCCAGGTGAAGGGACTGAAAGATGATATCGAAGCATTCGATAACCTGCATGACACGATCCATGATATATTCTCAGATGGCGACAAGGTGGCGCTAAGATTCACCCGTTCCGGAATCTTTAACAGGAAATTCGAACACTACGAACCAACCCACAAGGAAGTCAACTTCGAAGTAATGGAAATCTTGCATATCTCGGATGGCAAGATAAAAGAGATATGGTGCTATAACGATGACGGGCAGATTGCCAGAATCCTCAAGGGAATAGACGATGTCTAGATACGGAGGAATGTCTTGATCGATAGTATGTGATATAAATCAGAGGTCTCCTGAATATATCCTTATTCTAACCTCCGGTTTACTACTTTCATAAACTTGTATATACTAGAGAAACTTCTAAAACCGTTATGGACGGATGAAGACGATAGTATAGATCGATTATACACACGTTAGCTAATTATGCAGGAAATAGCCTCAACCGTAGCTCTGGTCGGCATTCTGGTATTCCTGGCACATCTCTTTACCGGGATATTCAGCCGTACAAGAATTCCTGATGTGCTGCTGCTGATAATAATCGGCATTATCTTCGGACCTCTTTTTAATCTGACGTCCCCTTCCGCGTTCGGTATTGTAGGACCGATCTTCACGACGATCACCCTTATCATAATATTGTTCGAGAGTGGACTCACGCTGCGTCTTTCAGCAATTCGAAGTACCATGAGCAGCGCTATAAAATTAGCACCACTCAGTTTTTTCATCACGATGGTTTGCGTTGCCGGACTTGCCCTCCTTTTGACCGACCTTGAAGTACTGGCTGCTTTCATACTGGGAGCGATCGTCAGTTCCACATCAGAGGCGGTCGTTATTCCGCTTATCAGGCAGCTTAAGGTCCAGGAAGAAACCCGAACTCTGCTGTCTGTCGAATCATCCGTAAATGACGTATTAAGCATTATCATCACGGTTGCCCTGGTACAGGCCTATACCCTGGGGCATTTGAATATAGCCTCGATTTCAGGAAATCTTTTCGCTGCATTTGTAATGGCAATGATATTCGGTGTCGCGGGAGCTCTCATCTGGTCGATGCTGCTTAACAGGATTCACCTGCTAAAGAATGCCATGTTTACTACGCCTGCCTTTGTCTTCGTTTTATTCGGGGTCGTTGAAATGATGAATTTCAGCGGACCTATCGCGGCTCTCGCTTTCGGAATAACCATCGGTAATATCGAATCAATACACATTCCTATATTCAAGAAGTCCGTTCTCGGAGATTCTATCGGCCTGACCGAAGCGGAAAAGTTATTCTTCAGCGAAGTGGCGTTTCTTCTCAAGACATTTTTCTTTATCTACCTTGGTATTTCGCTCGAGTTGATAAGCAGCTGGATGATAGTAGTATCGATCATTCTTTGCCTTGTTGCGTTTATACTTCGACTGTTTTCAGTAAAGGTTACGGTAAAAAAATCATATCCCAAGCTTGATATTTCCATTGCATCGATTATGGTGCCCAAGGGACTTGCGGCTGTCGTCCTGGCAAGTATTCCCCTCCAGCAGGAAGTTGCCGGCGGTGAAACCATTAAAAATATAACCTATGGGGTAGTATTACTCAGCATTGTCATTACGTCGATACTGGTGTTAGCCATGGAAAGAACAAAAGTGGTTGATCTTTACGGCTGGATTTTGTCATCCAAATTCCCGAGGATACGACCGAAAATAGCAGCGAGGCCAAAAGAAATTTCAGGAGAAGATAATCCTGTTATTCCGAGTGGTGATAAATTGTTCAAAGATATGCATGGTACTCCTGAATAGGAGTAAGTTAGTAAAACAGCTTCGATATGTTACTTAGCCGGTTATGCAGGAAGCCAGTTCCTGCGCCCTTCTTACCACTCTCCGGGCAGCGACTGAAAGCGAACCTCTACCTGAGCCTGTTCCCTCGAACTCCCTGGTTATCACGTCCAGGGCTTTTCTCTGCGCCGGACTGATAACAAGGTAGTTTATCGTGTAGTGATTCTCCTCGTGATAAATAACAAGACAGGCGTCCCGGCTATTGTGTGTTGCCCAGTTGTGTAATCTCTTTTCCGCCTTATCCAATATCTTAAATGGTATTTTAATTATCGCCAGGTCACCGTCACTATCGAGTATAAGTAATTTCTGACCGCTAGCGGAGGCACTCCCACCCGACAAGTAGCTTTTCAATATTATTAAAGGGAAACGATGCTCAGCCTTATACACAGGCATTGAAAATTCCATGTCACGTTCCAGGTAGTACGGTAACCGGTCCATGACTTGAGGCATTATCGATCTTCCTGTTTTACTATCACCCTTACCATTCGAACCGTTTTTCCTGATCCCTTTTTCACCGAGTTTAATAACATGGGCGATATTTTTCAGGAGAACCTCCGGAATCATGGCATTATTTAGCGCATGCTCCAGTGCATGTGACAGAGTCCACGATTCATCGGAGCTGATTTCGACAACGACGGGCGCGTAATTACCCGGACCAATCTCCAGTCCGACAGTCGCATAACACCTGTTATTATCCTCGAACTTTTCTATATCTTCAGCGATTAGTTTATATACGGTATTATCCAGCAGGGTTGTGTATACCTTACCCGAAACATCGCAATAAAGCATACGTATTTTGCCTTTGGGCAATTTCTCATCGGGTGTACTTACCGGAATGAGAAATATCACGTCTTTGGTCTTGTTATCAGAGAAAAGGTTTATCTTCACTTTACTTATACCTTCTCACCTCGAACCGGTAGAGTTGTACGGGTTGGCCTGCCGGAATCCCGGCTTTCTGACGGCAGATATCTATCTGCTGTTCGACGGTATCAACTCCTTCAAGATCCGGAAGCAGCAGTCCCCGGTGGTATCCGGATTCCACAATAACGCCGTACTGATGTGGATCAAGCTGGTCTTCGTCTTCTACGAGTTCCGGTTCGGTGAGGACATCCACGCTGTAATCCAGCAGATCCAGTTCTTCGGGATCGATTGATGAGAACCGGGGATCTCTGGTTGCTGAACTGATGGCATTGATAATGATTTCACGGGCTACGTTTTCCTCGGACGGTTCGAAGGTTCCTATACAGCCGCGCAACGCGCCTTTCTTATGAATGGACACAAATACCCCGGCCTTATTCTCCATTTCGGAAGTGAGTGTTTCCGGTGGTTCTATAATTTCACCCTTCGTTATATAGGCGTCGACCGTGTCTTTTGCCAGCTTCACCAGCGAAGACATAGCTGGTATTATCACTCCGGCATAGCCTACCACGCTGTCGACATCGCCGGTAGTATCACCGCTGGTCCGGTACATCACGAGTTCGCCGGGGGAAGCCCCTAGTTCCTTTACCGCTGTTATCATACTCATCGCCGGAGCGACCCCGCACATCGTTATATTGTTTTCCCTGACGCGCGATATCAATTCATCCTCATCCAGGTCAATCATTGCTTCGATGGCCAGGCTGTCCTTGTCTTTTGTCACATCCTGCGGTTCATAGTGGTTCATATCACTTGAAACCATGATTACCGCCTCTCGTCCGGTCTTTTTCAGTGCTGCGGCAATACCTTTCCCGATATCCTTGTAGTCTTTAACATTGGCGTAACCGAGAACGATCGGGACGATTTTTACATCAGGCTTAAAATACTGCAGGAAGGGAAGTTGGACTTCAATAGCATGTTCAAAATTATGGGCACGGCTGTCTTCTTTGAGTTTATTGCAGGCGTCCAGTATCTCTGTGGCAAGTTCCGTGTCTATCTCCACGTCTCCCAGCGGAGTTTCCCAAATCCCTTCAGTCATAACACTGAGAGGTTTCCCCAATCCGGTATGACTCGGTCCGATGATTATGAACGTATCAGTAAACTCGATTCGTGAAAGCGTGGCGCCTGCTACACGCCCTGAATACATATACCCGGCATGAGGAACAATGATACCAAGAGCTTTCTGTTTATCTGCTTCCTCATCGATCATTTCTTTTATCGTCGATTTGAGAGTTTCAGGTGTTCCGGGGTAGAACTGTCCAGCTACTACCGCACTCCTGGTCTCCATCTTCACCCTCCTTTCAACTCCTGACAATTAAACTAAACTTTGTTCAGATTCCGACTTCCGGTCCTGATATTGAGTTCCGCACCGCAGAACCGGCAGTGAGAGTCTTCAAGTCCGGTTATTTCAGTCCGGTAGCCGAATCTCTCGATAATAGTTTTCCCGCATGAATAGCAAATGGTTGTTTCGTTCCTGTGACCGGGTGCATTCCCCACGTAGATGAATTTTAGACCTGCTTTTTCTCCTATTTCGCAGGCTCGATCCAGCGTGGAAATAGGCGTGGAAGGTACATCCATCAAATTATAAGCAGGATGGAACCTCGTCACGTGCCATGGCGTCAGTTCTCCGAGTTCATCACATATCCAGGCAGCAATATTACCAAGCTGTTCATCGTCATCATTGAAGGTCGGTATGATATTCGTCACTACTTCAATATGCATGTTCCATTCGGTTTTCGCTCGTTTGGATGTTTCCAGTATCCCACGCCATTCAAATATTCCGGCGATATCTTTGTAAAATGAATCGGAAAAACCCTTAATATCTACTCGATACGCATCGATATACGGACCCATTATATCTAAGGCAGCCTGGGATGAATAACCGTTGGTTACAAGGACCGTATACAGGCCGTTTTCTTTAGCCAGCCTGGCGGTTTCCAGCACATATTCCAGCCAGATACCCGGCTCATTATAGGTCCAGGCAATACCGCTGCATCCGTTATCTTTTGCCAGTTTGACAGCCGTAGCCGGTGGGATCTCTCTACAATCCTGTCTCCCGGTAGTGTTATCTACCCTGGATATCTGCCAGTTCTGGCAATGCTTACAATGGAAGTTACATCCTAAAGAGCCCATCGAAAATACCAGGGTACCCGGATAGAAATGAAAGAGAGGTTTCTTTTCTATAGGATCGACTGCCAGAGAGGAAACGATACTATAATCAAGAGTATATAGCACACCATCTCTGTTCTGATAGGCACCGCAAACGCCGTATTTTCCAGCATTTATCTTGCAGTGCCACTGGCAGGTGTGACAATGTACCCGGGAATCAGGAAGCTTTTCATAGAGAAGTGCTTCTCTCATTATCAGCAACGTACGTTAATTATATCACAATGGCAGGATTAATCATTGTTGAGTACACCTCACCGTGCAATATCTCTGGACATTTCATCCAGTTTTCTCATCTCATCATCGGTCAACTTCAAACTCATCGCGTTGACATTTTGTGCTATATGATCCGCCTTTGAAGCGCCTGGAATAGCAACGACCAAACCTCCCTCGTAGTTGATCACCCAGCTTAAAGCCACTTCCGAAGGCGTGCAGCCATATGAAGATGAGATCTCTTCAAGTAGATTCACCAATGGCCGGCTTTTTTCAAGCATACGCCCTGTCGCTCTTTTCCTGTAAAAAGGCAGCTTCCTAATTGTATCCGGAGCTTTATGAAACTTCCCGGTTAACAAACCCTGAGCAAGAGGAGAATACCCAATAATAGTAATACCCAATTCCTTGGCCGTGTCCAGTACTCCCTGTTTTTCTATCATTCTGTCAAGCAGGTTAAATCTAACCTGGTTTGATGCCAGCGGTAATCCGTGTTTCTTCAGTGCTGCATGGGCTTTTCGCATCTGTTCCGCTGAAAAATTACTGACACCCACCGAACGTATCTTACCTTCCTTGACCAAGATTACCATCGCATTCATTTGTGCTTCTATAGATGAGAGTGAACTCGGAAAATGGACCTGGTGCAGATCTATACTATAAGGAGAAAGGAATTTCTGCCTGTCACCAATAGTTTTGAGAATACTCTTCGCTGTACGAAGAAAAGGTCGCCACTTGGTAGCAATTACCACTTCGCCGTTTTTTATACCACTGTTTTCCAGTGCCGTTGATAATGATCTCTCAGACCTGCCACCACCGTACATCTCCGCCGTATCGAACCAGTTGATAACTCCCTTCAAGGCTTGTTTAACAATTGTGTTCGTTTCTTCATAGGAAGGTGATTTCCAAAATATACTGCCGTATCCGCCACCGTGAAACTGCCAGCACCCCAGGCCAACTGGTGTTATCTCTATTTCAGTATTACCAAGTTGCCTCTTTTGAACATCCATACAACGCACCTTCTTTATTCGGGCGAAACTCATTTAAACATTACATCACGTAAAGGTCAAGAATGTCTGTGGGAAAATAGAAAAAGGAGCCGAAGCCCCTTTTTAGTATATAGATATTTTTATTATGAACCGAGTAGTTCTGTTACTACCTGGTTTATTTCTTTACCATCCGCCTGGCCTTTCAGGTTGGCGATTATTTTTGGCATCACCTTACCTTTATCACCGGGACCTTGAGCGCCAACTTCCTCGATCACTCGTTTCGCTTCAGCGATAATCTCTTCACGAGACAACTGCTTCGGCAGGTATTCGAGGAGTATAGCCAGCTCCGCCTGTTCCTTTTCCATCAGGTCCGGTCGATTACCATCTTTGTAGGCCTGAATACTATCCTCGTGTTGTTTAACTTCCTTGGAGACAAGACCCAGAATATCACCGTCAGATAACTCTGCCCGTTTAGCAATCTCAGCATTCTTAACTGAGGCGAGTACCATTCGCAGTACGCTGCGTCTCAATGTATCCTTATCCTTCATCGCCTGTCTGAACTCCGCGTTCAGCTTCTCTTTCATCTCACTACTCAATTTTTTCGCCACCTAATTAATATTTACCTGGACCTGTTTACCGAGGTCCTGGCAGATTTCCGCTTTTTCGCGGCTTCTTTCCGTTTCCGCTTTATGCTTGGTTTCTCGAAGTACTCACCATGGCGAATCTCTGACAGGATACCAGCCTGCTGCACCCGCTTGTTAAATCGTTTTAGTAGACTTTCGAAGTTTTCATTATCACCTGCGTTAACCCCAGTCACCTGACATCAACTCCTTTAACCGTCCTTACCAGAACTAATTTTAGCTTCGGACGATAAAATTATTACCCATATTGTAGTCAGCATGTAATACTCTGTCAAGAAAGATTATAAGGAGAGTTACAACACCCCCAGGGAAATCAGTAATAATATCAGTAATAGAAATAAGCATTCGACATATTGACCTTTTATTTAAATGGTAATTATAATGCCGTTAGAATAGAGTATAAATATGACACAGAATAATCAAAGTCTACACCTGACCGATGCAATAATGCACGAACTCAAGACTTCCCTTACCGCAATTATCGTCTCTGCGGAACTCCTGGACGCTCAACTAAATCCTGAAGAAAAAAGTGTACTTGATCGACTTATCCAGAGTATAATCAGAAACGCTCGCAGCATCGACAGCAGATTGGCTATATTATCTCAAGCAGAGGGACTTCTCCTTGATAACTCAAAGTTCCAGCCGAAACCGGTGAATGTATCCGAGATAATACAGGATGTAATATCACAACTCTATCCGGAGACTCAGAAGAGAAGTCAGAAACTAATCCTTAATATCCCTGATGGCATTCCGACAGTTCGGGCAGACAGCCAGTATCTTGAACAGATTTTTCTTACGTTGATGGGAAATGCTGTCAAGTTTACCGGCGATGAAGGAACGATCAAGCTCAGTATGTACAGGGAAGGCATGACGCTGACAGTACAGGTAAGTGATAACGGGATAGGTATTCCGGAAAAAGAGCAGGAACTGGTATTCCAACCTTACTACCAGGTAAACCAGAGAAAAGGGACTACTAACACCGGACAAGGTCTGGGGCTGGCAATAGCGAAGCTGCTTATTGAACTACACGGTGGTAAAATCTGGGTTGAAAGTAAATTTGGGCAGGGTTCTACCTTTTCTTTCACCCTGCCGATGGCGGTGACGATTGAAAGTAGTAGTAATTGACGATTCTCCCGAAATAATCGAGGTGGTATCTCTTTGTTTTCAGCTTCGCTGGAGTAACGCAGAATTGTCCTCGGCACCAACAGGTTCGGAGGGACTGGAATTGATAGAATCTGTAAGTCCTGATATCGTTATCCTGGATATCGGTCTGCCCGATATGGAAGGTTTTGAAGTACTGAAAGAAATACGGCGGTTTTCTCAGGTACCTGTGATAATGTTAACGGTCAGGGCAGAGGATACGGATGTTGCCCGGAGTCTAGAAATGGGAGCCGATGACTACATAACAAAACCTTTTAGCCATATTGAACTTGTCGCCCGGGTACAGGCTGTATTACGACGATCTCAGGGAGCGGCTGTCAGCAGCGGAGAACGACCTTTCAGCAGCGGTAAATTATTCATTGATTTTACGGGAAACGAGGTAAAAGTAGATGGAAATTCGGTCAAACTTACCTCTACTGAACTTAAACTGCTTTACCTGCTGGTAAGAAATGAGGGACGCCTGGTCAGTCATGAGGGACTCCTGTCCAAGGTATGGGGAGAAACATATTCCGATGCCAGAGATTTACTAAGAGTACATATACAGCACCTCAGGCAGAAACTCGACGACAGTGTCGAATCACCTCACATCATCGTTACCGAACATGGAATGGGATACAAGTTCATCCGCCCTCAGTAATATGATATTTATTGGGTATAAACACCTGTTATAACAGCTTCTTTCGAATTAAATTCATCGAAGAATACAATAACAAGACTTCTGCCTTGAATCATTTCCCCAGAAGGGATGCTTCTACTGACCGCAACACCATTGAGGTAAACTTTATCACTGCCTGATATCTGAACAGTGGCAGTATAATCACCAGCATTAAAACTGTTTAGTATCCCCTTTACGACATCCATTGATCTTTCCCTGTTTCAGGTATCATTCCTTCAGATTACACCGCACCCAGCGCAAGTATTTGTCTGTATTCTCCTTTTTGAGGATTATATATAAGTGTTAATCCCATGATCCGTTTCTTTCCCCCAATCAGTCCGGCACGGTCATCCGTAATATCGATGACATCATACAGTTGCTGGCCACAATTCACGGGAACGCTGATTGTCCCGTCTCGCGCTTCGCTCTCGGCATCTCGCAGGTACGTTTCTCCTCTCTCTTCCGCTTCTTCAATCGTACTTATATTCCGGTCGATCAATCGTGTTGTCCTTGTAAATTGCTGGTATATCTGTTCCCAGGCAAAACTGTCTTTTATAATTCTTTCTTCCGCCGTAGCATCATATCCTTCCACGGTAATCCGGTTTAGTTTCCAGGATGAGGAACGGTATCTACCTTCTATGATTACATGGTCTTGCCCAAATGAATATACAGGAGTATCAGTAGAAAGTGGATTTACCAGGTAAGCAATATCACCTTCGATGAACACGACATCGGGAGCCAGGGACAACAGCTTACTTATAATAGTTTCCCCACCGATTCCCGGATGAATGGTGAAATCGGGATAGAAATCGGTAATAATCGATGACATCGATATTACCTCCATTCTGAAACCGATCCTGGCGAGAACGAATTCAAGTATCTGTTTCACATTCATTTCATCGGCAGATTCATTAAACCTGAACTGACTTTCCGAAATCCATCTGCTGATCCTGCTCCAGCCACCATAGGCGTAAAGAAACAAGGTAGACTTCCCTCCCTTACTGACATATTCATAAGCTTCGAGTATATATGACTGTCCAAAACTCGCTTCATTTCCCTGGGAGGTGATATATCCGGGACTGATATCCAGCCGGCAACCCATACCGAGAGGTGACGGTAGTGAACTGAACCTTCCGTCATCATTTCGAAGCTCTACGGTTAGTACGTCTCTGCCCGGGTCTGTTTCCTGGCGGATGGATATCACGTCAGGTGTTAAATCAACACTGCTTTCGGTAAGCCCGGCTCTCCATACACCATAGGGAGTTGAAAGCCAGTAATAATCACCATGATGAGTAATTGCAGCACCGTACTCGGATGAAAGCTCGAAAGGTATCGGTTCACGCCATAGATTATCTGAATAAGCAGTCGCGACCAGCGAATGAGACCAGAAAGGTCTATTATAGGACTCGGTACCGGAATATTTTTCGGTATAAAAACACCGGTAAACATCGGGATTATCCATAAAAACACTCAGAAATTCATAATCACCGTCAGATGGAGCGGAAGCGAACTCCTCCAGTGCCGACCATATACCTTCTTCAATATCACCGTCATCTCCATATACCAGGCTCCATATCCTGTAATTCCCTGCCGTATCTTCACCGGAAACAGCAATATTCCAGTCGGAACCATAACATACGGCAACGCCTGACAGATTTCCGGTATCTTTATCCCACGCCGTTTTGGACTGCCAGCTCCCACCAATGCGTTTCTTGACGTAAAGACTATCCTGGTCTGTGAAAAAAACCGCGATATCACCGTCAGGTTTATAAGCCGCATCCAAACCTCCAACGGACGTTGAAGGTGTATAGTCTATCAGTACCGGACTATTCCAGTTGTTTCCGTAATCTGTGCTTTTGATATAGTATAATTCCAGGCTGGTATTTACCCAGAATATGAATACTTCGGATCCCAGTGAAGCAGCAGCAACGGCAAGGCAACCATAATTCCCCGTATACGTCCATGTACTGAAATCCGACCCGGGTCCGGGATTAATCACTCTTTGCAGGTATAGTTTCTGTCCACTCCCGGGCAGACTTATCCTGACCCTCACCAGAGAGCCGTCGCTCGGAACAGTCAGCGAGTGATGATAATCATCTTCACTACCCTCATATAATCTCTGCCAGTCCAGTCTTGGTATTCCTGAAACTGTATTACTGGCTTCGACTTTTACATATGGTATACCACTGGCTTTTTTTTGCGCTGCGAGTAACGTCGAGGTAATATCTCTCATCTTTCTATACCTATTTTTCACTAAAGCATATTATTTAGAGATTTCCGTAAACAGACGGTTCATGAAATCCCACTCACCGATTCGACTAGCAGCGAATTTTTTACCTCTCCCTTTCGTAAAGGGAGAAAAAGAGGGATTTTTATACACTGCCCTGATACATGTATCCGAATTATATCAACCTTGTTATTTACTTCTTCTATGGTCCGAAATCGGTAGACTGCGAAACCGGCAGATGGTAAGGTTTGTATAAAGAACTTATTCTCACCCTGTTTTTATTTCCCAATTTTCTCAGTTCCCGTCTGAAATAACTCAGTTTTTTTCTACCCCAGGTCAAAAACTCTTCCGGAGTATTCAATCCACCCGTGTTAACCCGGTTAACTGCGTATATTGCCCACTCCACAGCCGCATAACCGCAAGCCCCGGCAGCAACTATGTCTTCATCGACTGCAGGAATAGTAGACGTAGAAGAATCGAGAGTATGCAGTTTTCCGTAATAGATATACGCGTCAGAGCCGTCAGGTACTTCATTGCTGAGAAGTGTCAGTATATCCCCCCATAGACTAAACCGCTGGTATATCGCAGGATAGTTGCCGACCGGATATTCCACAGCTTCCACAGACACTCGTTCCGAAATAGTGGAAATATCCATATCTCGCGATCCTGCCATAGTAGACTTAATAATCTTTTGCTCATATGGAAAAGCTCCTGAAAATTCCTTGACCGCACGGGCAATATGCCTTTCTAGTTCGTCGTCTGTCCATCGGTAATTTTCAGAATCTTCATCGTGAAGATCCCGTCTGACAATAGCTTTCATTTCTGTTAAGTTCATTTAACCTACCTCACCTGGATATTTACCTGCATGAGAGGGCTTTCGCTCTCTCATGCAGTCATATCCGTATTAGGAGCCGGAATAGATGACCCGGATATAGCTGGAATTCTTGGTTTTCGCAACTGCGTTCTCGCCGCCGGCCGATCCGGATTTCACTACAAGCCTGACGTCAAATGGGATGGAATCGAAATTGGTGACCGGTTTGAAGCGACCACTGCAGGTATATTCCTTGTACTCGGATGCATCATCAGGGTATTCTATCTCACCGTTAAGATCGATCCATGTTCCCCCCTTGTTTCTCGCCTGCCATTTGAAAAGCACCGACTCCGTATCTCCGCTGGATTTCACCGCGCAGGTAAGACCAAACTCGAATTCTATGACCACGCCCAATGTCGGAGGATTAATGGTAACCTCCTCGACTGTTTCATAATTATCTGTCGAAGTAGTTTTTTCATCACTCCACTGGACACCATTAAGAGTCAGCAGCCCTCTGGCAAAAGGATGTTCGATGTGTTCTATAACCGCTTGTGTCATCATATTTCTCCTTCGGTGAGGTATATATCTTCCTCCCCGTATCGTTATTAATTCTGTACGCCGATCAGAGCCGCCGCTTTAATATCTGAAAACAGCGCCATCGAGCAGTACCACTTGATCCTGGTACGGGTCGCATCCTTCGTCTCGAGAGCGCCTACCGGTTCTACTGTTAAATGTCCCGGTGAAGTCAGTCCGCATAATGCTCCTTCTCCGAACTGTACCGCGTAGATTACGGAGCAGTCGCCGCCGGTCGTCGCGGTTTCGACACTGTCTTCAACGACATGAGTATCCAGTATCCAGTCGTTCACTCCGATTAGTATGCCATCCCAGTACTGGATGAAATTACCCCATTTGTCACGGTCGGTTTCCATCATTCCACCGGATGCCCGGACGAGTGCATTGATCTTTCTTCTCGAACGCCGGTTCATCAGCAGCATATCCGGTTTTCCGCCTTTAACCACATCGATCAACTCGTCCAGCATTCCCAGTGTCAGTGAAGCACCCGAAGCTCCCGCAGCAATTACCTGGCTTCCGGGAGTCTCCGTATCGATAATTTTCCTCAAGCCGTCGAACTGCTTGGCATTTACTACAGAATCTCCGTATATGAAAGTCTCCTCGAACTTATTCGTCAGTGCCTTGGCTTTAAGTTCGACCACTGCCGCTTCCAGGTCCTGTATGTTCGAGCGGGTTGCCTTGAGGAAGTTGTCCACGTCGGCATCGCCGCCCATGATCTTCAGGTTAGCCGTGACCTGAGTAAAGGTTGGAGTGGATTCATTCCAGGTATCACCCACATCATAGAAATCTATATCGGGCAGAGCGTTCTCACGGTTATAGGTCAGTCCATTTCCCGTAATCTCTATAAAGGGCATATACTGCAGTACCGGAGAGTCCTTTACAATAGTCTCGACAACTCCCTGCAGGAGAATATCGTTGGATAGTTTACTTGTTTCAGTCAGACTCAGTGCCATTATTCATTACCTCCAATTGCGTATCTTATTTTTTCAGCCGGTGAGAGGGTCGATAGATCCGGAGAAGATCTCTCAGGCGCTCCTGCGGGTACTTTTACCTTTGAAATCTCAGCTTCCATCTCCTGTCTGATCCTGCCGACCAGGATTTTCGCTTTCTCCAGTGATTCATTGATGGACTCGATAGTATCACCGTCTATCAGGTCTTCTACAATCTCTGGATTCGACTTTATAACAAGAGATTTATATCCGGTCACTGCTTCGGTAAGAGATTCTTCGAGTGTCCGGCAGCGCTCCTCCAGTTCCTCGCCGGTGCGTTTCAATCTTTCAATCTCCATATCTTTTTCAGAGAGAACCTGTTCCAGCTCGGCACCTTGGGGTCCAACCTCAGTTGATTCGTCTCCTTCCGACTCAGGTATCTCATGTTCCTGTGTCCCTTCGTTTTTCAGAATTTCTTCCATTATTACTCCCTTGTTTTCAGTATCAGGATATAGGTTCAACAGTATCCGATCGGGATCCGTTTACTCTCACTCTCGCACCGTTCCCGCCGGTTCCCGCATTCAGTTCCCTGTTCATACTTAGAATTGCTTTCCTTTCCTCCAGCCACCTGCCGAACTCCATCTCAGGGTCGTTCACTCCCATCTCATCCATCGCTCTTCGCCTGGAATGAATACCGTTCTGTACCAGGACCTGTTCATTACCAACCAGTTTGGAAACATCCTGGGGCAGTATCGGACCCCATATAACTCTCAACTGGTGGCTGCCGAAATCCTCGTTGCAGTACTTTTCAATCAGCTTCAGGATAAGCCTGTTTCTGCGATTGTACGCAGCAGTCCGTATTATCCTCTTTCGATGCACTTTCTGAAGCAGCGGCTGAAGTTCTATTTCGAGAGCAACTCCGGATAAGTCCCTTTCAGTACCACCGAAGGCAGCCCGTGGAGATTCCGACAGGTCATGCAAAATGCGGTATAACAGGTTTATATAATCGATATGAAGCCTGGCACCGCCGCCCTGGAGAAGATCCAGAAGATATGCCTTGGCATCCTCCGGTATATTCCAGACTGCGCCGGGGCTGACGGCTATATCTTCTGATTCCTCGACGTTTTCCAGCACAGCGATAGGATTTCCCGATAATTCGAGTATTCGTGATAGCTGAGAAGTAGCTCGGTTCAATTCTCGTTGGGGGCTCATTACCTGTGAAAGGTCTGATATTCCCCAGAATTTTTTCGGTTCTCTAAGGTTGGGAAAGATAACGAAAGGTATGAACCCGTAGGGATTGGATTTCTTCTCTGTCAATACTCCGTCTATCCACAACTCGAATTCTCCCTCCGTCCATAATTCGACAACTCCTGATGTTTTTTCCTTAACCTTCACGCCATACAGGTCGTGTACTACATCGCGTGCCAGGTTGTAGCGGGAAGCGATTCTCCAGATTCGTGAGGTATCATCACCTGTCCACCAGGTATATATCCCCTGTATATCAGGGGCTGTAACGGATACCGCTTTTTTACCGGGATCCCAGATAACTTTGTAGCAGGCATCACCGAGGATAGCGCAGTCGATTTCCGTCTCGAAATCAAGCTGTTCAAGGTCGTTTTGCTCATAAACCCGGTTTAAGGCCGCTTCGGTTTTTAATGCTTCCTTTCTGGATTTATCGTTGTCATCTGACGGTTCTACGGTAAAGTGAATTCCCGACATCAGGTAGGAAGCAACCTTATCTATAAAAACCTTGGCGTAGTTGAATGTCAGGCGCTTATCGCCGCGTCTAGCTCTGCCCTCCCAGTGCAGGCCATGATAAAAATCCAGCAGTTCGCGGTATCTTTTAAGTCGTTCGGAGTCCCGTCTTTTCAGTTCAGCCGGGTTAAATTCTTCAGTCATCTGCACTACTCCTGTTTTTATCAGTTCCACTCCGGGCGAATTTTAAAGCCCTCTGCACGGTACGCTTGCTTACACCGTATATAGCTGCAAGTTCCCTTACTGCTTTTCCTTCTTCTGTATGAAGCCTTATCATCTCGGCAGAGCGTTCTTTCTTCATCCAGCGACGCTTTCCGCCGGGTTTGTCATAGATACATTCTTCGTAAGGGCAATTAAGGCAGGAATTTGCCAGGTCGCAGCCTTCATCCTTGTAACCGACGTGTTCAGGAAGCGGGTCATCTGTTGTATGGTGGTTTTCAGGTAACTCATCTGTCTCTTTTCGCGCGGCATCTTCGCCCATATCAAACTCCGTAAGTCAATCAGTGTATGTTGATATATGAGCATAAATTAGCACATTTGTTCTATTCCGTCAACCGGTTGTTGTCGTATACAATAAAGGCAAAAGGAGAAATCATGAAAAAACCTGCCGGTGTCATTTTCGACCTCGGTGATACCGTACTTCGACTCGACCCGATAGACTGGATAGCAGCAAATAAAAAGTTGCTTGAGTATATTGAAAACGAAGTTGATATAACCGCGGAAGCGCTCCAGGAAATTGCATTTAGTATAAATAACGACTTTGAACGACAAAAAATCGACTCCATGATAGAGATGAATGTCGTTCATTTTTACAGGGCCATGTTCGAAACCGCAGGACTGTCCTTATCGATCTCCTATGATGAAGCTGCCAGAATCTGCTGGAATACTGCTTATACATTTACGCCCGAAGAGGGTATTAATGATGTCCTGGATATCATGCAAAAATATAAGATACGTACAGGCATTTTAAGTAATGGCTCTTTCCCTGGAGTATTACTGGAGGAAGAGCTTGCCAAGCATAATCTATTGCACAGGTTCTCTTTCGTGATGTCCAGCGCCGATTACTCGATCAGGAAACCGCATCCACGGTTTTTCAATATAGCTGCCAGGAAAATGGAGATTGAACCTCAGGACATCTGGTTCGTCGGAGATAAACTTCAGTTTGACGTTAAAGGAGCGATCACCGCTGGGATGCATCCGGTCTGGTACAATCCCCGGGATGGTAAGCCGGATCCGCAATATGACTGCCTGGAGATAAACCACTGGAATGATTTCATTGAGATAATTAACTCACTCATTTAGAACATCGTAACTATTGTACCTGTCTAAAACTGAGGTATCCGACTACCTGTAATAATTACCAAAATTTTCGTTAAGTTTGATTACATTTGTGGTATAATGAGTCATTCTATGTCGCAGAGGAAATTAATAATCGCTGTTATCGGGGCCCGCGAACCATCACCTGAAGAAGCCGGGCTTGCCGAAGAAGTAGGCAAAGAGATCGCCATGCAGGGTGCTGCCCTTATCTGTGGCGGACTCAGCGGAACAATGGAAGCCGCTTGTCGAGGGGCTGCTGGTGAAGGTGGTATCACCATAGGAGTACTTCCCGGAGACGATCCCGATGCTGCTAATCCTTTCGTACAAATACCGATCGCCACCGGCATGGGATATGCCCGTAACGTGGTTGTAGTGCGTTCGGCAAAAGCCGTGATTGCCGTCGGCGGCAGCTACGGTACTCTCTCGGAAATCGCTTATGCACTGTCAGGGAATATCCCCGTTATCGGTCTGAACACCTGGTCTATTTCCAGAGACGGAAAACAGGATGATTCGATTACTTATGTTGAGAGTCCTTCCGAAGCGGTAAAGAAAGCCCTCGAACTTGCTGTGAAAGAATAGGTGATAATGGTATGGCTGAGATAAAAGCAATTAAAGGCAGGGAGATACTGGACTCACGGGGAAATCCTACCGTGGAAGTCGAAGTAATCCTGTCTGATGGCATGACAGGTACCGCGGCGGTTCCGTCCGGTGCCAGTACCGGTAAATATGAAGCTGTCGAACTTCGTGACGGTGGTTCACGATTTAATGGACTCGGTGTACTAAACGCAGTCAAAAATATTAACGACGAAATAGCTGAATTCCTGACTGGAATACATGCTAATAACCAGGAAGCAGTAGATCGCAGACTTATCGAACTGGACGGAACTGAGAACAAATCTCGGCTGGGAGCGAATGCCATACTTGGAGTATCGCTGGCAGTTGCTCACGCCGTAGCCAGATCCGCTGGAATTCCCTTATATCGCAACCTGAATCCCGCAGACAAATACATACTGCCGGTACCCATGATGAATATCCTTAACGGCGGTAAACACGCCGCGGAATCTACCGATTTCCAGGAATTTATGGTCGCTCCTGTCGGTGCGGACAGCTTCAGCCAAGCTCTTCAAATGGGTACCGAAGTCTACCATTCGCTTAAAAAGGTCCTGAAAGACAGAGGACTGAATACAAATGTCGGTGATGAAGGAGGATTCGCCCCTTCCCTGCCCTCGAATAAAGACGCCATTGAAGCGGTACTGGCCGCTATCGAGAAAGCCGGATACCAGCCGGGCAAAGACTGCTTCATTGCCCTTGATCCAGCCGCAAGCGAGTTCTATATGGAAGGTAAGTACGTCCTGGAAAAAGAAGGTGTTTCCCTTTCTCCGGCTGAAATGGTTGATTATTATGTCAATTGGGTTTCCAATTACCCGATCCTAAGTATTGAGGACGGGATGGCAGAGGACGATTGGGACGGCTGGTGCCTGCTGACAGAAAAATTGGGCGACAGGATACAGCTGGTCGGTGATGATCTTTATACTACCAATGTTAACCGACTGAGAAAAGGGATTGAATTAAAGGCATCGAACTCTATCCTTATCAAACTCAACCAGATAGGAACGCTGACCGAAACCCTGGACGCGATAAGAATGGCTTATGATGCGGGATGGACGGCAATGGTAAGCCATCGCTCAGGTGAGACCGAAGACACTACTATAGCCGATCTTTCGGTAGCGGTGAGTTCCGGACAGATAAAGACGGGTGCCCCCTGCCGCTCGGAACGCACTGCCAAGTACAACCGCCTGCTCAGGATCGAGGAGGAGCTGGGAAAAAACGCCGAATATGGTGGAACCGGGTCCTTCAGCAGATCCTGATAATAAAGTGAGATTGGAATGATGAAAAGCTAGAATGATTGAAATTAAACAGGATATTTACCAGCTACAGATACCTATTCACAACAATCCTCTTGGACATACCAATACATACCTGATCCGGGATAATGACGGATATCTCCTGATCGACGCCGGCTGGGACAGCGAGGACGCTCTGCAGGCAATGAAAGATCAACTTTCTGAAATCGGGACCGACCTGGACCAGATAACGAGAATTGTTGTCACTCATGTCCACGGCGACCATTACGGACTGGTGCATACCTTGAAAAATTACACGGACGCAGAGATCATAATTCATCGCCGTGAAAAAGAGGTACTTTTAAACAGGTATACCACCGTTTACGCAACGATGAGTGATATAGAAGAATCATGGACAAGAAACGGCGCTCCTCAAAACGAGTTACCCATGCCTGGCCTTCCTGAACGCGACACTCAGCGTTTACAGACACCCGTAATACCGGACAGTACTGTAGAAGGAGGTGAAATTTTAACTGCAGGCGACTACAACCTGCAGGTTATCTGGACTCCCGGT
Organism: Dehalococcoidales bacterium; assembly: GCA_016932435.1. Next base: position 121,814 of record JAFGCW010000066.1, on the reverse strand, counting down.
CACGCTCCGGGGCACATATGCCTTTACGAATCTACCAGCAAGATCCTGTTCGGGGGCGACCATGTGCTGCCGGTAATAACACCGAATATCAGCTTACTGCCTTACGCCGGGGATAATCCTTTAGGTGAATTTATGGACTCATTGAAAACACTGGATGAACTTGATGTTGAAATAGTACTACCGGCACACGAGAGCATCTATTACGACCTGCATAAAAGAATAGCGGAAATAACCCACCATCACCGCCAGAGAAACCTGGAAATAATGGATTCTATAACAGAAGGTCCGAAGACAGCGTATCAGATATCATCAGCCATCACCTGGATCCCTGAATCCGGCGGAATAAAATATGAAGATCTTCCGCCGATGCACAAGCGGATGGCAATGCTTGAAACCCTCGCCCACCTGAAGGCTATGCTGGTGGACGGTGAAGTCAAGAATTTTACAGAAGACGGTATTGATTATTACGAAATATCCTGACAGGAAGATACTGTCACAATAAAAAATTATCAAAACGCAGAGGGAGATAATGACAGTAAAAGTTGGTTTCAACGGTTTCGGACGCATCGGCAAGCTAACTTTACGCGCAATTAATAAATACTACAAAGACGATCTCGAAGTTGTCGCGGTAAATAACTGGTCTGATCCAAAAACAAATGCCCATCTTATAAAACGGGACACGGTCTACGGTCAATATTCCGGTGAAGTAGATTATGATGAAAACTCGGTAATAGTCGATGGTAAAAAGATCAGAGTATTCAATGTAGCGAAACCGGAAGATGTTGACTGGCTGAGTTATGGTGTCGATATTGTTCTGGAATGCAGTGGTGTATATACGGACGCAAAAATGTCGGCACTCCTCATAGAGAAAGGAATCAAGAAAGTACTGATATCAGCTCCGGCCAAGAACGAAGATATTATGCTCGTGTATGGTGTCAATGAGCACCTTTACGAGCCGAAAAACCACCATCTATTGTCCAACGCTTCCTGCACCACCAACTGCGTAGCCCCGGTTGCCAAAGTACTTCATGACACTTTTGGCATTGAAAAAGCTCTGATGACCACTGTTCATGCCGTAACCTCGGATCAAAGGCTTCTGGATGGAAGACACTCTGATCTGAGGCGTGCCCGGGCAGCCATGATGAATATTATCCCTACCACAACCGGCGCTGCGAAAGCTGTAACCAGGATTATCCCGGAACTGGAGAGTAAGATCGATGGGATCGCTTTTCGGGTCGCCGTTCCGACGGTCTCAGTGGTAGACCTTGTTGCCACACTAAAGAAAAAAGTCACTGTCGACGACGTCAACCGATCATTCAAAGAAGCCGCTGAAGGTTCGATGATAAAAATCATGGAATATTGCGAGGAAGAGCTTGTCAGTACTGATTTCTCTGGAAATCCGGCAAGTGCGATAATTGATGCGCCGGGCACTATGGTTATAGCCGATAATATGGTAAAAGTCATGGCTTGGTATGATAACGAGTGGGGTTATTCCTGCCGTATGGCCGACCTGACCAGGTATATCTCGGACCAGGGCTTATAACTGTACATTACTTGCATCGTAAAATAGAAACCTGTTATTCTATTTACGTGTTGGTTGGGGTATAATGTGTCAATATCCCTGCTCCATACAGGTGAAAGATGAAATTAATCATAATTGGGCTTGGTCAATGCGGCGGCAGGATAGCTGATGAATTTGCCCGGTTGAACAGCAGAGCACGAGCTCAACGCGGTATTGAAATCGTTATCGGAGCTTATGCTGTAAATACGGATATTACCGACCTGAGTGGATTGAAACGAATTAAGCCTGACTATGAACACCGTATTCTTATCGGCGGTAGAAAAACAGGTGGGCACGGAGTTGGCAAGATAAATGAACTCGGTGCCGAAGTAGCCAAGGAAGACGCCGATAAGGTAATCGACTCCATCAGAAATACTAAAAGGTTAACAGAAGCTGATGCGTTCCTGCTGATAGCGGGATCGGCTGGCGGAACAGGCTCCGGATCGATTCCGATAATGACCCAGTATATCAAGGAACGTTTTATCGATAAACCTGTTTATAACCTGACCGTCCTCCCGTTCGAACACGAAGAGCAAACCGAAGAAAGAACGATATATAATGCCGCGACAAGCCTGAAATCATGTTACCTGGTTGCCGACGCCGTGTTTCTTGTGGACAACCAGCGGTTTATCAGGAACGATGCATCTCTCCTCACTAACCTTTCGAAGATCAATGCACTGATAGTCGAACCATTTTACAACCTGCTTTGCGCCGGTGAGGAGAAAAAACCGAAGTACGTTGGAGCAAAGGTTCTCGACGCAGGTGATATTATTCAAACCTTGGTAGGGTGGACTATCATCGGTTACAGCAAATCTAACCTGTCTTTTGTGAAGTCGCTGTTTGAAAGAACACGCGATTTCAGGAAAAAAGTCGATGAAAACCAGAAAGGCGTCCAGGCAATGGATGAAGCTATCAGCCGGCTTTCCGTTCACTGCAACCCAATGGATTCGAGGAGAGCGCTTTACCTTGTTTCTGCTCCCGCGAAAGAAATGAGTATGGATCTGATTAGAGAACTCGGAATGCATATAAAAACGATCGCTCCGGATACAATAATCCGGAGCGGCGATTATCCTCGGGAAAGCGGTTCCCTGGACGTATCTATTATACTGTCAGAACTTATTGATATAGCGAAAATCAGAGGATACTTTACCAAGACAATCAGTCTGATTTCAACTCTTCAAAGAAGGCAGGACGGAATTGAGTACGACTCTGCCTTTGACGGCACATTGAAAGACATCCCGTCGCTGTTATAAATTATTAAACCGGTTTTCTTCTCTGATACAGCTTTATATTGCTATCTGACTACCTTGTTATATATATCCCAAGCCTGAGCTACTGTTTCTTCTCTGAGTTCCCACGCTTTAGTCAACTCATCATCACGGACTCGCATAGCTTCATCAATGGTCTCTTCAGCTTTTACTTCTGCTTGTTCCATCGCTTTCTGATAAGCTTCTCTGGCTCGATTTTCAGCCTGCTCACGGTGCTTATTTGCTTGCTTTATTGTCGATTCACAGGCTTCATTTGCTTGTTGAACAACACGTAAGTAAGCTTCTCCTACCTGAATCTCGTTCTCACGATAAATTCTGGAAACCTCGCGGGTAGCATCCATATAAGCAGAATAGGCTTTTTGTGCCTGACCAAGCACCTCATCAAGTGGATTAGTAGCTACCTGCACGGATTCGGCCGGAGTTTCTTCTACAACCCCCTCATCTTTTACCTCACCAGCCTTGTTTACCTGCCCTTTAGGATTTGCCAACGGACACCTCCTTCCTATACGGTAATTACCTTTTTTATTTTACTGGAAACCTATCCGATATTTCTATATATATTTCCAATTTATTCTTTGAGTTATTCTTTATCTTCACCAGCATCCTCAGCCGGTGTTGTGTGCTTACGCTGGTCATACATTCGCGCTAGAAATTCCAGGCGAGATTCAATCTTATTTTTAGTATCGTCAGCTTTAGCTTCTTCTCTTTTGTTACTGTTGTCCACTTCTGCTTTCACGGTCTGATTCGTTTCCGATTTCTCTTCCTTTATTGGTTTTTCTTCTTTCTCTACTTCCGGTTGGACTTCATCTTGAACGGACTCTACCGGTTCTTCTTGTTTCGTCTTCTCATCGCTCAATACACCGTCGAAAGCTTTTAAGGAATGCTCAGCTGATTCCTGGGTTAACTTACCGGCTATTTCAGCATGGCTTATCGCCTCTTCAAACGACTTTATCGACGCCTCCGCAGCCTCTCTGGCAATACGGGTGGACTCTTCGGCGGCTTTCTGAGCTGCTTTTATAGAAATTTCCGCCGTCTTTTTTGCTTCTCTCATCAAAGCATCTGATGTTTCCCTGGTTGCTATTGCCGAAGCCTTGGTTGACGCTTCCAGTGCTTTGGTTGATTTCTCAGCAGTTTCCTGAGCCGTTTTACTGATTCCTTCCGCTGTATTAATAGCTTCTTGTGAAGCAGCGACTGCAGTTTCGACAGCCTGGTTTGCCGACGTTATCGCTACATCCATAGCTTTTTTAGCCGCATTGGTAATTTCTTGTGCCGTTTCTCTTACAGACCATGTAGTCTTTTCTGCATTGCTGATAGCTTCTTCGAATGCCTTAGCCAGTGATTCCGCCATTTCCTGAGTTTGTCTTCCGCTCTCTTCAACACGATTGATTGCTTCATGCGTAGCCGCTATAGTAGCTTCAATTGCTTCTCTGGCGGATCTGGCCGACGTTTCGGCTACTTCCTTAGCCGTTCTGCTGATTTCCTCAGCTTTTGCTACAGCTTCACGGGCAACCTGGGCCGATGCGTCAGATATTTCTTTCGCTTGCTGGCTTATCTCAAGAGCCTGCGCTAATCCTGCCTGTGATGCCTTAAGAATTCCCTCGGCGAATTCTTTAGCTTCTCTGCTTAGAACTTCCGCTTTTGTCACAGCTTCCTGAGCTGTAGATGCAGAGGATACCGCAGTTTCTCTGGCTTCTTGGCTTATACCCTCGGCTCGAGTAACAGCTTCTTGAACCTCTTTCGATGAATTTTCAACGGCTTCTCTTGTCGTGTTACTAATTTTTTCTGCTCTTTCAACAGCTTCCTGAGATGTTCTTACGGCTATTGCCGCTGCTTCTTCCGCATCTCTATTCGCCTTATCAGCCTTGATCATAGCTTCTTTTGAAGCTCTGGTTGAAAGTTCTATTGCTTCTTTGCTTGCTTTTTCGGTCCTGGCAGCCGCTTCTCTTGCTGCTTGAACAGAATCTTCGGCTGCTTTCTTGGCTGCTTTACCGATTTCCTCTGCTTTGGCTGTTACTTCACGAGACGTCCTGATGGACATGTCGGCTTTTTCTTTAGCTTCCCTGCCGGCATCTTCAGCACGTGCCAGTCCGTCCTGCGAAGCTTTTAAAGCCACTTCAGATAGTTCCTGAGCTTCCTTGCTTATTTCTTCGGCACGACTAATAGCATCTTCGAATTCTTTTAATATTGTCTTAGCTGCTTCAGTGGGTTCTCTAGCAGAGTCTTCAGCTTTCTCAATCGCTTCTTGAGCAGCTTTTACCGCAACTTCGGCATTTATACGAGCTTCCTGGCTAATTTTTTCAGCCTTGGCAATCGCTTCCTGGGCTGTTCTGACCGTTATCTGGGCTGTTTCCTGAGTTTCCTTACTTATCCTCTCCGCCCGTTCAAGAGCATCTTGAGACGTCTTGGTGGATACTTCAGCCGCCTCACGAGCCATTTTACCAAGTTTTTCCGCTCTGGCTACAGCTTCTTCGAATACTCCTATAACTCCGTTTTGAATAGTATTAATATTCTCAGAAGTTCCTTCCTCGACCATCCTGTTTCACCTCAAATGCCATTTTAGTATACAATTCTTTGCTTTTCAACAGTTCTTGCTTTGCGGAATGCAAGCTCTGGAAATTCAACAACTGAATTAACACTATACCATATATCATATAATTGTTTATACCGTTTTTCTGCTCCAACAGAGGTCAAAATCCGATACTTTCGGATAAAAATAATTTACAAATATATACCCCTTGTTTGTACGTTTGACACTCTCAATATGGGTTTGTTAATATTCCTTAGAGTGCAAGTGCACAGAGGAGGTAATCTTGGATAATAAAAATGAGACTACAATGCACAGTCTTATCAAGACAAGAAGCATGGGGTCCGTCAGGTGCCTGCAATGCTTCGAAAGGATTTCTTTTCCTTCAGGAACTGAGACAGCTGCTTGTCCGAAATGCGGGTTTGAATGGCGTCTGGCCTGGATTAATCCTAGCTTCCCCAAGATAAGAGGTCCTGTCTGGGAGACCAACCGCAAATTAACGGAAGAAATCTTGAAAAAAGAGCAAGGAGAAAAAGAAGTATAATGGCTCTGAATAGAAAAGTTGCGTTTATCGACCTAACCAGTGGCAAAATCGAGACCAGCCCGATATCAGTAGAGATGCGTAAAAAATACATCGGCAGTAGAGGTCTTGACGCCTATTTATTGTACAATCACATAAAACCTGGAGTAGATGCACTTAGCCCAGATAACGTTGCGGTAATAAGTGCAGGTCTCCTGGTCGGCACACCGGCGTCGGCTGCATGCCGCGTCCATGTATGTGCCAAGTCTCCCCTTACCAATTATTATGGCAGCTGCAACGGCGGCGGTTTCTTTACTCCTGAACTTAGGTGGGCGGGATTCGATCACCTGGTAATTACAGGTAAAGCACCAAAACCGGTATACCTCTGGGTACATAATGGTGAAATAGAGATCAGAGATGCCGAAAATGTCTGGGGACAATATGTCGCCCCGGCACAACAGGTTATTCGTGATGAACTTGGCGATAGAGATATCAAGGTACTGACTATCGGACCGGGAGGTGAAAAGCTTGTGCGATTCGCCAATGTCATGACAGGCCTGAAAAATTCAGGCGGCAGGACAGGAATGGGAGCTGTGCTCGGGTCCAAGAATCTCAAAGCAGTAGCTGCCCGAGGAACAATGGACATTACCCTGGCTCATCCGCGTGAAGCCCTGGACTATAACCGGGAATTTATGTCGCAAATCACTTCTTCCAAGGTTAGTCAGACTCAGGGCAGACTGGGTACACCGTTCATTTTCGATTCTACAAATTCCCAGGGACTCGTGAACACACATAATTCACTTCTCACCCAGTTCGAAAACTCCGATGCGGTGGAAGCGGAAGCCATAGATGAATATATCAGCGGAATGGCCGGATGCTGGGGATGTGGAGTGCACTGCAGGGGTAAATTTGTCATACCAGATGGCCCTTACGCAGGTACCTACGATGAAGGGCCTGAATATACACACCAGGTATCCTTCGGTTCCATTACTGGTTGTCGTGACACCGTCGGTATACTTGAAGGCACTTATTTAACCAACAGGTACGGCATCGATGTTCTTGAAGTCGGTAATATAATCGCATGGGCTATCGAACTCTATGAAGATGGCATCATAAACAAAGAAGATACAGGCGGCCTTGAACTGACCTGGGGTAATATAGACGCCGTCCTGGAACTTACCCGTCAGATCGGTGAGAGAGAAGGATTCGGCGATATCCTGGCAGAGGGCGGACACCGCGCTGCTGAAAAAATAGGGAGGAATTCAATCGATCACTGGGTCGGTGTCAAAGGATTGGGGCAGATGAACTCCGATGAGAAAGCAACCCCGGCGCTGGCACTGAATATCGCAACAGCATCCCGTGGCGCCGATCATCTCAGGAGTCGCCCGGCTATCGACCTTTACCATCTTCCTGAGCAAGTACTCAGGAAAATTTACAGTCAGCCTGTTCAATACGACGGGCCGTTGAGTTCCGATTATCAAGAATATGAAGGGAAAGCCTGGCAGGTATTCTGGCATGAAAACTGTTATATGGCGGTAGATTGCCTGGGAATCTGCAAGTACCATACCACCTTCCTCGGTGCCACCCATCCTAACTTTGAAGAATGGTCTAGACTTATCTACCTAATAACAGGACTCGAAATGAGTCCATTGGATATCTGGACAGCCGCGGAACGAGCAAATAACCTCGAGAGAATGTTTAACCTCAGGGAAGGCCTGACACGTAAAGATGACTGGCTGGTAGACCGCTACTTCGATCTACCGAACAAGCTGGGTATTCCGGCAGTTCGCGGAAAGAGTATCGATAGAGAGAAACTCACCAAATCAATAGATGAATTTTATCAGCACCACGGATGGGATGAAAACGGCGTTCCGACAGAGGAAACCCTTAAACGGCTCGGATTAGATAAAGAGCCTTCACACATGCTGTAATAAATCAAGAGGAGAATATCAGTGGCGAAAGTACTTATATTGGATTACGAGAAATGTACCGGCTGCCGTGAGTGTGAGATGGTATGCGCTATACAGCATGAAGGCGTCAGTAACCCAGCTCGAAGCCGGATTAAAGTTATTAAAAGAGAATGGGAAGGAATATATATACCCGTCACATGTCAGCAATGCGAGACTGCACCCTGCATGACAATATGCCCGATGAAAGCAATATCACGAGACCGGGAACTGAATCGGGTTGTAGTTAATTATAATACCTGCATAGGATGCCGTTCCTGTATTGCTGCCTGTCCTTTCGGGGCTATGTCTTTTAACGCATTAACGCAGAAAGTTATGAAATGTGACTTCTGTGACGGGGATCCCCAGTGCGTACGATTCTGTGAAACGAAAGCAATCAGATACGCGGATGCTACCGAGCAGAGTATAGATAAACAGGTAGCAATAGCAGATAAATTCGTTGCATTCGTACAGAATGCTGCCGGAATCAGTACATAGTATTTTCAACGAAACAGTCTGATTATTTCGAATAATTACGACAGGCTGTTTCGTTACAGGATTGCCGATGAGTGTTAAAGTACACCTTCACCCATTCCTGATTCACTTGGCCGAAGACAAGGATATACATGAAGTTGACGGAAAAACCGTCGGTAAATGCCTTGAAAAACTGGTCGAGAGATACCCGAAACTGGATGAATGGCTGTTCGATAAAGACAGGAACCTGAACAACATGTTCGACGTGTTCGTCAACATGCAAAGTACGTTGTCTGAAAGACTGGAAACGAAGGTAGCAGACGGAGATGATATAAATCTGGTTATTGTTATTGCTGGCGGTTAATGTGTTTTTCGGCACAGGACGAGAATATGAGCATTAAGGTACATATCCATCCCTCGCTACAATATATAACTGATGATCGGGAAATGTTTGAAGTAAACGGAAGTACCGTCGGCGAATGCTTAAGTAACCTTGTAGCAGAATACCCGGATCTCGAAGAATGGCTGTACGAGGAAAAGGAAAAACTCAGTAAATACATAGATATATTCGTTAATGACGAAAGTGCCTATCCAGAGGAACTGAAAAAACCGGTCAAAAATGGTGACGAGATATATATATTGATGCAGATTGCCGGGGGATAACAGGTTAGACTACTCCTGAATAAACGAAAAAACGGTGCAAGAATAGACAAGATAGAAAACATTGACGAGTTCTTAAAATCCAGGTCGATCAAACCCCAGCACGAATGGGGCTGGCAGGTAGCGGTTTATCTATACCTGGCAGGAATAGGCTCCGGTTCAATTGCTATCGGCCTGTTGATGCATTGGATGGGCTATGTACCCGACGGGCTGAGACCTCTGATTCTATGGGGTCCTGTGCTTGTCGCCATTGGCGCCCTGTTCCTCGTTCTTAAGCTGGGAGTTAAAAGAAGATTCCTGAACACGATCAAGAATCCGATGAGTTCCTGGTTATCACGTGGTTTTTATATTCTATCGGTCTGTATTATCGTTGGTGGTATCGACTTTCTAATATCGCTTCTGCCTTACTTGAATATCGATATTGAATTCTGGTCGTGGTTGATTACTTTACTTGATATCATTAGTTTCATTTTTGCGCTTAGTACGGCTCTATATACCGGTATACTCATTATGTCCGTCAGGTATGTACCATTCTGGGATACATGGCTCCTACCAGCATTATTTACCGTATCGGCTCTCTCTACCGGAGCGATGGCCATAATGCTTGCATCAACAGGATACAATATTTTCACCACGTCTACCGGATTTCCGGAGCAAATGGCAAACACCCTTTCCTCATTAGAACAGGTTATCGTTATCATCGAAGCTATAGTGCTGGCTTCGTACCTCTATACCCGGTACGCGCTTAAAGAGTACGGTATGTATTCGGTACAACTATTATTGTCCGGTAACCTGAAATACGTTTTCTGGATGGGTATTGTGGTATGTGGATTTTTATTACCTGTCATTCTTGAGGGAATATACTCCCGTTTGCACGACCAGCATTTCCTGCTGTTCCTGGCAGGTGCGTTCCTGCTGCTGGGAGGATTTTTTATCAGGTATGTGATAATTTATGCAGGTATAAAAGAGGAACATCCAATGCAGCGTTGGATGGAAAACCGGAGATACCTCGAAGGGATAAATAACAACACCGATTTTCAGGCATACAGAAGGGAGTTATAGATATGCAGGGAAAAGTACTATACATCGACTATGAAAAATGCACGGGATGCAGAGAATGTGAACTGGCCTGCTCCGTCTTTCACACCGGAGCCAGCAATCCGAGCCGCGCCAGGATAAAAGTGTACAAATGGGAGTGGGAAGGAATCTATCTCCCGATGACATGCCAGAACTGCGAAGATCCCTTCTGCGTCGAAGTCTGCCCTACCAAGGCTTGTCATAAGGATCCGGAGCTCAACCGGGTAGTAATAGATAAAGACAAGTGTATTGGATGCAAGACCTGTATTGTTGCCTGTCCCTTCGGCGCTCCTTTGTTCGATAAAGCCGAGGGTATCACAGTAAAATGCAACTATTGTGATGGTGATCCGCAGTGCGTAAGGTTCTGCGAAACGAACGCCATTCGCTACATCGATGCGTCCGAAGTGAATAGCACCAGACAATTCGCGGCAGCGGAGAGACTTTTCGAAACCCTGCCTAAGCAGAATGTCCTGTCGTAGACTGATCTCTGTTTTTGTAATTCTGTCCGCAGGTACATAAAAAAAGCGGTGCAACAATAACGAATCGAGGAGTTGCACCGCTTAAAGTTTTTATTGACGTCGTTTATACTTTTTGTATTCTACACAATAACGCTTTCATCTCGGTATAACCTGTAACCGGATCGCGGACATCAGCAGAGGTAAGCAGGTTGGCATTAGCCTCCTTCCAGCCATGCGGTATACTGACGACATTAGGAGCCATCTCCTCGATCAAGTGGGCTTTCATCTCGATTCTCCCCTTGTTCGTTTCTATGGACATCATATCACCGTCAGATATTCCATATTTCTTTGCTGTCGCCGGATTAACTTCTGCTATCGGTTCCGGCGCATCTTTTTTCAGTGACGGCAATGTCCGATACTGAGTGTGAGTATACTGTGGAATACGAGAGCCGGTGGTTAGAATTACCGGATACTTTTTAGCTAGTTCTGGCGAACTGACCGGACTCTGGGTCGGCTCGATATGATGAGGTATAGGATCATAGCCATTCTCTTCCAGGGTTTCTGAGTAGATTTCAATTTTTTCTGACGGAGTCCTGTATTTTGGCGTTAGATATTTACTTTTCTCATCGACGTAATACATACCCTCAGGATGTTCTTTATCAAGCTGCTCCCTGGTTACGCCGCTTGGTTCGAGGAAGAAATCTACCACCTCTTCATCAGAATTCCAGGGGAAGTGCTCGTCATAGCCCATTCTCCTGCCAAGTTCGGTCCAGATTTTCCAGTCAGGCCAGCTTTCACCGACCGGTTCAATCACTTTCTTACGCAGTAGAGCGTAAGGTTCTCCCAAGGTTACCCCATAAACGTAACCCACACCACTCTTCTCAAGGAAGGAGCAGGCCGGAAGGACGATGTCTGCCAGTTTGGCAGTTTCCGTCATGAACAGATCCGTTACTACAAGGAATTCGAGTTTCTCCATCGCTTCAATGATCCGGGCTGAATCAGGGAGAGTTAGTACAGGATTACCGCCATTTACTATCATAGCTTTGAGGGCATAAGGCTTCCCTTCCAGCACGGACTCGGCAAAGAGATTCTGCTGGCCGTAGGGTGACGTTCTGCCCCAGAAACGTCTGAACAGGGGGTGCGCTTCCGCTCCGATTGGTTCGTCAACCTCCGGTAACCTGAGATCGCCCAGGCGGATGAACGGTATGGTTATCCAGCTTCCCGGAACATTCAAATTGCCGGTGATAATCTGGAGTAGGTTCATCGCCCGGTTACCCTGAAAACCATTAATGTGCTGATCAATAGGTGCCGTACCGGCGACATTACACGCAGGCTTATTGGTAGCAAAGATACGGGCAATTTTCCTGATATCCTCGGCAGGTACCCAGGTAATCTTTTCCACCTTCTCAGGCGGGTAATCCTTTACATGCTCGATCAGTTTGTCGAAACCGATTGTGTACTCGTCGATGAATTCCTTATCGTATAATTTTTCTTCGATAATGACATTCATCATTCCCAGCATCAGGGCTGTATCGGTCCCCGGACGTATCTGGATATAAGTCCCTCTGTCAGCCATCGGAATACGCTTGGGATCGATAATAATCAGGTGCTCCAGGGTACCATTATCCAGGGCTCTGTATATTTTCTCGGCAACCAACCCGCCGGAGTTATCCATGTTCCGTCCCCAGACGATAGTGCACTTGGATTTCCCGGGTTCTTCTATATACTGAGTCCCGAAGGTCATTTGCCGTGCCATGATTCTCGAACGGAAGCAGTTGCCTTCAACAGTAAGAAGATTAGGAGTCCCGTATGCTCCGCGGAATCTCTGGCCGAAACCAGCCAACTCAATATTTTCGGTACCTATTGAGCCATTATATACGGCAAGAGCTTTAGCGCCGTACTTTTCCTTGATTTCCTGTAATTTGGCAGCAACGGTATCCAGCGCTTCATCCCAGGTAATCCTCTCCCATTCGCCGTTGACTTTCTTCATAGGATGAAGAACGCGGTCGGGAGCATATACATATTCTACCAGGGCTTCACCTCTCGGGCAGATATAACCCTCACTGAGCGCGTGTTCGGGCATACCTTCTACCTTGACTAACTTACCATCCTCAACATAGGCGTTAATACCGCAGCTGTTGATGCACATGATGCAATCAGTCTTGATAACTTTCTGTGCCATAATAGACCTCCTCTCTACTAATACCTTCTCTTTATTCTTTATTATAGGAAGAGAAGGTATGCACTAAAAACTCGGCTACACCGGTTAATTATTTGTCCATTCAGGATCTCTCTTCTCCATGTAAGCTTTCAGGCCTTCCTGTCCATCATGAGTTTCCCAGCTCTTTATCCCCAGTTCGACCGCGGTGTCCAAAGCTTTATCAAGATTTGCAGTTTCAGCACACTCGTAAAACGCTTCCCTGACAAGCTTTACGCTGAGTCCACTCATTTTCAGAAATTTCTGAGCCATTTCTTCGGCTACTGAATCCAATTCCTCTATCGGTACCACCTTATTAACCAGTCCAAATCGTTCCGCGTCCACGGCATTCATACTCTCACCGAGAAGCAGAACTTCGAAAGCCTTCTTTTCACCCATAACCCTGGGGAGTAGTGGTGCTGCGGCCGGTGCCAGCCCTCCGAGAATGATCTCAGGTTGACCCAGTTTAGCTTTTTCACTAGCGACAGCAAGATCACAACCCAGGACGAGTTCACAACCACCGCCAAGAGCGAGACCGTTTACTACGGCAATACTTGGTTTACCAAGGTTCCGAAGCAGCTTGAAAATACGGCCGAATTCCTTCATCATTACCGGCATCTTATCGCCAACATGGTCTCCGACTTCAACACCAGCACAGAAGGCTTTTTCACCTTCACCACGAATCAATAGAACTCTGGTTTCATCATCTTTGGCAAGTTCCTCCAATGCAGAACAGAGTTCGCCTAGAGTCTCCTGGTTCATCACATTCACCGGAGGACGATTTATGACTAGCTTTGCTATACCTTCTTTTTTCTCAAGTACAATATTTTTATAAGCCATGGCTCCTCCCCTCTGGTAATTAACTGGTAACAATATTCATACCAAACTAGATAATGCGTTTATCTCAATGTTCGTGTACAGTATACAATACTAGTCTTTTACCGGTTTTTTGTCAATGCGTGATGTGGTAAGTACTCAACTAAATTAATCGCCTGAAAAGTAATGTAATATTAATTAACATTCATTAACCTACTGATAAAGTACCATACGCCTAATTACCTGTCAAGGAATATAATATAGCATGTTTATACCACTATTATAGATTGCTTATAGATCGCGTGTATTGTATATCCTCAAATTGTCTAATTAATGTCTATTAACATTGACATACTCATCGCCATATTATATAGTCCAGATAGGTAGTACAGAATATATCAGGATAAGCGGATACGGTCTATCCTTTGGTATAAAAACAGAGAGTGAACAGTTATGCTGAGATCAGGTCAACGAAAAGAATTGCAGTCATCTATAAAGAGGAGCTGGATACTTGACAAAGCAGGCGTGCTTTTCTGGCAAAAGGGCTACCATAGTACCAGTATGAAGGACATCGCCGCCGCCTGCGATTGCAAGGCAGCAAATATATACAACTATTTCTCAGGAAAAGAAGATATTCTGTTCGAGGTGATCAAGGACATCACAGAACGGGCTGTGAACTCGGTCCGCCACCTAGAAAATGATGATACTGCGAGTCCTGTCGATCAACTCAGATCATTCATAGAAAACCATCTTGATGTATTGGTGCAGATGAAGAAATCCAGTGTACTTATCTCTGATACCGGTTTACAGAACCTGACACGAAATCACCGTAAGGACATAATCGAATTACGTGATACTTATGACAGGATAATGACGAACGTTATCAGACGTGGTATCAAGTCCGGAGATTTCGCAGTAAAGGATGAGAAGGTAACTGTTTACCTGATCTCTTCAGTGATTATACGAAGCACTATCTGGTTCTCTTCGAAAGGTCGATTGAGTGCAGAAGACGTTGCTGATATCATGTTTGATTTTGTCTACAAAGGTATAAAAGCCTGATATCCATATATTAACAAGAAAAAGACACGCCCCGGAAAACCGGGGCGTGTCTTTTAATACATATAAACTAGTAGTTATTATTGCTCTTTCGGTTTGGCTAATACCTGTTCTGCCAGATCATCGTTATACTCGTGTCCGTCAGCGATGAGTTGTCTGTATTTGATGTAGTCGATATTTCGCTGCCCGGTAAGAGCCTGAGTATTAAAGGCATTGAAGCCCAGATATGCTTCCGTATTCATATTGGCTGCCAGCCAGTACATGGAACCGATCTTTGCATCATCCCAGAACGAGCGTTTCTTTATCCTAATCTGTTCAACGGTCATCATGAGACAGAGAGGCATCAGGTTGGAAATCGTCCAGACCATATTATCGATATGAGCATCAAGTCTTGACCAGTCAGTATCGAGTGTCTTAAGCATATCGGTACCTGCCTTGAAATCGGTACCTTTCTTGAACTCACCGTAGACAATCTCACCGTCATCGACATATTTATCTGTGATAACCCTCGGGTCACGCACCCAGTTTCCATCGGCATCTTTCTTTATCGGGATAGCTTTGGTGATAAATCCGAGTCTCTCCATCTTGTAGGCACTCCACATTTCGTTGGAGAAACAGTTCCACATTGCCAACTCTGTGGTAGGTAATTGCCATGGGAGGAAGTCAGTAGAACCACCGGTCGGAGTAGAACCGTGAGCGGTTCCCGCCTGGCCAAATTGAGCTGTATCGGCAGCTACCGTTAGGTCACATGCCTGGCCGATTTCCTGACCACCGGCTACTCTCATTCCGTTTGCCCGGCATATCACCGGAACACGAGCTTTCAGAATACTGTCGACCATCCCGTTAAAGAGGTCGATATAATCGGCGTACTCTTTCGGTCTCTTGGTATAATACTCAGCATATTCTTTGGTATTACCACCGGTACACCATGCACGGTCACCCACACTGGTAAATATGATAGCGACAACACTTCGATCCATCGAAGCTTTGTGCATACCAGCTTGAACACCCTTGACCATTTCGGTTGTGTAAGATCCATACTGGGCAGGATTATTGAGAGTAATCCATGCGGTATAAAGACCATCTACTTTTTCGCCAGTATTAGGATTTATCAGTGGTTTCTTTTCGAACATCGTACACGGTGCTTCCGTGCCGAAGTGCTCGTCACCAAATATCTGGTGACTTTTTAAACTATTATCCCTGACTAACCAATCTAAAGCCATTAATATCCTCCATATTCTATATTATTTTTGAACCTAGAAATCAGGCGTTAACACGATTCTTTTATCCATCCCGCCTTTATGACCATCTTCAAAGGCCTGTTGAATCTGACTCATTGGTCGGGTCTCGATAAACGGTTCTATTGCAACCTTCTTTTCCTGTACCATCTTGAGGACCACAGGATAGTATTCAGGTAGGCATCCCCAGGTACCAATAATCTCAGCATCAAATGCCATAAGTCTGGAAAGTTGGTACTCGTTCTTCTGCATACCATAACCGGCAATTACCATCTTACCAACGTATGAAAGTAATTCGAGTCCGATTGCCTGCCCAACTTCAGAGCCGGTCCACTCGAATATTTTCCATCCCCAGTTCGGGAGTTTGTTTTCTTTGCTGTAAGCTCTGAACGCATCACGGATGTCACGAGGACTTTTATCTACGGTACTTATTGTATAAGTCGCACCATATTTCATAGCTCGGTCCAGTTTCTCTTGATTACGTGCTATAACGACTACTTCCTTAGCTCCCATCGCTGAGATAATTTGAGTTGCATATACACCCAGTCCACCGGTACCGCCCAGGATTATAGTGTAATCTCCAGGCTTTACATCCGCCCGTACAGCTGCCTGATAGGGCGATGTTACTGCATCAGCTATAACCGCAAAATCCTCTAGAGGTAGACCTTTCTTATCGTCGATTACACACAGGTCCTGTGAAGGTACAACTATGTGACTCGAAAAACCGCCGTATATACCATAACTGTTACCAGGCATCTTCTGAGCAAGGCACCTGTTTCCCCTGCCAGCAGCGCAGATAGGGCAATTATTACATGGCATTACAGCCGGAATAATTACTTCCTTCCCTATCATTTTTTCATCACCGGCTATGACTGTGCCGCTGATTTCATGCCCCAATGTCATCGGGGGTTGGTTTACCGTTGGTACACCGTCGTAGAAATACCCCAGATCGGTATGACATACGCCGCAGCCGGCAATTTCAACTACTACTTCTCCTGCCTGTATTTCAGGCATATCGAGACTCGCTCTTGCTAGTTTACCCGGCTCTGTCATTTGCCAGGTTTCAATTTTATCCGGTATATTCGCCATTTTATCCTCCTTTTAAAAATCTAGATTGTTTTCATCCATCACTACATTTCTACACCTCATCCCTGAATTTGGAAAGTTGATTCGGAAATTGAACGAATTAAGCAGTAGGATTTTATCAATTAATAGAGTATGTTGTCAATTAAAGGCTGCGTGAAATAAGTGACACCTTTCAGTACCGTTACTGTTTTCCTGTATAATGAAATTGCTTATGAGTAACGATAATCCTTCTATATATGAGGTGATATCGGACGAACAGGGAGTCCGGGTGGATAAATATGTCAGCGAACACTGCCCTGACCTATCCCGTACCAGGGCACAGAAACTTATCAATGACGGATATGTCAGGATAAACGGAGACATCGCCAGGGCTGGCTATAAACTTGATACCGGCGATACTATTACCGTTGAAATTCCTCCTGCCGAACCCGTTTTACTTCAACCGGAGGAAATACCACTCACGATTATCTATGAAGACAATGAATTGCTGGTCGTCGATAAACCGGCGGGTCTCACCGTTCATCCCGCACCCGGTCATTCGTCGCACACCCTGGTAAATGCCCTCCTGTCCCATCTTTCCGAATTATCGGATTCAGGCGAGGAAAGACCCGGGATCGTTCATCGTCTGGATAAGGACACGTCCGGTGTGATGGTGGTAGCGAAAAACGTCGTGGCTCAGGAAAAACTGATGGATCAGTTTAAAGCCCGTACCGTCGTAAAACGCTACCAGGTCCTGGTAAAAGGCCACCTTACCCCGGAAGAGGGCGTAATCGAAGCCCCGGTCGGACGCGATCCGCGTCATCGCCAGCAAATGGCGGTCGTTCCTCAAAGCAGGGGGCGGGAAGCAACAACCGAATACACCGTGATCAGGTATATTGGCAATTTCACCTTGCTTGAAGTCAGGCCTGTCTCCGGCAGAACACACCAGATCAGAGTACACCTGAAAGCCATCGGTTTTCCCGTAGCCGGGGATAAGGTTTATGGAGTAAAAGCTGCCCCCTTGAAAAGACAGTTCGTCCATGCCGCTGTCCTGGGATTCGTTCTCCCGTCTACTAGTGAATACAGGGAATTCACCTCTCCCTTGCCCAAAGACCTGCGGCAGGCACTCGAAGTTATCGACGTATCATCGTAATTTACTGTCAGTACGCAGAAGTACTACGAAAATAATATTTAACCTCAGAATGATGGTTGAAGCTGTAAAATAGTTATTTTTACCCACACGTGTTCATCGAAATGTTTGCTTTTTACCCAGATTCCTAACACTCCAGAAGTTCCTGACATCCTAAGTCTTCAAATGCCTGCATAGCTCGCACAAAGCTTCGTTCCCACATCGATGCCGGAGCACCGTTGTTCCAGAACCACATAGGCATGAAAAGGACACGCAGGATGACGGCAAGTCTATAATCATTCCAGCAGTCGGTCCATTCGTAATCTTTTACGCCATGCCGGATCAGCCCCTGATGATAACGCTTTAACAGGTGTTTTTCCATTCGCTGGCGATACTCTCTTTCCCAGAAAAGAGCTATCAAGTGGGCTAAATCTTCTGCGGCAAAACTAACACCCCAGAGTTGCCAGTCGATAATCAGAGCTTTATCCGTATCGGGATCATGCGGAAGAAGCACGTTTGATATATCGGAGTCACCATGAATCAGTGTGAGGTCCTTCCCTCGAGTCACACGCCCCATCAGGTTAGGCAGTAAAGTGAGTGTATTTTCGTACGCCTGACGTTGTGCAGCGGTCAGGCGGTCGCCGAGAAAGTCGGCGAACCGTGGAAAATGCTCGCGAATATTATTTACATCCTCCGTAACCGACTTCTGATCCTGGGGCGAGTATATATCACCGAGTGTATGATGATCCCACCAGAAAGCGTGAAATTCGGAGAAAGCATCGACTGCTTTTTCGGCTTGACGTACCGGTGGAGGTTGAGTAGAGCTAACCGCGAAATGAGTTTCGGATACATCGTCGAAAATCAGATTCGAGGCGCCGGTCTCTTCGCAGTAGACAGCATGATGACAGCGTATGACCGGTGGATTTGGCATGAGTGTGATTATCTTATTATGGAACTCGACTTCGTACCGCCTTTGTTCACTCCCTACCACGGGCGTCTTCGAATGAGGATCGGAGATCTTCAAGAACAGATGAGTAGGCATCGTTGAGGGAACATCGTCAGAGTAAGTCAGTGTCAGCCGCCCAATTTTAGCAGTGTTAGATGACTCACTGATCACACGTACACTGGTAACATGACCACTTGGAAGGCTTCCGGATTGGCGGAGTATATCCGTCAGCCATTCAACGGTTACATCCTCAGGTTTGATTATCATACAGGACATTGTACAAAGCTACTCGATTTATATCAAATAAACACAAATAACGAATGAAGTAACTAAATGTCACACCAGGTTGGTCAAGGACTCAGATTTTGATTATATGGTTTGTGATAGGTTTTCCAGAACACTAAAAAAGCCATTGGCTATTTAGTATTTAAACTATCTATAATGCATGTAGTCATGAAGAGACCGAAGTACTTCTACGGATATAATATCGTCGCCTCCAGTTTTTTTATACAGGCTTTAGGTATTGGCACCATGATGACGTTCGGTGTCTTTTTCAAACCGATACTTTCCGAGTTTGGCTGGTCCAGGGCCACTCTCTCGGCTGCTCAGTCTATCATGGCGATTATTGCGGGATTCTTCAGCATCATAGTTGGCAGACTAAATGACAGGTTTGGCCCGAGAATCTTGATAATGCTGACCGGTTGTGCAGGACTGGGGTTAATATTGATGTCGGGGCTCAGCAGCATCTGGCAGCTTTACTTTTTCTACAGCTTCTTTGTCGGTATCGGGGTAAGCGCTGTTGATATTATTCCGCTGAGTACATTGATGCGCTGGTTTGTCAGGCGAAGAGGGATAATGACTGGTATCACGAAGATGGGCACCGGTCTTGGACAATTCGCCATTCCCCTGCTGGCGAATATGTTTATCTTGGAATATGGCTGGCAGTCGTCATACCTGATTATCGGAATATCGATGCTCATTCTGCTTATTACCAGCGGTCTGCCGTTACGCCGTGAACCGGGCAGCATGGGATTCCTGCCAGATGGAGATGAAGAAAGCCCATCAATAAATCCAACTTCTTCACAGGCCGGTTTTTCCCTGCGTGCAGCCCTCAGAACCAGACAGTTCTGGACACTTTGTCTTGCTTATTTAATAACCATGTTCTGTCTGTTCATTGTCACGGTACATATCATCCCTCATGCCACGGACATAGGACTATCCTCTACGGCAGCGACCGGAGTTCTTTCGACTATTGGAGCGACGAGTATACTGGGGCGTTTTCTAACCGGTATCGCAATAGACCGCACCGGCAACAGGCTGACCATGGTACTTTGCTATATCCTTCTTATCTCGTCTTTCCTCTGGTTACAGGTTGCGACAGAACACTGGATGTTCTTCCTGTTTGCGGTAGTGTATGCGTTTGCTCATGGTGGACTATATACGACAATTTCACCGGTAGTGGCCGAGTACTTCGGACTGCGAGCGCACGGCAGCCTTTTTGGAATCCTGTTCTTTTGTAGTACGCTGGGAGGTGCTATTGGACCGGTTGTTGCCGGACACATATTTGATACAACCGAAAGTTATAGCCTGGCCTTCTGGGCATGTACTGCAGCAGCCGCTGCAGCGTTGGCACTCGTGCTGTCCTTGAGAAAGATTAAAACGTGATTGGAAAGGAACAGGATCATTTGCAGGATGAGGATCTTCCCGAAAGTACCTGGTCGAGGGGCTTCTCGTACAATCCCGGGAGTTTTTTATCAAGGTGAGTGGCGGAAGGATTCTGATGCCCGGGTGTGATAAAAAATGTTCACAATATCGGCTTTAGAGCTTAATATCGGCAGGTGCCGCGTTACTTATCAATGTGATGATACATCCACCAGCTTCAGGAATTAACCCCCAGCTCATCGAGTAACTCTCTCACAAGATTCCCAAACTCAGATTCCGCGATCATTTTCTGGTGACGAGGTCGTGGTAAATTAACAGATAATTCCCTTTTAACTTCCCCCGGGCGTGCGCTCAGCACTATTACCCGGTCGGCAAGATACACGGCTTCTTCGATATCGTGAGTGATGAACATAACCGTCCGTCCGAATTCCTGCCAGACATTCAACAGCCAGTTTTGAAGCTCCTTGCGTGTCAACGCATCGAGGGCACCGAACGGTTCATCGAGAAGTAGTGTTGAACATCCTGTAAGCCATGTTCTCATCAGTGCGGCACGCTGACGCATTCCTCCGGAAAGTGCCGAAGGATACTCATCCTCGAATGTAGCCAGTCCGAAATACGGCAGCATTTCAAGAGCTTTCTTTACCGATTCTTCTTTCGAAACACCCTGTATTTCCATGGGGAGAAGTACATTGTTTAAGACACTCCGCCAGGGGAGTAGTAAATCACGCTGTGGCATATAGCCTGTCATCCCTGCGAGACTGGCAGGGCTTTCTCCATCGATCAGTATTTCCCCCTCGTCAGGTTCGATAAGTCCGGCGCATAGATTGAACAGCGTACTCTTCCCACTTCCACTCGTTCCAGTGATAGTGACAAACTCACCCGGCATCACGCTGAAAGATACATTCTTCAATGCCGGTATAGTCTGATTAACTCCGGAAAAAGTCTTGCTTATATGCCTGAATTCAATACGCGGTATCGTCATCTTTCCTCATTCGTATACGTCATATGTATCAAAATATAGTCCATCCTGAACCATAATACCGTTCATCCTGAGCTTGTCGAAGGATGAGTATATATAAAGGTGTTTTCATGACAAGGTACTAAGGTAGAAATTCATTGGTAAAAGCATCCTTACCTGAGATAGAAGTTTGCAGAATACCGTTTTCAACCATCCAGTCCGAATATCCCTGCCAGACACTTTCCTTCTGTTCTCCCCATCGAGGCGCGTCGGCTTGATAGTAGCCTGAAATCCAGTTCTGGCTTGCCTTTACGAGTTCAGGATCAAGTTCAGGCACAGCAGCAATCAGCAGAGCGGCAGACTCATCCGGACTGTTGATTGCGAATTCATACCCCCTCGACAGCGCTTCGATAACAGCTCTGACGATTTCCGGCCTGCTGGAAATGGTATCCTCGCTTGTGATGACCACCGGGGTATAGTAGTCGGGGATGCAGGTAAACCAGTCTTTCATCATGACTACATTGATTTCAATATTTTGTTGTTCTGCCTGGAAGCCCTGCCAGGCGTAAAATATCCAGGCCAAGTCAATCTTCTTTTCGGCTATTAAAGCAAGCGGATCAGCATAACCGGTATTCACGATCTCCAGTTTTTCAAAATCTCCACCGTCACATTCCATCAGGACTTTGAGTGTGGGAGTTTCAAAAGGATTGCCATAAGAACCATAACGTAAATCCTCGAAACCTTTTGGTCCTGTTACATTTAACTCGGCAGCAGAAGCGAATCCCGATGTATTATGCTGAAGCACCGCAGCTATCGAAACGAGAGGTACTCCATCCGCTCGTGCCAGCGTGACTTGTTCCTGAAAACTGATGCCGAAATCTGCGGCACCACCGACCACCGCTGCTTCAGGATATACTTCTCCCGGCTGGATAATTCTCACATCAAGGCCTGCTTCTTTAAAGTAGCCGTTGACATCGGCCACAAAGATCCCGGTATGATTTGTATTCGGCACCCAGTCCAGCATAAACGTTACTGGAGTAAGTTCCTCTTCCTCCGAGTTTTCGCATCCGGTAAACACAAGCAAAGCGATTACAAGTGTTAGAATTACAGGTAGATGTTTCATTTTTCACCTCCTCAGGCTAGAAAATACCTGACCCTTCCCATTTTTCTGTTCGTTGCCTGGAATGGTACCAGGGGAGGACCAGTCGTTCGATATAGTAAACAAGCATAAACAGAAAAATACTCAGCAGTGACGTGATAAACATTGCGGCGAATACCTGGTCGGTCGCCAGGGCGTTCTTGGATCGGAGCATGTACAGTCCCAGCCCCGAGGAACCGCCAACCCATTCGCCGATGGTCGCCGCCACCACACTGTAGGTTACGGCCAGCCGAAGGCCGGAAAAAAAGGACGGCAGGGCGGAGGGTAAACGCACCATTCTCCATATCTGCCATCTGCTGGCTTTCATAGTATGAAGTAATGCTATTAACTCCGGGTCCGATGATGTCAGGCCGTCGGCCGTGCTTATTGCCAGCGGGAAAAAACAGAATAATATCACGATCAGAATTGTCGGTGTCAGACCGAAACCGAACCAGATGATAAAAATAGGCGCGATAGCCAGTATCTGGATAGTCTGTGAAACAACCAGTATCGGATACAGAGCACGGTGCATAAGGGGCCAGAAATCCATAATAGCAGCGATCCCCGTTCCAGTTACAAGCGCCAGTACCAGGCCGATACCTGTCGCCATGAGTGTGTTACCGATAGCATTTACGAGCAGATCTCGCGTTTCCCATCCTGCCTTGATGACTTCCCACGGAGTAGGCAGGATAAACGAACGTAGTCCGCTGACTTCGGCAATAAAGTACCATCCGATGATAAGCGTGATAATCAACACTATCGGAGGCAGGATTTCTCTACGCCACTTCATCAATCGACCTTTCGATATTTACCGACTTTATTTTCTATCGTGGTACCTCCCAGCTCATCGCAGATCTTGATAATCGTGACTACCTTCCCGGCACCCGTTTTGAAACACTCTCTATGGGCCGATTTCGCTATCTCGATTAACTCGTCCAGGTCATCGCCTTCCAGGATTGTCTCCATCGGTCCGACCTCATATTTTACACCGCTGTCCTGGATTATTTTTATAGCGGCGTCGACAATGGGATACACATCTTCATGCAAAGGTAAAACCTGTACACCAACATTGATAGTCCGTTTTTCTGTCATATTATCTTCCCTGCCTTTCGGGTGCATTACCGGGAGTATGTACTACAAGCAGTTGCCCGTCCCTAAAAGTAACGTGAGCCGGTGGGCTTTCTATCCGGTTGCTGACCCCTCTTGATTTCATCGTCAGTTCTTCATTATTAAGAGGGTATTTCATACCCTTAGTAGTAATGCCTGAAGCATAACCACCTATCGGGATTAATGAGATAGTATCTCCGGGATTTCTGTGAATATCTTCTCCCGGCGGCTGAATGAACCACCCCGTCTGTTCTCCATGCCATATCTCTATCCTGCAAGAACCTGAACTGGCATGGGCTATAAGCTGTATGTTGGAAATTGTCATATCCATACGTCCACCCATGGCCCCGACTACCACGATCTTATCTACTCCCTGCTCTGTGGTGTATAGCAACGCTAATTCCAGGTCGGTTTCGTTCTTTTCTTCCGGATATGAGATAAACCTGGTATTTTTGTTTCCCAGGTGTTTATGAGAAGGAAAAGAATCCATATCGCCGATAATTACATCGACGGTGATGTTCAGTTCAGAAGCGTACCGTGAACCGCCATCAACCCCGATAACGAGATCAAACACTTCATCCTGAATTCGTTCTCGTAGTATCTCAGTTTCGTACAATTCACCATTAGCAAGCACTAAAGCATTCACGGGTTATATACTCCATACAAAAAGGGCTACCTTTTAAATCGGGTAGCCCTTTGTTTTACCGTATTTTCCCTACGCCGGTATTATCCGGATCAGGTTCTCTGGGTCGATGTGGGTAATCACTTTCATGATCAAGCACATCCTCTCAGCCCGGTTCCCCAAGCTCCCCGTTACTATTGAATTATTAATGTTAATCCAGTATAACTTATCACAAAAGGTATGACAAGAGAACGGAACTGAAAACGATAGGAGCATAGAATGAAAAAGGAAGACTTTCTGAAATATGTAGACCATTTCAATAACAAGAGATATGATGACATCGTCAGTTACTTCGCACCCGATATCACGGTCGAGTACTATGACAATGCCCTCGATCCGACAAGTCCTGCCCGAACGCTTCACGGACCCCAGGCATTCATTGAGAATTACAAGAAACTCCACGAAAACGTGGTGGAAGTTCTCGAAGTCAGGGACTATATATCCGACGACGAATACCTGTTTGTCGAGTTATGGACCGAGTTCCACGCCTTCAACGACATGGAAGCATCACCTGCCAGGCCGGCGCTGAAGAAAGGCGAGACAATGATAATGACCAACTTCATCCTCTATAACCTTGAAGGCGGTAAAATGAAACGGATAAGAATAGCCCATTGGAGAAACCATCCGTCCGAGGAAGCAAAGTACAAAGGATAAACACACAAATAACCATACCGGCGAAAGCCGGTATCCAGGAAATCGTTATTACTTTACCATATGGCTTTAATATAGAGGTAGTACAATAAAGTGAGTGTTCCATGGGAACACTTTCAAGTAATTTCCAGAACAACACTCACATCAACTACTTTAATTAATCCGCTTCACGGCGGGTACCCATGACAGGTCAGGTACTCCAGGACTTACCGGCTGATTTTTGTTTTTTGATGAAATTACTTATGAAAATCCACAGAGAATAGAATATTCTACCAAGTAAGAAGAAGACTCAAAGCATGTGCATCCACCTCCTCATTCCCCTACCTGAATAATAACATCCAGCTACTTAATAATAGGTCTATTTGGCAATACAGGTCAACTGTTGTGTTTATTAAAACGTGTATTCGCACAGGTAACCGGTTATTATGAGACTATTGCATTTTCCTGTTATAATCGTAATGTAATAATCGTAGAGGACTGAAAATGACCGAACCCGTAAGAGTACGTATAGCTCCAAGTCCGACCGGCTACATGCATATAGGTAATGTCAAGACGGCGATGTATGACTGGCTTCTGGCCAGGCACACCGGCGGTTCTTTCATACTCCGCATCGAAGATACCGATCTGACTCGCAAGGTTGAAGGAGCCATAGACGTAATTTACGAAAGTCTTAAATGGATGGGACTGGACTGGGATGAGGGTCCGGATGTCGGAGGACCCTATGGACCATATATACAATCGGAACGGCTTGAACTCTACCGGGAAGCAGCGGAAAGGCTTATATCCCAGGGAGACGCCTATTATTGCTATTGTTCATCGGAACGACTGGAAGAAATGCGTAAAGAGCAAATGGCACGTAAGCAGCCACCCGGTTATGACCGGCACTGCCGCGAACTCACCCCGGAACAACGCGCCGAATATGAAGCGCAGGGAATCAAGCCTGTTATCCGTATGAAAGTGCCGCTCGAAGGTCATATAACGTTCAACGACCTGATATACGGCGATGTCACGTTCGATTACAGCACAATTAACGATTTCGTCATGCTGAAATCGGACGGCTATCCCACCTACCACCTGGCAAATGTGGTCGATGACACGGCAATGAAAATCACGCATATTATTCGGGGAGATGAATGGATATCCAGCGTTCCGATGCACCTGGCGATATATAAAGCCCTCGGTTATACACCGCCGCTTTACGTTCACCATCCGATGCTCCTCGGACCGAATCGCGCTAAATTGAGTAAGAGACATGGCGACGTAGCAGTCCTTCAATACCGTGAAAAAGGGTACCTGCCGGAAGCTCTGTTTAACTTCCTGGCACTGATCGGCTGGTCGCTGGATGATAAGACTGAGATTATGACCCGGCAGGAATTAATCGACAATTTTTCACTGGAAAGAATCAGCAAAACAGGAGCGTTATTCAACTGGGAAAAACTGGAATGGATGAACGGCCTGTACATACGGAATCTCAGCCTTGATGAGTTTATGGATCGTTCTATACCGTATCTTGAGAAAGGATTACCGGAAGCGGTAAACCGTCCCCTGGATAAAGACTATTTGAAACGGATGCTTGAACTCGTCCAGGAACGCGCCAAGACACTGGCTGAGGTGCCTGAACTGGTTAGATTTTTCTACATTGAAGAATCCGGCTATGAACCTGATTCGCTTATCGGGAAAAAGATGACAAAAGAAGATGCTGTCAAAGTCCTGGAGGTATCTCTGGATCGACTGCGTGCGTTGGAACCGTTCGATATAGAGTCGATGGAAAACCTGCTGAGACCTCTGGCAGAAGAACTGGGCCTGAAGGCAGGACAGCTTTTCGGTACTCTCAGGGTTGCCACTACCGGACGTATGGCGGCTCCGCCACTATTCCAGACAATGGCGGTCCTTGGTAAAGCGGTATGCCTTGACCGGATGGAAAACGCCTTAAAAAAGCTTAAGAGTTAGAAGGAGTTTCCCCGATGCCTGATTTCGATAATTCTGCCATTTCCGGTGATGTCCTGAGAGAAGTAGCCGCCAGGACATACTATACGATAGACGGACTCTGGTTCCTGGCAGTTGAAGAGAAGTACGGTTTCGATGTCGCATTCGAGATGAATCAGGTGGTCTGGGAAAAAGCCAGTCCGATTATCGGTAAAAGACTGCTGAAGAATCTGGATACTGAAGGAAAAGCACCATTACAGTTGTTAATGGAGCTTTTGTTTGCCGATCCCCTGATATACGTTCATAAGCCCGAAGTAGTTGAATTGACCGATACAAAAGCCGTATTCCGTTGTTTAGAGTGCCCGATACAGATAGCAAGAATAAGAGCTGGTAAAGGTGTTTATGACGGAGTTCCGGGATGTACCATGTTATACCAGGCTTATGCTGAACTGGTAGATTCCCGGATTACCACCAGGTGCAATGCCTGCGCTCCTGATCCCGATTCACCGGAATACTGGTGCGAGTGGGTCTTCGAAATACCTTCATAACAGGATGCTGACAGATGCTTATCATCAGACCGGCGATGTATGACGATCTTACCGCAATCACCGACATATACAACGAAGCGATACTTACCACGGATGCTACTTTCGATACCGAAACTAAAACAGTCGAAAGTCAGAAAGAATGGTTCGATAGCCACGATTCCAGAAATCCGATTATCGTTGCTGAAAATGAAGATACGGTCATCGGCTGGGCGTCACTTAGTAAATGGTCTGACAGGTTCGCTTATTCCGAAACAGCGGAGATTTCAGTATATGTGAAAGATGGATATCGGGGACAGGGAACCGGCAGACAGTTGATCGAAAGAATAATAAAGGCAGGTGAAGAAACCGGGCTTCACACGATTATTTCAAGGATCACTGCCGGTAACGATGGGAGTATTTATCTTCACGAGAAATTCGGCTTTGAGCACATCGGTGTTATGAAAGAAGTCGGTTACAAGTCCGGTAAATTACTCGATGTCGTTTTAATGCAGAAAATATATACTGATAAATCATAGCAATCTCCTCGCCATTCCCGTCCGCCGCGGCGGACGGGAATCTACTTCAACGACCCAAGAAATCAGTGTAAGATCAATAGTACCTACAATTAAAATTGAGTAATTAAGGTAAATGAGGTAATCTTGAACAAGGAAAGCATTGTTGAACCGGGCTATCTGTCTCTGTATAATTCCGGTGATCTAAATAAGCGGGTTGAACAGCTAGAATCCAGGCTCACTTCGTGCGATATCTGTCCGCGAAATTGTGGAGTTAACCGCCTGGATGGTGAACGAGGATTCTGTAATTCCGCCTATCTCCCCGCTGTCTCTTCGGTAGTCGCCCACCATGGAGAGGAACCGGTATTATCCGGCACCAGGGGCTCCGGTACCATTTTCTTCGGTAACTGTAATCTCCGGTGCGTTTTCTGCCAGAATTTCCAGATAAGCCAGGATCCTGAGACACAGAGAAACAACGAACTGTCGATTCAATCCCTGGCTGAAAAAATGGTCTATCTCCAGGATGCAGTGAAATGCCATAACATCAACCTCGTCTCCCCTACTCATTATGTCCCCCAGATAGTCCGGGCAGTAATGGAAGAAGCGATACCGATGGGTCTCCGCCTCCCGCTTGTCTATAATACCGGCAGCTATGATTCACTGGAGACGATTAAATTACTCGACGGGATTATCAGTATTTATCTTCCTGACCTTAAATACGCATCGGATGATAATAGCAGTAAATTATCGATAGCACCTGATTATGTTAAACACTCCCGGGTTGCTATCAAGGAAATGTACCGGCAGGTAGGAAACATCATTACGGATGAAAACGGGATTGCTGTGAAAGGGATAATAGTGCGTCACCTTATTCTACCCAACGGATTGGCAGGCAGTGATAATTCTCTTAGATGGCTGGCGGAAGAGATTTCTCCCTCAGTTACAGTGAGTATAATGTCGCAGTACTATCCTACGGTTAATGCCCGTAATGTACCGCAGCTAAGTAGATCGATCTCTATGGACGAATACAAGGAAGTAGTCAGCCTGGCAGATGAACTTGGTCTGGAAAACGGCTGGATACAGGAAATGGAATCCAAAGAGTACTATCTCCCGGATTTTTCAAACACGGAAAACCCCTTCGAATAAACTGAGAACTCAAGAAGTTTGATGTCGTATACTAGTTCTTGCGTTTTCGTTTGGCGAAACCGAACTTGACTCTCTTCCCGTTCGGTTTGTCTTTCTTATTTACGTTATCGATGAATTCCTGGATATCCGAAAGCTCTTTCTTAGCCATTAACGTATACTACTCCGTTTGTTTAATAGAACAAGTCATTTTAGCACACACACATATCCACCACAAAACCCGCGTAACTAAGCATGACGTGCGATAAAGGTACTAATATACCTGCAAGTTTATAGCTACCTGCCATCAGTCCTTAGTTTCCTATAATTTTTGATAAGATGGATACAAGCTAATCCGGCTAGGTGGATTTTTTACGTTTCTTGTTCTTGTTGGAAAGTTCGTCCAGTCCGTTGTGGGCATTTTTCCTGACCATATTCAAGGTTTTGGTCATACTGTTCAGACTCCGCTCACTCATCGATGCCATTACCTGGTTCGCTATGTCCCTGGCTACTGGCGCTGCCTGTTCAAGTTTTTCATAGCCTTTTTCCGTAAGAATGATATTTATGGATCGCCTGTCTGTGGCACTGGGTTCTACCCGGACAAATCCTTCTTTCTTCATTCTGCTGACCAGAGTTGTTACGTTGTGCCTTTCTCTTAATATCCACCGCGCAATCTCGGAAGGTGTCATCGAACCTTCCTTAATAGCCAGGATCTGCAGCACGCCGAACTTACTTACCGAAAGACCTGCTCTCCTGTAAAAGGTGGAATCAGCATACTTCTGGACAGCGTCTGCTGTCTGCATGAAAAGATGGTATGCATCAAAAACCGGAGTACCAATTTCAATGTTTATCAAAGAACCCCCTCCTCAAAAATGATATACTATAGTATATCATAGATTGTGAAAATTAGAAACACCCCTGAACAATTTTCACACAAATGAAAATTCATTCATGTAGTGAAAATTTATTCAGTATGTTACAATATTTTTTTATGAACTATATTAACGAAATACACGATACGAATAGAAAATGGTGGGATGTAAAATCTCAGGATTGGCAGAAGCTTGATGAAGAAATCTGGAACACATGTAAAGAGCAATCTTCTTTTGCTCTGGATCGAAGAATGCAGGAAGTTTTTGATGAATTCATCGGTAATTCCAAAGGTAAGAAAGCCTGCGTCATCGCCAGCGGTGATAATTTCGCCGTCTTCGCCCTCGCCGGAATGGGTATGAAGGTTACTTCTACCGATATTTCGGAACTCCGGCTGAACATAGCCAGGGAACGCGCCGGAATACTGAACCTTGATATCCGGTTTCTCCAGTGCGATGCAGCAGACTTATCTCCTGTAGAAAATGAAGGTTATGATCTGGTCATATCCACACCGGGAACATATGTCTGGATATCGGACCTTAAAAAAGTATATACGGAAGTATGCAGGGTGCTGAAACCGGGAGGATACTTAATTTTCCATGAAATCCACCCGTTCACCAGACCGTTTAAAGACCAGCCGGAATTTGAAATAGCTCAGCCTTATTTTGAAACAGGCCCGTATACCCACGAAGGAGTGGATGGAATTGATGTAACCACTCATAACTTCTACTGGATGATGAGTGATTTTATCAATGCCCTGGCAGACAGCGGATTAATAATCCGTCGTATTTCAGAAGATCCTGCTGAGGAACCAAGTTACTGGGAAGGAAGATTATACAACAAAGGCGGCGATGAACGTTTGCTGGACTGGCATGTTAACCCACACGCAGCCCTGCCCCAGTGGATGGTTATCGTAGCGCAGAAACCTGTAGCCTAACCAAACTGCCCTCTATCTGCGTTTTTCAACACCAGTGCCCCAGTTGGACAGATGTTGATACATTCTCCGCAATTCGTACAATCTATCTCATTCATAGGCATGTTTCTGAAAGGTGCTACCACTCTATCGAATCCGCGATGGGCAAAACCAAATGCTCCGCTGCCGTTCTTCCGGCACATCCAGACGCACCTGCCGCAGAGAACACATTTGTTGGGATCATGAATATACTTTGGGTGACTTTCATCTACCGGTAGGTCAGGTAAAATTTTCGTGAATCGTTCCGTGTTTATCCTTATCTTCAGGTGGGCGGCAATTTTCTGAAGCTCGCAGTTGCCGTTCGCCAGGCAATGAGCGCAGTCGACCGGATGGGAAGCCATCAATAGCTCGAAACCGGTGGAAGCAAGCCGTAGCGACTCTTCTCCTCTGGTATTAACTACCATTCCTTCTCTGACTGTTTCGGTACAGGCCGTGACCGGTCTTCGATATCCTTCAATCTCGACGAAACAGAGCCGGCAGGAAGCAGACGGCTCCTCTTTTTCGCGGATAGCGCACAGGTTCGGGATATAAATATCGTTATCGAGTGCCGTCCATAACAGGTTCGCGCCTTCTTCGGCGGTTATTTCCTTTCCGTTTATTGTCAGGGATACTTGTTTCATCGTTTCTGTTCCAGTACGTCCACCTCACCTGGCGGAGACACCTTTATAATCGCGTTGTACTGAGGCGGACAGCTTGTCAGGCAGGTACCGCACTTTACGCATTTTTCCTGGTCTATCACCTTGATTCTCTGTTTATCCGGGTAGATCGCCTCTACGGTGCAGGTACCGATGCAAGCGTCACAGGAACGTTCACACCTATCACGAAGTATATAAAACGCTATCAGATCAAGGCACATCAATGACGGGCAGCGTTTTTCGTTAATATGAGCTTCGTATTCGTCAAGGAAATACTTTAATGTCGTCAGCACCGGATTCGGAGCCGTCTTGCCCAGGTTGCACAGCGAACCTGCCTGTATATCCCGCGCCAAATCGGCAAGGGTATCGATATCTTCCGGTTCTCCCTTTCCCTTCGTGATCCTGTTCAGTATTTCCAGCATCTGTTTCGTTCCCAGTCGGCAGAACGTACATTTTCCGCAAGACTCTTTCTGTGTGAATTCCAGGAGATATCGGGCAATCTCCACCATACATTTATCTTCGCTGAGGACAACCATTCCTCCCGAACCCATCATCGCACCCGCTTCACTCAGAGAATCGAAATCGACCGGCAGATCGAGGACAGACTCCGGCAGACAGCCCCCTGAAGGTCCGCCTATCTGTACCGCCTTGAATTCCCTGCCACCCGGTACACCGCTTCCGACATCATAGATAACCTTTCTCAGGGGTGTACCCATCGGTACTTCCACCAGTCCGGCGTTGACGATGTCCCCGGCTAAGGCAAATACGGCTGTTCCTTTACTTTTTTCTGTACCTATCCCGCTGAACCACTCTGCTCCTTTGCTGATAATATGGCGTACAAAGGCAAGCGTCTTTACATTATTGATAACAGTAGGCTTTCCGTTCAGACCATTCGTAGCAGGGTATGGCGGCCGGTGCCTCGGCATTCCTGCATGGCCTTCCATGGATGTTATCAGAGCTGATTCTTCACCGCAGACAAAAGCCCCGGATCCCTGGAACATCTTGATATCGAAACTGTATCCACTATGCAGGATATTTCTTCCCAGCAATCCTTTTGCCTTCGCCTGTTTAATGGCTACTTCAACACGGTGAACGGCAAGAGGGTATTCAGCTCGAACATAAATATATCCGTTTCGAGCCCCAACTGCATACCCTGCGATAATCATTCCCTCTATTACCGAGTGAGGGTCGCTTTCCAGGATATCCCTGTCCATGAATGCTCCCGGATCGCCCTCGTCGCCGTTGCAGATTATATATTTCGTCCTGCCCTTCGCGTTCCGACAGGTCTCCCATTTCTGCCCGGTAGAAAAACCGGCACCCCCCCTGCCTCTCAGACCGGTCTGCTTTATCTCCTCGATTACTTTCTCCGGTTCCCCCGTTAATACTTCAGCAAGGGCGGAATAACCGCCAACAGCCAGGTAATGGTCTATATCTTCCGGGTCTATTCTGCCGCAATTTTCTAGGATTATCTTGTGTTCGTATTGCGCCCTTGGAAAATCATCGAAACTCGGTATCAGGTCGTTCTGCTCCATCGCACCGAGAACGAATTCCAGGCAAGGATCGTCTCCAACCAGGTAGTCCCTGACCAGTTTTTCGGCTATCACCGGATTGACCTGACCGTAACAGACCGGTGGATTGCCCGGTTTACTGATAACTATCAGTGGTTCGGCGTAACAATGACCCATACAGCCGACTTCTATTACCGGACAGTTCAGTCCGCGTTTCCTGACTTCCTCTTTCAGAATATCCTGCACTTCCAGTGCGCCGGCTGCTCTTCCGCAGGTGGCTGCGCCGACCAGGATGACAGGATTACCGCCGTTCCACAATTCATTCCAGCGTCCTGAAGCTCCATCCCGGAGTTCACGGTAAGCGGAATTGACAGCGTCTGTATCCACCGTACTCATTTGTCCTTTTTTACCTCTTTTTCTCTTGCCAGTTCGAAGGAAAGTAGTATACCGTCAACCTTGGTAGGTTCAACGTTACCCTCTGGCTTATCATCGACTACCGTAACCGGAGCCATAACGCAACAGCCGACACAGGCAACACTGTCCAGGTCGAATTCTCTGTCAGGCGTAGTCTGCCGCACATCTATGCCAAGCCTGCGTTTCCAGGCATCCATCGTGATATAGCCGCCCTTCATGTGGCAGGCGGTTCCGAGGCATACCCTTATCGAATGTTTCCCCGGAGGATTCAGGCGGAACTGGTTATAAAAAGTAACCACTTCATACACGTCCACTTCCGAAATGCCCAGGAAACCTGCTACCTCCTCCATCGCTTCATTTGGTAGATAACCGAGTTTGCCCTGCACTTTTTGCAGGATCGGGATAAGGTTACCCCTTTTCTTCCCGAACCTTTTAAGTACCTTTTTAGTTTCCTGCCTGTTTTCGGCTTCTTCAGTGGTCAATTACACCCTCGCTACATGCTTGTCGCGCCGACGCTGTTTCTCAAATCCACGAACAGCTTCTCATCAAGACTAAGCGCCTTATCTATTAAACCCAGCACGGTTTCCTTTTCATCCGGAAATTTATAGCCGTTGTAACCCTGTTTCATCAGTGGCACAACGACATTCCCGGACCGGT
This sequence comes from Dehalococcoidales bacterium, assembly GCA_016932435.1. The sequence continues at coordinate 87,537 of JAFGCW010000066.1, read as the reverse complement.
ATGATGTATTCAGGTTATGATCGAAGCATACCCCGGAATCGACCTCCAGGTTCTCTATCATCAATCTTACTTCTCTCAATATTTCATGGGGAGAAAGCATCTCGAACTCGCCTTTCTGATACGATTCAAGCATCGGTGTACCCGCGCTGGGAACAAACGGTCTTAACCTGATGAAATCCGGATTTATCTCGTTCAGTACTCGTGCCGTATTTTCAGCATGCTGTTTCCACAATTTCTTCCCGCCAAGTCCCGGCATCACATACTCCGATAACTCAAATCCGGCAGCGAGTGCTTTCTTTCCTGCAGAAATATGCTCTTCAGCGGTAACACCTTTATCGATCAGTTTCAGTAGCTCATCATCGCCGGTCTCAAGTCCGACATGCAGCCTTGTCAGTCCGGCTTCGTTCAATGCCTTCAGTTCTTCCGGCGTCTTATGAGAAATGGACTTCGACCGTGCATAGGAGGTAATCCGGGTAATACTCGGAAACATCTCTTTCAGATATCTAAGAATCTCAATGAGCTGGGAAGCTTTGATGATAATAGTATCGGCATCCTGGAGAAAGACGGTTTTGCCGCCGGCAACAAGCCAGTTGTAGGTATTCACCACGCTCTGGATATTGTAGTAATCATGTTCCGTCAGTGCGTATCTGTCCCTGTCCTCGATAAGGCTGCTCTGCACGATTGCCCCGATCGGCTGGAGGTTTCCCTCGTATCCCAGTTTCCGTGAAATGGCTGTAAGTTCATCGGCAATTCCCTTTACGGCATCGATATCAGCCTTGACTTCTTCGACAGGTCTCAGCCTGAATTTCTCGCGGTTATAAAACCTGCCATAGCAGAAAGTACATCTACTCCAGGGACAGTTGCCCGTAACACGCAACAGGAGAGAAAAACTGCCGCCTTCACTGGGCGGGCGGATGGGACCAATTTCATATGAATATGATTTAAGTTTCGAAAAATCAACCTCGTTACCAGGCTCGGGATTGTTCGTCATGACGCAAGTCTCCCTATTCGATTATAGTCCAGCCTGATAAACAGGGCAAGCCATACGGATGACGTTATCAATATATCAGGAATCGTTCAAAATAAGTGGGGATGTGATAAAGAGTCAAGTCTGATATACGATTTTACAGCCATTCCGGGCTCTGGAAACCTCGCCTTGTCAGTTCCAGTGACATCTCGGAAAGGTGATGCTGGAGATGCCGTGCGACATAGACTACCCTGCCCAGGACCAGCGATTCCGTCCACGGATACATGGTCTCTGCTGCAAGTAAGTCGGCTTTTTTCAACCACTGCTGAAACTTATCTTCCATTTCATCCAGGTAGCTGATGATTTCTCCCTGGCCCGGCAGGCGTTGCGAATCTTTTTCTTCCCAGTCCACCCCAAACCTACTCCCCCAGCCGAATTTATCCGGCGGCTGATCGCTAAAGAAGAAATCGAGTGTTTCGACCAGGTGATATACCACTCCGGCGGGGCGTAAATAGTCGAACTCACCCTTTTTCCATTCATCGGCAGGGAATGCCATGACGGCATCTCTGAACATCTTCAGGGGACGCTGACACTGGTCATACATTACACTGGAAATATCACTGTTAGTCATCCTGGTATCCCTCCTGTCTATATCCCGTTACCATTATGTATTAAGTCCCGTCAGTTTCGGATGGCGAGGTCTCCATATGGATAATCTTGCGAGCGATCTCTTCGCCCTTTTTCTCAAGGGCTATTATCTCATCGAAAAGGTCTGCCTGCCTGTGCCGAAGCTCAGGAGTCCAGGCTTTTCTCATGTTCTTTGGAGTTACGGTGTCTGGCCATAAATCTGAGTCCAGCCCTGGTACATCCGGTAACAGACCTGATAGAATATTACTGATTTGTTCGTATACCGCTGCTATTTCTTTTATACGGTCATTTTCAATCAGACCAAGGGATGATTGCAGGTATCGAAAAGCCGCTTGACGGGCATCAAGTAGTGCATCCAGACAAAAGTAGTTTACATCGAGCCGTCTGCCGAACTGTTCATCATCGGCATTTACAAACCATTCGTCGTCACGCAGGTCTGCCTGCCATACCCGGTAGGCGTCATACCCGACCGAGTAACCGCGTTCTCCCTGCCCGTTCATCGAGTCTACCAGTACTTTCAGCGAATTAAGCAGGTTCAGATAATCGGTCGGAACGATTCCTTTCTGTCCGAAATACGTAATAATAAAAGGCCAGTTATCCACGTAAAGATATTTCTCTTCGGTGACCGATTTATTGTCGAAATCAGGACTATTTGTTACCCGGTCATCGAAGTAGGTCCGGCAAAGCAGTCTATTTCCATTATCTTCATAACCGCAGATTACTCCCCACTCGTGGGCGACACGCAGATTGATACCAAGGACCGGCTGACCCTGATTGATACTGTCGACTATCCTGCTTCTCTCGGCCACCCGGTATTTTTTCTCAACTCTTTCTGTGATTTGCGGAGTATAACCGAACGCATTATATCCCGGTTCGGCATAATTGTACGCGATAAGAGCGTCGGCCGATGAATAATCCCAGTTCGGGCTTGTAAAAGCGATACGCCAGCAGGCTCCTGATACACCCATTACCTTTACGTATGAAACAGTCTCACCCATAGCTCTCAAAGCAACGGTCAGTGCTCCTGCCCACGTGCAGTCCATACCTTGACCGAACCCGGGTAACAGGTCAACTCCGCGAATAACACATGAATCCGCCAGACCGGGAACCTCTCGAATTAATTCCGTCCTGTCTTCAGTTAATCTGAGAATTTCGCCTTCGGCACAGGTAGCAATACGAATACCCGACTTGTTCAAATAGACGATGGTCAGGTATTCAGGACTGTCAACCATAGGAGTGCTGGGAAAGTACGTATGGTTAGCCTGGAAACCTTTCGTTTCAAATACATTCATGTGCCGTATTCGGTGCAAAACATCATTGGACGCTATTTCATTGCCATAGCTGGCAGTGATTATTTCCAGCTTTGACGATGGTAATCGTTTCGAGGATGAAGAATTATCAAGACTCAGGTCTTCGTTATCGGCGGTAACACAATAAGAAACACCCGTATCATTCTGGTATTTCACCAGCAAATACCGCTTCCTGCCCCTGGCAGCATTACTCGCTATCGACAGGTAATCTACCTTTATACTTAGACCATTATCTTCGACAAGACGGTTTAGCCGTTTCGTCACGTTTTCGTTTTCCAGGCCGTCCCCGTATATCGCATCAAGTATCTGCAGATTATTCACCATCAGAATATTATCGATGGAACAGTCAAGAATCCTCGCCAGCCTCGGCAGTAACAACGTCTCAGGTAAGGAATGACCGTTTTCCCATTTACTCACCGCCTGGGGGCTGACAGATAATGCTTCGGCAAGTTTTTCCTGTGTTAAGCCACGCTCTTTACGCAGCAACGCGATGTGTTTTCCGATCTCCTGAGTATTCATATCCTTACCTCGATCGATAGTCTTTACCTTTAATAATAACCGACAGGAATTGTATTACCATACATGATTTAACAGGTTGTATCAAGCGTAAACTCAACCTGTGGTTGAGTTATGGATTATCCACGTGTAATTGACCTTCACACACAGGCTGTGATATTCTCAAAGACTAAAGGAGAATTCGGATTGGACTCATTCGAGAAACAGTGGCAACGATGGTTTCCTGAAGACCAGGATAAAAAATCTGGAGGTTCTGCTGCCGGCAGGACAACCTCCAGGATATTATGGACGCTTGGTATCCTGATCGGGCTGTTCATAATAATCAGTGCTGGTAAAGGCTTCTACACAGACTGGCTCTGGTTCAGTAGCCTTGGCTATGGCTCGGTTTTCACTACCATCCTTTGGTCGCGGATTCTTATTTTCTTTATAGCGGCATTTATCTTCGGAGTCCTGTTCTCAGGAAATTTATTACTTGCTACCCGTCTTGTCCCCAAGATAGACAACAATTTATGGCCCTGGGCTCTGGTGAAACGGCTGCAACCCGCGATCAGGACAGGTGCTATCCTCGTTACTTTACTCCTGAGCTTGATATTCGGTCTTGTCGCCCAGAGTAACTGGGAGGTTATTCTTCGTGCTCTTAACTGGCAGCCTTTCGGAATTCTGGACCCGGTGTTTCAGAAAGAAGTCGGTTTCTATATGTTCTCCCTGCCTTTCCTTAACCTGCTGCGGGGCTGGCTGACAGGTGCGTTCATTGTCTGCCTGATTGGCAGCGCCGGTGTATATGCCATCAGTTATGGAATACAGAGGTTAAAATTCGACTATGCCCGACCGGTTATGGCGCATGTCGGAGGTCTATTTATTACCATCCTGGGCTTTTTCGCCTGGGGTTACTGGCTTGGCATCTGGGACCTCGTGTATTCAAGTCGCGGCGTTGTTTTCGGCGCCAGCTATGCGGATATGCACTCCAAGCTGCCTGCTCAGTGGATTTTGCTGGTAGTGGTAATCCTGTTTATTATCATGGTGTTGATATCTATGTTTCGTAGAAATTATCGCCAGATATTATACGGCATCGGTGCCTGGATAGTCGCTGCGGTCCTGGTCGGAATCGTTTACCCCGCTATTATCCAGCGTTTCCAGGTTCAGCCGAGTGAACTGGCAAAAGAGACACCGTACATAAACTATAATATCAATTTCACCCGGGAAGCGTTCGGGCTGAATGATATCGAAGAAAAACCCTATCCGGCAAATGATACACCAAGCCCTCAGGATATCACGGCGAATGAAGTCACGATAAGCAATGTCAGGTTGTGGGACCATCGCCCTTTGAAAGATACCTTCAACCACATCCAGTCATTACGCCCCTATTATGATTTTAATGATGTTGATATAGACCGTTATACGATTGACGGTAATTACCGGCAGGTAATGTTATCGGTTCGTGAGTTATCTGCCGATAAATTACCCGAAGAAGCTCAAACCTGGATTAACCGGCGTCTCCTCTATACCCATGGATACGGTCTCACTCTCAGTCCCGTCAATGAAGTCGCTACTCAGGGTTTGCCCGTTCTCATGGTGAAGGATATACCCCCTGTTGGAAATATTAATATCGCTCAACCGGGTATCTACTACGGCGAAAAGACAAATAACTATATAATCGTAAACACCGAAACACAGGAATTCGATTATCCTGCCGGTGATGAAAATGTCTACGGCAGCTATGAAGGCACCGGAGGTATCAGTCTTAACGGATTTTTCCGAAGACTTATGTATGCATGGGAAATGGGCGACTTTAATATACTAATCAGCGGCGAGTTAACTTCCGAGAGTAAGCTTCTCTATCACCGGAATATTCAAGAGAGAGTGAATCAACTGGCACCTTTCCTGATGCTTGACAGAGACCCCTATATAGTCGTGATAGATGATAACCTCTACTGGATACAGGATGCCTATACCATCAGCGACCGGTATCCATACTCAACACCACTATCGAACGGACTGAACTACATACGCAACAGTGTAAAAGTGGTTATCGATGCTTATAACGGTGATGTTTCTTTCTATATCACCGATCCGGACGATGCTCTTATCCGCACCTACCAGGAGATATTCCCTGACCTGTTTATCCCTATGGAGCAGATGCCCGAGGGATTTAGATCACACCTCCGGTATCCAGAGGATATGTTCAATGTCCAGGTCCAGACATATCTCACCTATCATATGAAAGATGCCAGAGTATTTTATAACAAGGAAGACCTGTGGGAAGTTCCCAGAGAAGTCTATTTCGGCCCCGAGCAGTCGATGGATCCGTACTACATCATCATGCGTCTCCCTGAAGAAGATATGGAAGAATTCCTGCTGATGCTGCCGTTTACTCCGGCGAACAAGAAAAACACGATCGGCTGGCTTGCGGCACGTTGCGACGGGGATAACTACGGAAAACTGCTTGCCTACAGGTTCCCCAAAGAAGAATGGGTGGACGGCCCAAGTCAGATAGAAAATCGTATCGGTCAGGATACTGTCATAACCGAACAGCTTGCCCTTTGGGGCCGCGGAGGATCCACCGTCTTACGGGGCAACCTGTTGTTGATACCTATTGGTGAATCGATATTGTATGTTGAACCGGTATTCTTACAGGCTGAAGGCGGCGGTCTGCCTGAACTGAAACGGGTTATCGTCGCGGCTGGCGAAAAAATCGCCATGATGCCCAGCCTCAGAGAAAGCCTTGCAGTAATATTCGGTGAAGAAACTCCGGTAGTTGAAGAGCCGGATGTAACGCCTCCGGTAGAGATTGAACCCGAAACACCGGTAAGCAGTGATATTGCCGAATTAATCGAACAGGCCCAGGCACATTACGAAAAAGCGCAGGAATACGTCCAGGATGGAGACTGGTCAGGCTTCGGTAAAGAATGGGATGCGCTCCAGGAAGTACTGGAAAAACTGGCAGAATTAACTGCCGAATAGTACCCTAAAAAACCAGGTTTGACTAGTATGATGTCTTTATATATACTAAACGCCAGTAGGGTATAAGTAGATTAACAACAGATATTAGCTCCGAGTTGTCAATCCTAAAGTCTGGTGACAATGGATAGCAACCGATAGGGTACAGGTGGAAACGCCTGCGCCTCCCGTTAAGGAAAGGAGATCGCCCAATGGCCTGGATTCTGTCCAGTAGAGCACCTCCTTGAGGTGCTTTTTTTTGTAACGAATATAGAATTGCTGAAAAACAGATGGGGAATAATGCAAACTCAGGAAGGAGTAGTAATTAAGACCTTGAAATGGATAGTTAAAAACCGGTTAACGGTCACGTTCCTGTTACTGGGTCTGATCATTTTCCTGTTCGTGGTAATTCCACTCGGGAAAATGATTATTTCTTCAGTTTCAGACGCAGAAACTCTCTGGAAGACCATCCTGGATCCTTCCGTAACCGGTGCGATAGGTCTTACACTCTACGCTGCTTTGATTGCTACGGCGATAGGTTTTATACTCGGTGTACCGCTTGCCTATCTCCTGGCAAGGAAAAAATTCCCCGGGAAACGTCTGGTTGAAGGTCTTATCGACGTTCCTATAGTTGTCCCTCATTCAGCAGCAGGCATCGCTCTGCTGTTTATCTTCGGGCGTAAATACCTGGTGGGTAAGATATTTGGTAGCATCGGTATCGAATTTGTAGATTCTATGGCCGGCATTGTTGTCGCAATGCTCTTTGTCAGTATCCCGTTCCTTATCGATTCTTCCAAAGAAGCTTTTAAGAAGGTTGACGTCCGGCTGGAAAACGTAGCCCGTACACTTGGAGCATCCCCATGGAAGGCCTTCTCCAGAGTATCCTTTCCCCTCGCATGGAGAGGTATCCTTTCCGGAAGCATAATGATGTGGGCGAGGGGCATAAGTGAATTCGGAGCGGTTGTCATTATTGCCTACCACCCTATGATCGCTCCTATACTTGTTTACGAAAGATTCGAGACATATGGACTCAACTACGCTCGTCCCATAGCCGTCATATTAATAATCGTCTCCATAATCGTCTTTATACTGCTGAGAACTCTGGCTCACGGGAGGAATAGTGATGATTGAGATCAAAAATCTCTGTGTAGACCTGGGCGAATTCGTTCTCAGCGATATCAGTCTTAATATTGAAGAAGGAGATTACTTCATAATACTCGGGCCTACCGGTGCCGGTAAAACAGTTCTGCTGGAATCTATCGCCGGTCTGTACCCTATCAAAAATGGTGAAATCTGGCTGCGTGGGACGAACGTGACAACTCTCGAACCCGAAAAACGAAATATCGGCATTGTATACCAGGATCATGTCCTGTTCCCTCATCTCACGGTTAAAGATAACATATGTTTCGGGCTTAAGATGCATAAACTGGCACACCAGGCGATTGAGGAAAGACTAGGCTGGATTGTTGGACTCCTGAATATCCATCACCTTCTCCACCGCAGACCTGATACCTTAAGTGGCGGTGAACGGCAGAAAGTATCCCTCGCAAGGGCACTCAGCACTCGACCGGAAATCCTTCTGGTTGACGAACCTTTGAGTGCACTGGATCCTGAAACACGTGAAACCGTACAGCAGGAACTGAGGGCGCTACACCGAAAACTGGGAATCACCATACTTCATGTCACCCATGATTTCGAGGAAGCATTATCCCTCGGGAATCATATCGCTGTAATCGGAGAAGGTCAGCTTAAACAGACCGGTGCACCCGACGAGATATTCCGCCGACCAAACTCCGAGTTTGTTGCCAGGTTCGCGATGGCCAGAAACATTCTTCAGGGTGAAGTGATTACAAAACCAGGAAAAGACGTCATATTCCGCACTGGAAATACCGAGTTTGTGGTGGTCTCTGAAGAAGAAGGTGAATTTCACGCTTCGCTTCGCCCCGAAGACATTATCCTGTCGCTGGAGGAAATACACTCCAGCGCCCGGAACTGCTTCAAAGGTACTATTACGCAGATACTGGACAAGGGTTCTACTCTTTATATTACAGTGGATGTCCCTCCCGAACTATCCAGCCTGGTAACACGTCATTCATTCGAGGAAATGGAACTGAAAGAAGGCAAACAGGTATACGTTACGTTTAAGGCTTCGTCAATACATCTTTTTTAGACAATACATATAATAAATGGAGGGAAAATAGAAATAAATGAAAATGCTATCTAGATACAAACTTGTCCCTGTTATACTTACGCTTCTTCTCTCGATAACACTCTTAGGCGCGTGTGGTGATAAAGAAGAGGAAGAAACCGCAGAAGTAACCGAACCGGAAGTAACTCTCTCAGGAACACTCCAGATATTCCATGCAGGCAGTCTGACTGTTCCTCTGGCTGAGGTAAACGAGGAGTTTATAAAACTCTATCCTGATGTAGAAGTACTTGCCGAAGGCGCTGGTAGCGCTACCACTATCCGAAAAGTAACCGAACTTGGCAAAGAATGCGGTATCATCGCCTCCGCTGATTATACCCTTATTCCTGAACTGATGTACCCTGACTACGCAGACTGGTATATAATATTTGCCACCAACCAGATGTGCCTGTGTTATACCGACCAGTCGAAATACGCTGATGAAATCACCAGCGATAACTGGTATGAAGTTCTTCAGAGAGAAGGTGTCACCTACGGACGCAGTGATCCCGACCAAGATCCATGCGGCTATCGTACGCTGATGGTCTGGCAGCTTGCTGAGAAACACTATGGCGTATCCGGTATTCATCAAAACCTTTACGAAACTGAAGGTGATTTGATGAGACCGAAATCTGTAGAATTGATAGCCTTGCTGGAATCCGGTGATCTGGACTATGCCTTCGAGTACACTTCCGTAGCAGCCCAGCATAACCTGCACTATGTCGAATTACCGTCGGAGATAAATCTTGCCGACGCAACTCTGAAAGACTTTTACGCAGAGGTTTCCGTAGATATTGCCGGTTCCGAACCGGGGACAACAATAACTATGGTAGGAAAACCGATCGTGTATGGCATTACCATCCCCAGTAATTATCCTCATATGGAACTTGCGATAGCCTGGATGGAAGTAATGCTTGGCAGCACCGGTACTAATATTATGAGAGCGAATGGCCAACCGCCTGTAACTCCGGCACCTACGGATAACGCGGCAGCCATACCGGCGGAACTACAGAAATATCTCGAGAAATAGACCTGAAAAAAAGGATATTAAATTGGTCACTCCGTGAATACGGAGTGACCAAACCTTTTCCATAGTCCAGTTATTAAGAGATATGTTTGTTACTCATGTGAAAACGTGCTTACCTGTAATGTAAAATTGACCTTTTACCAGTCATACTGATACAATTAATATAATCATAATAGTTAGTTATTTTGACAATTGAATACTGCTCCGAGTTGTTGCTCCTAAGACTGTAAAAGTTATGGAACGCAACCGATAGGGTACAGGTGGAAACGCCTGCACCTCCCGTGTTAGGAAAGGAGAATGCCCGATGGATCGTATTTTATCGAGTAGAGCGCCTCCTTGAGGTGCTTTTTTTATAGCTGGTTTTTTTATGGAGTGTAGAAATCTAGATACAAGGAGAGAGGTAGGTCGTGAAAAAAATACCCTATATTTTTTTAAGTTTGTTATTAATGGCAGGCCTGCTGTTCGGTATAGTCGGCTGTTCAGAGGACACGGATACGGTCGAAGAAACTGAGGATACTACGGTGAAAGAAGTCGATACTTCTTCCCCGCTTCCAGCTTCTCAAAGACTGAGAGTAGCCACCACCACGAGTCTGTATGATACAGGCCTCTGGGGTTACCTTGAGCCGATGTTCGAAGAAGAAAACGGCGTCGAGGTCGATGTTATGTATGCGGGTACCGGTAAGGCCATTGAATACGGTCAGAGAGGCGATGTAGACGTAATAACGGTACATTCCAAATCACGGGAAAACGCGTTCGTCGCTGATGGTTATGGAATCGAACGTATCCCGTTCGCCTATAACTATTTCCTGATTGTCGGACCCGAATCCGATCCTGCCGGTATAAAAGGGATGCTCCCCGAGGAAGCTTTAGAAAAGTTGATGACTACCGGAGACGGCTCTTTTGTTTCCCGTGGCGACGATTCCGGAACGCACGGGAAAGAAAAAGCTATCTGGGCAGAAGCCGGATATGAATACTCTGAAGTTCAGGGTGCCGGTGATTGGTACATCGAAGCGGGAATAGGCATGGGCCCAACTCTGACAATGGCAAGTGAAAAACAGGCGTATACCCTTACCGATATGGGAACGTATCTCTCCTATAAAGGTAAAGTCGACCTTATACCGATCGTTGACAAGGGAAGCATACTTCTCAATGTCTATTCTGTCCTGGTTGTCAATCCGGACAACGTGGGTGTGAAAAATGTGGAAATGGCTCAGAAACTGGCTGATTTCCTGACTTCGCCGAAAATCCAGGACATTATCGATAACTACGGTTTCAATGAATATGGGATGCACCTGTTCAACGCTTGTGCAGGCGCTGAACCCTCGGAATAAGATAGCCTGGTAAAATTGACCTATAATCATCTTCCGGTTCGCCCTCTTTCAAGAGAATGAGGGCGAATTCGAATCATTTAATCACACTCAAACAGGGAATATCATTTTGGAAGAACTATGGCAGGGCTTAGTAAAAGCCGTTGAACTCATAATCAGCCTAGATCGTGAAGTAATGGAAATAGCCGGACGATCATTAACTCTGGCAATTACTTCATCGATAATCGCATCTATGATATGCGTCCCCCTGGCTAGCGTTATCCACTTCAACAACTTCCGCGGCAAACGGATACTGGTCAACTTCATACAGACACTCTACTTTATTCCTACCGTTGCTGTCGGCCTTTTTGTTTTCGTGTTTCTTTCCCGAGCAGGCCCTCTCGGGGGTCTAGGATTACTTTTCACACCGACTGCTATCGTCATTGGGCAGGTGATTCTTATTTCACCAATAATTCTCGGTCTGACTATATCTGCCCTGAGCGGAATAGACAGGACGCTGATCGACACCGCCCGGTCACTCGGTGCAAACGGTCTTCAGATTACTGTCCTGATTTTAAAAGAAGCCAGGTTTGCAGTTATGGCAGCGGTAATAATGGGTTTCGGCAGGGCAATATCTGAAGTAGGAATTTCTCTAATGATCGGAGGAAACATTAGAGGTTTTACCAGAGTGATAACCACCGCTATTTCTCTGGAAACTTCAAAGGGTGATATAGAATTCTCATTAGCTCTTGGATTGATTCTCATTATTATAGCCTTAATTTTGAATATTCTCTTGAACAGGGTACAGCAGAGGTAAATATGCCCTTATTGGAAACAGTCGATCTAAATCAGACGGTAAATGAACACCTGATATTAAAACACATTAACCTCAAGATTGATAAAGAGGAAGTCCTTGCTATTATCGGTCCTACCGGTGCCGGCAAGACTACTCTTCTTCGTTTGTTAAACACCCTCGAAGTGCCGTCATCCGGGAAAGTGTTGATAAATGGAATCGATACTGCCGAATCCTCAAACTCAAGATTGGAAATACGCCGTAAAATGGCATTCATACTTCAGAAACCTGTCGTTTTTAACATGAATGTGTTCGATAATATCGCTATCGGTTTGAAATGGAGGAGAACGGAAAAATCTGAGATCAGGCAGAAAACGAATGAGATGCTGGAAGCAATAGGTCTTTCCGACTATGCGAACCGTAACGCAAAAACACTGTCAGGCGGTGAAACGCAGAGAGTGGCGATTGCGAGGGCAGTCATCAGCGAACCGGAGATTCTCCTGCTGGATGAACCTACCGCCAACCTTGATCCCGTGTCTTCGACCAAAACCGAAGAGTTTATCATGGATATGATAAGACGGTTCAAGATAACCGCGATTATGGCTACTCACGATATGGCCCAGGGACAGCGAATGGCTGATAGAGTTGCCGTTATGCTTCAAGGTGAAATCCTGCAGGCAGGAAACTGGCACCATGTTTTTAGTTCTCCCAGCAACAAGGACGTTGCCTATTTCGTAGGAGTCGAGAATATTATCGATGGAGAAATAGTCACCACGCAGGAAGAACTGGTAACTATTAGGATAAATGGTAGTGTTCTCGAAGCCATATCCGATTATCCGAGAGGTGATAAGGTCAGTGTCTGTATAAGACCTGAAGACATCACTCTATCCACAACAAAGACTTCAACTAGCGCCAGGAACTCTTTTGCTGGTACAATACTAAAGACAGTTTCCTTCGGCGCTCTTACCCGTGTTACTTTAGACTGCGGCTTCACTCTGGTTGTTCTCGTGACTACAAGGTCGGCCAGCGAACTCGACCTTGTGAAAGGTAAAGAGGTATTTGCCAGCTTTAAAGCCACTGCTATACACGTCATTAAGCGTTAGGAATTTAGACAGTCTTGTATAAGGCAAGTCATGCTTGAAATTAAAGATTTATGCGTCCAGATGGGAAAATTTTTCCTGAAAAACGTCAGCCTGGAAGTGCTTGACGGTGAATACTTCGTTCTCCTGGGACCGACCGGCTCAGGTAAAAGCGTCCTCCTCGAGTCTATTGCCGGTTTAACTTCCGTTACCAGCGGCGAAGTGTGGATAAACGGCAGGGATGTTACAAACCTGAACATGGCGAGTCATAATGTCGGCTTCGCCTTCCAGGACTACGCCCTTTACCGTCATCTTTCAGTCCGGGATAACATATCATTCGGTCTGATGTGGCAAGACCTGAAGCAGAAAGACATCGATAAAGCGGTAGATAATGCAATTAATCTCCTGCACCTTGAAAACCTTCTTGATAAGAGGTCCTGGACACTTAGCGGCGGCGAAAGCCAGAAGATCGCCCTGGCAAGAGCAATAGCCATCAAGCCCGACCTGCTTATACTCGACGAACCTCTCAGTGCGGTGGATGCGGAGACTAAAGAAGATTACGAACGAGAGTTAAGGGAACTCCATGATCACCTGGGACTGACCACCATACACGTAACTCACAGCTTTGAAGAAGCAGTCGCCCTCGGTGACAGGATCGCCGTTATTATGAACGGAGAAATACTCCAGGTAGGCACGCCGGAAGAGATATTCCTTTACCCACAATCTGAAAAACTGGCACGCTTCCTGATGACGCGTAATGTGTTTTCAGGAGAGATCTCTCCGGGTTTGAACGGAAGCAAGGTTTTTTCTATTGATGGTACAAACATCGTTGTAAATACCGAATTGGAAGGAAATGCGCATGTCTCAATCCGGCCGGAAAATATTCTACTTACAAGAGAATCGGTAGATTCGGCAGGTAACAATTGCCTTGAAGGTACTGTTACGAGAATCGTTGACCGTGGAACAATTACTCATATAAAGGTAGATATCCCGCCGGAATTCACCTGCCTTGCTCTTCGCCGTTCCCTCAAGGAGCTTGATCTAGCCGAAAATGACACGATATTCCTAACATTCGAAATATCAGACGTAAATGTATTCAGACAGGACTAACAATGAGTAAAACGCAACAATCACAGGAAAAAGAATCGAAACCGGGTCTCTATGACTCCTGGCACCGCCAGGTAAACTACCTGAGGATATCGGTGACCGACCACTGTAATCTTAACTGCATTTACTGCTCTGTCGGCAGTATGCTGCCACTTAAACATGAAGATATTCTCTCTTACGAAGAAATCGTTACGCTTGTCAGAGTAGCCGCCGAGATGGGAATCAACAAGGTACGTCTTACCGGCGGTGAACCGCTGATGAGACCACACTTTACGACTCTTGTACGTATGATTGCCGGAATCGACGGTATCGATGATATTTCCCTGACCACCAACGGTATACTTCTGGCGAGATACGCCGAAGAACTAAAAGCAGCCGGACTTAAGAGGGTAAACATCAGCCTTGATACACTGAAAGCCGACAGATTCAAACGTATTACTGGTCATGACAAACTCAAAGATGTTCTTGCCGGGATAGAGGCAGCGGGTAAAGCAAGTTTGAATCCAATCAAGATAAACATGGTTCCCCTGAAAAATATTAATGAAGACGAGGTAATCGACTTCGCAAGAAAGACAATTGATGAAAGCTGGAACGTCAGGTATATCGAATTTATGCCTATTGGTACCCCCAACGGCGACGTTTCCGGCATGGTAACCACTGGTGAGATCAAAGAAGCGATTCAGTCACTGGGTGTACTCGAACCCTACACCGGTCTTGAAGGTAACGGCCCCGCAAGATACTATCAGTTCCCCGGAGCAAAAGGGACGATCGGCTTTATCACTCCTATAACAGAACATTTTTGTCAAACGTGCAACCGTTTGCGTGTTACTTCGGATGGAAACCTCCGCCCCTGTCTGCTTGCTAAGGAAGAGATCGACGTGAAGGAGACTTTGAGGAATGGTGCAGGCTCAGCAGAATTGAAACAACTTATTCAGCAAGCAGTAAACATCAAGAGAAAACAGCATAATCTTGACGGTAGATTGGCTCCTGACATCGACGATCGCCCTATGTGCCAGATAGGCGGTTAAGTGGTATTATAGGAGGTACGGGAGGGGGCGAGAAAAATGAGTGAATTGACCCACCTTAACTCTGAAAGTGAAGCCAGGATGGTCAACGTAGGATCCAAAGATGTCACCCTTCGTGAAGCTGTTGCCAGCGGCAAGGTTATTATGAAACCCGAAACCCTTGAGCAGATCAAGTCCGCCAGCCTGAAAAAAGGCGACGTAATCGCAACGGCCAGGATTGCCGGAATAATGGCAGCCAAGCAAACCCCCCACCTGATTCCTCTCTGTCATCCGATCCTGATCGAGGAAATATCGATAGATTTCGATCTATCCGGCAAAGACTGTATTGGTATAACTGCAACCGCGCGGTGCAGCGGTAAGACAGGGATTGAAATGGAAGCCATGACTGCCGCATCCGTCGCCGCCCTGACTATCTACGACATGGCCAAATCGGTAGACCGCGGCATGACAATCACCAATATCCGCCTTGAGAGTAAGTCCGGCGGTAAAAGCGGGACATATACTAGAAAATAATCGATATCGTTTTCCACAAGAGAAATCATGGATTTTAAGATTACGTCCATCGCCTGTACCTGGACAGGCAGAGCTGTAGTGAGAGGTAATCGTTAATGGAAATAATAGAAGCTTCGGAAAAACATATCCCTGAAATTACTAAACTCTGGATGGAGTTTATGTATTTTAACACTGATATTGAGCCGTTTGACACCAGTGGTGACAACGTCCTTACCCAGGTAGAAACACATCTCAGGAAAAAGATAGCTTCGGATGATTCACTCGTTCTGGTCGCTATGGACGATCAAAAAGCCGTTGGTTATTCGATATCGAAGATAACACGGATGCCTCCCTTCTCCCGGGGAAAAACCATTGGTATCATTTATGACATGGCCATTACCGCCAGTCACCGGAGAAAAGGAATCGGGAAGGAAATGCTGGAAAGCATAAAAGCCTGGTTCAAAGAACGGAATGTGAAAAGGATCGAATTAAGCGTAGTCACGAAAAACACTATAGGAAATTCATTCTGGAAGGAGCAGGGATTCCAGGACTACGAACAGATCCTGTACATTGATAATTAACTGTCTGTTTCGTCAGAAAAAGTGCGACTGGTAGTTATGTACCGTTCATCATCTTTATATGGCCTTTTATCGATATAATAACAAAGATGGCTGTTCTTTCTTTCGAACCCGATAGACTCGTAAAAATCCTCTTCATAATTTTCAACTATGGGTAGCGTTTCTATAAAATCAGCTCCCATACTGGAAAGTTGCGTTATAAGCGTATCGCCTATTCTCTTACCCAGACCGTATTCGTCTTTCCCGATGAGTGAACCGTTTTCATATTCGAGTTGAGTGCCCTGGTATTCCAGTTCAAGGCAGAACTCCATGATAACACCGGTCATACCATCGAACATAGCCCTGGCAATTCCTACCAGCTTCTCACCTTCGAACGCCCCGACTACCAGGCTGCTTTTCCGGAGGTAAGGATACTCGATCCTGCCGTATCCTTCTTCACAGATATGGTTCCGCTGGTAAAAAGAGTAGAGTTCTTCATCCGCTATTACCGGATTTATCTCTATCCTGACGTCGTTAATACCCATTTTGCTTTTTAAAAGAGAGTAACGGTAACCTCTTCGCCTTTTTCGACCGATCCATTTTTTTCAATCTTGAAATAAGCGTCTGCCCTGGAGATACTGGTTATCGCTCCGGATTCGGTGAACACAGGTATTGCTTCCTCACCTTCAAGTTTCACGGTCATTAACTGGGGCCTGTCTTTAGCCCCTTTAGCTGCTTTGCTGAGTTTTGCTGTTACTGTCTCTACCCTTTTCCGCGGCAATCTGGCCATTATTCTAAGAGCAGGCGCCAGGAAAAGATACGAATTGATAAGTGATGACGTCGGATGCCCCGGCATACCGAAGACCGGCTTATCGTTAATGATGGCAAACATCGTCGGTTTCCCCGGTTTTATCTCGACTCCATGGAACACGATAATTCCCATCTCTGCCACTACCGATGAAAGCAGGTCTTTCTCCCCTGCCGATGAGCCTCCAGAAAATACCAGGAAGTCACTTTTTTCAAGCGCTTCCGTAAGCTTTGTCCTGATTTCCTCAACGGTATCACCGATGATTCCCGGTCTGACCGGTATTCCGCCATTCTCATTAACTACGGATAAAATGGTATATGAATTGATATCATATAATTGTCCCGGCTTGAGTTTCTTACCGAGTTCCACGACTTCCTCACCGGATGGCATTACTGCAACTCTCGGTTTTATGTAAACCTTTACTTTCTCAAGTCCCTGGGAAGCCAGCACACCTACCTTTCCAGCATCGAGGTACATACCGGCGTTTAGCACTGTTTCACCTGCTTTAATATCTTCTCCCTTTTTTCCTACATCTGTAAAAGGTGAGACCTCTTTGTATATCGAAACCATACTGCCGGCTATACTTGTTTCTTCCACCTTCACTACAGCATCGGTCCCATCAGGCAACATTGCGCCCGTAGCAATCTGCATACACTGTCCGGTACCTACACCTCCATCGGGTACATCTCCTGCATGAATTACCCCTACGAGCTCGAGCACGGACGGATTTTCCTTACTCGCTCCGGAGGTATCTTCTGCTTTCACCGCATACCCGTCCATAGCGCCGCGATTAAATGGAGGCGTACTTTCAGTAGCGGTTATATCCTCCGCCAAGACTCTCCCCACCGCATTTTCGATACTTATAACTTCCGTATCATTAATAGGTTTGATGTTTTTCTTTACTGTTTCCAGTGCTTCATCAAAGGGTAGTAATGACACTAAAGGTCTCATCGTGTAGCCTCCCTTACCATGTGCCCGATTTCGGACAGGATTATTTTCTCTACCGCTAATTTAACCGCAGCGAGTGAACCGGGAATAGATATTATTATCTTTCCACCTGTTACTCCTGCTATTGCCCGGCTCATAATACTCGCAGTACCTATCTCCATGTAAGACAGCGTCCGAAACAACTCGCCGAATCCATCGAGCATCTTATCCAGCATTGGTGTCACTGTTTCAACTGTGACGTCCCGAATGCTGACGCCTGTCCCGCCACTCGTGATGATTACCTGTAATTCTTCCTGGGCCAGGTATTCTCTCACCTTGTTCTTTATCGCATCCGCATCGTTTTTCAGTAATGCGTAATCTACTACCGTATGCCCGTTGCTTTCCATCTTTTCAACCAGGTATTTCCCCGATTCATCCGTCTTTTCCGTTCTGCTGTCGGATATAATCAGGACGGCACAGGTTATTGCCTTCGGTGACAGTTCCTTGTGTTCAAGGTGACTCATAGCATATCCCCTTAATCATGTGTTCTGATTTCATTATAGGTTTTTACAGCACGATAACGCAATTACACATACGTCTGAATTGATCATTGAAGAATATATAACTACCGGATACCGTCTTCGATTATCCGGTATATCAGTTGCGTATCGAGACTGCCGCGCACCAGGTCGGCCAGTTTATCATATTCGTGGTCTTTTTCTTCGAAATTATACTCTTCACGCACCGCCATTCGGTGGTATTTCCGAAGCGAATCCAGGAATCCGGCTCTGAAACCGTCTTTGTTAAAAATGCCGTGTATATAGGTCCCCAGAACGGTACCTCCGCCGTTTATAGCTCCATCGCTGTAACCGGCTTTTCCATCCGGTGTCTGCAGAATTCGGAAAGGACTGGCTTCGTTATTTTCGACTGATTCACCCATATGTATTTCATAGCCTTCTATTTCCTTACCCTCAGCTTCGGACAGTATTCCCTTAACGGAACTCACCGTTCCTTTCACCTGAGTAGTGGTCTTTTCCCTATTGAAAACAGTCACCATGTCCAGGAGATGCAGACCCTGGGTCGAACCTTCTGAGGATTCTACCCCATATGGATCGTCCAGCCTTCTGCCAAGCATCTGGTATCCGCCGCATATTCCCATTACCGGAGTACCGCTGTTGTTCAACCGGGTAATTTCATCAGCCAGGCCTGTATCACGCAGAAAATTCAGGTCCGCAACAGTGCTTTTACTGCCGGGAATAATAATTAACTGCGGATTCCCGAGCTGTTTACGATCCGTAATATAACGTATTCTGCAGCCTTCTCTCTCCAGGGGATCGAAATCATCGTAGTTCGATATGTGCGGCAATCTGATCACTGCTATATCAAGATTTCCGATCGTACCGTTCTCTTGTCTCTCATCCAGGTAGACCGAATCTTCCTGGGCAATCGCGATATCACGGAAATAAGGAATGACTCCGACACAAGGTATTCCTGATCTTTCCTCGATAAATTTTATACCAGACTCGAACAGTGAAATATCTCCCCTGAACTTATTGATTACCAGGCCTTTTACCAGCTTCCTTTCTTCCGGTTCAAGCAAATCGACAGTACCGATAAGAGAGGCAAATATCCCTCCCCTGTCGATGTCGCCGATAAGCAGTACCGGTGAGTTAGCCAGCTTCGCTATTCTCATGTTGACGATTTCCCTGTCTTTAAGGTTTATCTCTGCCGCGCTTCCCGCGCCTTCGATAACCACCACGTCATAGGCAGACCGGAGACGATCCAGCGCTGCCGAGACTATCTTCAGCAAGTCGGATTTATGTTCATAATATTTTCTCGCCTGCAAGGTTTCCATCACCTTACCCATTACGATAACCTGTGACTTGCTGTCGGCTTCCGGTTTCAGGAGTATCGGATTCATATCGACCGTCGGTTCTATCCCGGCGGCTTCGGCCTGGACTACCTGGGCGCGCCCTATCTCGCCACCCTCTTTGGTTACAAATGAATTCAGTGACATATTCTGTGATTTGAACGGTGCTACCTTATACCCGTCCTGTTTAAAAATGCGGCACAAAGCAGCCACGAGTATACTTTTCCCGGCTGAAGAAGCGGTCCCTTGCACCATTAATACCTTTGCTTTACTTCCTCTGCTAGTCATTGACAAGTTCCTTTATTGCGATTATCAGTTTTCGGTTTTGATTATGAGACCGCGGAGCAATACGTATGTATTCCGGCAGTCCGAATGAAGTGCAGTCTCTGACGAGTATTCTCTTGCTGACCAGGAGTTGTTTTCTGAACTCAGCGGCATTATTAACCTTTACCAGGAAATAATTGGCGTTGGACGGAACGCAGAGATATCTCAGTTTTTCCAGATTTGCCACCAGATATGTCTTCTCCCTGAATACCCGCTCTTGGCTCTTTTCAAGATATTCCTTATTCTGTAAAGCCATAATGCCGGCCCTCTGTGCGATGGTGTTCACATTCCATGGAGGGCAAACTCGACTCAGTACGTTAATAATCTCTTCGCCTGCAAGAGCATACCCGAGACGAAAGCCGGCAAGGGCATAATCCTTGGTCATGGAGCGTACTATCAGCAGGTTGTTTCGATCGATATACCCGGTAGATAACCAGGCCTGTTCTACAAAGGAAATATAAGCCTCGTCAAGGACGACTAGCGACTCTGACGCTGCTGAGAGTATTGTCTCGAACTCATTTTTTTTCAGATAGTAGCCCGTCGGATTATTCGGATTGCATAGAAATACTAGTTTAGGCTTTTCAGTCTTTATATAATCTGCCAGTACATTTATATCAGGTCTGAAATCATCCTTTGCCGATGTGAGACATGTCTTGACTTCTGCGCCTGCAATTTCGCATGATAAACGGTACTCACCATACGTCGGTTCTACCAGCAATACTCTGTCTTTTTCACCAAGATACGCTGTCACTACCAGGCGGATTATCTCGGTCGAACCGCCGCATACCAGCACATTACTCTCAGAAATCCCGCTTATACGGGCGATTTCTCTCTTCAGAAGAGTAGATTGTGAATCGGGGTACCTTGATAGATCCTTTACCGAAACCTGTCTTAATATTCCGGGCGGGATTCCGACAGGATTGGTACTTACGCTGAAATCGATTATCTCATCGGGATTTATTCCAAGCGTTTCAAGTTCAGCTTGATCGAACCCGCCGTGAACTCCAACTTTTAAATTCGATACGGCTTCTCTAGGCTGTAAGGGCATATCGTACTCCCATTATCCCGATGCAGATGCAGCACCAAAGCAGGCATGTTACAATCACGAGTTGTAAACCACCGGATATCGACGATGAATCAGGCTCTCTGCCTGTATGTCCCAGCCGGTAATGACCCGGTTTTTCCAGTCGTATACCCAGAGCTCCTGCTGCGGCAGACATTGTCCATCCGGCATTCGGGCTGGCTGTTTTCCCATGGTCGCTCAGCAAAGTCCTCCAGGCTTTTCTCCCGTTTTTCCTCGCAATATATGCAGACACGACAAGAAGCAGTCCTGCCAGCCGTGCCGGAACAAAGTTCAAAATATCATCCAGTATCGCCGCGAATTTTCCCGTGTATTCATACTCCCCGTGATATCCTATTCTCGAATCAAGTGTGTTTATCACGCGATACGCAATTGCACCCGGTACACCGAAAATAAGCCAGTAGAACAGCGGTGCTGCCAGGCTATCCGTTATACTCTCAGTCTCCATTTCCACGATAGCGGATGTTATCTGTTCCTGGTTAAGATTGGTTGTGTCGCGACTTACCAAGTATGAAGTCTCTTTCCTGGCAGCGTAGATCTTCCCATCATCAAGGAGTCGTTTTACGTTGTTCGCCAGCCGGTACAGAATTCTGATTGAGAATGTGGATTTCAAAAGCAGCGCGGCGACGATAATAAAACTGATAGTCGACCAGTCTCTGAGATAAAGGAGCAGGAAAACCACGGGAGCGGTAAATAAGATAACCGTAAAAACAACCATTAACACGCCGTAAAGAAACTGCAGTGCCGATCCTTTTCCGGGTGCTGCTTTCAACAGAAACGAAATGACGTTTCCTATCCATGTTACCGGATGAAGAAAAGCAGGATATTCTCCTATGATCAGGTCGATCATGAGTGCCAGAGGTAAAATATAAAGATAAACAAGCATAAACGATTATTCCTTGACGGAGGTTGTGATAAGTCGATTGTCAGTTTTTCCGTGATACAGTCGGATATTGATAAAGGCTATTATTTCTTTGACACTTCTCGCAGTTCGTAGTTAATCCGTTCCTGTTCCAGCCTTGATATAAGTCTGGATACTTCATTCTCAACACAGACGACGAGTGGATTCAGTCCGCACTTCGCTGCTTCAATAGCCGCTTCGATTGCGCCGAATTGATAAAATTCCACGCCTGCTTTATTTAAAGCGGCATACGACTCTAATCCCATAGAAACTACGAACTGACTTCCTTTGATATATCTGCCCAGTGCATCATAATTCACTTTCCCCGAGCCACCCTTCTCTATTCCGGGAACTATCGCGATTACCACTTTACCAATTTCAAGAGAAACAATCCCCCTGATATCCGATATTCCGATATCATCACCTGACTTGGCAGCAGTGGTCGCTATACCTGTTGCACTCGCATCGGTATTCGAAGAAGCAAATAATAATCCATCTTTCATCCTGAGTCCTACCTGCTGGTTCTTCATCAGATCATCTGCCGCTATCGCGGCACTGACCGATATACTGTTAACAGCCCTCTGTATTGAGATACTGTAATTGTTCAGCTCTTTCAGTTCTTTGATTACCCAGTTTATGCCTTCGTTGGTAACCTTGTAACTTGAACGGCCTCTCGATATGAGCATGTCCTCTTTAATAAGCTGGGCAATATAATCGGATACGGCCTGCGGAGTAATATCAAGTTTCCTGGCAATCTCTCTCTGCTGGATCTCAGGTCCCCTGTCCGCTATTTCAGCAAGAATCTGGAATTTGGTCGTCAGATTTTTATTACGTAATACTTCGATCATAATTCACCACGCTTGACTGAACTAAAAGTCTGGTAGATTTTCCCTCATTATAGCAATTGTGGGGTATTAGCAACAATGAGTATTGGTATCTGATCGCCGTAGAGGATAGGTTGTAGTCACCCCGTGCCTTCCCTTCCCGAGACGACCGGGAAGGGAAGCGAGGTGAATGGAATGAGTGAACGCCAACTATTAAAATTCTATTCCCGGTTGAGCTTCGATGCCGTTATTAAAATGATGCTTGATCTCGGTAAACTCAGTTACCATATCGGCAAACTCGATCAATTCCTCGGGCATATCCCGCCCTGTAATCACCACATGTTCGCTATCCGGCCTGTTTCGCAGTACACTGATAACTTCCTGCACGTCAAGCCATTCAAATTTCAGAGGATAGCTTAACTCATCAAGGACGACCATATCGTACTCGCCGGCAGTGATTATTTGTGCTGCACGACTCCATAATTCTCTTGACAATCGGATACTTTTCTCAACATCGCCGGTAACTCCGGGTATAACAAATCCGGCGCCGCCGGCAATTATCTCAATACCTATCCGCCTGGCAGCCCGGTGTTCGCCGAAGTTCGCCTTTGTATTCTTCACGAACTGAAGCATGATTACTTTCCTGTCATGTCCCCAGGCACGCAGCATCAACCCCATAGCGGCCGTGGTTTTCCCCTTACCGTTTCCGGTATTAATCAATACAAGGCCATGATCTTTACCGGTACTTTCTTCGTTAGTTTTCTGCTCTGATGTCTCCATTATCTGGCCTTTAGATGTAGATACAACAACCTTTACTTAATCTATTTTACTTGTATCAAATCAATTTCACTTGACATTATATATCACGGGATATTATCTGTCAACAGGAAATTCAAAATGATTTAATGGATAATTATACATAAGCTTCCCTGTTATTCATTGCTTCAAGCCTTATCCATTTCAATCCCAGGTCGGATCTCTCACAAATTCTATCCCGAATTTTATCACCGTATTTAGCAGCAAAATATCTTATTGGAACTTCGTGGTTCATTCTCAATCCCGGACAGGTACGGTTCAGGTAGTTATCCATGATAATGTTGACACCATCTCTTTTTACATTGCCCAGGCACCACCACTCAGCTATTTCCCCACAGTTAGGATATACATTAAATTCAGAATCTACATAAAATGCACGATCCGAATGATGATTAAGAGGGTTATCGTCTACCAGGAGTTCAGGAAGAATTTCTGCTTCCGTCATCCAGGATGCGTTTATGTCATCATAATTAAAATGTTTGACTGTCTTTTCTATAAAATACTCCGGTAATCTGGCTATATCGTTTTTCCTGAGTCTTATATCTTCCAGATAAAATCCGCTGCCCATCGGAGTGACCGTATTCAGAAAACACGCAAATTCTTTTCCGAGAGCATTAACTCGTTCTTCGAGTTTGATATCCTGCAGGACCCGGTACAGCCTGTTTATATCATCGATCGTGGTCGAGAACGGGAATATTTGTATCCTCGGCACCATTCCGTTTTCAAGAAGGATATCGATTGCCTGCATATGTTCTCTATACGCCGCTTTTCTACCCCTGAAATAATCCGTGTTCTCTTCAGTTCCGAAAAGCGTTAACTGGACAATCTCTACTCCAAGCTCTTTCAGCCAGGTAGCATAATCCTTATCTCTAACCAGCCGCCAGATACTTGCCAGTTCGAATCGAGGAACCTTGCCCGTGCTTAGTTCCTTTTCCAGTTCCCATAATTCCTTGTAGCTATCGGCATAATCGGGTTCACGGTACCAGGTGTTGAAAGTTAATTCTTCGAAGAAAGGTTTCCCGTCTCTTTCATAATTCTTGAATTGTTCGGCTAACCAGGTGAATTCCTCTACCGGCGTATCCGCATTCCTGTCATGCCTTAGCCAGCAATGTCTGCATCGGTTAGGACAGCCGTACATATCCATGATAACCGCTGTTTTCATTAGTAACTCCAGATACTCAATACAAATTCACAATTGAGCCAATCAATAGAATACAGTGAAACGTGTGGATGGTCAAGAGAAAGCAGCTTTATTTTAGCAAGGGTATTAGTCTTTTTTCGCTGCCATCGACCATAAATCCAGGAACTGAGTGATAATCCGGGCAGTAGCCCCCCAGATTATCCTGTTGTCACAGTAGTAAAAATAACCATCGCTGGTGCCGTTATTCGCAGGATCATCTTCCTGTCGCAAGGTATCTTTGTCCAGGAGAGTAGAAACGGGAACGGTGAATACCTCATCCACTTCTACCGGATCGATATTCAATTCGCACGGCCACGGAATTACACCGACATACGGTGTAATCAGGTAATTCGTATGCATGGTCGGCCTGTCGTCGAGTGCCCCCAGAATCTCGACCGTATCAGTACAAAGCCCTATTTCTTCATTAGATTCTCTTAGAGCGGTGTCCAGTGGTGTCGTGTCATGCTTCTCACATCTCCCGCCGGGAAAAGATATCTGCCCCTTGTGATCTCTGAGTGTATCAGTCCGCTTGGTGAACAGAAGATGGTACTCACCGTCTTTTTCCAGTAACGGTATTAAAACAGCGGCTGATATCAGGGAATTATCTTCTATTTCCAGCCTGTCTCTCTCTGAAAGTGTCTTCTCCAGTTTCTTTTTCATTTCTCTTTCATAGTATCACCACAGACCGAACAGCACAATGAAATCTCTTTTCTATATGAGTAATCATTCAAAAAATTCTAAAATCTCTCTATGATTTTTGATAACTCTTCCATATTTCCGAGCATAATCGATAACTTCTTTTTCAGGATATAAATCCGGTCTGGCATCATTGCCGGGAAGTATCAATAAAGGAAACATACCTGATTTGTGAGACCCAGCTATCTCATTACTTCCTCCATTACCTACATAGATACATTCCTTTTCATGAACCTGAAGTCTACGTGCTGCAAGTTGGAATATACTAATATCAGGCTTCTTCAATTTCACCACGGAAGAAAATATTGTAACATCGAACATATCTGAGAAAGGAGTTAGTGGCCATATATCTACTTCCGACGGACTGCAGTCACTCAACAGTCCGATCCTTACCCCTCTATTTCTGAGTTCTGTTATTGTCTCTAATGAATATACTCTGGGCGATGTCATTGCTTGCTCTACGTACTCGTACCTGATCCTGGTAGCTCTGGATACCTGATCTTCACTAACATCGACTTTAAACTTTTTACATATGTGCATGATATTATCCTGGATTGTTTCAAATACACCTATGTTTCTCTCATATACTAATCCGAACCACAATTCGATAAATTTTTCAGATGGAACTGATAATACTTCTGCCATTTGTGTTGCCACACGTTCATAAGGATAACCCGCGATATCTGGAACCAGTGTACCGAAAAGATCAAATATTACTGCAGAATAACTCATAAATTACTATCCTGTTGTAGTGAGTATCATACCTTTTCGAGGATATAATACTCTAATTGCGTAATACACCGTCAATATTGAGTCAATTACTATACCAATTCCAAACAGAATAAGAATAGAAATGAACGTCGGTGTCCAAACATCGGTAAGATATAAAATAAAAGCAATAACGTAAGCAGAGCCATTAGTTATAATCGCCTGATATGCCTGGTATTGCGTCTTTCCAACTCCATAGAATATACTGTCCGTTATAATGTTAAGAGCAAGCAAAATATAGGGAACAATCAGTATGCCCATCGCATCGAGGGAAAATTCTACCATTTCGACATTTGAATTTAACAAACTCGCAAAATTTCCCCAGAAAGGTAAAAGGATAACCCAGATAACAACGATGATCCCACCGATAACTAAGGCTGAATACCACAATTGGCGAACTTTTTGAATATCTTCCGAATGATTAGCTATCACTACCCGCGTACTCTCAGCTAAGGCAAGAATCGGGACAAGAAGGAAGCTCCAGATGATATGCATTGCCAGGTAATATCCACCGATACTGCTTTCTCCCAGGAGATTCAGTAGTCTGACAATCATGAAAAAGTACGCTACATTCCGTACGAGGCTATCCAGACCTGACCATCCCCCTACTCGCAAATATACCTTCCAGTCCTTGAGAGTAAAGAATGAAAAAAAGTTTCGTACTTTGTGAAATATTATCTTTCGCAACAATATCAGGATAGTAATAAACAGGCACGTTCCAGATACTATCTCGGACCAGGCAACGCCAAGAACTCCAAGATTTAATGAAAATACATATCCTCCATAAAACAGGCTGTCAAAAACGAACTGGTACACCACTTGCAGGATGGCGATTGTCAACAGGTACTTCTTGCGATTTACAGTCTCAACGATTATTACGGAAGCCATACTTAAAAGAAATAGCGGGATTGTAGCTGTTTTTATCTTGAGGAATTGTGATGTTGTTACCTGAATACTTTCTGGGGTCCCGATGATAGAGACAAAACTTTCGGATAAAAAGAACAGGGCCGCTGCCAGTACAACACTGAATATCAGTATTAATGTGTACGCAGTTCTGATTGATGGTCCGGGGCCTTCGGTTCTCTGAATCCCCCTACCAACAAAGAAAAAGATTGCCAGTACAAATGTTTCCTGTACAACTTCGAGAAGGAGTTCGATAAATTGCCATTGAGCTATAGTAGCCAAGGCGTTAGTATCAGGAATGGCGTTTCCAATAAGGTATACACTGTAAGATCGGTAAAATCGGGGTAATGCCATATAGAGAAATATAAGACCGAATAATGCCCAGTCCCATTGATTGAGTAAATTCCTGATTGATTCGTATAGTTTCAAAACATCAATGATTATATGTGAATGAAATATAGAAAACAAGAGTATTAAAAAAATTACAGGTACAAGTAGTGAAGTTTTTGTCTTTGACTGCTATATGAAACACCGGCTTCATTAAAACAGAGATGATAAGGTATAATTTAAAGATAAAGAAATTTAGTGGAGCGTAGTCAGAAAAATGCCAACCAATCTGCCCCCACATTATTTTGACGCCGAAAAACGCTACCGCGAGGCGAAAACCGCCCCTGAAAAAATAGCCGCGCTTGAAGAAATGCTGGCTATTATGCCGAAGCACAAGGGTACCGACCACCTTAAAGCCGATCTAAGGCGAAGAATCGCCAAGCTTATGCAGTCCGGCGGTAAAAAAGCGGCAGCCCAGAGAGCGGCAATGACTGTCCAGAAGGAAGGCGCCGCCCAGGTCCCGGTTATCGGCACACCGAATTCCGGGAAATCTCAACTGGTTGACGTCCTGACCAATGCTTCTCCCACAGTAGCGGAATATCCGTTCGCAACCTATACCATATTACCCGGGATGATGGAGTTCGAGAATATACAGATTCAGTTACTCGATACACCACCGCTGGTACCCGGATCGACCCTGGCTCTCCTGCCACCTAACCTGGTCAGGGCGGATGCCCTGCTGATAGTGATAGACCTTTCGGAAGACCCGCTTTCACAGATGGAAACCATTACCTCAGAACTGGCCGACATGCGTATAGGCATAGGTAAAACAGCAGACGAAAGCGAAGAGAAAGAAGACATAATCAGACATTATATAAAAGCGCTGATTATCGGCAACAAGATAGATATTGAAGGGGCAAATGAAAATTTCGAGGTGCTGGAAGAACTGTATCACGATGAGTTCCCGGTACTGGCTATTTCGGCAGCCAGGGGAACCGGCCTTGAGGAACTAAAGCTCGCTATTTTCCAGCTCCTGGAGATTATCCGTGTCTACACCAAGACACCAGGACAGAAACCTGACATGGACGATCCTATCGTACTCTCCACGGGCAGCACGCTGGCGGACGCCGCTACCGAGGTTCATAAAGACTTCGCCGCTAATCTAAAATTTGCCCGTATCTGGGGATCGGGTAAGCATGATGGCGTAATGGCAAAAAGAGACCACATCCTGCAGGATGGTGACATTATAGAACTGCATATGTAAGAACATAATCACGACATTTATAATTAGTGTTATAATGATTAATAACCTACCAGGAGGATAATATGCCCGGACGGCCCGGCTGGCATGATGAATACTGGGACCAGATGGACAAAGAAACAGCGAGAAAAATCAGGTCGACCTGCCCGCGCTGTGGAAGTTCAAACACGTATTACAACAAGCAGTATAAGACGTGGCGCTGTGGCAAATGTGAACATACCTTCGTCATACAGGGAATCGACGACAATAAATCATGGTGGAAAAAACTATTTAAGAGATAATAAATAATGAATATTCAGACTGGTACTACAAGAAAAATAATCAAGATTCTTGCAGCTCTCACATTAGCGCCTGTTCTGGTGCTAATGGCTGTTATCATAACTCCGCCTGAATCAACGAATGCAGGCTGAGCAGGGGATTCTTTCATTCTGACCGTGGATGTCAGTACCGGCGGCGGCTCCATGAAGATCGATCTTACCGAACCCTGGTCATTCCCATATATAAAAAATTACAGCCAGGGCACTGTCGTAGCCCTTGAAGCGATTCCTTCTTTTGGGTACTCTTTTAATGGCTGGGGAAAACACCTCACAACCATGGATAACCCGGTGTTTGTCGTTATGGACTGTAATAAAAACATAACCGCCAGTTTTAAAGTCGACTGGCGGCTTATCGGGACATCTATCGGTAGTCTCGTATTAGTAATATTCCTGGTCGTTGTCCTGATTCTCCGTCGCAGAAGTTCGGCTGAAGGCACTGCCTAGTATCTATTTTCTCAGAAAAGTGGGATAACCAAGCCGTTCGTGGTGAGCCTGTCGAACCATAACGGCGCCCTTCGACAAGCTCAGAGCTTGCCCCGTACTTGATACGGGGGCGAACGAAATAATTATAACTGTATTTGCGGCAACTTAATACTAGAAAATCGGCTGCGAATCAGTCGGCCGATGTTAACTCAGCTTCAACCCCTTCGTTCATCACGTACCCGGATACGTTCATCAACGGCTTAAAAACTCCCTTATCGATCTCTTCCTGCTGCATGGATGCCAGGCAGGGAAACTGGTGGACTACAAGTCCGGCACGGGGTACTACATCATTGACTGACATTCCAACCATTTTTTCGGCTGCATGATAGGTAGACCCACAGGGAGAACCGCGTTCGACCACGACCGAAACGATTATCTTATCGCTATCATCCAATGTAATTTTGATTTTAGGTCGACCAAAATACCGGGCAAACAAGGAAATCACCTCGTCATCGTACGGTACGGTATTACTCCGATATCCAGTACTGTTCTCCGTCAGTGTACAGAAAGTCCTCGGGTAAACACTCTGTATACCATCCCTTTTCATTTCCTGCTCTATCTGGCCTTGAAGACCCAGCGGCAGCCAGGCAGGATCATCTACCGGCACTATTACCGACTTTACTCCGCTGACACGCGCAAGGGCTGGAATTAGCTGCGCAGCACCATCGGACTCGATAAGTCCGAGTAAAAGTTCCGCAGACGGTATACCGGAAGGCAGGAACTCTTCGGGTTCATCGATCAGTACAGGTAATGCCCGTGGAAGTGTAATCGTCTCAAGTTCCCAGTCGTCAGGCATTCTTTCAGAAACATTTTCCGCTATTCGTCTTCCATAGTCTCCCTGCACCGCTGCCAGTATTCTCATAATACCTCCGTCCCTGCCAGGTGTTTATTCTGAACTACAGTTTCACAGAATATATTTTTTCACGGCTTCAGCTACTCCCTGGTGATCGACATCCAGAGTGACATGGTCGGCAATTGCCTTTACCTCGTCAGGAGCATTTTCCATCGCAATTGCCAGGCCTGAAGAAGCCAGCAAAGGAATATCGTTCATTCCGTCCCCGATTGCTGCCACCTCGTTCAATGATATTCCCATGAAGGATGTCAGCGCTTTCAGCGCTTTACCCTTCGATACATCATTGGCAATGATATTTATGAAATCGACATCAGGATATGCCGGTGTTTTTGTCCAGGAGAAATTCAGCCTATCATTGAAATGATCGATAAAATTCCTGGCTTTCTGTTTCTCCTCAGCGGTTGAAACGACGAGAGTTCCCTTGATGAACCGTTCTTTATGCTGAATTTCCCTGAAATCGATTATTGTCGCGTCCAGTTTGAAGAAATCACGCCGTATGTCGGTTGCCCGGGATTCTCTCTCGGCAAAGAATTGCGTGATTGAATAAAGGTCGAAATCAAGTTGGATCAGGCGTGAAAATTTGATCATCTCCCCGATAATGTCGGCGCTGATCGAATCGACATACACTTCCTCGTCCTTTTCCGGACTGTACACCAGAGCCCCGTCGAAAAACATATGGTATCCGTCAAGTTCAAGCTGTTTCAGAAATCTCAAGCTCGCCTGTACTACCCGTCCCGTGGAAAGGGCTACCGGTATCCCGAAATTAACTACATCTTTTAATGCCTGTTTATCGATATCCGAAATTCTATTGTTGGTATCGAGAATCGTCCCGTCGATATCCACCACCAGCAGCTTGTATTTATTGTTCTTCAATCGATTTTCTCCCACTTAATCGCTGCATTCATCCCAAAATGTTATACTAACTTAGTAATATGACTGCCGTCCTGTCCGCAAATGATATTCGAAAATTAATCGATCAGGACCCCCCCCTGGTCGAAGGGTACCTGGACATGAACACGCAAGTCCAGCCTAACGGCTTCGATATCACGTTACGTGACATTTCCCTCCTTAAGACCCCAGGGCAGGTTGCCGTCAGTAATACCGAACGAGTTGTATCCGAATTATCTCCACTGGAATTCGACGGCACAGGATTCATCAACCTCGAATCCGGTATTTACTCGATCACGTATAACGAGATAGTCCACCTGCCTAACAATGTTATGGCATTGGCCAGACCCAGGTCAAGCCTGCTGCGGTGCGGCGTAACAGTAGGTACAGCGGTCTGGGACGCGGGATACTCCGGACGTTCCGAGTCACTTCTCAACGTGTACCACCCGGAGGGTTTTCGGGTACAGAAAAATGCCCGGATCGTTCAACTTGTGTTCTTCAGATTGACGGAAAATACCGAAGGGTACAGCGGAACGTACCAGAATGAAAATATCGGTTAAGAGTAGAGGACACTAAACAGGTCTCTGCATCTCGAAGCTGTCTGTTGTTCTGCAATACCGGTCTATTCCTCTACCACCTAATCTTCCGATAAGCTTCAGTGATGAAGCGTTTATCTCTTCACTGATATAATATTCGTCTTTCACGTGTATGAGGAGGACGTCGCCGATGATAAAGTTGTTTGTCATCGGTTCTTCGCCGAATTTCAGAATCTGTCTCAATCGGCATTCAAGACTGACCGGTGATTCACCGACCATCGGGGCTTTCACAAGATCAGCTTTGACCGGTATAAGACCAGCTTCTTGAAATTCATCTATTTCAGGAGGGAAAGAGGCTGAGCTGATATTCATCGCTTCTGCAAGTGACTCATCGACCATGTTAATCACATATTCACCACTCGATTCTATATTCATTAACGTATCTTTTTTCCGTCCATCACGGAACGCAGCCGAGTTAAAACCGACAACTGCCGGATTAACACTCATTACGCAGAAAGCGCTGAACGGCGCCAGGTTATTTACCCCGTCTTTACTTACCGTGGAAACCCAGGCTATCGGACGCGGTGCGATTATACTCATCAAAATATGGTGCATCTCTCTGGCATTTCCATCATTAAGATCGATTTTCACAAACAAACCTCCTCCATACTAATAACAATCCTTAATGGCTTTGAGATATGAGTCACGCCTGGAATCAGCTAAACCACCAGGCTTAAAGCCGAAGGTATCAACCTGAATGATGCCGGGCCTTCACCCAATAATTCGCCGTCCGCGTGAACAAGAACGCGTTCCGAGGTATCGATGGACACTGCGGCAGCCCTCTCGATACTAACCTTGGGATGATCGCCATGAGTTCCCTTGTAAATCATTGGTAATGATTTAAGCAGATCGAACTTACCGACATCCCCTATTACCACTACATCCAGGAGGGCATCATCTATCACGGCATCGGGCGCTACATGCATACCACCGCCCAGGTAATTACCATTTGCCACGATCACACCGAGAATTTTCGCGGACTTAATCCTGTTGTCTATATCCATCACGACAGACTTGTTCCGGTAGCCGATTAATGTACGAAGCAATCCTGCTAAATAAGGAATGGTTCCTCCGAAATATTTCGGGATTTTCTCAGTGGATTCCACTGCCGCTGCATCGAATCCGATTCCGGCTGCATTCACAAAATATCGTTGAGTTTTTTGTCCATTCTTATAGTATTCAACGATTCCTGCGTCGATTACCATTCTTTTTGTGCTTGTCAAGACTGAGCAGGCATTGAGAGAGTCCATGGGTATACCGGCAGAACGGGCAAAATCGCTTCCTGTACCTGTACTTACCACACCGAACGAGACTTCACCGGCATTCCCGGTATTCAGAATACCGTTGGCTACCTCATTAACCGTTCCGTCACCTCCGACGGCAACCAGATACCTGTATCCGTCCGAAGCGGCGTCACGGGCAATTTCGATGGCATGTCCTGCTCCTTCCGTATACTGGTGATCGAACGACAGTCCGAGATGATCGAGAAGACGGTTTAACTGGGGCCATTTTTTGTAGGTTTTGTTTGCTCCAGCCGCCGGGTTGATGATTACTTTCGCATGAGATACAGACATCGTATTATCCAGCTGCCATTTCCTTATCATTCCTTCAGGCTAACTGGCGTCTCCTGCTTATCCATAGACTCAAGCCAAGGCAGACTACCATATACCCGGCTGTAGAATAGGCGATATGTCCTATATCGGGCAACTTCATATTAAGGAACATTTCCATTCCGTGCGCCCCGGCGGCACCTGTCGGCATCATACTTTCATAAAGGTCCATCCCACCATATACCAAGGCAATACTGTCACCACCAACAGAGGGAAGGTAGAAGTAAGGTTTCCCAGCCATCACCAGGACACTTTCCACTATTCCGGAAATAACCATAATCACAACCAGGGTTATCACCGTTGCGCCCATCGATCCCTTTGAGATGGAGCTGAAGAAGAAGGTGATCGATAGAACAGCGCCACCGAAAAGCAGACATAGGCCGAAGGAGTTCAAGGTTTCGCTGGGGATTTCGCCGTATATCGCCAGAAGAGTGATGACTGTGATGATATATCCAAAGATTACCAGCAGGATAACCGCGGCGCAGCTTGCCAGGTATTTACCCAGAATCAGGGTAGTCCTTTTAATTGGGTTGGTAAAAAGTATAAAACCGGTTTTTCCCTCAAATTCACCGGCTATCGCGTCACCGGCAAAAAAGACAGCCCCGATGGTAGCAAGACTCGGTCCGACAGTAAGTGTGGCAGCCATCGCTATAACACTATCCGGATATTTACCATCCATCAGTAGCGGCATAAGGATAATGACCGCTAACTCGGAAATTAATGTTAACCCGAGAATTACATACAGCCTCTTCCGGCGAACATGTTTCAGAAATTCATATGCGGCTACTATTCTGAGTTTCTCAAACTCTATCACAGTTCACCTCCTGTCAGCTGGAGGTATGCCTGTTCGAGTGATTCATATTTTTTCTCAAGTTCCGTAATGCTGTCATAAGCAAGCAGCTTGCCGTGATCGATAATTGCCACTTCTTTACATACCTGGGAAACTTCCGTGAGCTGGTGAGAAGCAAAAAATACCGTTTTATCCTTCCCTACTTCCTCGATTATTGCCCGGAATTCCACCACTCCACGTGGGTCCAGCCCCAAGCCGGGTTCATCCAGGATTAGCACCGGAGGATCGTGGAGTAGTGCCTGGGCAAGACCGAGACGCTGCTTCATTCCCCTGGAAAATTTTTCGATTTTTTGCTTGTTCCATTGCTCAAGCCTGACCTGTTCGATCACTTCCTTGATTCGCTGTTTCAGATAACTGCCTTTCATACCCCGAATCTTTCCGAGGTAACCCAGTATCTCTTCAGGTGTAAGATACGAATAGAATTCAGGTGTCTCGATAATGGCGCCGATTTTGGCAAGAGCCTGCTCAGGTTTCTCGGCAATGTTGATCCCGTGAATATAAGCACTGCCCGATGAAGAACGTATTAAACCGCACAGAATTTTAAGAGTAGTACTCTTACCCGCACCGTTCGGACCGAGGAGTCCGATGTTCGAGTTTTCCTCTACCTTCAGAGACAGCCCATTCAGGGCAAGAAACTTGCCGTAGTACTTGGTCAGACCTTCGATTATGATTGATTCAGTCATTTACTACTCGTGTTTCTAACTAATTGTATCACTAATGTCAAGTTCTTAACTAATTAATTTCACTGTATCAAAAGCCTTGAGCATATAATCCCGGACAACAGGACTCATATCAAGTTTCATCAATTCCTCTCTGGTTACCCAGCAAACATCCAGTTCTTCGGAACCCGGTCTTATATCTCCGGTGATATAAGTCGCTGTCAGGTATGTCACAATATAGTGATACTGAACACGATCGTCTTCATCTCGGATAAGAAAGTTCTCAACATCGAATATATCACCTACCTCGATTTCTACACCACATTCTTCATCCAGTTCCCGTTTCGCGGTATCTCTCAAAGACTCTCCGAGTTCGATTGCGCCACCGGGAATACTCCACTTCCCTTTACTCGGTGGAGTGCCACGTTGTACCAGAAGAATTCTGCAATCCTGGAATACGCAGACTGCCACCGAGGCTATCGGTCGTTTCGGGTATTCCCTTTCGGCACGGGTTATCATCGATTGACCACTTCGATACATACTCGAATAATTTCTAATAACAACGCTACAGTAACCACTTAATCCAGATAACTAATCTCAGACGGCGGCCTGTCTCTTATATCAATCTCGATACCCGCTTCTCTGAACAAGTCGATAAACCTGTCATCGCTGTACTTACTGAAGCTTACAAACCTTTCTATTCTTGCATTTACCAGCATCTTGGCACATAGAACGCAGGGAGTATGAGTGCAGTATATAGTGCTGCCTTCAAGACTGATACCATGGAGTGCAGCCTGGATAATTACGTTCTGTTCGGCATGAATAGCCCGGCAGGTTTCCTGCTTTTCACCGGAAGCTATGTTCATTTCATCCCGGATACAACCGAGTTCCAGGCAGTCTTTCTGCCCGGCGGGGGCACCATTATAGCCCGTAGTCAGGATATGTTTGTCTCTTACCGCTACTGCACCCATGTGGTGACGCCGACAGGTCGAGCGTTCAGCCACCACCGAGGCTATCTTCAGTATATATTCATCGAAATCCGGCCTGCTTATATCAGTCATTCATTTACCCTCGATATTATCTTATCCGTTTCGGTGATCAGGTTTTCCATGGTGGACTCATTAACAATGGTAAAATCCGCCATGGCGATAGGTCCACCTTTGTTAATGTTCTCTATTTCAACTTTATCCCTGCCGTAAGATTCTTCCTTTGTCAATCCCCGTATTTTCCTTGCGGCTAGCCTTGAATGCCTCGTGCCAGGAGATGAGTATACCGCGATAACATACAAATCGTTTCCGTAGCACTCTTTTAAAAACAGGTATTCCTCCCAGGAATATAGTCCATCGACCACTACATTGGAAGCTTTTAACGCAGTATCTATTTTAGGCTTGTTCAGAATCGCGTATGCAGCCATACCATTTTCACGGCGTAATGCTTCCCTGACTGCACGTTCATTTTCTTCATTCAACGGCAAGCCCCTGCGAGTAACTTCCTCATCCGTGATATCACCGAACCGTATCCGCTTGAATCCGTTCTGTTCGAATCGAGCGGCTGCTTCTGATTTACCGGAACCTGCCATGCCGACGATTGCTGCTATTTTCATCTGTTAGATTAATTATATGAATTACCGGGGTATATGGCAATCGATGACACAATTTTATCTTATGCATATAACATCACCGGTATTTACCATTATATAGAAATAAGCATAATTGCTGATGGCGTCCCGATCCTGAACAGGTATTATTGATTTTATATGGAACGTGAAATTACCAAAAATGAAGTAAACCAGTGGGCAAATCCAGGTGCTGTCGGACTGGCAGGTTTTGGTTTCAATACTATTCTGTTACAGATACATAATATAGGTTTGATTGACAGCACCATCCCTCTGGTCTACGGGCTTTTCTGGGGAGGGATAGCCCAGATAATCGCAGGAATTATCGACGCTCGAAGAGGTGATGCATTCGGTTTCACCGCATTCGCTTCATACGGATCATTCTGGCTGGGTTTAAGCCTTGGGTTTCTACTGCAGTGGATAGGACTGATCAAACTGGATGGACCCGGTCTTGCATGGCTGTGCATCTGCTGGGGTGTTTTTACCGCTTACATGAGCATAGGAACCTTCAAGATATCACGACTTCACGTACTCATTTTTCTCAGTCTGGTGCTTTTATTCGCCCTGTTAGCATTACATTTTTATGATATGATGCCGGCGGTAATACCGGGTGTAGTAGGTCTTATCTGTGGAGGAGCGGCCGTATACGGCTCAGCTGCGATAATTGTATATACCAAATATGATCGATGGATTCTCCCTATCGGTTCCTTGTCCGGGTAATAAATAGCTTGGTTCCCTTCTTCATACGGAGGGTGGATATCCACCGCGGGTGTTATTTAACACTCTTTATCCACCCTCACCTCCCTTAACTGTGTGTCACCTTTATATGTGCTGTTTTTTGAACAACAGGTATTTTCACTTGAGTGTATCTAAAATTATCATGAAATATACGTATATAAAAAAGGTATATATACCGATGTCAGAATTGCAGGAATATCATATTATACACTAGGGAATGAAATTTCTGGATAATC
Organism: Dehalococcoidales bacterium; assembly: GCA_016932435.1. Next base: position 50,056 of record JAFGCW010000066.1, on the reverse strand, counting down.
CATGTAATACTTCTGTCCGGATAATCGTTTCCTAAAATAGGGTATACCAACTGATATTACGAGGTATGATTGTGGAAATATCAATAAGAACCAGAAGTAATGTTAATATCAATGCCATTTACGCTATGCGTCGCTCCGGCTCGACACTACAGCAGATAGCTGATAAAACAGGAAAATCAAAAGAACGAATCAGACAGATACTTATCAGTAATTATGGTTCGACCAAGCACAAGCTGATGTCGACCGAACAGCTTAGAAGATTATTCGGCTTCTCCCGTCACCACGTCCTGGACCTGTACAACAACGGGGTGATTACTCCCGCCAAGGAATGGACGGCCAACAACGGTCAATATCTGCTGTGGTCAACGACGGCAATCAGCCAGATAAACTCCTATCATAATTCGACCAGAGTTTGTAAACAATGCGGTGCCGTTATCCCGTCCAACCGGAGAACATACTGCTCCACAAGGTGTTATACCGAAAGCCATAAGTATAAAAATATGAGTGATGTAGCAAAAAAAAGACACCTGAACAGTATTAAAAGATACAGGGCAAAACAAAAACTGACTGTAACTGAAGACTAACCGCCAACCTGTGAATCTCCGGTATTTAAATCGCCTGACTCAGGAAGATCTTTCCATCCGCCTGTCTTTCGCATTTTCCTGTACTCGCGCAGCAGCCAGGATCCGGTTACCAGAAACCCGCATACATCCGAGACAGGCAATGCGACCCATACTCCTGTTACATCCATAAACCCGGGCAGTATATATATCAACGGGACAAAGAAAATAAACTGCCGTGCCAGTGACAGGAGCAGGACCTCTCTGCCCTTTCCCATTGCCTGGAAGGTAACGATAAATATGATGGCCAGTCCGATAAAAGGTAACGCAATGATTACTAACCTCATTGCCGGTACAGCCAGCTCAAGCATTTCTTCTTCCTGGCTGAATATACCCACGAGTTGAGGAGCCAGTATTTCCATAACAATGGTAGCAATTCCGAGAAGTACTACCAACCACGTACCCGCCAGTTTCAGTGAACCCCACATCCGCTTCCAGATACGGGCACCATAGTTAAAGCCGATAATGGGTAATAAAGCCTCGGCTATGCCGATTATAGGCATAAAGGCGAAATCTATGACTCGAATAATAATACCTACCGCTGCGATAGCCATGGAACCGTAACCGGCAAGGACGTTATTCAGCAAAATAAAACAGATACTTTCGGAAACCTCTGTCAGCATCGAAGGCAGTCCGACCTTATAAATGTCCCTGATGATATTGAAGTCAGGTTTCAAGTATGACATCTTAATCCGGTAAGTAGATTTCCGGGCTACGATATATATCAACGCCAGCCCTCCTCCGACTCCCTGGGCTATGACTGTAGCCAGGGCAGCCCCGCTGACACCCATTTCAGGGAATATCCACCATCCGAATATGAGAAACGGATCAAGTACAATGTTAATGACACCAGCCGTCACCATGAAGATCATCGGTCTGACAGCGTCACCGGAACCACGCAACAATTCCGAAGAAACCATTCCGAAAAACACAAAAAATCCGCCAAACCCGATAACCGTCAGGTACTGCCTGCCATACTCCATGATGTCAGGAGTCGCTCCGCACAATCTGAGGATTTCGTCGGCGAAGAATACCGCAGCCACAAGGAAGGCAGCTCCAAAAACTATCGTCAGCGAAAATATCTGCCCGGCAACATGATTCGTTACCTCTATCTCGCCTTCACCGAAACGGCGGGATACGAGCGAACTCACACCCACGCCCGTACCTACACCCAAAGCCATAATTATGATTGAGTATGGAAGTATTACGGTCAGTGCCGCTATCGGTTCGTGACCTATTCTCGCCACCCAGAAGGTGTCTATAATATTATAAAGCGCCATGGTTACCAGTGAGGTTATAGCAGGCAGGCTTAAGCTGAGAAGGAGTTTCCCCAACGGCGCGTAACCCAGGCGCTCGGTAGTTTCTTTCAGTTTTCTCTTTCTCTCCCAATTAAGTTAGCGTACGTTTTCCATCCTAACAGTAAACAGATTCACGGTCAACAGAATCAGAGTAAAAACCACAAAATCACGCCTGTATCTTTATTTGGCATGCAACAACCTGAAATGAATGAACACCGATGTGATATAATTCTGACTGCACGGCAAAGACTGGGAAAAGATGGAACACACTGATAACATTTCGGAATTGATAAAGAACCGGCTTCCAGCGGAAATACAGGAAATTCTTTCAATCGCCGGAAAAGTAGCCGGACAACACCAGTATAAACTGTACATGGTCGGCGGGATAGTACGAGATCTGCTCCTATCGCGTCTCAGCCTTGATCTTGATCTCGTCGTTGAGGGTGATGCGGTAGAGGTTGCCCGGTCTTTTGCGGAAATCGTGCAAGGTAAGGTGACGCTTCACACCCGTTTCCGCACCGCTACCGTGAAATGGGAAGTCAGGAGTGTGGATTTCGCTACTGCCCGTTCGGAAACATACCCCAGGCCGGGTGCTCTTCCGACAGTGAAAGCCGGAGATATCAAAACTGACCTTTCCCGCCGGGATTTCACCATAAACAGCCTGGCTGTAGATATCTCGTCTGGTGAATTGATAGATCCATACAATGGTCGTGAAGATATCGAGAAACGGCTGGTAAGAATCCTCCATGAAAAAAGTTTTATCGACGACGCCACCCGTATCTGGAGAGCGGTACGCTACGAGCAGCGGCTGGATTTCACGCTGGAACCGGATACGCTGAGCCTGTTGAAGCGAGATATAAACATGTTGGACAATATCAGCCGCGACCGGATACGCCATGAACTCGAACTGGTTCTGAAGGAAGAATACCCCGAAAAGACTATACGCCGCGCCGCCGAACTGGGAGTGCTTGAAAAACTGCATCAGTTACTGCTAGGTGATGACTGGACAAGCGATAAATTCAGGAGAGCGTGCGAGGTGGTATCACCGGACTCTCCTACAATCGAACTCTACCTGGCGCTGCTTGCCTACCGGCTGACCAAGGAGGAAACCGAAGAGTTGATCAGGAGCTTGGGTTTACGCAAATTGCAGACTCAGACCTTGAAAGATACCAGCCTGCTGAAAGGCAGACTGAACGAGCTGTCAGCGACCGGAATAAAACCGAGTGAGATATATAATCTCCTGCACGGTGTATCGCATACTGCGGTAATTACCGTATCTATTGCTGCCGATATTCCAACGGTAAAAAGAAATATCGGTCTTTATCTCGATAAACTCCGCTACGTCAGGACAGCTCTGACCGGCAAAGACCTGGAGAAAATGGGTATCCAACCCGGACCTCATATGAAAGAAATCCTCGGAAAACTTCTAGAAGCCCGACTGGATGGGCAGGTCACAGATAAACAGGGCGAGATAGAGATGGTAAAGAAAATCACTCATCATTAATTGATTTCCCGAATCCGTTTGCCTATAATCACTAACACTATAAGACCGCATTTCTTTTAATAAACACGCAGGAAGGAGATTATCCAAACATGGGACAATATGACAAATACGTGAAACCTCTTACCTTTACCGACTACGGCTACGGTTCGTTCAGGCAGGGCACCAGGCTGGGACCGGAAGATCTGGGAATGGATGTAATAATCGAGTTCGGCACCCACTGGTCAGGTGGACAGATAGGCGAATCTCACAAGCATGACTACAACCAAGTGCATTACTGGTTCAGCGGTAACACCGACGACATGAGTGACCTCGGAGCGGAGATCGACGTCTTTCTCGGTGAAGACAATGAACGGTACATGCTTACCTCTTCCACTGCCATCGGCATCCCGGCCGGAATGCCGCACATGCCAGCAAATATTCTCAAGATGGACAGGCGGATTTTCCTGCTGGAGATATCGAACACCGCTCAACCTGAGAAAATACCCGTCGAAAGTGAGAAGAGCCAGTTCGAGAACCGGCCCCTGGCCGGTTTCGGCTCGAAATACATGAGTCAGTTTATCCGGGTGCCCTTTATAAGAAAAGGCCCCTGGAGCTACGGGCAGCTTAACCCGGATGATTCCGGAGGGCACCTGGGAGTGATCAACGGTAAGGACACCGGATTCGACTTCATAATCATGTGTGAAACATTAAAAAAAGCCCCTTATCGATTCGGTCCGATTCCCGATAAACCGCATGTCCATCAGAACCCGGAGATATTATTCTTCATGGGAGCTGATACCGATGACATCACAAAACTCGGCGGGGAAGCCGAGATTGCCCTCGGCAAGGAAATGGAACTCCACAGGATCACGCAACCTACTGCAGTGATCGTCCCCGGAGGTCTTCCTCACAATCCTTTGACTATTACTAAGGTAGATACGCCGTTCATCATGACGGATGTCCGTCCCTTCGGCATGGAACCGCCTTCATCCAGGACTTCACCTGACCTGTAGTCGGACTTCTACCTGTTAAAGCAGTGTTCCCGGAAACAGGCCGACGCTTTCATCGCCTGCGTATGGCTTGTCCTGCCTAATTAGTAAAGCCATCCTTTCCGGTACCTGGATCAAGACTATGGAATACGACCCGTAAATAGCTGGAATAATACAAGTTAATACCGGATAAGGAGAATTTGATGGATTTTAGAGGAAAAACCGCGCTGGTTACGGGTTCTTCCGGAGGAATCGGCAAAGAAATAGCGCTTGCACTGGCGAAAGAAGGGGCTGATATAATCCTGGCATCGAGGAACGGTCCCAATATGGAAACCGTTGCACGTGAAATAGAAAGCCTTGGCAAACGGGCTGTTCCTCTCCGGTGCGATGTTGCCGATGATAACAGTGTAATCGAGATAAAGGACAAGTCTATCGATATGTTCGGCGGTGTAGACATCCTGATAAATAACGCCGCGGTCGGTGTACGCGGTCTGCCGGAAGATATCAGCCTGGACGACTGGAAATATATCATAAATACAAACCTTATGGGATACATCCGAACGATTACTGCTTTCCTGCCGCATTTTCTGGAACGCGGGAACGGCTACATAGTAAACGTTTCCTCGATTCAGGCTCTCAGCTACGGTTCGGAAACGCTCAATACGGCTTATATCACTACAAAAGTCGTTATTCTCGGCCTAACCAGCGGTCTTTCCGCCTATCTTCGTCCCAAAGGAATCATTGTTTCCTGTCTTGTCGCCGGAGGTTTCAAGACCGAGATAAGCCATAACACCCGTTTTGTCGGGACTAAAGAACAGAAGAAAAAAATGCAGGATGATAACGAGAAATTCTGGAGTCTTCCCATCTTACTTCCTCCCGAACGCTGCGCCGCAGGGCTCCTCGAAGGAATGAAAAGAGATGAATACCTGATTCTTGTCCCGGCCGATATGACCGAAATGGTTAAAAACCAGGGTCTGGACGTCATGGTGTATAATGCCTGGGTGGCTGATCTTCCGGCGTCCGGTGAACTTCCGGAAAGCTAAATACACTCAACGATAAATCCGATAAAGGGGAGAAATGATGTTAAAAGTAACGAATAATGTTTATGTAGGGAATACCTTCCGGGGCTGTAATTCCAGTTTCGTAGTAACTTCGGAAGGTACGGTCATTATAGATACGCCGATGGTGCCGTCGGAGGCGAAACAATGGCGTGAAGAAGTCGAAAAATATGGCGAGATACGCTACGTAATCAATAATGAACCTCATAATGACCACGTAGCCGGTAACTGCTGGCTCGGTGGTGTACTGGTATCCCACGAAGGGACCGGAAAGGCGATAAAATCCAACAGTAAAGAATCTCTCGAAGGACAGATGAAGTGGATGGCTCCGGATGCCGTCCCGCTGGGGGAAGATTTTCAATACCGCCTGCCGGATATCACGTTTACCGGGGAAATGACACTTTACCTGGGCAATCATACCTTCCGTATTATTTACGTGCCCGGTCATACCGCTTCCCAGACCGCCGTATTCGTTCCCGAGGAAAGGATAGTATTCACCTCGGATAATGTCTCGATGACGATGCCAATTATGATAGATGCCGTACCGAGAGAATGGCTGGAATCATTGACCAGGCTGCAGAAGCTGGAGGTGGATAAAATCGTTCCTGGTCATGGTAATGTCTGCGATAAAACAGCGCTCCAGGTAACCTATGACAACGTGAAATATATAACAGGACAGGTTGAAACTGCCATCGCAAAAGGATGGACGCTTGAGGAAGTCATGAATAAAGTCACTCTCTCAGAACGTTTCCCCGTACCAGAATCAGGCGATATGATGAAGCAAATGCGCCGGGAAAGTGTTGCCGGTCTTTATAAAACCTTAAAGAATTAGTTCTATATTTTTCTTACTTTGATATATTTCCTCACAGGACAGTATATATCAGCTGTTGCCCTATCGCAGGCGCCGGAGGTATGAATTCCGGAGGTCGTATCAGATTAAACGTGATAGCCTCGTTCCTGCACCCTATCACGCATACTCCACATCCCATACACTTTTCCGGTACTATCCTGGCTTTCTTTTTCTTCGAATCGACGACATCAGTCATCTCAACAGCCCCGAACGGACATCGCTCAGAACACTGCTGACAACCTTTACATATATCCTGTTTCACTGAAGCCTGATACCGGCTGGGTGCCACGATCTCGTCTATCCTCCCGGATTCCAAAGCAGGTTCAAAGACAGAGCAGCAATCATTGCAGCAATTACAGATAACGCCCGAAAGAGACGCATTGTTACCCGGAGTACTATGCACCAGGCCTGCTTCTTCGGCTTCATCCGAAAGCTCGATAGCCTCTTCCAACGTGATAACCTTCATCCTGCCACTCCTGCCGGTTTCATAATCGATCATAGCTTTACCGAAATGAAAACATGTTAAGAGCGGTTTATCACAACTCTGGTAGATTCTACGGCAGTCGCAGTCCACCACTCCTATTTTGTTAGCCCTCTTCATCATCTCAACAATATCTTCATACCATAGAACGTCCTCCGGTCGTATATCAGGATTAGCAGCAATAGCTTTGCGAGCCGGAATAGTCCTGATCAGTTGTTTCCCTGTTCGCTCGAACATGTTGAACCACATGTTAATCTCTGCATAAGGTGAAGAGGAATAACGCATATCCTTTCTTCTCGCTTCCAATAAACCAGACGGGTAGTATTCATCTGAACTGAACATCACCCGGGCATTAAGCCGATGGGCATCCCCCCAGGCAAGATACTGAGTATCACCCCGGAACAGCAGGCCGCGACGAGCAAGATTATCCATCTTTTCAGCAACGGTTTCTTCATCCAGCCCGAAGGTAACCGCCACTTCTGCAGGCGTTTTGGGTTTGGACAATTCCAGGAGGTATTTGCCTTCTTCAGGTGTCATATATACCTGCAATAATTCCAGAAAATGTCCATCACCTACCAGATGATATTTTTCCACCAATTTTTCATAGACTTCGTTTTGGTTTATCAATTGTTTATACTCCTGATTCCGGGTAGCATTCTCCTGTATACATTACCTTTCAACAATTCAATAACCAGTAATTCGTAGGGATCTGATAGTATAAGGATTACACCAACTAATCGATTTTCTTGAATGATTTCGCCGGAGCGCCGCAGACAGGGCATTTATCCGGTGCTTCGCCGGCCGTAGTATAACCGCATACCTGGCACACGTAGTAGGGTTCTTCCTTCATCTCGGCGCCTTCTTTTACCGATTTCAACGCTGCCTCGAAATGACCGTGGTGTACCTTTTCTACCTCATTTGCATAGTCAAAGGTTCGTTTCGCCTTGGTGTTTCCCTCTTTTTCCGCTTCTTCAATAAATGGAGGATACATACTGGTAAACTCGTGGTATTCGCCTTCGGCTGCGGCAATAAGATTTTCCTCGGTGGATCCCACTCCGTTCAACACGTTGAGATGATTCTTGGCATGAACGGTTTCTGCATCGGCGGCAGCCCGGAACAGTCTCGCTACCTGAGGATGCCCTTCCTTATCCGCCTTCTCGGCGAAAAACAGGTATTTCCTGTTTGCCTGGCTTTCCCCGGCAAAGGCCTCCTGTAAATTCTCGTCCGTCTTACTCCCCATTGTTACCTCCCTGCACAATTATTCCTGTTTCCAGTATAGAGAAATCAGTCGATTTTTTCTATCTTACTCACGGTCTTTGAGATAATTGGATTCATCCGCTGTTTTTCGAGTTGCCTGTACAGATCCTCGGCTGCCGCAAGGTCCGGTACGACTGTAAACAGTACCGGACCTGAACCTGCCAGGTGTACTTTCTCCGCTCCAAGCTTGAGAAAATGTTCCTTGAACACATCCAGTCCGGGAAATACGTCATATGCTGTGTTTTCAAAGGTATTGAAAAGAGGGGGGATTATCTCCCCGGAAGTCAATACATCAACGAATCTCCGGGTAATTTCTCCATCGGTATAATGATTCACACTTAAGCTTTGAAAAAGTCGCCCGGTCTTACCCGGCAGGATACCAATAGAAGGAACAGCCAGTACCAGGCACATTTCGGTCACCGAAGGTAAAGGTGTAACGATCTCTCCCTTGCCCTCAATCAATGCTGTCCCACCGTAAAGAAAAAATGGGACATCCGAACCGAGCTGTTCCGCCATTCGATGAAGTTCTTCGTGTGGAAGATTCGTCTCGCAGAATCGGTTTAATCCCCACAGGACAGCCGCGGCATCACTGCTGTCGCCACCGAGTCCTGCCATCATGGGTATATTCTTCTCGACGGTGATAAAAATACCTTTCGGAAAGCCTGTCGTTTCACGGAACAGATTGAGTGCCTGTGACACAAGGCTCTTTTCCGCGTCCCATTCTTTTGTTGCTGACTGAAAGGATGTGCCATCATCATCCTTAATCATTATGACGTCACACAAGTCGATGGTCTGTATGACACTCCTGATCTCATGGTAGCCGTCGTTGCGTTTCGACAGCACTTCGAGTGTCAGGTTTATCTTCGCCGGCGCCTTGACGGTCAGTTTCATGATCGCTTTCCCTCTTCGTACATGCGCCACAGGTTCGCCCATTCTTCGAGCGACAGAGTTTCGGCTCTTCGACTGCCTAAAATTCCGGTATTATCCAGCAGTTCCTGCACATCACTTTTTGATACTCCCAGGCCGTTGGAAAGCGAATTTACCAGTTGTTTGCGTGCTGCGCTGAATCCGGCTTTAACGAACGAGAAAAACTTCTCTGTATCCGGAATATCCACCGTTGAGATCTTATGCGGTACTATTTTCAGCAATGCCGAATCCACCGCCGGTTCGGGATAAAAGCATTCCGAGGGAACGGATTTCACAATCTCCGGTCGCCCGTATAACTGTATTCCAAGGCTGAGTAAACTTATCTTGCCCGGCATAGCAGCAATCTCTTCAGCCACTTCTTTCTGTACCATCACCACCATCATCTCAGGTTTAAGTTCCGATTCGAGAAAATGTCGCAGGACTGGAGACGTAATATAGTAAGGAAGATTGGCAACAACTTTATAACCGGTAGAAAGTATAATACCTGCTTCAGTAAATAGCTCCGGGGGAGGTATCTTTAATATATCTCTGTTTATAATGGCGAGATTATGATACTCGGAAAGTCTACGATTCAGATTTTCAGCCAGCCTGTCGTCGAGTTCTACCGTAATAACTCTAACAGCCCGACGGCACAATTCCTCCGTGAGAACACCCAGTCCCGGGCCTATTTCTACTACAATATCCGTTCCGGTCAGTTCTGCCGTTGAGAGTATGAGTTCGAGAATTTCTTCGTCGATAAGAAAGTGTTGACCCAGATTTTTCCTTGCCCGAAGACCGGCTTTACGCAACAATACGGTCGTTCGCTCAAGCAGGGTCTTCCGAGGGCTATGTTTATCCGTGGGCTTCACATTCTCTCCGACCGGTTTTTACTCTTACGCGAGGAGTCTCTTGATACAAGGAACAGCATTATCTGCCGCTTCTTCTCCCAACTTTACACATTCGTCAACCTTGTGAAAATCGGATAGTTTGAACCTGGCTACGTCGGGTTCGATAACAATATCCGCTCCTTCGAGGCTGTCTTTCGCCACGTACGTACTAACTATATATATCGTCTGCATTATTACTTCAAAAATACCCGGTTCGGAATCACTCTTACTAATCGTTTCCGGCATGACATTCACCGCGATGACTATATCCGCTCCCATATTCCTGACAACGTCGACCGGAACGGGATCCACCAGACCGCCGTCGACCAGGTATTTATCATCTCTTTTTTTCACCGCCAGGATAACCGGGAGAGAAATACTTGCCCTCACCGCGGTCCATACAGAGCCCTTATCCATAATGACAGCTTTTCCCGTGTCGATATTAGTTGCCATACATTTGAACGGCAGTTGTAGATCACTGAATTCCGCCCCGGCATAGAGTTGCGCCAGTTTATCCTCGAGTTTCTTGCCTTTTATCAGTCCGGTTCTGGGTAAACTTATATCAACCAGATAACTTAATCGATGAGTTCCTATATCCCTGGCAATCTCCAGTATCTCATCGGCCTTCCTGCCCTGTGCATACAATGCTCCAACAAAGGCGCCTATACTGGATCCGGTTATCATATCCACCGGAATGCCTTCACGCTCAAGCACCCGGAGAACACCGATATGGGCTAATCCCCTGGCAGCACCACTGCCAAGAGCAAGCCCCACTTTTTTCCTGATCGATTTAGTATCGTCTAACCCCATAACTCTTCGATATCTTTTTCTGCCTGTTCTTTCACATCGGTAACATCCGCAGCCAGGTCTTTGTAGGATTCGACCGAACCGTAGTCACGAGTACGCACCACCACCGGCATCGGCACAGCATGACCGAATATTAATGCCTGCTGCTTGGATTCCAGCTTGGAAAGGACTGATTTAAGTTCACTCCTACCTGATACTCCGGAAAGCACATTATCAATGTCACGCTCGTTATCCAGCAGGCAGGTAATCTTTGTCCCTATCTGGGACATCACCTCTTCATCGATTCCACTCGGTCGCTGGTCGATGACCAGCAGGGTTACGTTGTATTTACGCATCTCACGAGCGATATTCCCGAATATGGTCTGACTTGCCAGTCCCGGATTCAGAAAACGGTGCGCTTCCTCGATAGTGATAACCAGAGGATGCGGGGGAGCACTGTCCTCGGCTATTGCTCTCTCCATCCGTTCCCGGTACTGCGAGTGTATCCGGCGAGTAAGCAGATTCGCTACAAGAATATACGCGGTAATGTCCGTGAACCTGCCGAATTCGAGAACGACATTTATCCCTCTATCGAGGTACTCAATTACTCTCTGTACCGCATTATCAGTCGAACGGGAAGTAAGAAACGGCAGGCGTGAGATAGTCGCCAGCCCACGTTTCAGGTTACCAAGAGTACCTTCGTGAATACTCAGACCTTCAGGTAATGATTCGGCGTCTTCTATGTCCAGCGTACTTTGAAGCCAGTTTTTACCGAACCTGCGGTATAACTGGTATACAGCTTCGACAGCCAGTTCGGTAAGATTAAGCGTCTGGCGAAGCAGAGAAATATCTTCAGGTTCTATTTCATCGTATCCAATCCTGACCACAAAATCGGTACTTACCTGCCTGCGCTTCGAATTTTCTTCATCAAGGGTAAATACCGCTACCTTGTCGGGGAATAACTGTTTCAGGGCTTTTACCTTGTGACCTGTTTCACTCCGGCTTTCCCAGCCGTATTCGCTGTGCATATCGAAAACCAGGTTCACCGCCGCCGATTTCTGCAGCATTCCGATAAGCAGCAGGCGAGTAAGGAAGGTTTTCCCGGTACCGCTTTTCCCGAAAATACCGTTCGATCTCTTGACCAGTTCCGGCAGGTCCAGGCATATTTTGGTCTCCATATCCAGTGGGGTTCCGATATAGAACTTCCGGGCGTCCTCGCCCCCAAACACAGTTTCCACGTCCTGCTGCGAAGACGATCTGACCATGGAAAAATGACCCGGTACCGTCTTCACCGGCTGCGGTCCTTCTATCAGGGCAGCGTCATCTCCACCGATGGTCAACATGGGCAGTACGTGGAGTCTCCCGTAAGTACTCGTACCGGTAAGGACTTCAGCCATAAACGGATCGGAGATATCGGGAGGAGCCTGTACCATCCTCTGGTCGGTAACTTCGAGACTGATATCGGTGATCATACCGAAAAATCGCCTTTTGGCGCCTTCGATAGTGATATACCGCCCTACCACCATCTCTTCGATCGAGACCGAACTATCGAGTCTTACATCGACGCCCCGTGTCAGCGAGCCTGATACGACTATGCCTAACTTATCAGTATTCACTTCTGCCATCACTCTTTCCTCCGGGGTTTAGTATGCTTCTCCTATGTCCCACCGGTACCGGCATACCTGTCTTTCACCTCTCCGGTACATATCCAGGTCTTCCGGCAGATCGATTATTTCCACAAATTCGCAGCCAAGCACTTCGCAAGTGCGGCGTGAAGGATTATTTTCCGGATTACAGGTAATCCAAAGCGGTCCCAAACCATGATCCAGAGCCACTTGTTTCACCAGGTGGCAGGCCTTCGCTGCGTAATGATGACCGCGATATTTTTCTTCTATCCCATAACCGACATGTCCGATATATTTCACGATGCGTTCAATGTTCCCGATGCGTAGATTTACTCTTCCTACGGGCGTATGCTTGTCCGGAAAGCGTATCGTGAATTCATAACCGGGAACGTACCCACGTTCATCATCAGCAGGTACTTGTTCTTTAACGACCACTTCTATCTCACCATCGGTAAAAGGCTCATATTTAAAAAACTCGAATTCTGTCATAATATGTGTTTTATGTCATTGCGAGGAATTCCGATTACATCGGGATGATGTGGCAATCCGTGTACTGAACGGTGAGACGGATTGCTTCGCCCATCTCCGGTGGACTCGAAATGACGTAGTATCATTTTCCCTTTATCTTATCTTGCTTAACACCGACTTCAATCGATTGAAATCGGTTCCCATCAATGTTGCCAGTTCCTTCCCTGCCGATACCAGAAATCGTTGAGGATCATCATATACCCGGCTCATTCGACGTAATGAAGCGGCAGTTATTTCCTCTACAGGGACAGGCAAACCAGAATTTATAATAATGTTAAGGAAATCAAACGATCTACTGAATTCCATTATCTCTTCATCAGTGCACTCATAGACAAAGCTGTGGATCTTCACCGGGCGCGGCGGCAGATAATGAAAAACTCTATCCCCTTCCCGGTAACCTAGAACCAGAGCATTAAATTCTGTCCGGAGCAGTTTTAAAAGCTGGGGGCTTGACTGGTATACACCCTCTTCGCTGGACTCGTCTTTCCCACGGGCTATCGGTCGTCTTCCGGGTTCGATGCTGCTTGTCGTTGTATTGTATACTACCGCGTACTGTGTAATGGATTCATCGCCTGCCTTTACCAGACCTCCCAACGGCGGTGAGCGGTATAACTCATAACACTGGGCTGTGAACTCGGTAGTACCTGTTTCTATGACCTCTCCGACTCTGTTCTCTTGTTCAAACATACAAAAACCTGTAAGTAATTTCTAATATCTAAATACTAAATTCTAAACAATATCAAAATCCTAATTTATAAAAACAATTCTCCATTATTTGGTCTTCTCAACAATAGCGCCGAATATTTTCATCAGTTCCGTCGCTTCGTTTACTAAGACTTGCCTTTCTTCATCAATACTGCCCTCGCTAATATCGAGAAGTTTAAGCCAATATATACTCTCCTTGGATTCCTTCCTTCAAATCTTAATTCGCATGGCGAAGTCCTTCTTACTCAAAGCTTCATTCGCCTCTATATAATTCGCTCCTACAGATCCGGAAGATCTTACTACTTGTTTAATAATCTCAATGTTAGGTATTGACTTTTTTACTTGATTCGTAAAATCAATTACACTTTTCGCGAATTTATAAGTCCTTTCTTCCAGACCATATTACCTGGTGTTTTTCTCATTCATATCATACTATATCCGATCCTTTACCAACTATTGAAAGGTTACGAATAATCTATTTATAACATTCATTAATTTATATTTGGATTTGTTTAGTATTTCGATATTAGTACTTAGGATTTTATTGATGTGTTACTTTCATCCCGGTCGGGCATATTCTGAGGCAGCTTCCGACGAAACCGCAGCCGAATCCCGGCGCTTCCTCACCGACTCCTATGCACTTACTCAGCTCATTCCTGGTCGGAATATCGATAAACACGCTATCCAGGTCTACACCTTCCCGCATCTGTAACGCTCCATGAGCACACGCCTGGAAGCACATCGGACCGTCTTTCCCACCGCAGACTCCACGCATACAAATCTTGTCAGTCAACAGAGGATCAGGTTCAAGTTCAGCCTGGGTAATTACCGAGACAAAACGCTGACGCGGTCCGAACTGCGGAGTAAGTACCAGTCCGCTGAAACCAAATTCGCCAAGCCCGGCCCGTGTTGCGGCATGACGCTGTGAAAAGAATCCTATCATGGACGCCATTACCGTTCGCCCCAGGCCGGTGTTAAAGGTATTAGGAGTGGGTAACGATCTGAGTTTCCAGTCGATTTCCAGTTTGTTTGCCAGCTTAACCGCCATTGTGTTCAGCAGCAGATCCTGGGCGAAGTGCCCCATTTGCATATAAAAATCATTTGAAATCGACGCTATCACTTTGTCTCGTGGTATATCCACCATCTTTTCACCGTAATCTTCGCAGTCCACGACCGGATCCGGAATTCTTATCGCGGCGACAATAACCGATTTAGCCGAAGGTAAAAGCTCCAGCGGGCCATGCCCCGGCGGCGCCCCTTCAAATCGGTCTACTGATGCTATACCAACCATGTCGGCACCAAGTTCCCTGGTCATGTCTTTTACATGTTTACTTGTCAGCTCTGTCATGTTCACTCTCCATTTTCTTGTTCAAACTATTAGATAAGATTTTCTCCTGAGTCCTTACTGCCACCGACATAGTACGCTTCCTCAACGGAAAGAACTACTACAGCCTTGGGTTTGAATGGGACTTTCCTTTCTTCCATACTGCGAGTTATCTCATCATAATACTCACCTGACGTCTCTATACGAGTTTTTCCTTTGAGCTGATATCCGTAATGTTCTTCTCCACTCCAGTATGAGACTGCCGCAACCGGATTTTCCTCAAGGTTCTGACGGGTTTTCAGCATGAAATTATCTGCCAGTATCACCTCATCATCCTTGACTCTTACAATCCCGATAGGAACTCCATTCGGCTTTCCCTCTTTGCTTGATGTCGCGAGAATATATACCATGGTCTTTGCCGCGATATCTTTCATGTCCTGTGTAATGACTCCCATAGTAACTCCTTCCTTTTTCCGTGTTTGGCATCTCTATTAAGATTTAATGCACTTCCCTTATCTTAACATTATTCGCGTATATTATTAATCCTTCGGCGGATTACCACAACACTCCTGTTTCTTCACGCTCGTTCAAGCCTGTATACTATATTGATTACGAACAAAACAAGATTGATTCCACTAGGTATAGGACATATAATTTATATAGGCTTACAGTATAGGAATATCATTCTGTGCTGGAAAGAACTGCTGTGATTTCGACTCTATTCTTGTGGTTAGTAGAGTCGAATCACAACTCCAAAAAGGTATATTTTAGGATACACATACATGTGTGCCCAAATTCTTGCTATAGATTGGAGGTGTATCTAGTTGGATAAAGTAATAGCAAGCATTGATGAGAGTATAGCCGATATACAGGATGGTGCGGTAATAGCTATACCGGGGTTTTTTACCTGCGGGGTGCCACGTGAATTATTACAGGCTCTGATAAGAAGAGGGGTGAAAGACCTGACGCTTGCCTGCGGATGCGGTCCTCTGGTGGGCTGTAAAGCCGAGGCATCTGAGTTAATAAAAAAAGGTCAGATAAAGAAAGTTATCGACTCTTACGGGCTGCCTCGTTCTGCCAGCAAGGGGCTACAGGATCCTTTCGAACAGGCGGTAAGAAGCGGAGCCATTGAATTCGAGGTATACCCGATGGGAACCCTTGCCGAGAAATATCGGGCTGCCGGAGCAGGAATACCGGCTTTCTTCACCCCCACCGGTGTCGGATCGGTTGTCGAGAAATCTATACTAACCAATAAGCATGAAAACCGAGAGACGAAAGAAACCCGGGTGATTAACGACCGTAAATACATTTTGGAATACGCGCTGCAGCCGGATTACGCCTTTGTACACGCTCTTATCGGCGATCGAGAGGGAAATCTGCGATATGCCAAGACAGCCCAAAATTTCAACCATGTTATGGCTACGGCTGCAAAAATAACCATAGCCGAAGTCGAAGAGGTTGTTGAACCGGGTATGTTGAAATCAGATGATATCCAGACACCAGGCATATATGTCAAGAGAATGGTAGAAGTTTCCCGGCCTGCTGTTTCTGTAGGCATAGACTAGGAGGAAAGAAAAATGGTAACCGATGAAGCAAACAGCACAGTTAAACTCAGCGGCCTTCCCCGCGAATTGATAGCTATGCGAATCAGCCGCGAAATAAAAGACGGCCAGTACGTTAACCTGGGAATCGGGATCCCCACTTTGATAAGCGACTGGATAGAAGGCAAAGATGTTCACCTGCAATCCGAGATAGGGATGCTGAAAACAGGTCCTCTGGCCATGGATGATGAGACCATAGACCAGGACCTTATCAATGCCAGTTGCCAGCCTGTTACCGAGCTTGACGGAAGCAGTTTTTTCGATATAGTAGAGTCATTCGGTATGATACGTGGCGGTCATATCGATATTGCCGTTATGGGAGCTTTACAGGTTAATGCCCGTGGTGATTACGCCGGCTGGCTTAACCCGTCGAGAGGACTGGACGGTGTAGGCAACATCGGTGGCTCCATGGACCTGGCGGCAGGAGCCAAGAAGCTCTATATCGCCATGGAGCATACAACTCACGACAACCAGTACAAGATAGTGAACGAATTGACCTATCCCGCCACCACCGTTGGCAGAGTAAGCATGATATTTACAGACCTGGCTGTTATCGAAGTGACTCCCGAAGGTCTAATACTGAAAGAAGTATTCCCGGGACTAACTCCGGAAGATATCCAGTCTGCAACCGAACCTCAATTGATAATCAGTCCTGACCTGAAAGAAATCGAACTCTAACCTGAAACCTGGGCAAAAATACCCGGCACCTGATTGACCTGTAAATGGTTATTAGTTGCCGGTTTCTTTTTTTCTATACCCACCGGGTATTCTTGCTTCGTGCCTTAGCTGACGTATATGTCTGGATTTTTTCATCGGCCAGTGTAGTCTCAACCAGTTGCCAGAAATTCTCCCTGTCAGCACCCGTCACCACCGCCTGCTCATGTGCTTCGGACAGCGCCACCGGGTAGCCGTGACCACGACGACACTGGTCCAGTATCAGTGAATGGGTCAATGCCAGCAGTTCCTCGTTCTTCGCTACCCATTCCGGTATCTCCACCCTGGCTATCTCTTCATCTACATTTATATAGTAGAAATAAATCCTGTGTTCACCATATTGCTTTGCGACGACAGATGACTGCGTAATAAACAGAGCCGACCTTTCACCATCTCCAAGAATTCCGGCAAACAACTCCCTGTCCCTGATGCCTGATACTGCATTACAGTCCCTGGTCTTGCATTCCTTGCAGTGCTTGTCAGTATCGAGAGGATTATTCGGACAGAGAGCGACCTTCAGTGTGTTAACCACGTCGGTACCCCTCGGCAGGCTGATATAACTGCCAAGGGCAACCTTTTTATCACCATTCAGCTTCCTGAGCCGATTCAGACAATCAAGGAAACCTTCATCCAACAGTTTTTCGCTGACAAACTCAGGATATCCTTCCAGTCCCCAGAGTATGAGAGTACCGTCAACCAGGGCTACAGTCGAACTGCCTGCCGGCTGTTCCGCTGCAAGATCCGCCAGTTTCCGGCACTCGTCCACACTGCGCTTTATTCCCAGCAGTGTGCCTTCGATCGCCTGTTCGCGGTTTGTTTCAGGCTGTGCTATGACCAGTTCATCTTGGGATACATAGAGATCCGGAAAGCTGTCGAGGAAGGCATCAGGATTCGTACCGTAATTAAGAACAACGCCGCCGATATTAATGAGGAAGCATCTCGCTGCCCGGTGTCGATCGACATCGATATGAGATCCGTCTGTCGCAATAACGGTGAAATCAGACGGTAGCGATGGTAGTTCGAAGTGCAGGTCCAGACCGTCCGTAATTTCAGCGACCAGCCACGTGGTCCTGCTGGCAGCTATCTTTTTCTTCAGACTGTCGAGATTTTCCGACTGGACATGCGCCGCTTCCAGAGCATTACGGAGGTGTTCGTTCCTCTCACTCAGACCTTCCTTCAACCTGGTGAGTAATACTCCGACCTGAGAAGCCACTTTGGTCAGATCAAGCGACATATCTCCGGTACCTTTTCCGGGATTGTCTGTCCAGCGTATAAATCTCCGCTGACAAAACGCCCTGTCTTATCTTAAAATGCCTTTGACGATCACATCCACCGCCCTGTCTTCATCAAGACCCCTTGCCATCAGTGTCTCTACCTGTCTCCGGTCGACGCTGCCTATGGCCGCCTCATGGGTTACCTTGGCAGTTTCTTCGGTTACCGAGACAATCGGTATTGCGGTGGCGACTGCATCTCTGCCGTTAATCAGTTCCATACAATCGACATGTCCCCGCGAATACGGAGCGTTTCCAAAGGTCTCTCCTCGTACCTCTGCTTTGGCCCGGTCGCTTAATACTATACGGCTTTTTGCCATCCCCCTGGCTCTTGTACCGTTCAGGTGAATTTTTTCAAGTATCTTGATGTTATCGTCACCTTTTCCGTAAGCCTTGACAATTAACTCCGCAACGCTGTCTTCCTGGCAAAAAACCTCAAAATCATAGTCCAGCATCCCGACACGACCGTCATTCAGGGCAAAGGTACTCTGCCAGACACCACCTTTGGCGATGTTAATTCTGCCTTTCGGGATAACTTCGATGCCGCCATATTCACCGTGATAGTGGGTCTCTCTGTATTCGAACCTCGCATTCTCACCTATTTCGATATCGGCATCCATCCTGTGGATCACTTTCTCAGCGTTAGGAAAGATACAGTGGGCAACCGCTTTTACATCACTGTTTTTTCGCGCTTCCAGCTTGAATATTATCTCCTGTAATCCCTCTTCCGGAAGAATCCCGAAACACAGGTGAACCGGCTTTTCAATCCTGACACCTTCTTCAACGATAAGATGAATGTTCACGCCATTCTCGGTCTCGGTAGTATCCACGATGAGACCTTCGACGCTGTCTGAACTCAGGACTTTATTTTCATGAATTACCAGCTTGGCCACTTTTACGTCTGAGAGAGATTCCCTGTCACCTCCGGCGTTTCCATAGGCCTCCACCATTCCCCTGTATTCTTCTTCTATCGAGTGACTAAGCACCGGCCTTACCTTTCTCTAACTCCTTTTTCAGGTCTTCGTATATATCCGGTTCGTTGATATGCGCACAACTCTGGCAGTTTTCCTTGAACCATTCACTCATTTCCGCAGGAAAGCCTGTCCTGAGTATAGAACCGGCACACAGCACCGAAACCCTGTCAGCTATCTCAACCATCTCCTCACTGTGGGTAATCATTAATATCGATGAGCCCTGGTTTTTTAACTCCAGCATACCGTTAAGCAAGATCGGTAACGATACGATGTCTATTCCCGAATCAGGTTCATCGAGAATCGCCAGCTTTGGCTGCATCGCTATTATCGACGCCAGTTCAATTCTCTTTCTCTCACCACCGCTGAGGGTACTGTCGATATCTCTGGCTATATAACGCTCCGGGTCCATTCCTACTGCTATCAGACACTCATTG
Organism: Dehalococcoidales bacterium; assembly: GCA_016932435.1. Next base: position 30,265 of record JAFGCW010000066.1, on the reverse strand, counting down.
ATACGCTTGATACCAGGACTTTTACCACTCAGGCTGAGATAATCTCTTACCGTAAGCCCTTCGATCCTGGCCGGTTCCTGCCAGGCGAGACTGATCCCACGCTGGGCTCTTTCCGAAACCGACATCTCTCCTATATCCTGTCCTTCGAACAATATCTTCCCACTGGTGGCCTTGTAACCGTTAACGCCCATTATCACGTAGGCGAGTGAGGTTTTACCGGTCCCGTTTTCACCAAGGACACCATGAATCTCCCCACGTTTCACATGCAGGTCAAGTCCATTAATGATAGGTTTCCCATCGATCTCTAAAAAGAGATTATCAACCTGAAGCATAGAGTTTCCTCCGAAGAGTATCCTTGAATATAACGCTTATACAGTGCAATATAGACTTCTACATATCCAGTATAATGAAACTGACTTCGCAACTCAAGCAGAGGTACTAGTCAATGGAATCCCGGGATTTCATAGTAATTCTCAGACTGCAGTCTGAGATATTACACTGGTCACACTCATTATCACAAGGTTCAAGGTGTATGGTAACGCTGATACCATTGAGTCTGTCTTCAATATCATGCTCGATGTGGTCTGCCATATTGTGCGCATCTTCAAGGCTCATATTTTTCGGCAGCAGCAGGTGAAGGTCGACAAATCGTTGGCTTCCTGCCTTTCGAGTACGCACTTTGTGATAGCCGGCGAGTTGAGTCGTATGCTCGTCTATTGTCGAGATAATTAGATCTTCCTCATCTTCAGGAAGTCTCCGGTCTATTAATTCACTGAATGATTTTCTTAATATATCAAAGGCCGTCTTTAGTATTAGTAATGCTACGCCTATACCAACGATCGAATCCAGCAAAGTAAAATCGGTAATGCGGATTAATATCATTGCCACCAGTACGCCGAGGGCGGAATATATATCTGCATTAATATTACGGGCTGAAGCTTCCAGGGCTAGTGATTCCGTCGATCGTGCCACCTTCATCAAATGTCTTGACAGGAATATGCTGGCTATCACCGATACCAGCATGACGGCAATACCGGCTTCGGACATTTCTATCTCGGTACCGGATATTATCCTTTCTACAGCGGAATATATAATCCAACCACCGGCAGTGAATATTAATATCGCCTGGATGATTGCCGCAATTCCCTCAACCTTACCATGTCCAAAGGGATGCTCTTTATCAGCGGGTTCATCGGCCATTCTAATGGCAAAGACGGTAATACCAACAGCGAACAGGTCGAGAAAACTGTCTACTGCCTGGGCAGTGACACTTATACTGCCCGTAAGGAAAGCGACAATGACCTTCAGGATCACAAGGCTGACGATAACGACAAGCGAAAGTCTGGCTGCTCCTTTTCTCGTTGAAAACATAAGTGATTCCCTTGAGTTGTGCAATTTGCCAGATTATTAAGTTGGCTGTAACTTAACCCTGTCGGCTGCCTCTCCACAAGACCAGCAGGGAGGGCGCAATGAATAAGGAACTGAATGTACCGGCGATAATACCAACGAGAAGTATTGCGGTGAAATTCTGTATTACGGTACCTACGAAGAACATCAAAGCCAGCACCACGAAGAGAGTCGTTAAGCTGGTATTAAGAGATCGTGTCAATGTCTCGATAAGGCTGTTATTTACCACTGTAGAGAAGGAAGACCTGGAGTCGGTCAGTAAATTCTCACGTATCCTGTCGAAGACTACTACGGTGTTATTGACACTGTAACCGATTACCGCAAGGATACCGATTATGAATTTCAGATCTATCTCCCATCCGAAAATCCCGCCCAGAACGGCGAAAATACCGAGTGCAATCAGAGTATCGTGAACCAGTGCAATGATTGCGCATATTCCATAGTGGAACGGATGCGGCATCCTCCGGAATGCCCAGGCAATATATAAAAGTATGCCAATCGTCGCTACCGCTACGGCAATGGCAGCATTACGTGTCGTTTCGGATGCTACCATTTCACTGACATCATCGAACTCCCTTATAACCAGTGTTTCGAACGTTTCGGTAAGATCTATCTCCAGCGTTGTTTTTTCAGCCGCGGTAAGTCGCGGAAGCCGGACAAGGAAAGAATCATCTCCTACTTCCTGGATAATTGCGCTGGTATAACCCAGCTCGTTCAACTCATTCTCAAGATTACCTTTTTCTACCTGTTGCTCAAAACCGACTGTCATCACAGAACCGCTGCTGAACTCGACGCCGGCTTTAAGGCCGAATACAACCAGAAATATAATACAGGCGACTACAAGTACGCCGGCAATAACAAAATACCAGGTTCTTTTACCTATAATATCAATCATTCTTTCCTTCCAAGATGCGGGCTGAATAATCGAATCCGGTGTGCCAGGGAAGTACCCACGAATAACCGGAGTAATGTTCGGGTTACTATAATTGCAGTGAGCATGCTGGCTAGCACACCGATTGCCAGCGTTAGGGCGAATCCCTGGACGGCAGCACTCGATACGATACTACTGCCCAGCCAGAAAAGTATTAAACATACAATCAAGGTGGTAATATTTCCGTCACGGATCGCGGTCCAGGCACGACTGAAACCGGCCTCTATAGCTGCTCCCAGCGTGCGTCCGGCACGTAATTCTTCTTTCATGCGCTCGAATATCAACACATTTGCATCTACCGCCATTCCTATCGACAGAATGAATCCACCTAGTCCGGCAAGAGTCAGTGTATACCCAGGCCAGAGTTTAAATATCGCCAATACCAGGATTCCATAGAATATCAGTGCGATACCGGCAAGGAGTCCGGATATACGGTAGTACAGAATCATGAATAAAATAACAAGCAGGAGGCCGATTATACCGGCTTTTACACTCATCCCGACGAAATCAGCACCAAGTATAGGGGAAATTGTCTGGTCGTATATAATTTCTAACGGTAATGGCAACCGACCGAAGTTTAACTGTCCGGACAAGCGCTGTGCATCCTGAATAGACAATCCCTGTATAACGCCCCTGTCCGTAATCGTTGATTGAACTGTGGGAGCCACGGGATTACCACTTTCTCCCCGTAATGCCTCATCGCCGTCGAAAATTGCCATCCGGTCTTTATTGACTGAAAGCCGCCCGGTCACCTGCTCCGATATCTTGCTTCCTTCTTCGTCCCATTCGAAATGCAGTTCGATTCTACCGAAACTATCCTGGGCTACAAATGTATTCGTCTTAAAATAACGACTGGTCAGGACTTTTTCTTCGCCATTTATTACCGCATCTGCAGGCTTCCACTTACCAAGTTCGTTTTCCCATTTCGCAGTCTCATTTCCGGTAACTAACTCGCCGAATTCAAGCATATCAACGCGAGCGAGTCTTTCTTTTTCGTTATCCGAGATATCCACGCCTGGCAAGTCGATGACTATACGGTCTTCACCCTGAATCTGGATAACCGGTTCGGTCACACCGAGAGGGTTAACTCTGTTTTCAAGGACAGCTTTCGCTCCTTCAAGCGCATCGGCATGTTGTTCGGACTCCAATCCTGAAAGGTCCGCCTGGTATACAATATGCATACCTCCCTGAAGATCCAGTCCGAGTTGTACGTCCTGACCGCCGATTGTCCCTTTTTCGATTGGAAAAACCACCGCTAACGCGAGAGCGAAGATGACTAATACAATTACAAAAACCCAGGAGTTTCTTCTAAGCATTCTGTATCTCTGTCTTATTTAAAAGGCAGCCGGGGCTGCCCTTCCTTTCAGTTTATAACATTATCTCCGGTTAAGAAAGCCCCTCTAGGCGATAAGTTTCTTTAGGTAAGCCAAGGCTTGGTCTCTATCGATAATCTCGCCCGACGCTTGTGCTTCTTTCACCGCGTCCAGTAATTCGCCTATCCGCGGTCCGGGACTTAGTCCAAAGGACTCTATTATATCATAACCATCGATAATCTTGGGAGGGTTAACTACATTTTCTTTCTCAAAATATTTCTCAAGTAAATAACTAACTAGTTTGATATGCTCCTGCCAGTTAGTAGTTTCAAGGTCCGGCCCCCGAGTTGCCAGGTGATCAGCAAGGTTCAGGAAAAGTATATCCAGACCGGCTTGACCCGTGTCCCGGTAATACCTGTAAACAGCCCGGTTAGAAGGCATTCCTTCCCGGCTGAGTTGCGTCGGCCTCATGTGATGAGTAATTTCAGTTTCGATAAGTTTTATCTCCCGGCTGCTGAACCGCAGCTTCTCCAGTCTTTCGGCGACCAGTATAGCTCCTTCCTTACTGTGCCCCAGAAACCTTGTTCTTCCGGTTTCATCTATAGACTTCGTTCCCGGTTTACCGACATCATGAAGCAAAGCAGACAGTTTGAGGAGAGATTTCCGCGTGCTGCCGCTGCTTACTTCCTGGTTCAGGTGTTCGATGATTTCATCCGGTCTGGGAACCGTGGTAAGTATTCCTTCATCCGTATACTGCCAGTCTACCTCTCCCAGGAGAAATTCAAGCGCATTAACCGCGGCAAAAGAGTGCTCCAGAACGTCCCAGTGATGTTCTTTAGGCTGCTCCATCCCACGGCTTTCTTCCAGTTCCGGAATCATAGCGGTCAACAGTTTCAGTTCATCAAGATATTTAAGAATTCCCCCTGCCCCCGGAATAGCCAGCAACCTGAGTAATTCTTCTCTTATACGTTCGCCTGGAACAACCGCCAGTAATCGAGCGTCTTTTTTCACCAGGTTTTCCGTGTCCCGATCGATACTGAAACCAAGTTCTCCGGCAAGTCGCACTGCTCGAAGCAGCCTGACCGAATCCTCCGAAAAAACCTCATCGCTTACGGCTCTGATAATCTGTTTATCCAGGTCTACTTTTCCATTGTACGGGTCAATAATATCGACATTTCGAAAATCTTTCGCGAATTCACTCAATTCTACTGCCATAGCATCTACCGTAAAATCGCGGCGCGCCAGATCTTTCTCAATTGTCTCTGAAAAGGATGAAAAATCCAGCACGTAAGATGCTTCGTCAGGAGATTTCCTATTTTCGAAAAGGATTACTCGTGCTACCTTATTTACATCATCCAGCAGCACATACCTCCCGCCAAGAATTGCCGAAATACTTTCGGCAATTTCACGTGAGTCTCCGGCAACGGTAATATCGATATCCGCAGTTTCTCTTCCCAGAAGGATATCGCGAACGAAACCACCGACTATATATGAATCGATATTCCTCGCAGCAAGATTTTCCTCAATCTTCTGTAATAACACAATCGTTTCCGGTTTCACTGAACTAAAATACATTATGTCATCCAATAATAAAACCCTTGATACGACCTATACAATACCCGGAAGAATTTACCTTCACTCACACGGTTTTTCGCACAGGAAAAAAGCCCTTCCTGAGTCAGCAGTAAGATCCTGTCGCCCGTTTTCAAGCGTGTAGTCAAAAATATCCAGTATAGAAAATCTCGCTTCAGAAAGGGCATTTCTGATTTCTTCCACGGAATAACATTTCTGCAGCAGCGTGACATCGGAACGGTACCAGTAATCGGTCAGGCGGAACATCGTCGCATCGAACCGGGCGATACGTTTTTCAGGATCATAGCTTTGAGGGAACAGGCAGACGTGATCGTCCTCTACGATACCGTAATACCCCTGCCATTGAGCTAGAAAACCGGGTTCAAGGTTCATATCGAAAATCAACAGGCCTTCTTTAAACAAGCAGGAAAAGATATTCCTGAAAACAGCCGCCAGTTCCTCGATTGTCATCACATGATTCAGTGAATCGAAAAAAGAAGTAACAAGATCGAATGAGGGAGGTAGACTGAAGGTACGGGCGTCATCACATATAAAATCCACACCAGGCGCTTTCTCCCTGGCAAATTTCAGCATCTCTTCAGAGCCGTCGATACCGGTTACCTCATAACCTTCTTCTGATAATAATTGAGCAAGCTGCCCGGTCCCGCAGCACAGGTCGAGGACAGCAGCGCCGGCGGTTATTTCCGGGAGTACCAGTTCTCCCAGGACCGCGAGTGCTCCAGGAGTAAACCGGTTACCCCAGTGCCTGTTATACATCCAGGCAAAGTCGTCATAATTAGAATATATTTCTTTCTCTTTCAATATCTTCCCTCTAAAAGTAGTATATATATTGGGAAATATTTAGACAACAACCATGTAAAATTTTGCGCTTGTTTTTTTGAAATTTAGATGATATACTTGTAACCGATATTTTTCCACCGGAGGGGAGTCTTAATTGCTGGATAATTACGGTTACATCGGTTTATATATATTTTTCTCTATCTGTTTCGCTACCCTTATCGTAATTATCCCACTTATTCTCAGACTTATTAAAGTCGTCCCCCACAAACCAAACGCGCTCAAGCTGCTTACATTTGAGTGCGGTATGGAAACAATCGGGAAAACCTGGGTACGTTTTAATTTCCGATTCTATTTTTACGCACTCGTATTTTTAGCCCTTGATGTTTTGGTAGTATTTCTCTATCCATGGGCTGCAAACCTCAAAGGACTGGGGACTACCGGTTTTATTGCGATACTGGTTCTCCTCCTTATCGTTATTGTCGGTTACATGTATGCCTGGAGAAAGAAGGTTCTTGAATGGAAATAGAGAGAGCGACTGAATATATATATCCCGATGATGAAATCAACCGTTACGAGGGGCAGGCTATCGAGGAACTCAAGGCAAACACCCAGGTAGCGATTCCTGATCCCGACGAGTGGCTGGATGATGATCTGAAACAGAATGTACTGCTTACTACAGTAGACTGGGTACTTAACTTTGCCAGGCGCTCATCACCCTGGGTTTCGCTTTGTTTCCCCGCATGCTGTGCCTTCGAATTTATCTCGGCAATGGGTCCGCGTTTCGATATTTCCCGTTTCGGTATGGAAATTCTCCGTGCATCTCCACGCCAGGCAGACTTGATGATTACTGCCGGAACACTGACGTATAAACATGCTCCGAATATACGGAGAATATATAACCAGATGCCTGAACCGAAATGGGTCATCGCCATGGGAGCTTGCGCTGTCAGTGGCGGTATATTCCGCTCAGGGTACAATGTCGTTCCCGGATATAATCGAATAATCCCGGTTGATGTATATATACCAGGATGCCCTCCCAGACCGGAAGGACTTATTCAGGGCATCCAGATGTTACAGGAAAAGATAGCGAAAATAAAGAACTTTGCGTAGGAAGGCCTGTTAAAAGGAATGACTGTCGCATTATCAGGAAAAGAAGTAGCTGCTAAACTTGAACAGCGGTTTGCTTCCGACATTACCGAATCTAATTATCGTTTTATCCTCGTCAAGAAAGAGGCTGTTCCTGACATCATCTCGTCTCTAAAGACAGACCCTGACCTTGATTTCAACTTTATAAATTATATAACCGCCGTAGATTACCTTGATTACTTCGAGGTGGTTTATCAACTCACTTCGTTGCAGCATAATCACAGTATTGTGATAAAAACCCGCTGCTATGGTAGAGAAAATCCGTCGGTTCCCTCGATCGTCGACCTGTATTCAACCGCAAATGTCCAGGAAAGGGAAATTTACGACCTGATGGGTATTCAGTTTGAAGGCCATCCTAATATGACGCGTATGTTCCTCTGGGAGGGATTCGAGGGATATCCGCAGCGTAAGGATTATCTGTAATGGTGATAAGAACCGAACCGTTCGTAATGAATATGGGCCCGGTACACCCCAGCACTCATGGCGTGTACCGCATGCGCCTGACCCTTGACGGTGAGGTAGTAGTTGACTTGGAGCCGGTTATCGGTTACCTGCACCGCGGTATCGAAAAACTGGCCGAACAGCGTTCATGGACAGGAGTGATTCCACTGACCGACCGGCTGGACTACATTTCTTCGATGAGCAATAACCTCGCTTATTGCCTGTCTGTTGAGAAATTAGCCGGAATTGAGATACCGGAAAGAGCCGAGTACATCAGAATTATCATGGCTGAATTGCAGCGTATCTGCAATCACCTGGTCGCAGTCGGCTCCTTCTTCAACGATAACGGCGCATACTACACCCCGTTCCTCCAGATGTACCGTGAGAGGGAAAAAATAGTAGATCTTTTTGAAATGGTCAGCGGTCAGCGTCTTACCTACAATTACATGAGAATCGGCGGAGTAAGTCAGGACATCCCTCCTGAATTCCTTCCAGCCCTGAATAAACTCCTCGAACAACTGCCGCTGGCATTCGATACATTCGATAAGTTCCTGAAGGATAATGAGATACTTTTAGCGAGAGCTAAAGGTGTCGGTATCCTGTCGCCGGAAATGGCAATAGACTATGGTATTACCGGACCGGTACTCCGGGCAAGCGGAGTCGCCTGGGATCTGCGGAAAGAAGACCCGTATTCGATATATGATCGTTTTGAATTCGACATTCCGACCTGTGATGCAGGTGATTCGTATGATCGTTATCGTATAAGAATGCTGGAAATGCGGCAGAGCCTGCGAATTCTTGAACAGGCCGTTAAACAGATACCCGAGGGCCCGGTAAAAGCCGATGCTCCTCACTTTTTCCGTCCTCCTGCCGGAGAAGCGTATGGTAGTATCGAGTCTCCTAAAGGAGAGTTCGGTTTCTATGTGGTTTCCGATGGTTCCATTGCCCCCTATCGGTGCCACATACGATCTACCAGTCTGATAAATATATCCGTTATACGAGAACTGGTACTGGGATGGAAATTGGCAGATCTCGTAACAATATTCGGTAGTATAGACATCTGCTTAGGCGAGGTTGACAGATAATGGCAATCATTGAACCCGTCATAAATACTTCAGCTGCTCTCCAGACTCTGCCGGCTGACTGGCCGGGAAACTTCTGGGGACACTGGATATTATTTAGCCTTGTGACCATCATCGTTGTTATCCTGATGGTTATGGGCTTTATCTATATTGCCCGTCGAGAGATAGGAAGAATGCAGTCGCGCGTTGGACCGAACAGGACTGGCCCCTTCGGATTACTACAGGCGCTAGCGGATGTATTAAAAGTGCTACTGAAGGAAGGAATCACTCCGGCTGCTGTCGATAAACCGATATACTGGCTGGCACCGATCGTAACGCTTGTACCGGTATTCGTAGTCTTCGCAGTCATGCCATTCACGAACGGCGGAATGCTGGCTAATCTGAATATCGGTGTTCTTTACGTTGTTGCCATAAGCTCTATTACTACTGTCGGTATGTTTATGGCAGGCTGGGGTTCCAGCAACAAATACTCTCTTATCAGTGCCATGCGTGTTATAGCATCGGTGGTAAGTTACGAATTCCCGGTATTGATTTCAATAGCCTCGGTGATATTGATTGCCGGTTCGCTTTCTCTAAATGACATAGTGATCGCTCAGGATATTCCTTTCATATTATTACAACCGCTTGGTTTCCTGGTTTTCTTTATCGCCGGTCTTGCGGAAATCAGCCGCGCTCCATTCGACCTGTTGGAAGCCGATCAGGAGATTGTAGCAGGCTTTCATCTTGAATATTCGGGGATCAAATTTGCCCTCTTTTACCTTGTGGAATACGGCGAGGCGTTCCTGCTCTCCTGCCTGATAAGCACGATATTCCTGGCAGGATGGAGAGGTCCTATTCTTCCCGAATGGCTCTGGTTTATAATAAAAACCCTTATCGTGTGGTTCGTGATGGTCTGGCTCTGGGCAACATTACCACGTGTCCGTATCGACCAGATGATGGCGCTTGCCTGGAAATTCCTCCTGCCGCTGGCTATGATAAATCTCGTAATCACTGCAATCGAGGTACTGGCACTACCGGAAGACATGCTGTGGGTAATGATACCTATAAATTTCGCCATGACGGCAGTACTGATACTATTCTGGTCGAAAAAATTCTTTAAGTTAGGATGGGGTAGAGTTGAAGTTTGAACGCTACGGACTCGGTATAGCGAAGGGCTTGTCGGTGACGCTGGGATACTTCTTCCGAAGGCCTTCGGTGACGCAGTACCCGGATCAGAAACTGAACATCTCACGCCGGACCCGCGGCCAGGAGCTGGTATGGGACCGGCAGAAATGTACCGGCTGCTGCACCTGCGCCAAGTCATGTCCGCAGGGAGTTATCGAGATAGTAACTTCTACCAACTTCGAGAATAATAAATATGAAGTCGAAAAATACCAGGTCGATACCGGTTATTGTATTCAGTGCGGACTCTGTGTCGAATCATGCCCATATGAAGCCCTGTTTTTCAGTACCGCCTATGAGTGCTCGAAATACCGGCGCGGCGACCTGGTACAGAATAAAGAAGATATGATGCTTGAATCAGGCAACAAGCAACGCAGCGCCTACTTCTACCCCGAACTTGAAGCGGAACTCCCGAGGCAGACACTGCTGATCGAAAGGATAACCGAGGAAGACTAATGGGAATCGATATTTCATTCTGGATACTGGCTGTGGTCGGTGTGATAGCCGCCCTTGGCGTAATATTCCTCAAGAATGTCTTTCACACGGCGCTTTCCCTAATTCTCTGCCTCCTGACGGTTGCCGGAATTTATGTCACACTCAGCGCCGACTTCCTGGCAGCGGTGCAGATTCTTGTATACGTCGGCGGTATTTCCATACTGGTAATTCTGGCAATAATGCTTACCCGCGAGGTTCACCGGGGTAATCTGAATAATAAATTGAGAATACCGGCTTTCATAATTGTTGCGGTTTTCCTAGGACTCGTCCTGTACGCCATGCTGAACACCAGCTGGCAGGTGACCACTCCTCCTCCAATGGAACCAACTACCGCAACACTTGCAGATAATATGCTGGGTAATAACGGTTTTATCCTGGGTATCGAGATTGCCGCGGCTTTATTACTGGCAGCCGTCCTGGGAGCGATCGTACTTGTGAGGGAGAAGTAACGCATGTCCATAGGCCTGGAACATTATCTGGTACTTTCGGCGGTATTATTCGCCATCGGACTATTCGGTGCGTTGACAAAACGTAACGCCCTGGTCGTCCTGATGTGCGTTGAAATAATGTTAAACTCGGTTAATATTGCCATGGTAGGCTTCTCAAGGTATATCACCCCAACTGAATTAACCGGGCAGATATTCGCCATATTCATAATAGTCGTCGCCGCCGCGGAAGCAGCGGTGGGGCTGGCGATAGTAATATCCATATTCCGCAATCGCGATACGGTCGATACAACGGATGTCGACCTTATGAAAGGATAACGGGATTCCTTAATATAATGTGGACTGAAATAAAGAAAACAAAAAACCTGATGATAGCCGAGACATGGAAGGAACTCTTCGAGGGTGAAGGGATACCGACACTTATACTGCCTGCTGAAGACAAGCCTGTGGGGACACTGCTCGCCGCCTACAATGTCTACGTGCCTGAAGATAAAAAACATGTTATTGAAGAGATTTTGAGGAAGCTGTAATGCCTGAACAGATAGTATGGCTGATACTCCTGTTGCCGATATTATCCTTCCTGGTAATATCGCTGCTGGTTAAGCCGTTCGTTAAAAAAGAATCGAAACTTGGCAGCTACATAGCCATCGCGGCTATCGGTACCTCGCTGGTTTTATCACTCTGGACGCTGGTCGAAACACTGGGCGCGGACCACCATGAACTGCACATGACGCCCATCCAGTGGCTTGTGATAAACGATTTTACCATTAACATAGGCCTGATGGTCGATTCACTGACAGCCGTAATGGTTGTGGTGGTGACAACTGTCAGCCTTATGGTACAGATTTATTCCCTCGGTTACATGGCGCACTATATCGGCATCAACGACGGTACGTATTCCCGTTATTACGCCTGGATGTCCCTGTTCACCGCGTCGATGCTCGGTGTGGTAATGGCGGACAGCCTGCTGCTGATATTCGTATTCTGGGAGATGGTCGGGCTTTGCTCCTACCTGCTTATCGGCTTCTGGTACCATCGCCCTTCAGCGGCGAATGCTGCCAAGAAAGCCTTTATAGTCACCAGGCTTGGCGATTTCGGTTTCCTCGCCGGCATCCTTTTGATATTCGCCAAGACCGGCACATTCGATATCGGTGAACTTCACGCCCTTGCCGGAGCCGGAGCCCTGGCCGGAACAGCCCTCACCTGGGCAGCGATCGGTATTTTCTCCGGAGCTGTCGGCAAGTCAGCCCAGTTCCCGCTGCACGTGTGGCTGCCTGACGCTATGGAAGGCCCCACGCCCGTCAGCGCCCTGATACATTCGGCGACAATGGTCTCGGCCGGGGTATTCCTGGTAGCGCGTACCCTGCCGATATTCGCCCATTCGACCACCGCGTTGACGACGGTAGCAATAATCGGAGCATTTACCGCTATATTTGCCGCGTCTATGGGACTGGTAGCCACGGATATAAAACGCGTGCTTGCTTATTCCACCGTCAGTCAGCTTGGATATATGATGCTCGGGCTTGGTGCCGCCGGTCTGGGAGTCGCCCATGGCGGAGAGCCGACGGTAGAGCTTGCCAAGGCAGCTACAGCAATTGGTATATTCCACCTGTTTACCCACGCATTCTTCAAGGCGCTCTTATTCCTTGGCGCCGGCAGTGTAAATCACGCCACGCATACGTTCGATATGAGATTGATGGGCGGCCTGCGTAAGATCATGCCCTGGACATATTATACATTCCTTTTTGCCTCATTAAGCCTGGCCGGGATCTGGCCGCTGGCCGGTTTCTGGAGCAAGGATGAAATACTGGCAGTAGCACTTGAAAACCAGCCGGTTTTGTTCACTCTCGCATTGATTACAGTCTTTATGACCGCATTCTACATGTTCCGCGTCATTTTCCTTACCTTCCACGGGGAATACAAGGGAGGTGATCCGGAAGCTCATGGCCATCCTCATGAATCACCCTGGGTTATGGTGCTGCCGATGGTTGTCCTTGCCTCCCTGGCGGTCTTAGCAGGTCTATGGAGTACAGGCGGTGGATTCGCCGAATTCATGGGTGAACACCATGCCCACGCTCCCGGTTTCTTCGGCGTGCTTGGACAGGGACTGCCCTGGATATCACTTATAACCGCAATAGCAGGTATCGTTCTTGCCTGGGCGATGTATGAAAAGAAATGGGTATCAGCCGAGAAGATAGGAAGCATGTTCAAACCGCTTTATACGATATTCCTGCGTAAGTACTGGATGGACGAACTCTACCAGGATATTATTGTCAAGAAAGCCTTGATTGGCGGACTTTTCGCGGGAATGCAGAAAATAGATACCTATGTCATCGATGGAACGGTAAACGGTATTGCCGAAGGAGCTCAAACCGAAGGTCAGGCACTTGGAAAAGTGCAGACCGGCCAATTGCAGATGTATGGTCTCGGCATAGGAATAGGGGTTATAGCAATAATCCTGGTTCTGTTTATATTTACTTAGAAGGAGAGGGTATAGTTGGACGGTAGTTATCTGACCTGGATAATAGCTCTGCCGATAGCAGGGTCCATACTCATTGCCCTGTTCGGCGGCGGCCGGGAGAAACTGGTCAAATACCTCGCGCTGGCTTTTACTTCAGTATCGCTTCTCCTGGCTGTCATCGCGTTCTGCCTGTTCGACAGGTCGGCAGGAGCGGCTGCGTTCCAGTTCCAGGACATGGTCTCCTGGATACCGGCAATCAACGCTCACTATCACCTCGGAGTAGACGGCCTGAGTATGCCGCTGGTACTCCTTACCGCGTTCCTCGGCTTAATGGTCGTCCTGATTTCATGGAAGGAACATAAAAGGGTACGCGAGTATTTCGCCTGGCTTCTGCTTCTCGAATCGAGCATTCTTGGAGTCTTCTGCGCCCTCGACCTGCTGCTGTTCTTCATCTTCTGGGAAATAGAAATCATCCCAATGTATTTCCTTATCTCCGTCTGGGGTTCGGGAAGAAAAGAATACTCGTCTATCAAGTACGTTATATATACACTCTTCGGCAGTGCGCTCATGCTGGCTGGTATTCTCAGCATGTACTTCGCCACCGGAAGCCTGAATATGATAGAGATCGCCAAAGGCGGGCTCGGCATGGTTCAGTCGCTGATGCCGCCGGCAGCCATCTTCCTGCTAATGATTATCGGCTTTTGCGTAAAACTCCCCACCGTTCCCGTTCATACCTGGTTGCCGGACGCCCATACCGATGCTCCGACTGCCGGAAGCGTGATGCTGGCCGGCGCCCTGATCAAGATGGGCGGCTATGGTATTATCCGGGTAGTCAGCTTCTTCCCGGACCAGGCCCGTGAGTACGCTCCGGTATTTCTGGTCCTGGCGGTGATCAGTATTTTATACGGCGCAGCCATTACCCTGAGACAGACCGATATCAAGCGACTGATCGCATACAGTTCGGTCAGTCACATGGGGCTGGTAATGCTGGGCGTTTTCGCCCTCGGCGAAGTCAGTATGACGGGTGCAGCCCTTCAAATGGTGAGTCATGGCTTACTTACCGGTCTGTTATTTGCCATGGCGGGTCTTACCATTCACAACACCGAGGAACGTGATCTGCGAAAACTTGGTGGACTGGCAAGGCAGGTTCCCGTTATAGGAGTAATATTCTCAATAGCCGGTCTCGGATCACTCGGTCTCCCGTTAACCAGCGGATTCGCTGCTGAATTCATCACCTTCGCCGGCAGCTTTTCAAGCGGCATTGTGAACGGAATCCAGGTATACACCATACTCTCGGTTATCGGAGTGGTCCTGGCTGCAGGTTACATACTATGGATGATACAGAGGACTTTCTACGGACCTCCTCTGGAGAAATTCGATGGTGTCAAAGACGCGGACGGACTGGAAAAAGTATACATGTTCGCCTTTGTTGCTTTGATTATGCTTGTCGGTATTTACCCGGCAATAATGACCGATATGATGAAAATTGGAATTTCGCCGATAGCGGCGTTAATAGGCGGATAAAGCGAGGGATATGATTTGAATCTAGGACTGTTTATACCTGAAATAAGCCTGGCAGCTACCGCCCTGGTGGTTGTCCTGGTCGACCTCTTTACCGAGCGTAAAGGCGTCCTGGCGGTATTGAGTATAATCGGCCTTATCGTGTCCGGAGCTTTCGCCATATCCATGAGAGGGACATTCGAAGGTACCTTCGGCAATATGCTGGCCGTCGACGGGTTCGCCATTTTCTTCAAGTTGCTGTTTGTCGGCATAGCTGCTCTCATTATCCTTGCTTCAACGGATTATGTCTCGAAACTCAGCAAGTTCCGTGGTGAATACTATGCTCTTATCCTGCTTTCCACCCTTGGAATGATGCTGATGGCAGCTGCCAGGGAATTGATTACCCTTTATGTATCCTTGGAACTCGCCAGTATCTCGTTATACGTCCTGTCCGGATTCCTCAAGGATGAAAAATCCACCGAGTCTTCACTGAAATACCTGCTTCTTGGCGCGATATCGTCAGCGGTTCTACTATACGGAATGGCGCTTGTATTCGGTACGACCGGCGAAACCCAGTTAACACGGATCGCCGTCGCGATACAGGCTATCGCCCCGGATGCGGTCTCTTCCAGCCCGGCGTTGATTGTCGGTATAGTACTGATGATAGCCGGATTCGGCTTCAAGATTGCCGCCGTACCATTCCAGATGTGGGTACCGGATGTCTACGAAGGCGCTCCAACTCCTATCACCGCTTTCCTTTCGGTAGCCAGTAAATCGGCAGGATTCGCCATAATCCTTCGCATCTTCTACTCCGCCTTCGGTATGCCGGACTGGCTCAGCACCAACTGGGGCCTGGTTTTCGCGTGGCTGGCCATTATCAGCATGTTCGTCGGTAATTTAAGTGCTATAAAGCAGACAAATATCAAGCGTATGCTTGGTTACTCAAGCATCGCCCAGGCGGGTTACCTGATGGTCGGACTGGCTACCATGGGTGCATCCGTCGCCCTCGACAGAGCCGGACAGAGCGGGGTGATGTTCTTCCTTGCTGCGTATACGCTGACTAACCTCGGCGTGTTTTCAGCGGTAATTGCTATTACCAATAAAGTCGGCACCGACCTGATACAGGACTTTTCCGGGATACTGAAGCGCGCTCCCCTGCTGACGCTGGCGATGACACTCTGCCTGTTCTCACTGATCGGAATGCCGCCGGCAGTCGGATTTATGGCCAAGTTCTACATTTTCCGCGGTGCCGTCGAGAACGGTCTGCTGTGGCTTGTCCTGGTCGCCGTATTAAACAGCGTCATATCCGCATTCTATTACCTGCGGGTCGTCAAGGTGATGTGGTTCGGCGAACCCGATTCCGAAGATAAAGTACCTTCCTCTGCAGCTCTGAGACTGACTTTAGCCATATGTTGCCTTGGTGTCCTGGTACTCGGTGTAGCTCCCGGCTGGGTAATGGATATCGCCGAGTCCGCTGCCCGGATGTTCACCGGCGGTTAGAAATCAACAGCATTGATGACTATTCCCATCTCATAAAGATTCTGGTCCACTCTTTGTCGATAACATATCCATCCATTGATAGTGCATATTCGGCATCTCTCGGGTAAACTCTGACACGAAGCCCGTTGCTGGATGGACGACCTGCAGCATCCCAAGATTTGGTTTGCTCGATAAGACGTTCCGCGAGCTCTGTTCCTGATCCGTAACTCCGGACGTATAATTCGAATTTTTCGTATCCTTCGGGTTGTTCTACAGATGAATCCTGCTCGGGAGGACGAACGAATACACAAAGCTCCTCATCTTCCAATAGACCAATAGTTACGCATAACTTCTGTATCGACTGGATTACCAGGAAACAAGGCATAATTTCCTGGTCCACTGATTGACCTTCTGCCGTCAGCGAACACAGACTCGGATCTCGCAAACTCAGCCAGAGAGACAATCCCCCGAAAAACACTTCATTGGGATTTACCTGTATACCTGCAGCATGGTCTTTACTCGGACCGGATAGCAGTCTATAGATTTCATCACCATCTACCTTGACTCTTTCTTTAACCAAAATTCTCAGACCTGATTCCGGACCAACGGAAATTGGTATGGAGTCCTGCGGCTTTACGAAAGCGCCCCTGAGAGTCATAAATCCACAGTCCCGCACCGATACACTCTCCAGGCAGTCATTCTTCTTTTCAAAGGCAACGCATTTTTGAATACCATCTGTGATTTCCAGGGGCAGTAATCATCGTCCACCAGGTTTTAACTGATCCAACCATGCTGGTACGATATCCCAGGCTCCTACTGTCAGGATTATCCTGTCATAAGGTGCATGATCGGCACAGCCCAACCCACCGTCACCGCAAACTGTACATACTCTATCCAGACCAGCGGATTTTAGATGCTCTCGGGTACTATCGACAACATCTTTATCGATGTCTACCGTTACTACCATTCCCGAATCACCCACCATGTGCTGCATAAGCCCCGCGTTAAAGCCTGTTCCGGCACCTATTTCGAGAACGCGGTGTCCCGGCTGTAGTCCGAGTTGTTCCAGCATGATAGCCATTATGGCAGGTTGTGAGGATGAACTCACCAGTTTCCCGTCGATGTATTTAGTCGGAATCGAGTTGTCGCTGTATACTTTATCCAAATCGACTCCTGGTACGAACAGGTGGCGGGGGATGATTCTGAATGTTTCCTCAACGTGTTGAGATTGAATACAGCCCATTTCTATTAGTTTATCTACAAGGGCATTACGGAGGCCTGCAATTTCACTGGTATTTGAGTAACTAACCATCTAGCAACCTCACTTATACGGAATTGTAAGTATCATCCCTCGTGTTTTGATGCCTTGTCAGTTATCTCACGCACAAAATCGGTTTTTAATTTTGTATACGTTTCACGGTCGTTACCGTGAGATTCGGCAAGCCGGTACTTGAAAGCTGCATATCTTTGCGCATCATCCGGGTGTTTCCGCAGGCAATCGCGGAATAAAAGTCCTTCCCAGACTCGGTGTCCTTCCGGTGCCGCGTGGATATGGTGTGTCCGCAGCCCCGTCGATCCATCACGGATGATAAATACCATGTGTTCGTCGTACCACCAGTACTCGCATTCCGGCCGGTTAAACAGGGGGATCAGGTTATGCCTGGCTTCGGCAAACGACGGTACTTCCGTTAGTATATCTATCACCGGTTTTGCCGGGATACCCGGGATCGCCGTACTGCCGTAATGCTCTATGCGTAGCGCGATGTCGGGTGATATGGTATTTCTCAGCCAGTCCGCTATTTCATGGAACCTGTCAGGCCATGAAGGATCATACTCGACAAGATGCACATCATCGTCCGGCACTTTCCCCTCTTGAGAAAAGGAGTTGGCTGATACAATAAACCGGACTTCCGAACCACCGGTTCCGGACAGCCCTTCCCGGGGTACACCGGCAGTAAACTCACCCAGAGGAGCGTTAGGATTCGACCTGTCCAGCCAGTCCCAGTCAATCGGACTCTGCCACGAAACAGCCGGGTGACTGTTCTCCGGTTTATAAACAGTAATTTTTTGTTCATCGATTTCGAGTGAAACCATTCCAGCCGGTATTGGAGTTACGGAATCAACAGCTGTTCCGAAAAAACGCAGTTCGGTGTTATCACCGGTCTCACCGAAGTATCGTACATATCTCCTGAGAGAACCGGGATAGTCAATTTCGTTTTCCAATCTCGCAAACAGGTCTCCGAACTCGGTCAGGCTCCAGTTTTCACTGCGTAAACGCAGATCACCGGTTAAGCGTAAAACTACCTTCGAGGGTACAGACTTTATCTGATTTTCCAGTTATCCCTTCTCCGCCAGTATTCGGTACAGGTCAGTCCTTTCTTCCGGAGGGGCTGTCTCAACCTCAACCTTCTTCATCTGCATTGCTTCGGACGGGCAATTCGCCACGCAGTTGCCGCACCCGATACACCGATCCAGATTAATGGTCGCGTATCCATTCTGTTCATCTATCGTCGCTGCATCGACCTGGCATTTTTCAGCACATATCCCGCAGGCGGTGCACAACTCCATATCGACTTCCGCATAGAAATTATGAGCCCAGAAAGCCGCCGGATTCGGCAGCATTTTCTGAATTTTCAGGACTCCACAGCAACAGCCGCAGCATGAGCAGATAAAATCCAGCTTCTGGTAATTGGTCGGCTGCAGGACAAGACCGTCTTCCTCATTCTGCCGGATTATCTCCAGGGCTTCTTCTTTTGATATCTCTTTCGCTCCGAGTTTCATAAAGTGATGCGCCCAGTCGCCAAAGCTCATACAGGTCTCGGTTCGCGATGTTACCTTACAGGGCTCTCCTCTACTTTTAGCACCTTCCCGGCACATACATTGAGCTATCGATATAGGTCCGTCCGTGTTAGCAATAATGTCTCTGACCTGGTCGTAAGTGGTTACCTTATGTTCTGCACTAAGACTCTTTTGAACAGGGATAGTCCGCATTTGTGATACTTTAGTTGTTGCGTAGGCTTTCCCGTATCCTTCGGCCAGGTATTTGCTGAAATCAACCCAGAATTGTGAAGTCGCTCTGCCGCCATGCCATTCGACCACTCCTATAAGCAGGGGCATTAAGTAATAGCAGTTATCATCGTCCTTTTCAACAACTCCGATCGCACCGTTAATTACCATCTTACGAAGTAGTCTCTCTACTCTCTCCGGAGACAGGCTATTATCATGGACATTGGCATGGATTTCATTTACTGTCCGCGGTTCAAAACTCAGGTGTATCGCCAGACTTGCCTGTTCCGGCGTAAACAGTTCTTTCAGAATACTGATTTCTACTCCCGACTTCGTTGCCGGAAAACCTACAGCCTGCTTATCAAGATGCTTCTGGAGTTCTGTGTAAATGGTATCTGTATTACTCACGTATAATCTCCTTATTATTTGTGTTATTAACCGGGAAAAACGGTTATTACTGCACGCTTCATATTATTATCAGATACAGGGCATGTCAATGTTTTTTTATCACGGTTCTGTATATATTTTTAGTAAGTATTTACCTTACTTCTGCCGGCTTTCCTCAAAATTTTTTCAGTATCTTTTTAACCTCTCCCTCTGTTACGAGTTGTCTCCCTCTCCAAATGGAAAGGGAGACCCTCGAAAATACCATAGTTTTAAACCAAACTACCTTTTGAAAAAGAGAGGGCTGTTTTTGATGGAGGATACTCACAGTTGCATTAAGATACTGCCCAGTAATACACTCCACAGCTAAGGTTGACACAAATATCAGTAAGTCTGTAAAGGCAACAATGGTATTTTAGAGACACCCTCTGTCCTGCCTGAGGTGGAAAAGGAAGGTGAACTCGTAACCGGGGAAAAGGGTAATAGGATTGCACCATGTCTTTTCGATTGGTAAGTCTATTTTAAGGTTGCATCGAAGAACTTTGTAATTCTACTGACATATTCTTCCGGGTGAGTTATATATGCCCTAACGTGATTGGTATCCGGTACTAACCACAGTTCGTTAAGAGGATTTTCTGCAGCCTGGTAAAGCCTGTCGGCGTGTTCGACCGGTATCGTATCGTCTTCTTCCCCATGAATAAAGAAAACCGGTCGGGGTGTTATCTCCCGCACGCAATCAATCGGCTTGATAGCATTGAAATCGACTCCGAACATAACCTTAATCATTAACAGTATCGGGTTTAGTAATACCTGGGGAGCATGAGTTCGTTTTGAAAATTCCGGTTTCATGATATCGTTTAAGTCGGCGTAGCTGCTGTCAGCGACAACAGCGTCTATATCCTCCGTCTCCGCCGCTGCTAACAGCGAAGAAACAGCTCCCAGGGAAAATCCCATTACACCGATATTATCAAAACCGCGTTTCCTGACATATTCCACCGCCCCGAGTACGTCCTTTTTTTCGTGATACCCCCCGGAAACCATGTCACCTGCGGACTCCCCGCATCCCCTTAGATCGAACATTAAAACGTTATATCCATGATTTACCAGCCCGGCGGCTATATCCAGTGTTCCTATCGTTGGATCATCCCTGTTTGCTCCATTGCCATGCACCATTAGAATGACTCGATCGCTGTTGTTGCTAGTGAGAAACCAGCCTCTTAGTATTATTTCTCCGTCTATGTCAGGAAAAATATCTTCTTCATAGGCAAGTCCGACATCTCCCGGATTTCTTACCAGTAGAACTCTCTCCTGCCGGGTCATAGAATAACCCATATAACCGGACATACCGATAAAAGCAACGATAATGATTACTATCAGAATTAGTCCGTATCTTAACCACTTTTTCATAGCATGAAATACTCTGAACGAATCTGTTCCGTTATTAGATTACGGGTGGCCGGTCCCGGTTGCGGTCTGGTATATGGGTGAGAACATTATATGTCCGAACATGATCGGTTTATCCACCCTCTTGAAATCCAAAGGGCAGTGCGGCAGGTTCGCCGGAACATACACCCAGGTAGTACTGGTGATGGTGAAGGTTTCTGTATCCTCACCCTCTCCCATTACCAACTCAACTTCGGCACCGAATTCCTTGAAATTCATCGGATCGCCGCCTATAAAATAAAGGATTTCCGCCACCGGGTGTTTATGACTGTTCGGTATCATTTTATACGGGTAATATATCGGCCGCAGGACCTGTGTCAGGGGTTCATCCCACTCTTTAACCGGTTCCTCCTGGCCAAGTCCGATGTACACCGGTGCATCAGGAGGTGTTCCCGGATGAATGATTCCCCAGGGTTCTTTCAGGAAATATTTTCCGTACTTGTTCTCAGACATAAAAATTCTCCTTTTTCGAGCGTATCTGATTATATTCGTTTCAGAATCGTCATATCAATAAGAACAACCTGCTATTTTTTATCCGTATGCTGCCGTAATATGCTACAATTTCCATCGGGAGTTCGCAAAATGGGAAAAATAGTCGCCCTGGGCGGCGGTGAGATCGGCAGGCCGGGTTATTCTGTCGAGACAACCGCGATAGATGAAGAAATAATCAGGTTAAGCGGGCAAGACAGGCCTGTGCTGTTGTTTATCCCGACAGCCACCAACGACTCAGAAACATATATTGATGCCATTTATAAACATTTCGGGGAGAGACTCGGGTGTAGAATCGATACATTGTGTCTTACCCGCGAAAATCCGCGATACTGGGAGATTCATAAAAAGGTTGAGAAGGCAGATATTATATATATCGGCGGCGGCAACACGCTCAGGATGATGAAACGCTGGCGAAAAACCGGCCTGGATAAGATACTGCTGGAAGCATATGAAAAAGGTACGGTACTCTCCGGATTAAGTGCCGGGGCTATATGCTGGTTCAGGTATGGCAGTTCGGATTCATGGAAATTTAAAAATCCGGAAGCCGGTCTGATCAGAGTACGGGGATTGAACTTGATTAATGGTCTGTTCTGCCCTCATTACGACGTTGAGACTGACAGGAAACCTCATCTGAAAGACCTGATGAGAAAAAACCCGGGAATCGCCATTGCCGTCGATAATTGTTGCGCGATAGAGATACTCGATGACAGATACAGGATCCTGACCTCGAAAGACGGCCCCGGGGCCTACAGAGTATACTGGCGTCGAGGAGTTTTCTACGAAGAGAGGATCGCCCAGAAAGAAGAATTCCTCCCGATTGCGTCACTGACGAATAAATCAGGCATAACACGCTGATACTTTTCACTCATACATATAGACCTTTTGTCATTCAAATTGATGCTTTGAGTTATAAGAATCTCTGCGGGATATACTATAATGATTAATATAGCTAGTTGATAGAGTGATTTGAGTACAATCCTGTAAACCCGGAGGTTTAAGGTAAACTGATGCAAGATGGTCCAAAGCTCAAAAAAACCGTTCTTGTTGTCGATGATGATCCGATGCTTGTATCCTCGATCTGGCAGGCACTCATGAATGAAGGCTACAATGTAGTGGCAGCCAGAAACAGCGAACTGGCAGTATCCCTTACCAGAGATAAAAACCCGGACCTGATACTGCTTGAAATAACAATATCCGGCTTCGATGGTAGACAAACCATAAAAAAAATACGTGAGATTTCTCGAGTCCCGATTATCGTCATCACCAATGAGCGTAATGAAATGATTCTCGAAAATACATTGAATTGTGGGGCAGATGACTTAGTCAGAAAACCACTTAAAATTAACGGACTCGTAGCACGGGTTCAGGCAAAATTGGGAACGAACTGATTAATATTGGTCAGGATAAGCTCTGAAGAATTTACTGGTTCTCTATTTCAATGACTATTTCGGTTCCTTTACCCGGTTCGGAACGTACTCCCATTTTACCACCGATTAATCTTGCCCTCTCATGCATTCCTGCAAGCCCGAGTTTTCCTTCTTTAGCAAGATCACCCATTGACTTTGGGGGTATAAAGCCTTCGCCATCATCACTGACCGAAATACTAACCTTAACGTTGGTAAAAACGATCTTTAGATCAACTCTGGACGCCTTGGCATGTCGCCACGTGTTTCTTATTGCTTCCTGTGCAATACGGAATAATACCAGTTCGGTCCGTTCCGGTAGCCTTCGTCTTTCACCTGTCACGCTGATGCCGGTTTTCAGCCTTGAATATTCTTCTGTATCGGCCAGCAACCATTCCAGTGCAGGGATTAAACCCAATCGGTCAAGAGCCGCCGGTCGTAAATCCTGACTTAAGCGCCTGACACCTTTCATGATGCTGCCGGTATCCTGCTGAAGTTTATCCAGTTTCTGCCGATCTTCCTCGGACATCGATTTACTCTCCACGGAAAGCATGTCAAGCTTCTGTGAAAGCACGACCAGTTCCTGTATCGTCTCATCATGCAATTCACGTGATATGCGTTTTCTCTCTTCCTCTTGAGCTTCGGTAGCTTCCTGTAAATAGAACTGCATATTTTCCTGCATTCTCTTTTCATCGGTAACATTCCTGGCAATAAGCTGAAAAGCTACCGGTTTACCATTATCGCTGATAAGATTTACACTCAGCCGCAGAAACAACTCGATCCCGTCTTTCCTTACCATTTGCTGGTCATATACGCTGTCTATCATCTCACCGTTCATCAATTTCTTTCGTGTTTCGCGAGCTATTTTTAGAGCTTGTTCGGGAAGAAATTGTGTTACATTCATCCCTACAAGACTATCCAGATCATATCCCGTGAGCCTGGCTGACGCTTCATTGGCCGCCAGGATATTTCCATTAAGATCCTGTAACAGGATCGCATCATGGGCATTCTCGAACAGACTGCGGTATCTCTGCTCCGAACGAGTCAGTTCCTGATGAGCTTCCTCCAGTTCACTGACATAGTCTCGCTCACGGTTAAGAAGCCTCAATGAAAACGCGGACAGACCGCTGACAAAACCACCTACAATCGTTACTGCCGCCGTCTCGAATAGAGCATCCGCCTGATATTCGGAGATCAATATTGCCCGTGGCAACATGCAGGCAAGTGCTGCCAGTGAACTGATAATGGTTCCCTTAGTCCCAAAGAGGAATCCGGACCACACAATTGGTACCAGGAAAAGGATTCTCTCCATTGCATGTCTGGTAAGCCCGATCGCCGACATTAAGGTACCAAGACCTGCAGGATATCCATATGCTTCCGAATAATGAGGGATTGTAAATATGACAAATAACAGAATGATAGTCCAGAAACCAGGTCTGCGAAGCAATTCGCCTAACCGGCCGAGAAAAGGTTTATCTTTCTTTCCCATAAATACCTGTTCTGGATTCAGGTCCCCGGTTTATATACTATCCAGGGTAACCCAACCCTCTTTCAGGGCATGTACTACCGCTTCAGTCCTCGAACTGACCTGCAGTTTATTGAAAATATGGTTTAAATGACTCTGCACCGTGCGGAGACTCAGATACAGACTATCGGCAATTTCCTGGTTGCTGGAACCCTGTGCGGCAAGCTGCAAAACTTCTATTTCACGTTCGGTAAGTACGTCCTGTTTTTGCTTCTGCGTCTCGCCGGTGATATGAGTAAAACGATTTAAGACTTTACGTGCGATAGTAGGATGAAGCACCGATTCTCCGGCGCTTACCTCCCTTATCGCGTTTACCAGTTCGTTTCCTCGAACGCTTTTTAGGAGGTATCCTGCTGCCCCTGCTTCGAGAAGGCTGAAAACAAACTGATCATCATCATAGGCTGATAATATAAGAACCGCCACTTTCGGGTACTTCGCTTTGATTTGCCTGGTCGCCTCGATACCGTCAATGTTCGGCATGGAAATATCCATGATTGCGACATCAGGATTCAGACTCCCGACCAGGCGGATTGCTTCTTCGCCATCAGCAGCTTCACCCACTACCTCAAGGTCATCTTCCCTTTCCAGAAATTGCCGGGTTCCTTCTCGCACCACAGCGTGATCATCGGCTATAAGGATACGAATTCTGTCCATACTGTACCCCTTTAATCATTCCGGTTTAATAATACTCCTGTATTGAACAGCAGACAACCCGTTTATCTTCCGATATTAAGCAATTATACCTAAATTCATTAAGTTGTTACTTTGATTAAAAATGTAACGTACACAGGTAAGATACGTATATAGTATCTCCTTCATGTCGGTGTTTCAAGGCAGGCGAAATAGGTATCACAGCGGAAGCCTGCAATACTTCTCGAATGGTACTCTTATCGTAGATGGCTGGACTATGAAGGAGGAGAAAAATGGAAACTTTCCTGGCAGTACTGTTAGCTCTCGGTATCTATGTAGTAATCCCGATATTGATTGGCCTGCTGGTCTGCACTTCGGCAATTCTCTATGACCGCAGACGTCATAAAGTTGAAAAAATAAAGGCTGTTGAAGAAGCAGAAAAAATGGTCAAGGAAACCCCCGCTGAAAAAGCGGAAGAGAACATTACGGTAGGATAGTACCTTAAGAAATCTAAGATCTTATCTCGATAATCCTGATTGAGGTGTCCTGATAATCCCTACGGACACCTTTATTGGTATATAAAAAAATGTAATGCACAAGGAGGTTGGACTGATGGAACTGGTACTTGCCATATTGATGGGACTCGGGATATTTCTGGTTATCCCGGTTATTATCGGTTTATCGACTATAGGGATATACCTGTTGAACAGGCGCCGCGTACTCAATACTGAAAAAGGAAAATTATTGAAAGATGCGGCAGCTGATATTGAAAACATTATTGGAGAAACCGAATATAACCAGGTATCTGGATTATCTGCAGATGAAAAAAACAAGGATTATGTGAAATCAAAGTAGCAGCATTCGAAAAAACGAATTATTCCTGGAAAGAGGTTTTATAAATGTCCAAAGCCGTTTTGGTTGATACCGTCAAGTGCATAGGCTGCAGGGGATGCCAGGTAGCCTGTAAAGGTTGGAACGAGTTACCAGGGTTAACTACCGATAACAGGGGAAGTTACGAAAATCCACCGCAACTCTCCGCTGCTACTTTCACTAAAATAAAATTCAATGAGTTACGATATAATAACAAGTTTCACTGGGTTTTCACTAAAGTCCAGTGTATGCATTGCGAGTATCCCGGATGTGCCGAATCATGCCTGGTCGGAGCATTACAGAAGACTATAGAAGGACCGGTAATATATGATGATACCAAGTGTATAGGTTGCCGGTATTGCATGGTAGCCTGTCCGTTCGGTATCCCTACCTTCGAATGGGATGAACCGTTACCATGGATCCGTAAATGTACTTTCTGCATGAACAGGCAGTCCGCAGGAATGGAACCGGCCTGTGTAAAGGCCTGCCCTTCAGGTGCTTTAAAATTCGGTGAAAGAGACGAACTCCTTGTCGAAGCACGAGAAAGGGTCAATACACAACCGGATAAATATATCGACCACATATATGGTGAGAATGAAGCCGGTGGAACCTGCTGGATGTATCTCTCTTCGGTCCCGTTCGACCAATTGGGATTTCCTTCCCTCTCATCTACACCGGTAACCGTAAATACCGAGCGAGCCATAGGAGCAGTACCTCCGGTGGCGGTAACCGTGGCAGCACTCATGTCAGCCGTTTACTGGATTGCCCGGAGAAAGAAAAAACTGGAGAAGGAAAATCATCCTAGACACAAAAATGGAACCAAAGAGAAAGTGACTGAATGATGGAAAGAAAAGATAAGTTTCCTACCGGGATATTAATTCTTAGTGTACTGGTAATCATTTCACTGGTTCTGCTTTTTATACGTTTTATGTATGGGTTAGGTGCGGCAACCAATCTAAGTGATGGCCGACCCTGGGGATTCTGGATAGTCTTCGATGATATGTGCGGCGTAGCACTGGCAGCAGGAGGATTCACCCTGGCAGGTATCGTTCATATTTTCGGTCGTGAAAAATATCGCTCATTATACAGACCGGCGATCCTTACCGCGTTTCTGGGTTACGTACTGGTTGTCCTGTCTCTGGTTGTTGACCTTGGACAACCATGGTACATGTGGCATTTCTTTATCTACTGGAACGTGGATTCACCTATGTTTGAAGTTGCCGTATGTGCAGTACTGTACACAATTGTGCTTGCCTTGTTGTTCAGCCCGGCGGTATTTGAACGGCTGGATAGTTTAAACTTCCCTGTGATCAGGAGTATTAAGTGGAGTATTATACTAAAGATAGTGAGAAGAATCGAGGTTCCCCTCATTATTGCCGGAATTATCGTCTCTACGCTGCACCAGTCGGCTCTGGGTTCGGTGTTTTTGCTTATGCCGGGATCGTTACATCCACTCTGGTATACACCAGTGTTACCAGCCCTCTTTCTCATTTCCGCTATAGCAGTAGGACCCGCAATGGCCATTTTTGAAACGGTCATCAGTAACAGAATATTCGGACATCAACTGGCACAGGATGTGATGAGCGGACTGGTCAGATACATACCGTATATTCTCGGTCTCTATCTATGTCTTAAGGTACTGGATCTCATTATCGCACAAGAACTCAGCCTGGTGTTCTCCGCCGGTCATTACAGTCTGCTGTGGTGGGGAGAAATATTGATAGGGGTAATACTGCCGATAATACTGTTCTCTATACCAGCGGTAAGAAACAACAGAATGGCGGTGTTCTGGTCTTCATTCCTGGTTATTGCCGGAATTATCTTTAACCGTTTTAATGTCGGTATATTCGGCCTGGCTATGAGACCCGGATACACATACACACCACACTGGATGGAGATAACGATTTCCATAGGTCTTGTAGCTGACGCTATGCTGGTTATCTGGCTGGCTTATCGTTACCTGCCTGTTCATTCTGATGAGACGACGCTGGTTGAAGTATAACAACCAGAAAAGTAATAGCAGCCATTGAACCTGCTCCGAGAACAAAAGCCAGGGAATAACTGGAACTGGTATCGTAAATAAATCCACCGATTAACGGCCCGATACCGGCTCCTATTCCCCATCCTATCTCCAGTAATCCAAGTATCGACCCTAGACGATTGAGACCGAACGTATCACCAAGCAGAGAAGTGACTCCTGAAAATAATCCGCCGTTTCCCAATCCATATATAATGGCGAAAAAATAAAACACCCACAAGTCCTGAACCCATATCAACCATAGCATTGCCCC
This sequence comes from Dehalococcoidales bacterium, assembly GCA_016932435.1. The sequence continues at coordinate 1,986 of JAFGCW010000066.1, read as the reverse complement.
CGCCTGGACCAAAGTTGAAATAACCGCAACCTTTTTCCTGCCTGCTCTGTCTGCGATTATCCCGAGTCCTATCATTCCGCATACTCGCGCCGCCCCCATGATACTGATAATCATCGCCCCTTCGGTAGTGGTGATCCCGATGTCCGTAACATGCGGGACTATATGCGTAAACAGCATCGACATGCAGAATGAAAAGAAAAACCAGACACCTGCAACAGCCCAGAATCCCCTGGTTTTAAGTGTCTCTGCCAGGGTCATACTATAATCCTGAGTTTTTACCTCAGGATTCAATTCGGTCATGTCTCTCTCTTCTTCTTTCACACCGTCAGCTAAAGCACCGATTTCTCCCGGTTCTTTTTTCAGTAGGCGTGAAAGAGGGATTACAACCGCCCAGGTAATCAAACCTATAATGAGATAGGCTGTTTTCCAGTTAAATCTGGATATTAAAAAGTTCGATAGAGGTGCCATCGTGATTGTCCCCAGTCCCTCGCCTGAACCGGCGATTCCCACCGCAAGACCTCGCTTCTTGTTAAACCACCTTGAAACGGTAGATGTTGCCACTACATATACGGGACCCATGCCGATAGCAAGTAACACGCTGTAAGTAAGAAATACCTGCCAGGCGGCGCTGGTCCGGCTGGTAAGTACAAGGCTCAATCCGGTAATAAGACCCATAAATAAAAGGACGACTTTCGGTCCGTACCTGTCCAGCGCCCACCCGCCGATAAATCCTGATATAGGAATTAATATCATCGATACCGAAGAAATCGCTGAGGTAACCGTACGGGTTAATTCGAACTCTGCTTCGATGGACTTGAAAAAGACGGTAAAGGACGATGCTATCCCCATCAGGACAGCCTGAATAACCAGAAACGCAGCGACGATTATCCAGCCGTAAAATATTCCGTCTTTAAGCCTGACAGGCACCGTAATAACCTCCGGACGATGAAACCGGAAAGAAATCAGAGCCGGTTTATCGATCCCAATGAAAAGGGGAGGGTTTTACCCTCCCCTGATTCTATCATAAGAAGTAATGGAATATTATTATTCTTCGGGTATTTCCGGAAATTCGAATTCATCAGGAAACTCGAAATCTTCCGGCAACTCCATATCGAAAGAATCAGATGGCATCATGGGAAAACCTGCGCCGTCTTGAAACGACTCAGCCATCTCCGTAAGTTCGTCCAGCGATATCTCATAGGCAATGTATACACGGGAACCGCCGGTCGTTATCTCCAGGCCTGAGAATAGTGCCGCCGACTCTTCGTCCTGGCTCATTATGGCAATAAAATCGATCATGGTTTCAAGAGATTCCGCAGCCTTAGCAGCAGAATCGGCCGGAGAGAAATCTAAATTGACATTAATTGTCAATGTCTGGGTTCCTAGATCGGCTGCTAAGCCAAGAGACTGCATATCCTCGAATGATTCCAGTCCAACCGGCATCATATCCTGTTCCGACTGGTCTGCAAACGTTTCTTTCGCTTCCTGTGGAATCATCATCGCCAACTTAACCATCACATTTCCCATATCATCATACGTATCCAGTACTGCTCCGGTTTCGCGGTTCAAATCTCCATTTATTACATCGATACAATCCTTTAAAGCCTGAATAGTACCCATAATAATCATCGTATTATTGAGAGGGACTATAGCGTCATCGGCATTCGGATCAGTGTAAAGCGTAAAGCCTTCATAATTCTCAGTCTCGAACTTACTACCAGTCTTTTTCTCGATATTATCAATCAAAGCCTTATCAGTGAAGTTACCCTCCAGTATAATACCGGTATATTCCATCGTTTCCGTTGATGATGTTTTAGCGAATATCACAGCATTGGATATATCATTTAAATCGATACCTATCTCATCACCAAAACTCTCTTTCATTTCATCATACTGTTCTTCGGTATTTTCATCTCCCTCGAGTTCGGAGTAAAGCTGCCAGTTCCTTAAAGCCTCACTTACCTGTATTCCTGCCAGCATGTTGAT
>JAFGCW010000065.1 GCA_016932435.1 Dehalococcoidales bacterium | reverse complement strand
GTTTCCTGCTCCATGAATTCCTCAGAGACCATTTTCTGGTACTCACCACCTAGTTGAACTAGGTTAGCCGAAGCGTCGTCACGTGAAATATACTCGCGCAACTCACTCTCTGACTGGACTATATAAGTAAACGCTACGGCTCCTGACTGGACTTCTATACGCTCAAACCAACCTGTATTGGTCAAGATGAAAATTCTACCATTATCCGGATTGGCTGGGTCAGTCCCAAAGATTTGGAGTCTAGCATCCTTAGCGTCACTTAATGCATCAGCATCCCGTTCCATCTGTTCTCTATCTTCCACCATTGTTACACCTCCCAGATGACTTATACATGTACGCTGGTTTCATTATTCCTTTAACATCGAGAAGTTGTATTTCGGCTGTGTTTAGTTTGCGTCATATTAATAAGTCTAGTTTATTATAATGCATAAGTTCATCTTGATATAACAATTATAGTGAATGGGGATCGGTTATCGGTAAGCACGGATAAATAGTGATGAAGATGACGATAGATAGATTTAAATGATCCTTTACGTGTAATTGGTCGAACACATATTCCTATCTTAGAACCTGAGACGGATTACGCAGTGTTCGTAGCCGTATGGGCTACAATTTTTCGATGATTACTCTAAGTGAATCACCTTTCTTCAGTTCCTCAGAGGAATTAAACCTGAGTGTTTCGATATTATCGATTCGAATTTTTACATCATCTGATTTCTTAATATGTCCGGTTACCTTACCGACTGCTTCTCCTGCTTGAATAATCCTTTCGCGTCCCCACCTTTGCTTCTCGTGGGCATTAGTGGTTCTGTCTGCCATAATTATTATTTTTATCGAATCATCTTTAATAAGATTGAAAGAAGGTTTAAGCCTGAGCGTCTCTACATGATCTATTTGTATCTTTAACTCATCGGTATGCCCGATACCTCCTGTAGCCTTGCCAGATACTTCTCCTACCTTAACTTCATCTTTACGTTCTTCATCTTCTTTAGCTTGCTCTTTCTTAGCCCAGTCCGCCTGTCTTTTTTGAAAATCTGACGTCATAATCACCTCCAACATCTTCGTAATCCGATTATACTCCTATAGTATAATCGGAGTCCTTTGAACACGTGAACACAGGTATTTAAGAATTATACGTATGAGTGGAAAAATATCCCGGAGTTCGTGCAGTGGGGACTAAAGATAGTTCTTTTATCATCAGTTGTATCACACTTGGACCTCAAACGTTAAGGTCAGACAATTAATCACAAGAGGATCCCCGCCCAAACCAGGTCAATCCTCCAGATAACCCCTCAGTTTACGACTGCGACTAGGGTGGCGTAGTTTTCGTATAGCTTTTGCTTCGATCTGACGAATACGTTCTCTAGTTACATTGAATTCATGTCCTATCTCTTCTAGAGTTCGGCTACGCCCATCATCAATACCGAATCGCAATATTAGCACTCGCTGCTCACGAGGGGTAAGTTCAGATAGTACCTTACCAACCTGTTCTTTTAGTAATTGACTGGAGGCGGCTACAGCCGGTGGGGTTGAGTTCTGGTCTTCAATGAAGTCGGCTAAAGTAGTATCACCTTCATCACCAATGGGTAACTCCAGCGATACCGGAAACTCAGCCGCTTTGAGTATCGTTTCGACTTTTTTTGTCGATAGATTCATTTTTTCACCGATTTCCCTCAAGGTTGGATCTCGCCCATACTCCTGATACAAATTACGTTTCACGCTTATTAGTAGTCTAATGTGATCAATCATGTGTACGGGTACACGGATAGTACGGGCTTGGTCCGCGACAGCCCGGGAAATTCCTTGGCGAATCCACCAGGTGGCATAAGTACTGAATTTATAGCCCCGGTGATGGTCAAATTTCTTCACTGCCCTGATTAAGCCAATATTACCTTCCTGAATGAGATCGAGTAGAGTCATTCCCTGACCGACGTATTTCTTGGCTACACTGACTACAAGGCGCAGGTTAGCTTCGATGAGATGCTTTCCTGCTTTTTCCGCCTCCTGCTCAATATTGTCCAAGAAGTCTTTTACCTGCTTTTCATGCTCTTCCATCGAGTTAACAGACTCTTGCTCCGACATCAAGCTTTCCAGGTCGGCTGTTGATACACGTCGGTCAATAGTATTCAAGATTACATCCGGCAGCAGATCGTAGTTCAATGAGAGGTTTATAACAAGGTGCTCGGTTTCGATTACCGATCTACCGAGCTTAAGCGCTATGTTCCTGATCATCTGTTGGTCCAGAACACCGTTAATACTCTCCCGCAAGATGAAATCAGAAACGCTCAGAAAAAAATTTTCAGTAACGGGTAAGCTAAGCTGCTCTTGGAGAAGACGGATAATAACAACCGCCCGTCCGATTTCTCTCGGTATGACCGATACTACTTCCGTGGGTGAGGGTGATTTCCCGTGTTCTTGCAGGTAACCCCACTTGATCTGCTTGAGACGCTTTGCTAATTCTATCTTCTTGGCCAGTTCTTTTTCAGCGCTGGCAGTGAGGAGGTTCACTTTACCGATTTCGTGTAGATATTGTTTGACCGGATCATTAGCTATATCCTGCTCCTCGCTTTCTGAAAACTCAATCGGTGCCTCCAGATGGAAATCTTTAGCCTTATCCTCATCTACCAGCTCTTTAATGAAGGATATCCCCTTATTGTCATCGTTCTCAAATGTAAATAATTCCGGTTCATTATGGTTCTTCAATTTCATTGTAGTCATCTTTATTCCTCAACCTTTCAGGGGCTTCTTTTCTAAGAGGTGATTTTTTGTGGTATTGCTTACTTAGCCTTTTAGTTATCGGCACCCACCACTATATCTGAACGGCATTAGTAAAATAATCAAGCTTCTTGGTCCTGGCCCATAAATAGGGATACCTCTCCCTAGAAGACATAAAAATCCATCTCAAGTGAAATGAAATCGACTTTATAGATTCAATCAATCCTTTCATTATTCCCTCCTTTAAACAATGCGATAATGTATTCTCTGAAAGAAAGGAGGGGTGGACCTAGACCACCTCTCCTCAAAATCAACAAATTAAATGTACTGGGACTTTATTCCTTGATATCCTTCTCTTGTTTACCCTCAATAAGCTGTGCTTTGATTTCGCTCTTTTTAGCCTTGGACTCTTCAGCCTTGGAGAGCCTTAGCTCAAGAACTCCGTTTTCAAAGGTTGCCGATATTTCGTCTTCCTTAACGGGGAAAGGCAGGTCTATTGAGCGGGTGTATTGGCCGTATTGACGCTCTCGAGCATAACAGGCGGTATCCTCAAACACAGTCTCTTTCTTCTCGGCCTTTATGGTCAATCTATCACCTTGAAGTGTGATGTTTACGTCTTCTTTGGCGATACCGGGCAACTCGGTTTTCATGACTAAATGGAAGCTTTTTTAAAGCTGCCGATTGGTAAACTTTCGAATCTGGCTGATCTCCAGCGTATTGAAGAAATGAAAAGAAAACTGGTAGATCCGACTGTGCCATTATTCAGTGAAGTGAGAGAGTTGATTCTCCGCAAATGTACTCCAGAAAAGGAACAACAGATACGAATGATTTTTGAGAAGCAGCCGTTCGGCGAACTCGAACGCTTCGTCACGCAGAAACTCCTGGATATAGTCAAGAGAGTGGCAGAAAAAGAATTGGAAAGTGAAGACTGGCTCCAAGAGGTGGCTCAACTCAGTAATCAAAGCTACGAACAGATGCGAGTCATTATTTTGGAATTCCTCGAAATGGATATCTACCACTTATCAATTGAAAACTGCATTTCATTCTTAGAGCCGCTGATTGAATCGTGGGACATTAACCTCGAGACTTTTAGTATGGAAATTATTTTGAATAACAGAGTAATCTCAGAGTACGTTAAGAAATTAGAGTTTGTTGAAAAGGAATCCGAGCAGTCTTTCGAAGAAGAGCCGGGGCTTAAAGAATTCCTTAAGGACGATAGGCTCAGCCGTGATGCTAGCGAGGAGGAAATTGCTTTCTTAAAAAAGTTGAGATTCAAGACAAAACGACCTACCCTGCTCTATTACTACCGGGAGTTGCAGAACCTTAGAGATCCCCTCCATTTTCGCACGCGATAGCTTCTTAGCTAATTCCCTGCTTGTAGTCTTTCAAACTAAGAACGAATGCAAAAGGATGACCGATGGCTTGGTTGAATTAAAACCTTTTACTATTGGAAAGAATATCTGTTCATAGTTGAATCCATACTGATATCCCGATGGTTGCTTCAAGTTAACTGAACAATAGCTTGTTTCATCGTCTTCGAAGAAATACCGCGCTGCTAATATATGTCACTTTACTGCATTTTGTAAATCTTAACTAGGAGCGTTGAATTATTTCCGAATTTCTTCTACAATAATTTTGATTTGACTCCTCAGTGAGGAAAAAACTGCGTGTCGTTAAGACCATATTTGAGTAGTTTTAGCTTCAAATAGGGGAGAAAAAGCAAGCTACGAATTCCTAAACCGTGTGTCGTGCGTTCGAGTCGCACTAGGGGTACCATTTTTGCTGGATAATCACCTGACAGGTGAATAATATGAGAAAAACAATAAAAGTATTCATCACTAAAGGCGAAAAATATTTTGTGGCTGAATGCCTGGAGTTATCACTTGTCACTCAAGGAAAAACCATAGATGAAACCATCGCTAATCTCAATGAAGCTGTTGTCCTGCACCTTGAAGGCGAGAACTTGGAAGATTTCGATCTTGCACCAAATCCATCGTTGCTGATAACGATGGAACTGGAGCCGGCAGGTGTCTCCTAAGCTAAAAAGACTGTCCGGTCCGGAAATAATCACTATCCCGAATTCATTTGGATTCGAGAACTACTCACAGCGCGGAAGTCACGTAAAACTTCGAAGAATATTTCAGAACAAAGAGAAACAGACATTGACTATTCCTAATCATCCGGAACTTGATACCGGAACGTTGAAGGCTATATACAGACAGACACTCAAATATATTCCGGAAAAAGACTTATGATCACACTTCTATACCGATTAGTTTATAACTAAAGGATTCCATTTCATCCTCTCTCCGGGTCGCACCAGGGGTACCATTAACTATCAAGATCTAACTCATTTTTCAATATTACTGAAATTTCTTTCAGGTAGCCAAAAGCCTTTTCTACTAGAACTTCCTCAACCGAGAGATCCACCTCGACGACTTTATCGGGTTTTATGTCATCACTTGCCCCGACCTGTCCAATATTCTTCAGGCAGCATCTGGCTGGAGCCAGGAGCGCCTGACCGGCGATCATCTTGATAGATAAATCTATATTTTCGGAGATCACTTTCCAGTACCCCATCAACAGGTCGGCAAGGCTTTGCGGCGTATGAATGCCTAAATTGTCGGAATCGGTCGGTACTATTCCCCAGCAGAGGATACCTCCGTTATTAATATATCGAGATACAGAATCAGCGTATCCCTTGGGCATTAACTGCATCTGGTAGGCATCGAAGGAAAGCAGGTCGACTCCTATCTCCAGGAGGTAGGACAGGTTGACATTGGCACACAGGTGCAGCGACCTGATACCATTCAGGCTGGTAAAAAAACTCTGGTAGTCCTTCGCTGCCTGAACATCGCTATAGCCGGAAAGTCCGCTGAATACCCAGCTCAGTCCCGGCTCATCTAGCCAGATGAATGCATTTTCATTTTTCTCTTTAAGCTCTTTATACTGGGCATTGATCTTCCTCGTTATGAAATCGTACAATATTGTCTTTACACTATCGTTATAAATGATAGGACGTTTGTTTTCGTCAACAACCTTGAAACCGAAACTGACCGGCCCTATCGACTGACCCCTTATTGCCGTATAGTTATCCAGCTTTTCTTCGAGAAAACGGTGATAGACTACAGAATATTTATCACTCAGAGAAAAGGATGCCGGATCCTCCATTTTAAGCGAATAATCTTCCAGTTCTTTTTCAAACCTGGAAGTCTCGAAATTCAGTCTGCTGTTTTCTTCATCGACCATTATACCGGGAAAATGCTGGGAAAACTGGGCATACATATCCTCGTAATAGCTTACGTGGGGAAGTTGAGGCCAGAACGGTATATCCAGACCTAATGTAAGCTGCAACGCCCGGTCTATATCACGATGAGGCATTATCCCCATAGCTGTCGTTTTACAGTTAGCCTTGAACAATGACCCGCTCTACCTGGTGAAATTCAGTATCTATCTAATTATACACTGTGAGTGGACAGAACAGCATGATACCGCTCGTTTTACGCCTTATACTTCCGTTCATCTTGAGCCTGTCGAAGGATGAGAAGATTATTCAACGTATTTTCCAGGTGCGATATAAGGTTCAGTGATCCAAGTTCAATCTCAGTATCCTCTTGTTAATCGATACAAGAAATCCGATAATAAAATATAATCTATCGGGGAATAGTCATATGCAGTCTCCCACAGTTACTGGACGTATTTACGCGAAAGCCTTCGAGCTGCTGGAACAGCATCCTGAGGGCTTACGTTTTACAGAACTACGCTCAAAAATCGAAGAATCGGATCCCACCTTTCATCCCAAAACGGTCAATGGATGCGTCTGGAGACTACCCCAGAAATTTCCTGACAAGGTTTACAAACCTTCCAGGGATCTTTTCCGTCTGGTGAAATATAAAACGGATACACCTTAATAGAAAAACCACCAATGATGAATTCTAAACCGTGTGTCGTGCGTTCGAGTCACCCAAGGGTCCTATTATTTGAAATGAAAAAGCCCTCAGATGGATATCACATCGAGGGCTTTTTCTTGTTTGAGTAATCTATTAGTGGTGAGGAATATAGAGTTATCTACTCTTTATCCGGGGTTATCATTTTATATTTTCCTTCGGGTTCGAGGGTGACTTCCAGGAAGAAGACCGGTTTGGTCACCCGTTTGAAAATAAGTGGAGCGTGTACCAGCCCGGCCGGTATATCGACCAGCGTCGGTGACGTAATGGTATACGGTTCGCACTCCCCGCCCATCTGCAGTTCGATCTCGGCATCGAAATCATAGATATCTTCGGGATTTCCTCCGATGAAAAGTAGCACCTCGTGGCCGTCATGGGAGTGGGGATACACATCGGTGTACGGTTCCGTCATATAGTGAAATCCAAGGGTATGACCAGCTCCCGTTTCGCCGTCATGGGCGTATATCGACGGGAAATTGTATCCCTGAGCGTTCTGCCCGTTATCCTGTACTCTTTTTATCGGCGCCGGTTTGAAATATTTCGCGTATTTACCTTCAGCCATTAATTACTTTCCTCCTTTATTTTTTCTCTCCGATTAAATTCTGTTTATACGTACCGCTGCGGACGATTGTAAAATGAAATATCGGCTTCCCTACACTATGAACTCTCAGGGGACAGTGAGTCAGCCCTTTCGGGATGAACAGCAGCGTGCTTTTCGTCAGGATGTATTTTTCATCTTCAAGCCAGAACTCCACTTCTGCGTTTAAGTCGTTCGGATTATCCGGGTCGCTGCCGAAGAAACCGATAACCTCATCATAATCATGCTTGTGGGCTTCATCGTGATTGAAATCGGTAGGTTTCCAGAGCCAGGTTACGTTGACGTTAAAAGCGCCGGGAGTGTTTTCACCGTCCATCCAAAGCACCTTGGTAGCTCTCTGTATATATTCAGCCGAAGGAGACATCCCTTCGGGCATTCTCAGTTCCTGGAGAATATATTTTTCATTTTTTCTTTCAGACTTTGTTAGACCATTTCCTGCTGTGGCTGGTTCCAATACATCGACAGGTTTCGGTATGTACTTGCCGCCCATTACCACGGTGAAATGAAAAAATGGCCTGTCTGCCCTTAAAACCTGTATCGGGCAATGCTGTACTCCTCCGGGGACGAAGATAAGTGTGCTCTTGTCGATACTATATTTTTCATCTTCGATCCAAAACTCAACCTCTCCGTAGAGGTCGTTTGGATTATCCAGGTCGCTGCTAAAGAAAGCAATCACCTCATCATAATCGTGGGTATGAGCCTTCGAAGGCGTTTCCGTCGGTTTCCTGTACCAGGAACAGTTGACCTGGAAAGAACCGGGTACCACGTCCTCGTCCAGCCATAGTATCCGGATTGCCCATTTTGCGTAATCGGCGGCGCCAGCCTGCTTCTCTTCCGGCAATTTGAGATCCGTCACCATGTATTTCGAATATTTACCTTCAGCCATCGATATCTTACCTCCTATACGTCAAGTCTGTAACTCAGAAATCAGCCCGATTGTATCATCAAGCCTGTATGAATACAATTCACTGGATATCCATGTCTTCTTGTATTTACCTTTGACGCATTACATTGATACAATATTCTAAGAATGGTAAAGACAGGATTGAAAAACATTTCAAGTCGAGTGAATAATATATGACTCAAACAGGCATCACCAGGTGTGGAAACTTGGAGTTCCGATGGGGTGAACGGACCTATATCATGGGTATCATCAACATGTCGCCAGAATCCTTTTCCGGTGACGGGATATCGAATGTTGACGCTGCCCTGGAACAGGCACGGCGTTTCGTCAGCGAAGGGGCTGATATTCTCGATGTCGGCGGGGAATCGACGCGTCCCGGCCTGGCTTCTATTTCTACCGACGAGGAGATTAACCGGGTCATTCCTGTTATCGAATGTTTGCGCCGCGAAGTTGAGGTGCCGATCAGCATCGACACCTCCAAGCTGGAAGTAGCTGAGCAGGCAATTAAGGTCGGCGCTGTGATGCTGAACGACCAGTGGGGTCTTAAGACAGAACCGCGACTGGCTGAACTGGCGGTAAAAGAGGGCATCCCGATTGTCCTGATGAGTAACCAGAGGGACAAGGGTGATTATGACGCTGCTGCCGGTCGTGATATATCCCATTATCAGGATGTAATGAGCGAGGTGAAATCCACGCTTCGCCAGGGAATAGAGTTAGCCCTTGGTGCGGGTATTACTCCAGATAATATCATTATCGATCCAGGCATCGGTTTCGGTAAAACATGGCAGCAGGACCTGGAAATCATTCGTCGTTTACGTGAGTTAAGAGAGCTGGGCAAACCCATTCTACTCGGGACATCACGAAAGTCTCTTATCAAGCAGGTGCTGAATTTGCCTGCCGGTGAGAGAGTTGAAGGCACCGCCGCTACAGTCGCCATCGGTATCGCTAATGGAGCCGACGTTGTACGCGTCCATGATGTCAGGGAAATGGTGCGCGTATGCCGGATGTCGGACGCTATTATCAGGACGAACAGTCACTCCTGAGACCCTCTAAAAATATATCCAACTATAAAAGCTTGTCTGACAGAGTCTCAGGCACTATACTTACTTGATGTATAGTTACTTTAAATAAAAGCAATTATACATACATTTTCCTTGTGTTCGGGTTTCCTGTCAGTGTGCCTTTTTCGTTTGCATCATGGCACCGGCGTGCAGGATTCTTTGGTTCAATATAACGCACGATGATCACCTATGGATAATAAAACAGAGGATACAAAAAGTACTTCAGCCACCAAGACAGAGCGCGACTGGACTCAGGGCAACATATTCAAGAACCTGGTATCCCTGTCCTGGCCGATGATAATCAATGAATTTCTCTGGGGCATAGGCTCGGTTATCGACATGATATGGGTCGGGAGACTCGGTTCGGACTCTATCGCCGGGGTCGGTGTTGCCGGTATCATCGTCATGCTGCTGATGTCGTCACTGTTCGGCCTGACAACCGGTACCGCGGCGCTGGTAGCCCGTGCTGTCGGGGCGGGAGATAAGGAAGGCGCCAACCATGCAGCCCAGCAGTCATATATAATCGGCGGGGTTTACGCGGTCACATTATCGGTATTAGGTATCATCCTCGCTGAGCCGCTGATGGTCCTGTTCGGACTGGAGCCGGGCGTCGTTCATGAAGGGGCGACCTACCTGCGTATTCAGCTTGCCGGATCGATACTCATGACGTTCTGGGTAATTGGAGAGTTCACTATGTACGCCTCCGGCGACGGCAAGACACCGATGAAAATAAGTATCATAGCCCGGATTCTCCACCTGATTTTCGCACCGTTACTCGTCCTCGGCTGGGGTATATTCCCCAGGCTTGGTGTCAGCGGAGCGGCTCTGGCCAACATTATCGCCTACTGCGGAGGAATGATCCTTGCATTCTGGGCGCTATTCGGAGGGAAAACCCGGCTCAAATTGACTCTGAAAAATTTCCGCATCGATCTCAACCTCATCTGGCGTACCATAAAGATCGGCATCCCATCCAGTGTCAGCAATATCCAGAGGTCGCTCAGTAACCTGGTTCTTCTATGGTTGATAGCTCCCTTCGGTACCTCCGCGGTGGCGGGGCATTCGCTGTGCCAGAGAATTGAGGGAATTCTCTTTATGCCGGGTATGGGACTGGGTATGGCTGCCGGAACGCTGGTAGGGCAAAACCTTGGAGCAAGCCGATCCGAAAGGGCCGAAAAAAGCGGGTGGATGGCATCAGGAGTGGTAACCGGCATCATGGTCATCGGTTCGGTGGCAATACTACTGTGGGCGGAAGAGATAATCGGTATCTTTACCACCGAGTCCGAATTGATAGAAATGGCCTCCATATTCATGAGAATAGCAACCGCAGGTTACCTGGTGATGGGCTTCAGCTCCGTTCTGATGCAGAGTATATCCAATGCCGGGGATACCCTGCCGCCGATGGTTTTCAATATTGTCATGATGTGGCTGGTACAGATACCCCTGGCCTGGGCATTACCGAAATATACTGGCATGGAGGTACTCGGGGTACGCTGGGCGATCGTTATCGGCCGTTACGTAGCTGGTATTGCCTACATCATATATTTCAGACTGGGACGCTGGAAGCTTAAAAAAGTGTAAGCGTCGGTATTTATAAATCCGTTTTGGTAAGATACCATTCACTTTATTTACTCCGATTGCGGGGGACTCTTTACAGGCAGTTGTCCCGCTACGACCGCAGCTGCAATCGCTGCAATTCGCTTCTTCTCATCGAATATCTGAGAAAGCCTTTCTTCCATCGGTTTATCTCTCTCGATGATTCTCTTCATGTCCTCGAGGAGTGAGGTTTCGTTCTCCACAAAATGAGTGGTCAGTTCACCGCTTATAAAACGCTCGTTCTCCATAACCGCTTTGTGGAAAGGAATGTTCGTTTTCAAACCCAGTATAATGTACTCATAAAGCGCTCGCCGCATTCGGTGGATGGCTTCGTTACGATCCCTTCCCCAGACGATTAGTTTGGAGATCATCGGGTCATATATTGATGGTATGGTATACCTTGTATACACACTGCTGTCGATACGTACGCCAATACCTCCCGGTGACCGATACCCTCTGAGCTTGCCCGGTGAAGGTACGAACCTGTTTAGAGGATCTTCGGCATTAATCCTGCATTCAATCGCCCAGCCTCTCGCCCTGACATCCTCCTGCTTGAAACTTAAAGGATTTCCGGCAGCTATTAAAATCTGTTCCTTGACGATATCTATTCCGTATACCATCTCGGTAACCGGGTGTTCCACCTGGACGCGGGTATTCGCTTCCAGAAAATAAAAATCTCCATTCGAATAGAGGAATTCGATTGTACCGGCACCTTCGTAGTCAACCCAGCGCCCAGCCTTGACAGCAGTTTCACCCATTCGGTCGCGAAGTTCCGGGGTAATTACCGGAGAAGGTGCTTCTTCTATCAGCTTCTGGTGGCGACGCTGTATTGAGCACTCTCTTTCGCCCAAGTGAACTATGTTACCGTGACTATCCGCCATTATCTGGATTTCGATATGGCGCGGATGTTTCAAATATTTTTCCATGTAAATATCGGCAAGTCCGAAGGTGGATGAAGCTATCGCCCGGGAAGACTCAAGAGCGTCAAGCAGTTCTTCATCATTCTGGACTATCACCATACCGATCCCACCACCGCCGCCAGCCGGTTTGCAGATTACCGGATACCCTATTTTTTCAGCGGTTTCTCTGGCATGTTCAAAATCTGATATTTTTTCCTCGGAACCTGGAACCACTGGAACGCCGGCTTTCTCCATTTCCTGACGGGCAGCTATCTTGTTGCCCATTAACTCCAGTAGTTTACTCGAAGGTCCGATAAAATTGATACCTGCTTTCTCGCAGGCATAAGCAAAATTAGGATTTTCAGCCAGGAATCCATAACCGGGATGAATGGCATCAGCTCCGCATTCTTCAGCCACCTCGATTATCTTATTTATATTCAGGTAGCTCTCGACAGCAGGCGCGCCGCCTATGTAAATGGATTCGTCGGCATATTTAGCAAAGAGTGCATCCTTGTCTGCTTCAGAGTACACCGATACTGAGGTAATACCGAGTTCACGGCAGGCTCTCATTATGCGGATGGCTATTTCACCGCGGTTGGCGACAAGCACTTTTTTAATCATCCGATTCCACCACCATTAATATATCTCCGGCACTTACAACCTCGCCCTGGAAAGTGAAAAGTTCCTTCACGATTCCTTCATATTCAGCCACAATGTTGTTCTGCATCTTCATGGCTTCGATGGTCAGCAGGACATCACCTTCTTTTACCTTGTCACCGGCTTTTACCTTTATCCCCAGGATCATACCCTGCATAGGTGATATGATCGCACCTTCAGGAACTTCCTGGGGTTTCTGGGGACTGTCTACGCTGATTGTTTTACTCATGATGGAGGATACTTTGACGTTAAAGACTTCACCATCGACATCCACGGCAAATTCCGCAGGCAGGTCTGATGTTCCTGAACCCTTTGACGTTGCTTGGGCAGGGGATGGCATGGCTTCTTCCGTCAATTCCCCACGCAGGAATTTAACAGCTACCTGAGGATAAAGTGCATAGGTCATCAGGTCTTCATCACTGTGAATAATCCCAAGTTTATGCCCTTCTTCTGACAGTTTATCAAGTTCCGGTTCCAGCAGGTCTGCGGGACGACCTTCGATGACCGGTTCGTCTCCTATTACCTGTTTTCTGATTTCTTCGTTCACCGGTCCAGGCGGTCTCCCGTAGAGACCGAGAAAATAGTTTTTTACCTCCTGAGTTACCTGCTTGTATCGTTCGCCAAGAAGAACATTGAGTACCGCCTGAATACCCACTACCTGGCTTGATGGTGTTACCAGAGGGGGATAACCGAGATCCTTCCTTACCCGGGGGACTTCTTCGAGTACCTCGCCGTATTTATCCAGGGCGTTCTGTTCCCTTAACTGGCTGACAAGATTCGAAAGCATTCCGCCGGGAATCTGGTGAAGAAGTACATCTACGCTTGGACGGGTAGTCTCGGCGGTAAACAGCATCCGGTATTTACCGGCCAGAGAAGCAAAGTATTCGCCGATTTCATACATTAGTTCAAGGTCGATACCGGTATCATACGGGGTGCCCTGCAGAGTAGCCACCATGCTTTCGGTGGGTGGCTGTGAAGTACCCCATCCGAATGCCGAAAAAGCCGTATCCAGTATATCAACTCCTGCTTCGGCGGCCGCGAAGTAACTTGCCGGAGCCATTCCACTGGAGCAGTGTGAATGGAGACCAATAGGAACACTCGTCTGGGTTTTTATTGTCTTTACCAGGTCAGTAGCGAGAGCAGGTGAAATAAGTCCGGCCATATCCTTGACACAAATGGAGTCGCATCCGAGATTCTCCAGGTCTTTAGCCATCTCGGCAAACGTTTCATTATTGTGGACAGGGCTGGTAGTGTAGCATATAGTACCCTGGACGTGGCCTTTGTATTTCCTGACTGCTTTAATTGCCGGTTCCATGTTCCTGAGGTCGTTCAACGCATCGAATATACGGAAAACATCGACACCATTCTTGACAGAGAGTCTTACGAATTCATCCAGGACATCGTCAGCATAATGACGGTATCCAACAAGATTCTGCCCCCGGAGGAGCATTTGTAGCCGGGTGTTCTTCACGAGCTTACGAAGGCTTCGAAGTCTTTCCCACGGATCTTCGTTTAAGAATCGGATACAGGCATCAAAGGTGGCTCCGCCCCAGACCTCGAGTGAAAAAAATCCCGCCTGGTCCAGTTTTTCTGCAATCGGCAGCATATCTCGTGTCCGCATCCTGGTTGCGATTAGAGACTGGTGTCCGTCTCTGAGAGTCGTTTCTGTTATCTGTACGCCCATATAGTGTTCACCCTACTTTCTTTTATCCAAATAAAAAGTGTGATATTCGTTATCAAAGACTCATTTACGTTAAGTGTCGATACCATATCTATAATGACTTAAGTATAATAGATATTTTACTCAATTGACACATTTAGCAGGTTGTGCTATTATACGAACCGTAATACGTGTATTTCTGTTCGTAATTATATAACGATATAGAAGCCAAGTCAATGATATCAGGGGTATTACTGTGAAAAAAGGTGAATGGACATTTCTCTCTAATCATGGACGAGTTTTGATATATATTTTCAACAATCCGAAAAGCACAACCGAAGAGATATCACGAGAAACGGAACTTAGCCAGAGGGGAGTACAGAAAATCATTACCGAACTGGAAACTGAAGGTTATATCGCTCATAAAAAAGAAGGCAGGCGTAATCACTATACCGTCCACTCCGAACTGCCTATGCGTCACCACCTTGAGCAGAATCATATGGTGGGGGACATAATACGTGCCCTTGGTTATTCTCACGAAAAGAGTACAATGGGAAGAAGCGGCTGAAATCAGTCCTTTTAAAGCGTTTTTCCAAACTTCAGTTTGGAAAAAATTAAGTCTGGAACAGCTTTTCATTTATTGGATAATCCATCCTGTAAATTGACAAAAATACAATAATGATATATATTTTATGTAATTAGTTTAAGTTAGGTTATTACAAACTTTAGTAATCAATCCAGATCAGTTAAGTATTGGGTGACCGGACTCGAATTAAAAATTATTTGAGGAGGTCATCCTATGGCTTTTCAGGACAAGTCTATCCAGTGCTCCGATTGCGGAGCTACATTCACATTCAGCGCTGAGGAACAGGAATTTTACCAGTCCAAAGGTTTTGAAAACGAACCCAAGCGCTGCCCCGCATGTCGTCAGGCAAGGAAATCCAGCCAGTACGGAAGCTATAACCGCCATGTCAGTCGCCAGATGTATCCTGTTGTATGCGCCGAATGCGGTAAAGAAACCGAAGTTCCTTTCGAACCCCGTGGTGACAGACCGGTGTACTGCAGCGAATGTTTTAATAAAAACAGACAAAACAGCTAGAACATATTATATATTCAGGAGTAAAAAGATGAAAATATACGTAGGTAATCTATCCTACGAAGTGACTGAACAGGATCTGAGAGAAGAATTCGAAGCTTTTGGAAAGGTAGATTCGATCAGCGTAGTAATGGACAGGGATACCGGGAGACCGAGAGGTTTTGCTTTCGTTGAAATGCCGACGGTATCCGAGGGACAAGCTGCAATAACCGGCATCAACGGGAAAAATATTAATGACAGAACTGTCGTGGTAAACGAAGCTCGTGCTCGTACCGATAACAGGAGCAGCGGAGGATACGGCGGTAGAAAAAGCGGCGGTTATGGTGACCGCAGAGGTGGCGGGTTCGGCGGCGGACGACAAAAAAGGTACTAAACCGCACTCGACCTGAAAAGAACGACAAGCAATATCAAAACTGTTCTTTCAGTCGGACGTGATTTCCAGTATTAACCAGGAGTATTAATGCATTTCGAAAATTTGAACCTTCACCCGAGCATATTGAGGGGTGTACATGAGCTCGGATATACGGAACTTACACCCATACAACAAAAAACAATCCCCCCCATACTAAACGGAAAAGATGTCATCGGACTGGCACAAACAGGAACCGGCAAGACAGCCGCTTTTGTGCTTCCTCTTCTTCAACGTCTTATCAATATACCCGGAAGACAGATCAATGCAGCCATCATCACCCCGACTCGCGAATTATCCGAGCAAATAAGCGGTGCTATCAGTAGTCTGGGGAAATATACCGATATAAAAAATACAACCCTCTACGGCGGAACGAACATCAATCACCAGATTAATGAGTTAAACAGGGGAGTGGAAGTAATCGTTGCCTGCCCGGGAAGGTTGATAGACCACCTCTGGAGAGGGACTGTAGACCTGTCCAATCTGGAATTTCTTGTTATCGATGAAGCTGACAGGCTGCTGGATATGGGTTTCCTCCCCGATATACGGAAAATAATGCAGTGCCTGCTGAAACCGAGGCAGACTTTAATGTTTTCGGCGACTATGCCGGCGAGTATTAAAAAGCTTGCCAGGGAAATACTGCACGACCCCGTAACTATTCAAATAGGACACACTGCACCGGCAACAACCGTATCGCATTATCTGTATCCTATCAGGCAGCATCTGAAAACCTCTTTATTGATAGAACTGCTTTATCAGATCGACTCCAGATCGGTACTCGTCTTTACGCGTACCAAGCACCGGACTGAGCGTATCACCCGGCATCTCCTCGATTCAGGATTCAAGTGTGCATCACTGCAGGGAAACTTGTCTCAAAGCAGACGAGATGCCGCACTCAATGGTTTTCGCTCCGGTTCGGTAAAAATTCTGGTAGCTACCGATATCGCTGCCCGGGGGCTTGATATCCGGAGTATTTCTCACGTCATTAATTATGATATGCCTGAAAACACTGACGCGTATATACACCGTATTGGACGCACGGGAAGAGTCAATCATAACGGGGACGCCCTGACCTTCGTGACAGATGAGGATAGAGACATGGTGAATTCCATTGAACGTATTCTCAACAGTAAAATCGAACGACGTAGGCTTGACGGTTTTAATTACGAGCAGAGTGAATATAAAAAACCGGGATTTCGAAAGAGTCGCAGGATACCACGCAGGCGAAAGACGTCTGAAGTTAACCTAGCACGATAAAAATTAAAAGGAGTAGTGAGATGAAAATACTACTCGTATATCCCAAGTACCCGGATACTTTCTGGAGTTTCAAGCATGCTTTGAAATTCGTATCCAAGAAAGCGGTATTTCCTCCACTGGGCCTTCTGACTGTAGCCTCGATGCTTCCAGAGGAATGGGAGAAAAAACTAGTAGACATGAATGTCGACAGGCTCAATGATAGTGACATCAGGTGGGCAGACTACGTTTTTATAAGTGGAATGGCCGTACAGAAAGAATCGGCAAAGGATGTCATTGAAAGGTGTAATCGCCTCGACGTTAAAACGGTAGCCGGAGGTCCATTATTTACCGCCAGTTATTACGAATTCGACGGTATTGATCATTTTGTCCTTGGTGAAGCTGAAGTTACGCTTAAACCTTTCCTTGATGATCTGGAGAAAGGCCGGGCGAAACATATATACGCTTCCGATGAGCGTCCTGATATTAGCACCACGCCTATTCCGATGTGGTCGTTGATAAACATGAAGCATTACTCATCGATGAACCTTCAATACTCCCGCGGATGTCCATTTGACTGTGAATTTTGCGATATCGTCATATTGAACGGGCATACACCCAGGACAAAAGGCAAAGACCAGCTGATTGCAGAGATGGATTCTTTATATGCTCATGGCTGGCGTGGAGGCCTGTTTGTCGTCGATGATAACTTCATCGGTAACAAGAAAAAATTAAAAGCTGAAATATTGCCGGCTTTAATAGAATGGAAAAAAACCAAAAAGTTCCCGTTTGCCCTTTGCACAGAAGCGTCTATTAACCTGGCTGACGATGATGAGCTCATGAGGTTAATGGTAGCCGCCGGTTTCGACGTGGTGTTTGTCGGTATCGAGACACCGAACGATGAAAGCTTGGTAGAATGCACCAAGTATCAGAATCAGAACCGCGATCTCGTTGATTCGGTAAAGAAACTTCAGAAATTCGGCTTGGAAGTCCAGGGCGGATTTATCGTCGGCTTTGACAGCGACCCCGAATCGATTTTTCAGACACAGATCGATTTTATACAGAAAAGCGGCATCGTTACCGCGATGGTCGGATTACTCAACGCACCGACAGGTACAAGGCTCTACAGGCGTCTTAAGGAAGAAGGACGCCTTAATAACTCATTTACCGGTAATAATACCGATTTCTCGTTAAATTTCATACCAAAGATGGACTACGATAAGTTGATTAACGGATATAAAGATATCCTGGACACTATATATTCTCCCAGAGAATACTACGAACGTATTAAGACCTTCATGCAGGTTTATAAACCTCCGAGAACGAAGCCAGGAAAGGTGCAAAGTCACCAGATAAAAGCGTTCATTAGATCAATATGGTATCTGGGTATGAAGGAAAGCGGCAGGAAACATTACTGGCAACTGTTTGTCTCCTATCTGGTAACATCTCCCCCCAAGTTTGCCAGATTTATTCTTTTTTCAGTTTACGGATATCACTTTCGACAAGTTACCATCACTCAACGCTGGTAAAATCGATTGCTCGAATATAGTTGGGTATTACCTGTAATTCGGTGACCAACCCATATAAAACAAGTTGACACGTCACCGTAAGAGAAATCTTAAAACAACTAAAGCGATACCTGATGTGTTTTACGGACTCGATACGGAATATGTGCACACATTACCTGTATTGCCGTAAAAACATACTGTATAATAACCATACAGAGAATGTACTTGAACAACAGGAGGATTTATGACATCAGAATACGAAAAAAGAAGATCCGATTGGGCTAAAAAAGCACAAGATGAGGAAGAAACAGATCGCCAGAAAGAGATAATTATTGGTGAAACGGCAGGTAAAGTAGAAAAGGATATCAATGCTGCACAGGAATTGAAAGTTAAGATAAATGACGTAGGACCATTGCAATTAAAAACTTCCATTAATCTATCAAAAGGAGATTCTGTAAAAATATCAATTAAAGCAGACCCTTCACTAGGCGATCAGCATAAACTTACATGGGGTCGTGAAAAACCGTCCCATCTAGATGAAGCATTGGGTACGGTAACCGGTAAAATTAAAAAGGATCATGAAATCAAGATAAAGATTGACTACATTGATATTCAAAAGATAAAGTCATCGGAAGATCTGAACAAAGGAGATTCCATAAGGGTTATATTGGGCAAAGTATAAGCAACCCATTTCATCTCTCATTTGCCCACCAGAGTAAGATTATACTATGCGGTATATTCTTGCTTCCAGAATACCTAACGAGCAGCAAACGTATGTACAGAAAAACGGAATCAAGTCGATATACACTTGATACGACAAACATACGTATGTTCGTTCTAATCCCAGCCCTGTGTACTGGGAAAAACCCCTATCATTCACTGTAACAAGCTTCCATACTCAAGTGAATCACAGCAGGTCGAATATCACTGAAATGACATCCGGTTATACGATATTTCGCCCTGAATAGGGCAGTATCCGAACATTCTTTACGTGATATCAGGTTGACCGTCACCGGTTCTCCCGGTATGATTTCAATGGATCTCACGTATAATGTCTATTATCAAGCGTCTGCAGACAAGAACCGGCATCACCGGAGAAATGACAGCCATACTGGTCGTCATGGGACTCACTACCCTGGCGATGAGCCTGCTCAATCCGGTATTACCCCTTTACCTGACTTCTATCGATATCGGACCGGCACTGCTGGGAACGATGCTTTCCGTTGCCATGTTCGGCATGGCTATCGGTGAAGCCGGCTGGGGATGGCTGGCAGACAGGACAGGGGTAAGACTCGCCATGATTACCGGCACGTTTCTCACCGGTCTTTCGGTCCTGATGTTCGTCTTCACACAGAATGTTCCCCTGATCTTCGCCATATTCTTTATCTGGGGATTCCTGCGTTCCGCTGTGTTCGGTCCGATACGCGGTTATATCGGAACGGCGGCTCCTCCTCATAAAAAAGCGACCTTCATGGCACTTTCAGCCGTTATGCTGTCGGCTTCCAGCAGCCTGGGAGCCCTTCCCAGCGGTTTCCTGGTTGATTCTCTGGGCTACCATTCCGTATTTTATACCTCGCTGGGGGTGTCGATTATCGGTGGCATAATAGTACTGACCGGACTGAAAAACAACAAAGACGTTTCTGAAAACATATCTGATGAAGAAAAGTCCAAAGATAACTCTCCAAAAGCGAAATTTAACCTGTTCTCCCTGACACCGATGTGCCTGGTCACAGCATTGAGATTCTTCGGGCTGGGGTGCATGATGACATTCCTCCCTCTCTTCGCGACCGAAGAAGCCGGAATCGATATCACCCTTGTGGGAGTCCTCTTTACCATAGGAGGACTGACCAATGTGGTATTGACCGTTCCCACCGGTATCCTGGCAGACCGGTTGGGGAAGAAAAACATCATGATAGCCGGCATGATCGTATCGGCCGGTGCCATGGCAGGAACCGCATACTCGGGAAACTTTACCTGGCTGGTTGTTTACATGATAGTTAACAGCCTGGGCATGGCGCTCTTCAGCCCGGCAGCGCTTGGCCTGCTTTCGGATTCGGTTCCCCGAAACAGGCAGAGTACCGCGATGGGTTTCTACGGCGGTATTTGCGAGAATGTGGGAATCCTGACCGGTTCGGCGCTTGGAGGTGTTATCTGGGATAACCTCGGTCCGCAATCGACCTTCTTTTCCGGCGCGATAGCCTGCGGACTGGGATCAGTACTGTGTATCGCTCTGGTAAAAAATGTGAGTATTAAGAAGTAAGGCTCTCGATCCTTCAAGGTTTATGGAATAAAAAAATTATCAGGCCAAAAATGTGGGATTACTCACTACCCGGTTTTTCTTCTTCGACTGCGTTTCTCTCTTTCGATCTCCCGCAGTTTGGCTTCGCTGATCCCGAAATGGTGGCCTATTTCATGGATAACCACGTCTCGTATCGCTTCCGCAGTCTCATTATCATTCCTGCAGCGTAACTCTATCGGCTTTTGAAAGATAGATATCCTGTCCGGTACTACAAGGCCATAGCGTGCCCCGCGTTTCGTTAACGGCACACCCTCATAAAGACCAAGCAGCATTTCTTTACGCTTTACCCTTGCCCTGGCAAGCTGCCTTGCATCGGCATAGTCCTGTACCACGATATCGATATTCTCCATACGATCGCGCAGTTCCTCGGGTAACGTTTCTATGGCTCTTTCCACGAGTTCTTCAAATCTATCTCTGTCCACAATCCGCTCTCTCTTCCCGGCAGCCGGTCCGACTCTCTTTACACTATACCATGTTCCTTGATAGGGTCGCCGGGCTCTTTTACGGGGGCCCTGCCAGGCTAAATGTGGCGTAGTCTGACGGAGTCAAAACGTAACCTGCCCTACCTGACTACCTCTTCCTTCCCCCGAACCCTTGCTCGCTCCGGCAACCGTCCAATGCCATAAATACCTATTACCTGATGCCAGGCAATGCTATTTTCGAAAATCCCCTCTCTTTTCAGAAGAGGGGCTTGTTCGTAACAGGGGAGGGGTGAAAAGAGAAAAAACAGTTATTATACAATACTGAGACGGGATTCTTCGGTCGCAAGCTCCCTCAGAATGACACAGCACTCTATTCTAAAAAAAATAACTATAAAAAAATAATCCCGCCTGTCAGAGGCGGGATTGAGGCGGGATTATTCTAAAGGAGGACCGAAGTTACCTCAAGCTACTCCTTTATTTTTATGGGCAATGTTGGGTTACTTGGCCATCTTGATCAATTTCGTAGGCACATCCAGATTTTACAGAAGTACCATCTAAGCCGGTCATATAGTAGGCAACAGATCTATTACCTGTCGTATTAACGACTGACCAGGCTTGAGATAAATCAACCGAGCCAGGTGCAGGAATAGGATTATCTATCAAGCCGGTATCAGCTACAACCATTAGAGCTAATGCGGCTGTCTGGACGTTATGAAGCTCGGTTTCTTCAGCAGTATCATCACCTGTACCAATGAAACTACCGACGTTAGGTATGGCGATAGCGGCCAGGACACCGAGAATGGCGACGACGACCAGGAGCTCGATCAGGGTGAACCCTTTCTCCCCTTTCTTTGACCTCAAGTACTTTTTAAGTCTCTGCATCTCTTTCCTCCTTTCTGAATTTTGGTTTTAGTTATAGTATAGTGCCAGGATACCGCATCTTAAATAACCGAAATGATTATTTGGGAGTAATCCTTTGGGAGTACTTACACTCGTTTATAGTGCGGTTCGGCACGAATACGGCAAGGACACTTCCCATAAATCAGTATCCTGGATATTCATTCAAGCGATGCAGAATGACTACTCATACCAAAAAGAGAACCGAAACAAATTGATAAACTGGTTCGTATATAAGTAGTAAGGAAACCGAGTGAGGTAATACATGGAAAATACTGACAAAATCAAAGATATGTTAATGTTAATAGAAAAAAATAATGAAAATTATCATGATGCGTTGAGTAACCTTGCTGACACATTTAATAAATCAATCTCCGGTAATCTACGAGCCGCCATCGCACTGGAACTGGCAAGACAAGATACGGTAAATACCGGAGAAAAGCAAAGGACTGGTTTTAAGAATTCGATAACTGCACTGGGCAGATTGTTTTCCCTCAAACGCTAAGGCTTCGTCGCTTTCTAGAAACTCAGGAAATGCATGGGAAAATCTCTGCAAGAGTGACACGTTGCTTAACAGTGACCATTAATGATGCCGGGGATGTTCTATCACCTTACTTAGTGATCAGATAATATAGAGAGATAAAAAAATACGGCATTGATTCAGGTAATAATACATAATCGTGCCGAGTTCTCTATGATGAAACAGGCAACCTAGTTACATACCGCAACCGTTTCACCCCGGTGTACTCTTCTTATACAATCAGTCAGCACGTTTAACTTGGCTCCTTTGAGAAGGTATGCTTTTACGCCATATTCAAATGCTTTAGACTCAAAATCTGTAAAGCTGGTAAGCATGATGATTTTACATGATAAACCGCTTTCATTGAGTATCCTGCTGGCTTCCAGTCCATTGAGTCCGGGCATTCTCTCATCCATTATGATAATATCAGGTTCGAGTTCAGCTGCCTTTTCAAGGCCTTCCTGACCATCGGTTGCTTCGCCTATCACTTCTATATCTTTCGTAAAGGATAGAAGGTTTTTCAACGCTTGTCGAATTTCATCGTGATCATCGACAAGCATGATCCTAATACTCTCAAATATGGCATTATTATAGTTCTTACTGGATATAAACTCTTTACTCATTTTCTCGTCTAAAGTATTGCATTCATTACCAAATATCTAATCATCCAAAATGACTATTTTACTGTGATACTTTTGGACTAATTACCTTCATATGTAAGTCTTTAAGGAATGTAATCACGCCTGGTACTACACGATTTATATTTCCTAAGTGAGTTAATACCATATAAAGAAAAGATAATTACCGGAATGACAGGTATCTCAGTCAACATGATGATTCAACCATAATCAGAATTGGTACACTGACATAATGTATGATCACAACAGGTTGAATCAAACCATAAAGGTTCATATTCTATCACTCGGATCAGAATAGGACCATGCTTTTCTGTAGTCATTCGGTTCCCTGCTTTTGTACTTTTGTTACTTACGTCGTACCCAATGCGTATCTATAATTTTTTTAACCTATACCCGATTGTCCCGGTAATTAAACAGACCAACACTTCAGGAGGAATAACATCGATTTTTTCATGCAGCAGATGATTCAGGACTTTAGTTAACATAATCTAGGTACAATCCAATACCCTTTCACCACCTCACGACTGACCGGGTCGGTATAAAAATATCCATATCAGTTAAGTCGCTCCTTACTCACGTGCCGGCACTTTGAATGAATATTTACAAAACCTTTATAAATCTTTAACGAAAACTTTAGTATCTTAACGCTCGTCTTTATGGTGGTCTGTTAGATTAAATTCATAACCAGGACAGCAAACTATCCCGGAGGAAACGATACGTGGATAATTACACCCTTGATATTGACAGTCGCTTTAAAATCCGTAACTTGATGTTACTTTGGGGAGCCTTGTTCAGTTTAGTCGTGACGGACGGGATAATCACTCAATATCTTATCACTCATGGGATTGCGTGGGAACTGAATCCTTTTCTGGCGAGTTTTATAGATGAAAATGTGTTTCTTCTGGTAAAGGCTGCAGGCGTGCTATTAGCTATTGCTATTTTGTGGGATATTTCTAAACGAAATTACCGCATCGCACTGGCGACATCAAGTTTCTTCGTTATATTTTATACATTAGTCGTGTTTTGGAATACATATCTTTGCACTATGAAATGGATGTAATAACTAGTCAATCTTTTTCTCAGGATTAACATAAATTAATAAGTAAATATAACGGTATCTCACAAAAATCAGCGTTTTTTGCAGTTACATAACCATTCGGTACTCAGTTTTACTACCTCCAGGTAACCACGTGTTATCCGTTCATTGCAATATTCTCTCTATATGCAGATCCATCCGTTTAGAAACGTTACACAAACTATAAAAATTATCGATGGATCTGTCTCTTAATGAGGTTTCGCGTTCAATTAATCAATTTTTCTTTTTCTTATCTTTTCGTATTCATTAATTATCCGTTTATCTACCTGAAAGTAACATGCAAAGGTTGTTCATAACCTGAATAATTTGAATCTTTTCTGTAATACATAATAGTCAGGTATTAAGCTTAAAGGATTACTATTTATCATCCGATAATACCGGCATAATATATCCAAAGAAGGATATACGGAGCTACTAATCATCAGTACAATATGAGATAGAAATGTGAGAGGACTGCCAATATACTCCTGATCATTTCATAAATGATAAACAGCAGTCGGAGGACAATGTTGATGAATGATACAGTTAATCCTTCGGGGTGGTTCGACCTTGATGAAAATGGTCTTTATATAAACAGTCAGTTTTTCGTAAGATTTTTATCATATTATCGATGGTCAGTTTATTCCAACCACAAGATAGAAAATAACACATCACAGGATAGTTATTCGTCCCAAAAAGACACCGTTGTGATGACAATGACCGAAAATTCCGGAAGAATCATAATGGCTATATCAAAATATCCCTCATTTATTAGTACTTTACATTATATTTTCAATTGTCGAGGATATTCCATAGATGCTGCGATAACCGATGAATTAGGATTAATCGAACTAGTAAATGAAATTCAACCAAATTTGTTAATTAATGATATTATGATGCCCTCAATGATAGGTATCAGCTTAGCTCTGCGTCTACGGATAAATACAGAGGTTCCAACGATACTGATAAGCAACTGGCAGACTGCTAATAACAATTTTAAAAGCCTGAACGTCGATGATCCAGGGATCCTCAGCTCTCAGATAAGTCCGGATGAATTAGTAGAATGGGTAGGCAATATTCAAAAACGGAATAAGAACTTAAATCGCAATAGAATAAACATACAAAATTCACCAAGTATGACTAATAAAAGCGAAACATCATACCAGGCATTCAATTAACGTTCACCGTTGATTTGAGACTAGGGAAAGGGATAAAAAGGTCGTTGTTTATCAGCATGTTAGCGACTGGTATGGTAGTTGCCAAGGAATTTCAGAAAATAAACGTAACAATAAATAAAAAATACGAACCGGGAAGGTAATGTAACAAATGTTGCTTCCTTTCCCGGTTTTTCTATTGAGTGAGGTGATTAAGACATTGAGGATGAAACTTCTTCGCGGGTAATTTTCGGCAAGATACCCATTGTTGTAGCAAGAGATACAGCACCCGCCCTGTTTTTTACTTCCATTTTACTTAGTATATTTCGAAGATGAGTCTTTACCGTCGTCTCGCTAATATAGCATTTTTGGGCTATCTCTTTGTTACTCGCTCCGGTAGCAACATACTTGAGAATCTCTTTTTCTCGATCACTTAACGAGAATATACTCTGACTCTGTGCATTCTGCGACTGTCGACGGAAAGCCTCCATCAGCTTACCAATCATGGAAGGCGTCAATACCTGAATGCCACTGACTACTGAAAGAATAGAATCGGCAAGTTCAAAGATAGAACAACTTCTCAGGAGGTACGCTGAAATACCCGCGTTAATAAGTCGTGGAAGATTAGTCCCGTCTTCCGATACGCTTAAGGCTATCACTTTAACCTCAGGATATTCTTCATGTATCGCTTCTATACATTCGATACTGTGAGCATTGTTTTGACGAATTCCGATAATAATCACTTCGGGCTTGGACTCATCCACACTTTCGACTACATCAGCACTAAGGTTTAATTTCCCAACAACCTTAAAATCATCATAATCTTTCTTAAGCGTATGTTCGAGGCATTCAAGAAACAAATAATCATCGTCAACTAACAATATTTTTGTCATATCTTTATTATTTCCCTCCGGTAAGTCGTTCCAACGTTCTTTAATTAACGTTCCGGCCTTTAATGGCTTTGCAGTATTTATTGTACGGCTGCAAAGGTCGTTAAAACGATTGTTGGAAGGTAGAGTTAAGTGGGGAGTAGGTACTACTTGAGTGGCAATACCAGAGATTGAACAAACCAAATATGGGAATGTAAGAAACATGGTTAACAGCAAACTATGAAATTAGAGATAATGAGGTATTCTGCTCAACACCGGGGTTTATTGTAACAATGGAAAAGATAAATCCTGAGGAAATTAAGGGGATTTCTTAGGAAGGTTGAACAAACCGATAACCTATACCACGTTCGTTTAAAATAAGTTTAGGCTCGTTTGCATTGTCACCTAACTTCAATCTAAGTTGATAGATGTATCGCTTTAATGAAGTATTATCGAGGTATTTTGCTTCGTTTCCCCATACATACTGTTTGATAGCATCCTGTGTCACAACTTTGTTTTCATTTGAAGCTAAATAATAAAGTATACGTCTCTCATTTGGAGTAAGATGGATTTTTACATCATCAACAATGAATTCATTGGTGTTTAAATTCAAATAAATATTACCTGATTTTATAGGACGGATTTCCATTTCTCCGGGAGAGTGCGTACCAGTTCGCCTCAGCACTGCTTGACATCGTACTAGAAGTTCACTCGGGCTGAAAGGTTTCACAATATAATCATCTGCACCTATTTCGAGACCCCTTACTTTATCGATCTCTTGATCTCTTGCAGATAGAATGATGACTGGAACTTCAGAAAATTGGCGAATGCGTTCCAGGACATCAAAACCCGACATGTCAGGGAGATTAATATCCAGAATGATAATATCAGGGGAATCATCTTCAACCTTATTTATCCCGTCCGTACCATTCTCAGCCGATATGATTTCCGCGTCGGACCAACGAAGTTTGAACGTAAGGCTGACTCCTTTTACAATTTCCGGACTGTCTTCAATTAATAATATTTTCACCTATTTCCTCCCGAGAAGTAATAGGTAACGAAAACTTGAATTCATTACCTTTCGCATTAGATTCTACCCATATTCTACCATCGTGCAGTTGAATTAATTGTTGACAAATATATAGGCCTAATCCTAATCCCCCTTCTGATTTTTTCCTACCTTGTTGATACGGGGTGAATAGTATTTCTATATCTTTAAGCGTAAGTTGCTGCCCGCCATCGCATACCCCGATTATAACATTATTATCTTCCCTGTAAGCTTTTATAAGTAAAGAATCACCTTCGGGGCTGTACCTGACTGCATTTGTCAAGAGATTAAGCAATATTTGCACCATTCTATCCGGATCACATGTGATCATACCTATTGAAGATTGTATATCTATATCGAGGGTTTGTTGCCTGGTCTGTAAAAGACCTGAAGCCTGAGAAATCGCTTCATGAATTATATTAGTAATATCAATATCCTGTAAGTTTAAACTTATTTCAGTACGCTGAAGTTTGGTGAATTGGACAAGTTCAGAGATCCTTCTATTCAAGTTTTGGACCGCATCATCCATATTGGAGGCCAATTCTCCGAGAACAGAATATTCTGGATCCAGTTCTTCTTTAAGCAGTTCCGAAGACGCTAACATAGCAGTCAAGGGTGTCTTTACCTCGTGAACCAGCGCGTCGACAAATTCTGTCCTTTCCGAATATTCTCTCTGCAAATCTATATAAGCCATCTTTTCTTGCATATATAACCGAGCGTTGTCCAGAGTCGCTGCCATTTGACTCACCAATAATTTCAGTATTGTTATTTCTTCCATTGAATAATCTTGATCCGGTTCTTTGCTGCCAAGTACCAGTATCCCGGTAATTCTGTCTCCAACGTTAAGTGGAGCAAGAATCTCTACATCGAGTGTATCCAGTAAAACCTGTTCATTGATCCCGAGTGCCTGGGATTGAGGCATTATATCAATATCTTGTCGCATAATAATATCTTTGTTATTCCTGAGCCATAAAGCCAGAGGACCATTAAAAGGTATATTAAGCCAAGCGTATCTCTCATCATGCGAAGATACCAATATAAAATTCCTTTGTTCTTGATCAGGTAATAAGAGGAAAACCTTCTGTGTTCTTACAGTAGTGATAACCGTATCAATAAGAGCATTGGTAATATAATCAAGGTCCGTAATTTCTTTAGTTTTAGCATTGAGTATTTGCATGGCTCGTAAATAATCGTATTTACTACGGTGAAACAATCGATCCAACTGGTTCTGTAGCCAGCGAATCACAACAAGCAGTATTCCGATAATAACTGTTATTAAACCAATAACTTTCCAGTCAATTAATTGACTGTCAATAAAGCCAGCCAGGGAAGACGCATAAATCATGGCTACGACGAGTCCGGTCGAAACCAGGGTGATAACAAAATACATCATTGCTCTGCGAATTACCAGATTCACATCGAACAGCTGATATTTCAAGATCGCATAACTACAAATGAGAAGGAACCCGATATTACCGGCAATGCCTAATGGGTATATTTCTACACCTTCTGATGCGAGTATATCACTCAGGAGTCCCAACTGGCAGACACAGGCACCAAGTGCAACGTAAAAAAAGCGGCTTTTCTCAACAGTTGAAGACGAATAACGAAATGCGTTTCTTAATTCGTAAATTCCAAAAGAAACGAAGCTGAAGAATATTAACATATTGAGATAAAATAGTGGTCCGGGAACAAATCCGTTTCCGTACCACATTAATTCCATATGATCAATAACAAGTCCTGTAGGAACCAATAATATGGCTAGTACTGCGAATCCATACGCAGTAATAAGCCATGAGGTTGATTTCGTGGAATAACTGAGCAATAAAACGGAGTGATAAAATGAAACAGCGACAATGGGCAGGGTTACGAATATGGCCATTTCCCATTCAAAAGCCTGGTCGATTGAACTTTCCCTCATGTTATAGACACTAAACGTCCATAAAGTCATTGCTACGAGAAACGTAAGAAAAGGACGATGCAAACGGCTCCGACGGCGTTGGAATATGACCAGCAATGTCAATGCGACACCAATAATTACTCCAAATATGGTTGAAAAAAAGTAAAAAGCACTCATAATTACAATTTATAGTGATGCACTTATTTCCAGCAAATCATTTAATACAGTATCAGAAGGATTAATATGATGTGGTTTAAGTTGGGCAGTTTCAAATCCTTCTGACTGTTTTATTGTCATATAGTGGTGAAATGTCCCTTGATTCAACAACGTGACTTTTATCAGCATAAGACCTGTCATCTCTTTAAAGTTTGGGTAATCTTTACTCATATTTATAAGCTGGTTGTTAATGAGACTGGCTACTGTTTGATCATCGTAATGATTACCAGTGAGTTCAAGGTATACATGCAATACGGGATTCGGTTCACCAGATTCTTTACGGGCAATCCAATCTTCGTAAGGTAGATAGGTATTATGTATGGCTTTCCATATCTCTTTTTCATTGAGATGAACCATGTCATTTATATCGACTAAATCATCAACTCGGCTCTGAAATATTACCTGTGGGAGTGTTGAGCTGGTTTCTTCATCACCGATCGATACTACCTTAATTAAATCTCCAATGCGGTACCTGACGAGTGCTCCACCATGAAAATTAGTAATAACAATCTCATAGATTTTATCAACTTCCAGTTCGTCTGTAAGCACAGTAGCAGGTCGATAGTTAGCATCTCTCTGACTTTTTAACAATTCTTCTTCAGGTATAAATTCATAGAAATTTGAATACGGGACAAGAGTCATTCCTCTCTTGTTCCAGCTTTGCATTGCGATAAAGCAAGTCTCAGTTGCAGCATAGACATCGAGAGGTTTTATCCCCCAACTATTAGTTATTTCGTCCTGATAAATGGCAGTATCAGTGCCACCACAAACAAGACCTTTGATTTGCCATATGTCTTTGGGGGCAATCGGTCTATTGGCCATTCGTGCTCTAATCTTAGCTTGAATAATACGTAATGCAGCTACAGGATGTAATGTCTTTAAGCTCAAAGCTGAATCATTTCCTAATGAACTGAAATTTCTACTAATCCTGTTAAGAACGTCGGCCAGAGAAGCTGCATAATCAATTCCGGAACGTAAAGCTATGTAGAAACCTTGCTCAATTCTTTCCTGTAACTCCATCTGTTCAGCTTTGTCCAGTGGGGGTATGGGACGGTACAATAACCGTTCCTCAGCAGCGTATCCCATTATCCCGGTGGTATAAGGTACCGGAGGTAGGTTGAGGACAACTCTGGCACCCGGACGTAGTTTTACCTCTCCACGACTACTCGCCGAAGAAAGTATGAAGGCAGATAGAGTGTTATCTGCAAGTACGCGGATACTTTCTTGCGTATAAGGTATCCACTTTTTAATTCCGGAATATCCTGATGTCCGTGCCCATAATACGGGTTTTTCGGGTAACACTGTTTCATCTTTTTCGTCGAAATAAGGTAGATATTTGTTATAGGAAGTAAAAGGTACGTGCTTTCGAAAATCATCGAGACTACTAAATTTTCGGCCACCTATTAATCTCTTTCCTAATATTGATTTTTGAAGTAATTCTATCTCGTCATTCAGAAGGGTATTTTGAATTGTCATGAACTCATCTATTGAAAGATCAAGGAAACCACAATACTTTAACCAAAGTTTCTGGTCGTCTTTTCTCTCAAAAAGGATATCTTTTTTCAAAAAAGAAAACCTACCCATAGTAACTCCCTGCTAATCCTGACCATTAGCCGTTATTCGAATATGGAAAATTGAGAGAATGACAAGAATTTAGCAACATCCTATCAAGACATAATATTTACTACCAAAATAGATAGTATGTACTAGTATTGTACATTCAATGCATATCAAATTGCGTGGTATTTTGGTTCGTTTTAGTAGGAAAATGGTAGAGATTATGTGGATAATAGTCTCACGCAAGATTGCATCAAGTTGGTTAGGTTTTATTTCCGGTGTGATAAATCGTTAGAATTCTCTTGTCTAACCTGCGCCATGGATCCAGAAGCCGATGATAGGTTTTCAAAAATACGGTGTAAAATCCAAAATCAAGTTTAGTATTCAAATTACTTGTATTATGAGTTTGATATAAAAAAAGGCACTATGACTAACACGAGCATTGCTGGGGTTTTTAATATCCGTTAAATCGTTTGTAATCGCAGATATGAATATTCACAAATTTGAGGAGAGTCAGGCACTTTTTAAGGTTACTTGTATATCCTTTCTACCCATCGAAAGATTCTCGATGATAGGTAACTCAGCAAGAAGGGTTTCCAGAGAAGAAGGCTGATCTATATGTATGAAAATACAGGCCCCTTCATCGATTGACCCTCCGATTGATGAAACCGTTATATCAGTGTCTTGAACTAATGAACGTTCTAACTCTCTTATCGAACTATGCATAACCGGCCTTTTTATCTGAATCTTTATTTTCCCTTGGTATAGTTCCTTACTTATGACATTACCTTCTTCAGAACTTATCATCGGACTAACTTGCTCTTTTTCAATAACCTCAGTACTGTTAATTTCCTTTTTTTCTTCTTTTACCCTCTTAGTTTCGAATTTTTTACTGGCTTGTTCAGCTTTGTTTTTTACTTTATTTGCCAGTTTGATGGTATCTTCACTTTGCTTGATTGCTGTCTTTAACCGCTCCCTGGCATGAGTCGCTGCCTTTTTCGCGGCAACTTCATCCTCTGTCGAGGTTTTAACCACCGCTGATGCTTCCGTTACCTGTAATTCAGCCTGCGTTACCTCTTTTTCTATCCTTGCCAGCTCTTCTTTTGCTTTTTCTACCTCCTGGGCTACTTCCACTCCCTTCCTTTGCGCTTCTTCAAAGTCCTGCTTCGCTTGTTCCAGCGCTTTAACCGCTTTTTCATCTCCAGATTTTTTCTCTGTTTTCATCTTCAGCGTTTCGTATTTCTTGCTGGTCTGCTCTACTTCAGTCTTTGCCTTATTTGCCAGTTTGATGGCATCTTCACTTTGTTTGATTGCTGGCTTTAACCGCTCCCTGGTATGAGTCGCTGCCTTTTTCGCGGCAACTTCAGCCTCCATCGAGGTTTTGACCGCCGCCGCTGCTCCCATTACCCGTAATTCGGCCCGCTCTACCTCTTTTTCTACCCTGGCCAGATCTTCTTTTGTCTTTTCTACCTCCCGGGCTACTTCCACACTCTTCCTTTGTGCTTCGTCATTCTTTTCACGTATAATATCCCGTTGATTAATTTCGTTATTCACTTCAATTTCTCCTTACATTACCTATCCAGTATGGAGAGTAATATCTTTTAATGCACTAGTGGCAGGAATTATATTTACTTCTTTTCATTGAATAGCTTCGTTTTTCTTACTTTCTCAACATCACTCAGATCACCATTGTGATCTTCTTTCCTCTGGAAGTATTTATAATAGGGATCTTCCTTTTTAGTTTCATCACGACGGAGATTAATTTCTCCTACGATTTTCTCGATTTCCGCCCTGTTATTACAAAAAGCCAACAGGCTTTTCCCGGTAATCAAACCGGCAGTATACAAGTCGCCTAATGATTGGTCAAGCATCACCATACCCTCCTGAGCATGTGTGCGAATTACATTAGGTAATTGGTGTATCTTCCCATCTCGAATAAGGCTGCTAACCGCGATGTTGTTTAACATCAATTCTATGGCAGGTAGTCTGCCTTCTCCGTCCTTTGTTGGGATAAGTGTCTGACACATGATTCCTACAAGTAAATTTGCCATTCGTGTCTGAGCAAAGTTTCTTTCATGAATAGGGAAAAGATCGATCACACGATCAACCGCTTGAGATGAACTGGGAGCATGACCTGTAGTAATAACAAGGTGGCCTGTTTCAGCAAGAATCAACACAGATTCCGCCGTTTCCGCATCTCTCATTTCTCCAACCATAATCACATCCGGATCCTGCCGTAAGACATGCTTAAGCGCCTGAGAGAAAGAATTTGTGTCGTTTCCTAATTCACGCTGTATAATACTGGATTTATCATTAGTAAATATATACTCCAACGGATCTTCAATCGTTACAATACGACGACTTTCCAAATGATTCAGATAATCGATCATTGCTGCTAAGGTCGTTGATTTACCGCTTCCGGTCGGTCCGGACACGATTATCAATCCTCTCGGTTTGAGTATCAATTCCTTGCACACCTCGGGGAGATGTAATTCTTCAATTGTCGGTATCACAGCCGGTATTAGACGTAAAGCGATGCTAATATTTCCTCGATGAAAAGCAGCATTACCTCGTAACCTGGTAACGCCATCCACGGTATAACCGAAATCAAGTTCCTTTTCCTTATAGAATTTTTCTCTTTCCTCCGGAGTCGTTACCTTTTCCAGGAATTCTTTTATATCTGATGATTTGAGTGAAATCTCTCCATCAATCCATTCAATTCCTCCATTTATTCGTAACATAGGCTGTGAATTTTCCGAAATATGGAGGTCCGAGGCATTTTTCTCTTTTGCGGTTGATACCAGGTTCATTATATCCATATTACTTGCCCCCCTTTATCAACCGCATTTGGAACGTGGTATCTTCAGCATCGGTTGATTCGTCCCTGTCTTGAATGGACAGGATAATTTCTGAGAACTTATTTGTTTGTTCCAAATTGTAGGTATACACTAATATTTGTTCTTTGGTATATGCTTTTCCTTGAATACTTAGACCACCGCTTTCCTGGATAGAAGATAAAGAAACACCGGATGGCAGAGTGGCAAGAACCAGCTTTACGTCATCGTTTATTATATTTTGATTCACCTCTAATGTCGCGACAGATCCTTTGTATTTTTCTAACTGGCTAGCCAATGCTTCAGCTTGTTTTGTCAGGGCATTAACGTCCTGTTGTTCTACGAGCTGCTTGGCTTGAAGTTCTACTAATGTCTTTTCTGCTAACGCTAGTTCTTCACGAGAAGATTCAGTCTTTGCCGAAGCCGATTGCAACTGAAAGAAACAAATCACAAGTATCCCCACCGCTAGAAGAACTCCTGTTGCAGCCAGCACTTCCGGTCTCAACTTCTTCTCTTTTAAAATCTCCGGTAATAAATTTACCCTCACTCTTCGTGAATAAGTTACATCTAGAGGTTTTATTTCACCCATTGCCAGTCCAAGATTAACCCCATGTGTGTTTGGTGAAAATTCGGGTGGATAGTAAAGGGGTAACGGTGAAGAGTCAATGTGATGATTGAGAGACGAAGAAAGTGACTCATAGGTTTTAGGATCAAGATCACCAAAACCATAAATACGTAAGTTTGCTGTTGAGTCCCTTGATTCATAAAATGCAATAGTACGATCTAATTCATCAAGTATTATCGATTCATTCTCATCCACGGAATTATCAATGGGGATAGGTATTGAACGACTTAATATAGGTAGATTATCAATCAAAACGACAATATCCATCTCATTAGATCTAACATCAAAGACGATTGAGGTTGGACTATCTACATTTCTGGTAAGAGCCAGAGGGGCAAGCTCCAGGAAAACTGGCTTCATTTCCGCTTTTTGCAGCGCATCCATCAAAGGATCAATGGTATTCCGGGCATAAGCAACTATGAAAATTGTCATATCCTGATATGTCTCTTTAATAACCTGCCAGGAAAGATAGACAGTATCCATGGTAACCGGTAATTCTCTTTCAGCCTCATGGTAGATTGCTTCGTCCAGTACATTGAGAGGAACATTCGGCAAGTCAATGAAGCGTGTTATCCCGTGAATGCCACTCAAGCCAACAATGAGGTTATCTTTTTTTATTGCATGATCGTTAAAAAGATCTTTCAGTCTGGCAGCTACGCTATCCGGATCCATTACTATGCCATTGACAACCAGATTCGGTTCCAATTCAGCACTAACCCATTTTTCTATTTCGTCACCATGTACAACGGTTATCTCTATACTGGTATCACTGATATAAAGACTGGTAACTTTTTTCGCAAACATTCGCTTAATATGAGATCGCCTTATCGGACTATCTATATCAGTGGATATTCCAATATCAAGCGTATTATTCTCTAATTGCTCATTCGCATTATTCATAATATTCCCCTTTGAAGCTATGATTTAACGCTATAAACAGTAAACCGCATGGTAGCCACAGAACTTTCTCCCTGGATATTTACACTCAGTGTTTTTAGTATTCCAGTCATGAAATATTGGCTCATTGAATCGATAAAATCATAAAGTTCATTAGCACTGCCAGCTATCGCAAAATCAACCGTCATAGCTCTATAATTTATCCCGGTTATCGCTTCACTGGATAACTGGTTGGAATTAATACTGGTGATATGGACATCCGTACTGTTAGCAGTGGTCAATATATCCTGAAATATATCCGAGGTTATCAAAGGCATAGAAATCTGCATTTGAGTAGCAGCAATCTGTCCCTCAAAGTCTGCTATCCGTTCTTTTTCTACCTGTTGCTTATCTAATATATCTTCTATAGAGATGTCCTCAGTTTGTTCTTCCACCAATGATAACTGATCTGAGATTGCTTTTTGTTCCTTAACTTCCGATAAATAGGCTACCCAAATACTAATCAGGCCAACACAAAATAGTCCGGCGCCAATGATAATCAATAATCTTTTATTTAATATATGTTTCATGAGAAGACTCCTATTATGATGTTAGCTCGTGATTTTATATTTTTTCCTATTATTTATACTTATTACACATTCTCTGACCTAACTGAATTGCCCGAACATTGAGTAAAGGGCTGAGATCAGGGCAGATGCAATCAAACCGACAACTATAGCTAGAACAACAGTTATTACCGGTTGAATCAGATCAATCACCGTACCCATTCGGTCAGAGGCTTCAGTCTCATAACTCCGTGCTGTTGCCAGTAGAGACGTATCCAGAGTTCCGGTGAGTTCTCCGACAGATGTCATCTGGACCATCATGGGCAAGAACAGCGGATTCTTGGCCATGGAGTTAGATATTCTCTCTCCCTGGAGAACATCCTGATGAATCTGAGTTAATGCTTGCTGGATAATGGAATTATCACTTGCATCGGTTACCATAGAGATTATTTCCGAGATAGGAAGGCCACTCCTGTGGAGTATTGCAATGCTGCGGCAACAACGGCTGAGTTCATTTAAGTGGATTACCCGTCCAATAACAGGCATTCTGAGAATGAGCCGATCAACGAATATTTTTCCTCTAGGGGTCTTACCGTAAACATACACTCCCAAGAAGGCGAGGACGATAAAGAGTAAGACATATATCCCATAATCACTGAACCAGAGAGTGAAATCGAACACAAACTGTGTAATTGGAGGTAGTTCCAGGCCTAAATCCTTGTAAAAATCTGAAAAAGTAGGGAGAACAAAGATCGTCAGTACAGCCAGTACAGCAATTGCTACTATGGTGAGTATTGTGGGATATCTCAAGGCACTCCTGACCGCCTTAGATTCAGTTTCTTCCCTTTCTATATAATCCGCAAGCTGGTTAAGGATAGTCTCCAGAGAGGCACTCTGTTCGCCAACCAGGATCGATTGAACATACATTTTTGGGAAAACATCGGGATGTTTACCCATAGCCTGTGAGAGATGCTGCCCCTGGCGAAGGTCAAGTATCATATCGTCGATAACAGTTTTAAAACGCTTTTGAGTTGATTGATCCCTGAGCAAACTCAGCGAATTAACTAAAGGAGTACCGGAATCAAGAAGTAAGGCAAGTTGCCGGGAAAACAAAATAATCGTCTTCCTGGGAACTTTTGTCAAAGAAGGGAAGAATGACCAGCGTGGCATAAAAGTGGAAACCGGCTTGATACTGAGAACTTTAAAGCCTCGGCTGGCCAGCAATCTTGATGCAATCTCAACATTTACCGCTTTCTCCGTTCCTTTAACAAGTCTTCTATTTTCGTTATAAGCTATATATTGAAAGTCTGCCATTTTCCATTATCCCGTAAACATGATGTTTCGTAATACTTCCGAAGGTGTCGTAATACCATCTTTCGCTTTCAACATTCCATCCCGCCACATGGTTACCATACCGGATTTTATGGCAATATCCCTGATTTCATCGGTGCTGCTGCCTTTTAACATCGCACTCCGAAGAGTATGACTCATCACCATAATTTCGGATATTACCATTCTGCCAAGAAAACCTGTCTGTCCACATGCATTACATCCCTTTCCGATGTAAAATTCCTTTCTTTCATCCCCGGTTTCATTGGCATATGCCAAATTTGCTTCCGGTGTCTCTTCGGTCAGTTGCCGGCAATGAGGGCAGACTCGCCTTACCATCCGTTGCGCTACCACGCATACCAGTGTTGATGCAATCAAATAGGGACTGATGCCAAGATCAAGCAATCGGGATATCGAACCTGCAGCGTCGCTGGCATGGACAGAGGAGAGAACCAGTTGCCCGGTCAGGGCTGCCTGCGTTGCTATCGATACCGTATCCGAATCACGGACTTCACCGATCATAATTACGTCGGGGTCGTGCCTCATAAAGGATCGTACACCCCCGGCAAAAGTGAGGCCGGCCTTTGGATTTACCTGTGTCTGATCGATATCCGTAAAACGATATTCGACCGGATCTTCAATGGTAATGATTTTACGTTCTTTACGATCCAGGCTGTTTATCGATGCGTAAAGAGTAGTTGTCTTACCTGAACCGGTGGGACCACAGATAAGAATCATTCCTTGTGGCGACTTGAGCATTTTCTGGTATTGGTCAAGCGTATCAGCCGAGAAACCAAGCTCAGGAAGGGTCCGGGCCGCAAGTGACTTGTCAAGTATTCGCAACGTGCCCATTTCGCCATAAATTGTGTTGATAGTAGCAACCCTCATGTCGATATCCTGGTTTCTGACTCTCAGTGAAAGCTGTCCATCTTGAGGGCGGCTATCGGCAATATTCATCCTGGCCATAATCTTTATCCTGGATATCAGGGCGGCCTGTGAACTCAATGGTAAAGACATGGTGTCATGGAGGACTCCATCTATACGGAATCTAACCCGTAATCGATTTACCTGTGGCTCGATGTGTATATCGGATGCCCGTGCTTTTACCGCTTCGTTCATTATCATGTCCAGAGCCCGAACTACCGGTGCATCAGAGACATCCTGTATAAATTCTTCCTCTACGATACGGGCAGGCGCCATCTTGCTCAGCTGTTTTTCTACTTCGTCGTAAGACTTATAATTGTAATCAATTGCCTGACGGATCTGAGTTGGTTCAGCCGGCACCGGGACAATCCGTTTTTTACTGACTGCAGCCATCTCCTGGATCGCTTGAATGTTGCTAATATCAGCCATCGCCACCAGCAGTGTGCCTTCTTCAATAGCCAGAGGGACAACAAGATATTTTGTAGCGATTGACACCGGAATCAGCCGTAGAGCCTCTGGCTGCATAGCATAGGTATTTAAATCTATAAATTCTCTTGAATGGTAACTATTTTGAGCCAACGTATTATCCTCTGTCTTCTCATCCTTATGGTTTAATTTTTACATTTGGATGTAAGTAATTCATCATCCGAAAGGATTAAACAAAGTGCTCCTTTTGATGCAAGCCTAAACGTATAATTCTTTCTATAATATCGTTATAAGATAGGGCAGCAGTAGATAGCTTAAAAGATAAATTGATTCAGAATATCTGTAATCCTATCTAATTTATATTCATATAATGACTACAAAGGATATGATTAACGGAGTATAAAATCAAATGAAGACTATCAAAATATTGATTGTGGATGACCAGCCGGTGTTCCGCCAGGGATTAGCATCATTACTGGGCACTATCAGTAAGGAATTCGAGATTGTTGGTGATGTTGCCGGTATGGATGAGGTGACAACTCTTCTGAAAAAGATTAAGCCTGATATAGTTATTATGGATATAAATATGAAGGATGGAAATGGTATCGAACTCGTCCGGTTTATTAGAAGCAAGTATCCACAGATTAAACCATTGGTCCTGAGTGACTCAAATGAACAGGACGAGTTATACCAGGTTATTAAGGCAGGTGGTTTTGCTTATCTGCTAAAGACAGTCAATCTGGATGAACTGGCGAACTGCATACACCTGGTTTTGGCAGGCAATTCAGTACTATCTTCATCACTAATGGGAAAATTAGTGGCAGAATCCGTACATAACGAAGAAGTTAAGTATGCCTTTTTGCTTACTAAAAGAGAAAGAGAAATTCTAAATTATGCCAGCCAGGGCTACTCAAATCAGGAAATCGCCGAAAGGTGCTATATCAGTCTGGCAACGGTAAAATCTCATCTCCGTAATATTATGAAAAAACTCCAGGTCAATAATCGAACAAAAGCAATATCGTTAGCGACTTCCTCCGGTCTGCTTAAATAACCTAATAATCCTGTCTCCGCCATTCGAATTAAAAGAGCCCTCGAAAAGTAACAAACCAGTCACGAACTAACACAACCCCCATTTTCCCTCCCCCGCCCTTCAACCACTCCGGCAGCTTTTCGCCACCACTGAAAAAGCGTATTCTGATCGCATACAATGCTATTTTCGAAAACCCACGTCTTTTATCTGTAAGAGAAAGGATTGCTCGAAAATAGGATTTCAGGCAGTCCTGGCTAACTTTTCATGACGTGGGGCGGTTGCCTGAGCAGGCAGGAGGTTGAGGGAGGGATATCTTCGACAAGCTTATTATCCTGAGTCTGCCTTCGAGCGGCTTTCATCCTGAGGACGACAAAGGAGGACGAAGGATCCCGTTGTGTATTGGAATCATGTTAACGTATAGAAATAAACAGAAGATATACAACACTGAGACGGGATTCTTCACTTCGTTCAGAATGACACGGCATTCAGTTTTGGGTACAAAATTAAAAAAATCACGCCCGGTAACCGGGCGTGATTGTACATACAGGTAAAAAGAACCTTATTTAATAATATAGGACAATATCTCTGTCTCTCTCGGGTTATCAGTTTGCTGAGCGGGGAACGGGTAATTGAGAGGAGAATTCCCCTGAACTCTTACGGATTTACCTATCGCTGCACCCTGGATAAACGCTCCTCCGGCAGAATCTATGTGACCGTAAGGGGCATACAGAATAGCCCATATATCACCTCCGCCACCAACGTTTATTGCAGGATCACTTGTAGTTCCCGGATAAATAGATATAAAAAGGATATAATGTCCATCACTTCCAATTACAGGTGTACCGCTAATATCTAACCTGTGCTCTGAAATGAGTGCGTACATATCTTCAAGCGAAGTATTATCACTGGTATTTGCAGTAGAATCGATAGTGCCTTTTATAATCACCGAGCCTGTTACCCAGACATGACCTGTTAAATTCACAACTCCATTATTCTTTATTTCTAAATTTCCATCGATGTAAGCAGGCCCTAAATCTGTGTAATTAGCGACACTCAAATCACCATAATGTGGCCATATATTCCATGCATCTGTATAGTATGTCGAACTGTTGGATGTATCTACATCTACGGTAACTTCATAGTCAACATTTTCAGTGATTGTGTAATTTCCTGTAACATTGATATAATCAACATTTCCGGTGGCAGTAGCATTACCCGATACCGTGGTTATACTGGCACCACCATCGATGTTTCCATTGGCATGAATATTAGTCGGAAGACTTGATGGATTACCAATAACCACACCTCCGC
This sequence comes from Dehalococcoidales bacterium, assembly GCA_016932435.1. Next base: position 36,442 of record JAFGCW010000065.1, on the reverse strand, counting down.
CAAAGTTAATATCACCATCCAGAGCCAATACACCATAAGCACTGTATATATCAGTAACCTGTACGTACACTTCTACGGTGGTGACAGAGCCATTGTAAATATCAGTAGCATTTGAAGTGATTTTATACCTTCTGGACTTTTCTCCAACTATCTCAATATCGATTGTATAGTCTACGTCATTACCATTTATATCTGTTATATTTCCTGAAAAAGGGAATTGAGTGGGATCCATTGGTGGTAAATATCTGAGTACATACAAGGCGTCTTCTATACCAGCATCGGCGGCGTAGAGTGAGAGTACTTCTTCCTCGTGAAGCTCACTCACCTTGATACCGGTACCCATAAAGGAAAGGAGCGGCGGCAGCATCAACCCTCCGATTGCCAACAGCACCAGGGCGATGAGAAATATCTGGCCGTCCTGCCTTTTTATCAGTTTTTTTAGCTTACTTTTCATTTGCATTAACCTTGCCTGTTTGATAACAACCTGTTACGATCCAGTGGTATTTCAGGTACCTCCAAACCTTGACTCGATTTCATAGGTCCTAGTCGCACTCGCTGGTTGATAACCACTCATACTTGCAGTCACATTAAGAATAAAATAGCCTGTGCTGTTTTCAGTAAAACTGATCGTTGAATCAATACCCTCGGCAACTCTTATCGTACTGTTACTGATCAAATCGGTTCTGGTAAGATACCGGGTGGTGGAGTTATATGAATATTTAACCGAGTGATTCTCACTCGTTGCCGGATCGAACCAGGATAATGTCAACGGAAAACCGCTATCCATACCTACATCAATACATCTTGCTTGAAGAGTGTCTCGTGAGACATAGTACCCGGCAGTCTGTACCTGCCTCAACGCGTACATATTATTTTCGTTCTGAGCCGTCCCTATATTTACCTGGAAAATAGTCATAACAATACCGGTAATAAGAATACCCGTAAGTGCCACACCTACCAGTATCTCGATCAGAGTAAAGCCAGACTGTTGCCTGAGTTTATAACCGCGAATTCTCATCGATTAACCTTATATCCTTCGAGTACCAGCACCGTTTCACCAGTATGATTCACCGTAATTGTAATCTTCTGTTTTCCTTCTACGAGTTCTACTGCAGTCCAGTTGATTGAATAATAAGCCGGATGTGCTATTTTATCGTATGCCCCGGAAGATTCATAAGACTGTTGTTTTATGTATTCCATCTGGCTGCGGGCCACGCTTTCCGCCGTGGTCATTCCCATGGTCATAGCAGTCGACTTATACGAAGTACCCACCGCTCCGAGAAAACCAGCCGCAATTAAACCTATTAGTGCCAGGGCTACAATTGCCTCCATGAGAACCAGCCCTTGTTGTCTATTTTTCATTTTTTTCAAATATTGGTTCATGCTATATCCTGTTTTATCGATCCTCGTATGTTCTACTCATCCTTTACGGGAGAACACCATCCTACATTAAATATAGTTAACATATTTTATATGCGTCAATCGTTCGACAGGACTATTTGTATGCCCGATCCGCACGTTGGAATATGATAACAACACGTCCGTGGCATTTGATATTTTTTCCGCTTTCTGAAGATCGTGATCTCTCTTTAAAATCGTTTCTCTTAGGAAGATATTACAGACTCGTATTTTAAGTTATCACGATATTTACCTGTTTGTATCATCGATCAACGTCAGATATACGCGTTCTTCTACTATTATAGATATCTTTTATCCAAAAGGATTACTCCTTTTGGATGAGAAAATAGGTAAAAAATTAGAAAAAAGTCTCACTGATTGAGTCTTTTGAGAAGTTTACTAACATGGTAAATCTGGTACAGTATCCTAAGCAAAAAATTTACTCAATAATCAGTATTATTCACACTCGAACAGATTAAACAATTATGACGGCCCAAGGAGAAAAAACGGATACAATGAATTCCATTTTACCTTCATACCCGAGGTCGACGGGCGTAAATCCTGCTGAAATACCAACGACGGTGGAGTAGAGGGTAAAATCCAATATAAAAAATCATTATTGTTGATAAAGGGGGGAAGATTCAACAAATGAAGAAAGTAATTTATATTCTTTTAGCAATGGCACTTCTTATCGCACTTGTACCTGCAACAGCAGTGTTAGCAACTCCAGCGGGACTTCCAGACGGTGCAACCAGGCTGTACAAATTTAATATTATCGGCGTTGATAATGTGAAAAATGTCGATATGACAAACGATAATGGAAAGCGGATGTTCGTACCCCTAAACGATAAATGCAAAATATACCTGCAGCAAGCAATGCAAGAAGACGGTGTAACCCCAATGTTATACACTGATCCGGGTGCCTTCGATATTATCGATGCAAATGGCACAGATGGTGAAGCTATATTTCAGTTGCCTGCTCCTGGTTATGATGCTTACATCGTTACTGGAACTGAAGAAGTATGGTCTGATTACTCAATCTATATAAGATCACTAGGAAAACCATATGGTTTCACTACGATCACTACCTGCGCAGAATTGGTTGATGCTGATGAAGAGAATGGATACGATATATATAATATGCTGCCTAATAGTGATAAAAAAGAAATAAAGAACTATATGAGAGAGGCAGCAGCTGATGGGGACACGGTGTATGCTTCGATTGAGCAGGTCGGTCAAGCAATCACTGAACGTCCAAAAGGTAAATCGGATTGGACTGACGTAACCGCAGCACTCACAAGTATCGTTTTCCAAATTGATCTTATTATGTATGAATACGACTCAGAAGGTAACATCATCGGCGAGACAGTCATTGATACATATCTCGTTCGCGTTCCCATTTTTGATCCTTTACTTGAAGGTGAATACTGGGAATATGATAATTATGGCTTGAAGCTACTCCAGGTTTGGATCTACGATGTTCCGTCTAAGATATCGGACGCAGACGAGGATTTAGTTCCTCTAGAATAAATATAATAATTTCGTAAAATCTGTAAGGAGCTGAGAGTACTCTCAGCTCCTTCTTCTTTTCGTTTCATTAATCATCCTTTTGGATGTTTTTTTTAGATTCACCATTTGCTACATTTAATGCCAGAGTTCAACTTTCCTGTTAATGATGATAATATTCGGATTCAAGATATAATCAATAAAAACCGAGTAAAATAATTAAGGAAAAGACCAGTGGCTGAATTAGGCAGTGCAATATTAGAGCGAATACAAAACAAAGCTGCAACCCAAAGCAGAAATTTACAGTTACTCTGGGGAGCATTGTTCGCCCTTATCCTGGCTGATGGCCTGATCACTGAATTCGCAGTAACTAATGATGTAGGTTATGAAGCTAATCCACTTCTGGCCAACATGCTGGGTTCGCACAAATTCTTCCTTTTTAAACTGCTTGGTGCAATCCTGGTTATCTTGTTTCTGCGAAATATTTCAAAAAAGCATTATAGAGTAGGACTTATCAGTTCATACATTGCGGTTATACTCTATATGATCGTTGTCTTCTGGAATTTACTGGCATATCAGCTGGTAATGTACTAGACAGGTATCTTTCTTCGGAACAGGTCTCTGTAATAATCTCAAAATATTGATGTCTGCACCCGTATTATTTTCACTTAACCTGACGACAATTCTACGTTACACTAAGAGTACTAAACCTCGGCATTACCAGGGCAGAGCAGGATACGATAAGGTAATTGATTCTATTTGTAAGAATTGCGCAGTACAACACGCAGAATGATGAAAGTATGTTAAGGATTACTACTGGCAGATTAATCATTAGAAATTTTCTCCTGGATGACTGGAAAGAGCTCCAGGAAATCATTGAAGATAAAGAATCGTCTGAATATGCCATATATGATCACCAGTTTCCTACTTCGGAAAACGAGGTAAAACAGATAACCGGTTGGTTTTCACAAAATGATGAATACTTAGCTGTATGCGAACTGTCTACAAAGAAAGTTATTGGATATCTGGCCATTAATGATGATAAAAAGGGTGGGAAGAACTTAGGGTATAATCTGCATTCTGCATATCAAAGAAAGGGATATGCCTATGAAGCTTGTATTGCCATATTAAACTATGCTTTCAACACAATAGGCGTGGAAAAGTTTACGAGTGGTACCGCAAACTTAAACTACCCATCGATTAATCTACTGGTCAAATTAGGCTTTCAAAAAACAGGTGAAAGTATTCAATCGTTCAGAAGTACGCCGGAAGGGAAACCTGTTTAGTTTAAAGGATCATCGTTTATCCTCGAAAAAACTGAGTGGGAGAAAAACGGCTATTCATCGCCTTAATCATTCATTGTTTTCCAGAATGTTACTGTTTTACCAGTCCTGGTTTCTTCACGTATACTTACTCCTGAAGTGCTGATAAGGTACACGGCATTCCGGGTAGTTAAACCTATGATAGAAGAACAACGAATACGTCCTCTCAATAACAAGATACCTTTACAAGGAGAGTACATACTCTACTGGATGCAGGCTTCGCAGCGTGCCGAATACAACCACGCCCTGACATACGCCATCGAGCAGGCGAATCAACGAAACCTGCCGATCATCGTCTACTTCGGCCTGACAGAATCATTCCCGGAAGCAAACGAACGCCATTATGTGTTTATGCTTGAAGGATTGAAAGAAACCAGGCAAAAACTCAGAGACATGGGCATTGGTATGATAATCGAGCGAATTTCTCCGGAGAAGGGAATACTAGATTTCGCGAAAAAGGCATCGATGGTGGTATGCGACCGTGGTTATCTGAAGATCCAGAAGCAGTGGCGCAGCTTCGTCGCGGCAAATATAGACTGCTCCCTTATACAGGTTGAAAGCGATGTTGTGGTCCCGGTTGAAATTGCTTCTCCAAAAGAAGAATACTCCGCCGCTACGCTCCGTCGTAAACTGATACCGGTTTTGCATCGATACCTTCATGAAATACCGGAGGAGACCCAGAAGATCGATTCAACGAAGCTTTTTTCACCTGGTATAGATATCGAAAATCCCAGTAGTATCGTTACAGATTTTAAAATCGACCATACCGTTAAACCGGTGCCGGATTTTACCGGCGGCACCGAGCAGGCAAAACATCACCTGGATATCTTTATTAAGAATAAGCTGGAAACATATCACGAACTGAGGAACGATCCGAACCAGGACACTAAATCCAATCTGAGTCCATACTTTCATTTCGGACAGATATCCCCGCTACATGTTGCGCTGGAAATAAGTGAATACCAGGGACCGGGAGTCAACGCTTTTCTTGAGGAACTGATCGTTCGTCGTGAGTTGAGTGTGAATTACGTTCATTACAACCAGAATTACGATTCATTCACAGGGCTTCCGGACTGGGCACAACGCACCTTGAACGAACACAAAGGTGATACAAGAGAGTATATATACACTCAGGAAGAGTTCGAAAATGCCCAGACTCATGACCCTTACTGGAACGCGGCACAGAAAGAAATGGTTGACACAGGCAAAATGCATGGTTACATGCGTATGTACTGGGGGAAAAAGATACTTGAATGGACCGCTTCTCCCGAAGAAGCGTTTTCAGTAGCCGTGAAACTCAATAATAAATATGAACTTGACGGCAGAGATCCCAATGGTTATACCGGAGTCGCCTGGTGCCTGGGGAAGCACGACAGGCCATGGGCACGCCGGCCTGTCTTCGGATCGATTCGTTACATGAGTGCCGGCGGCCTGAAGCGAAAGTTCGATATCGAAAAATATGTTCAGAAATATTCGATAGATCCAGAGTAACACTCGGTGTAGGATAAATCCCGATAATAGGCATACACCAGATCACTACCGCCTGATGCGGATACTACCATCACTATTGTCTATAAGACCTTCTTCATGAAGTTGAGAGACAATACGCCGGATGCGATCTTCATCAGACAGTAATCGGGCAAAAAGCTGGTCTTCGGTCATTTCCTCAGTATCAAGTAGCAGTCGTAGAATGTCACCTCTTATCTCACGGTCGGATCCACGGAACGTACTCTGTTTTCTCCTTTTCCCTGCTTCCCGGTCCTTGTTCTCCCGTTTTAACATGGCACCGTAATCAAACAACGCGTAATACCACTCTCGTGGAGAATCTTGGTCGAGTGTCGCTTCGATAAACGGTACAATCTCATTTTTGCCGACTGTTTCCGTCTCCCTGAAAAAGAAATAGAGGTAAACGGTACGGATATTCGTATCAATAACGATGGCCGGTTTATTGAATGCTATCGCGATCATCGCCGAAGCGGTATACTCTCCCACGCCAGGAAGCTGGTGAAGCAGGATTGGATTATCGGGCACCTGTCCGTAAAACCTGTCTGCTATTTCACCGGCGGTTTTATGTAGCGCCAGGGCACGCCGGTTATATCCAAGTCCCTGCCAGACACGGAGGACCTCGCGAAACGGTGATCGTGCCAGTTGAAACACATCAGGGAAAGCAGTAATAAACTCGTTATATTTATCTACTACCCGTGAAGTCTGGGTCTGCTGAAGCATAAATTCCGATACCAGGATATGGTAAGGGTCAGTCGTCTCCCGCCATGGAAAAACGCGCCCATATTCCCGGTAATAGTCTTTGATGACAGTCTGGAAAGAAGAGACAGCCTCAGGAGTCAATCCATGTTTTTGAAAAAGTGAATAAATATCTAACACTGTATGGTATTAGTATAGCATTTCCTGACATATGAACTTATCATCAGACGTTGTTCATATTTTTACATAATCAATTAATAAAGGGATCTCTGAACATATTCAGAAATCCCTCATGCAAGTAAAAAAGAACGGTAACTACATACACCCGTTTTGATGTTATTTAATCAGACGCTATCTCAGTACACCGACATAACGTCCGCAGCCAAATCCTTCGCCCAGTTTGCACCAGGAGCAGCTGCCCAGCGGCATTTCTTCACCAATCATGAGCTGAGAAGCACATTTTCCGCAGAGATATTCTTCTCCGTCTTTTATCGGTCCGTCACAGGGTGGAATGGTCATCGGGCAAAGCTGAATGCAGGCACCACATTCCTTGCAGAAATCAGGTCGTATACCGAAAGGAAAGTCGACGTGGCGTTCCTTACCACGACCGACGAATCCCCTCGCTCTCGCCTGCCAGATTTCTTCACATACCCTGACGCAACGTCCGCACAGAATACAATTCTCATTCCTGAAAGGATAACGCACCTCTGTGACACCGCAACGGACAGCTACGTCCTGGATTGCTCGTGAGTTAGGCGCCTGAGCAACCAGCAACTCGGCAATATTTCTCCGTAATCTGCGTATCTTTTCTGTATTGGTCCATATCTCCATGCCATCTTCTACATTCAATGTGCAGGAGGTGGTAACTTTCGAACGTCCATTTACCACATTCTCCACAATGCATAAACGACAGGCACCCATATTGGAAACATAGGGTATATGGCACAGATGAGGAATGCAAATGCCATACTCAATTGCCGTATCGAGAACACTCGTTCCTTTCACCGCCTTGATGATTGCGCCATCTATCGTAACATTAACAAACTGCTGCATATTAATATTCCTTCCTGTTTAAATAACCTGAATGGCATCGAACCTGCATTCACTGCGGCAGATACCGCATTTTTGACACAGATCAGCATCGATGACATGAGGTTGTTTTTTCTCTCCGGAAATCGCACCATGAGTACAACTCTTTAAACATACTCCGCAACCAGTGCATTTCTCAGGATCGATACTATAGGTAATCAACTCCTTACAAACACCGGCAGGACACCGTTTTTCTTGTATATGGGCTTCGTATTCGGGGCGGAAATAGTGAAGGGTAGTAAGTACCGGATTCGGCGCTGTTTTACCAAGTCCGCACAGAGCAGTTTCGGATACCGTTTCCGCCAGCTCCTCCAAAAGGTCGAGTTGTTGGAGCGTCCCCCTTCCTTCGGTAATATCGGTAATTATTTCCAGCATCCGGTCTATTCCAAGGCGGCAGGGGACACATTTACCGCACGACTCGTCCTGAAGAAATTCCAGGAAGTACCTGGCAACATCTACCATACAGGAGCTTTCATCCATTACCACCATCCCACCGGAGCCGACCATAGAGCCTGCATCCGCGAGGATATCGAAATCAACCGGCAGGTCGAATTGTTCAGCCGGTAAACATCCACCCGACGGGCCGCCTATCTGTACCGCCTTGATTTTGTTACCGTTTACCGATCCGCCGCCGATACCATATACCACGTCTGAAATCGGTATACCCATAGGTACTTCGACAAGGCCGGTGTTCATTATACGACCTGTCAGAGCAAGTATTTTTGTTCCTTTGCTTCCTTCGGTTCCTCTCGAATTAAACCATGAAGAACCGTTCAGAATTATCGATGGTACGTTTGCCCAGGTCTCGACATTATTGAGTGTGGTAGGCTTGTGATAAAGACCGTCAACAACCGTATGGACATCTTTTGCTCTAGGTTCTCCTACCTTTCCCTCGATAGAAGCCATCAGAGCGGTTGATTCACCGCAGACGAAAGCCCCTCCACCACGCGCAATTTCCACATCGAATGAAAAAGTCGAACCTAGAATATTCCTGCCAAGGAATCCCAGTTCACGAGCCTGTTCGACAGCCACTCGAGAATGCTCTACCGCAAGGGGATATTCATTACGAACATAGATATATCCTTTACTAGCTCCGATAGCCCGCGCTCCGATAATCATACCTTCAAGAACCAGGTGAGGATTGCCTTCCAGTACACACCGGTCCATATACGCTCCGGGATCACCCTCATCCGCGTTACAGATAACGTATTTCTCATCACCGGGCGCTTCACTGCACTCCAGCCATTTTCGCCCCGTAGGAAATCCGCCGCCGCCACGCCCACGTAATCCGGAGTCCAGTACTTCGTTCACAATCCGCTCAGGAGTGTAGCCATTATTCAAAACTAGTGACAGCGCAGAGTATCCGCCGGATAATATGTAATCTTCAACTGAACAAGGATCAATCTTCTTATTCCGGGAAAGTATCTGGCGGTCCTGAGCCTTATAAAATGGTATATCCGCTTCGGTAATATACTTTTCGCCTGATACCGGGTCGGTATATACCAGGTGCTCTACAATTTCTCCTTTCATGATTGTCTGATAAACGATTTCAAAAACATCTTCCGGTGATACGTGACAGTAGAGGATATTACCCGGCTCGATGACCATAACAGGCCCCTGCTCACAGAAGCCGTGACAACCGGTTACGCAAAGTCGCACTTTTTCTCCCAAACCCTGCCTGGATAATTCGACTTTTAAAGCTTCAGCGACATCGCGGGAATTCGAAGCCTGGCAGCCGGTACCACCACATAATGAGATTGTGTGAGTATGGTTCTGATGTCGCTCTTTCAGGTTTTCTCGAAGATGATCCAGTTCACGAATACTATTCAATCTCGGCATATACCTCTACCTCCTCTTCTTTCAACGCCGCTTCTTTTTCATAAATGGATTCTATAAGTTTACGGAGTCTGGCAGGGGTCATGTGGTGGTAATACGTGCCGTTATCAACCACAATCGGCCCGAGAGCGCAGGCACCAAGGCAATTTACCCGTTCGATAGAAAAGATGCCGTCGGACGTCACTTCACCGGATTCGATGCCAAGCTGGCTGGTAGCCTGATTAACCAGCAGGTCGGAACCTCTGACATGACAGGCGGTACCTGTACAAAATGTCAGGATATGTTTACCAGCGGGTTTCAGCCTGAAAGCTTTATAGAACGACGCTACCCGGAACACTTCGATTATCGGAACACCGAGTTCTTTCGACACCATCTGCATGGCTTCCCGGGGTATATATTCATACTGTTCCTGGACATCCTGGAGTACTTCTATCAGTTGATTTGGCTGGCTGCGGCGCCCCTCCAGAATATGTGTAAGTATCTGTTGATCCATCCTCATCTCCTTTTATACTGAGATTAATTGATTATCATCAGGATAAATGATAGGCTTTGTGTAGTAAATACGGAATTAATGCACTTATAATGCCTATATCTAATAGGCATTAACAGCGAGGGTAGGATGGAAAACAAGGAAAATAGCAATCCGATAGAAGACCAACCATTCTCGTTCCCTTCCAGAGAACTGGCATTGCTGTGGCGGATACCGTTTTCAACTGAGACCGATCCGGGAAAAGTCGACTATGCTCTTCGCGAGCGTATCAAGGAACTGAACTGCCTGTACGGCATTTCACAACTTGCCGAACGTTATATGTATTCGATCGAGGAACTCTTACAGGAATTAGTCAATTTCCTGCCCTATTCATGGCAGTATCCGGAGGTAACCTGTGCCCGAATATTCTACAAGGGAAATACTTACGCCAGTGAAAAGTTCGAGGTTACACCTTGGCGGCAATCATCCCTTATTTATATGTACCACGAAGCCGTTGGGGAATGTACTATTTTTTACCTTGAAGAATGTCCTCCGGCTGATGAAGGACCTTTCTTAAAAGAGGAACGCGCTCTGCTGGATGCCGTGGCCGAGCAAATCGGCACCATAGCCACCAGAATATCCTCAGATCTGGAATTACAAGAGACCAATCAGCAATTGACCCTGGAACGCCAGGCCCTCCAGGAAGCTAATACGGCGTTACGGCTAATAATGGAACGTATCGAGCAGGAAAAACAGGAGATACATAAAGATATTAAAACGAATGTCGATAAAATACTGACACCGATTCTGAATGCTCTTATCATGCAGTTACCTGAATCCAGGAAAAAATACGTTGAACTACTGCGGACGAATCTCGATGAAATTACGTCGCCCTTTATCAGCAAGTTATCCGCTAAAAATTATTCTGTGACACCAACTGAACTCTCGATATGCAATATGATCCGCAACGGTATGCGGACAAAAGAAATAGCAGAAATGCGTAACGTGTCCGAAGCTACTATTAACCGCCACAGGGAGAAGATACGGCATAAACTCAACCTTACCAACAAGAAAATCAATCTGGCCAGTTTCCTGCAGTCAACCCTATGGGAAGAAACCATAGCTACTTAACTTATCCATGCGTTATTATTAATATCTGCTGCGTTTTTGTACTATCAGCGTAAATTACGCATGCACTCATTTTAGTCTTGCACTGCTTCACTTTCCTGTTTTTGTTTAATGACATATACTTTCTACCAGAAATGTACTTTAAACGTCTATTTACATCTTGGATGCTGTAAAGCACACCAAAACAGGATTGTTTAAACTCTAAACGCTTCAGGTCTGAAGCGAGAGTTTGATATCGATAAATACGTTCTAAAGTATTCACAGGATATACGCTACGGCTTAGTTTGGTATCCCCGATTGATTATCGGGTACCGGATCACTGCTGCCTGATTCGTAAAGGTCCATCACTGCTGTCTATAAGACCTTCCTGATGGAGTTGGGCGATGATACGCCGCACACGTTCGTCCTCAGGCGGTAATCGGGTAAGAAGTTGATCTTCGGTCATTTCCTCAGTATCCAGAAGCAACCGGAGAATATTACCTCGTAACTCACGGTCGGATCCCCGGAATGTACTTTGCTTTCTCCTTTTCCCCACTTCCAGGTCCTTGTTCTCCTGTTTTAACATGGCGCCATAGTCAAACAAGGCGTAATACCACTCCCGCGGAGAATCCCGGTCAAGCGTCGCTTCGAGAAATGGTACGATCTCACTTTTACCGACTGTCTCCGTATCCCTGAAAAAGAAATAGAGGAAAACGGTACGGATATTCGTATCGATTACAATGGCTGGTTTATTGAACGCAATCGCCATCATCGCCGCAGCAGTGTATTCACCGACACCTGGAAGTTGGCGAAGCAGGATTGGATCATCGGGCACTCGCCCATGATACCTGTCTGCTATTTCACCGGCGGTTTTGTGAAGCGCCAGGGCACGCCGATTATACCCAAGCCCCTGCCAGATACGGAGCACTTCGCGAAAGGGTGATCGTGCAAGTTGAAACACATCCGGAAAAGCGGTAATAAACTCGATATATTTCTCTGTTACTCGTGAAGTCTGGGTCTGCTGAAGCATTAACTCCGACACCAGGATATGGTAAGGATCGGCAGTCTCCCGCCAGGGAAATACACGCCCATATTCCCGGTAATAATCCCGGATAACGGTCTGGAAAAAAGAGATAACCCTGGGAGTCAGCCCATTTTTTCGAAAAAGTGAATAAACTTCCGCCACTATATAGTATTAGTATACCACCTAACGGTTTGTTGGACTGCTGGGTTTGACACCGCATTATCACTATGAAATAGTATTACGTACACACGGAATCCAATACGCGATGACGGAGGAATGAGCATGGCAGATAGATATATTAAGGAACCGGGGCAGGATATAAAGGTACTTACCGAAGCGGAGGTAGTAGTGGTCGGGGGAGGACCGGGCGGACATTCGGCGGCGGTAGCCGCGGCACGCAATGGTGCCAAAACCGTCCTGGTTGAAAGGTACGGTCATCTCGGCGGCATGGCTACAGGAGGTATCGTTATCCAGATACCCCACATGAGCGATGGCTCGGAAGAGCAGCAGATAGCCGGTCTGACACAGGAATGGATTGACAGGCTTGATCCCATTGGCGGCGTCCTGGTACCTCGACGCAGCGAGATAGGCTCTCCCGATGAAAAGCTGGTCTCCTACTGGCGGCGGTTCATGGGCAATGTAAATAAAGGCAGGATCGAGTATACCGCCTGGGTAGACCCGGAACTGCTGAAATGCATCCTCAACGACATGGTAGAAGATGCAGGAATAAAACTGCTCCTGCATTCCTGGGGAACCCGGGCGATTGTTGAAGACGGTGTGGTGAAAGGCGTCGTATTCGAAAGCAAGTCCGGCAGGCAGGCCGTCATGGGCAAGGTAATCATAGACGGCACCGGTGACGGCGATCTTCTTCCTACAGCCGGAGCAGAGTGGGAAGGTGGTTTCGATCCATCGCTGAGAAGCTCGATGCTTGCCCTTGTTTTTAGAATTGGTAACGGCGATTACCAGAAATACTGTGATTTCAGGGAGAACGAACCTGAAAAAGCGCAGTCGCTGATGAATGAAATGACTAAAATTGCCGGGACCAGGCTGCTTCCTTTGCCTTCACCCCGCAACGACGTGATGTGGGTAAACAACTGGATACCGAACCTCGATAACCTGAATGTGGAACACCTTACCGAGCTTGAAGTAAGCATGCGTAAAATGATGCGTAAGGGATTCGACTTCCTGAAGAAGAACATCCCCGGATTCGAGAACAGCTTTATCCTGGACACGGCCTCGCAGACCGGGACACGTGGCGGCCGAAGAGTGATCGGTGAGACAAGAATATCCGATGAAGATATAAAGAGCGGAAAACAGTACCCGGATACCATAGCCGTTATCCCACGTATGGGTCCGCCGCAAGAATCCCATGGTAAATATGTATACATTCCTTACCGTTGCCTTGTTCCGGTAAAGACGGAAGGACTCCTGGTTGCGGGACGTAGCTTCTCCTCAGACGGCGCGGCGAACAACATGGCAAACCTCATTCCCCACTGTATCGCAATGGGGCAGGCATCTGGCACTGCCGCCGCCATGGCGGTGAAAGAAGGAATACAGCCCAGGCAGGTCGATTACGGAAAACTGCAGGAAAAACTACTCGACCAGGATGTGCCGCTTCCGGGTATTATACCGGCGAAGGTCACAAGCTAGAACGAGCCGGATAATTCAATATAATAAACCGGCAGGTGAAAACCTTGGAATTCAGAGGGCTTCCTTCAAACGTACAGGAGATTTGTAACGGGCTGGTCGGTGGTTTGAAGGAAATACTCGGAGGAAAGTTGTATGGAATATACATGTACGGCGCCGCGGTTTTTCCGGATTCCGGACCGGTTACCGATATCGACTGCTATGTAATTCTGAATGAACCGCTGGATGACCAGGACAGGGAAGCTGTATTCCGCCTGTATGTCAGGCTGAAGAAAGACTATCCTCCACTTGGCCAGGAACTCGATATATGGTACATCCTGTTCGAGGACGCGCAGAAAGCCGAATTACCTTCGAACCAGCTTAAAACCAATATGAGTGATGAATGGTGGGCTCTGCACCGAGCCCATGTCAGGGCAGGCAGGTATATCACTCTTTATGGACCTGAACCTGATGATATTTTTCCAATTCCGTCTTGGGAAGAAACTACAGCGGCACTCGATCACGAAATAGAGTACATAAAGAATAATTTAAAATATCCTGCTTATTGCGTCCTGAACCTGTGCCGGATAATGTATAGTGTCCAGGAACGGAATGTGGTTGTTTCTAAGCGTTTCAGCGGCTTGTGGGCAAGTGATACATTTCCGGAGTGGTTATTTGTCATACAGGCAGCGTTACGAGCTTACGAAGGGAATGACACGCTTGCAGACGAGCGTTTGCTGCAGGATAATATAGAAAGTTACCTTGAATTCGCACTGAAATACATCGACGAATGTCGCAAAGCCAGTGATACGGATGCTAGATAATATAGAGAGTATCGACCGGAGCGCAGGAATTATACTATAATATAACTTGCTGACGATTGATTTTACCGGAGGAAAAACCACAATGCAGGAAACAGTCTCAATACGATGCGAGCCTTTTAAGAAAAATCCCGACGAAACATGGTCATCCGTCCAACCTGCCGATATCAGAACTCGCAAAGGTGATATCAGGATACCTCCTGGAATGACCTTCATTAAAAACAGACCTATATGGGGAGTGGATGTAGCAGCCTATCTTGACGAAAACTGCGCGAACTAATAAACTCTATTATTCTGGCAACTGGTTTGATATAAATAAAACCGTATGGTAAGATAAAAACTGCTCTTCGAGTTGTGTAACCTGACTCTCGATAACAAGAGAAATGGTGCGCAGCCGGTGTCCCGGCTTTATCGGGACAGAGGGTACCGGTGGAAACGCCGGCACCTCCCGTGTTCGGAAAGGAGAGTGTTGTAACATGATCAACATGAAGCACCTCCTTGTGAGGTGCTTTTTTTTATCGATTATTTTATAAACTACTTCCTGAGCCTGGTCTCAGGAATCGTGAAAACGGAGAGGAGAATCTACATTGAAAACGAGAACAGTCCTACTTGGCGCAATCCTGGCGATAGTTTTACTCGTCACGGGTTGCAGCAGCTCGGAATCAGCGACAACCACGACCGAAGACAACGATATCGGAGTATGGAGCATCGATGTTGAGGTAGTCGGCGAGAATCCGACCACGTTTACTAACGAAGACGCCGCGAAAATCGGTCCCGTAGAGTTCAAGGCAGCGAAAAAAGACGGTGACAATCTGCTGGAACCGGATACCTATAAGGGCATCCTGATAAACGACCTCCTGGACTATTTGGGTATTCAGGAATATTCCGTTATACAGGTAGAAGCAGCAGACGGGTATTCGCAGGAACTCGAAGCAGATCGTATCGAAGCTGCTCAAACCGGCTTTACCTGGATGATGAACGGGGCCAAATTAGAAGAAGGAAGCGGACCGATAATGCTTGCCAACCACGGACGCGGCTCAAAATGGTGGATAAAACAGGTCGCTAAGATTACAGTAATAAAATAAATGGCCAGAAAAAAAGCGGTACTGTATTTTGCCTTCGCAGCCGTACCGATTGCGGTCATACTGATATCCCTGTTTATCGGAAGATATCCGTTATCCGTTCCTGATGTTTTCAGCGCTCTGTTTCATGGAATGGGTTTAACTCGCCTTGAAACCACGCCTGTTCACCTGAACGTGATATGGGATATCCGGCTGCCCCGTGCGATCCTGGGAGCGATGGTAGGTGCCAGCCTGGCAGTAAGTGGAGCTTCATTCCAGGGAATGTTCAGAAATCCGCTGGTCAGTTCGGGAATCCTTGGAGTAAGCTCAGGAGCAGGATTCGGAGCTTCGCTGGCTATCGTTTTATTCCAGGGTCAGCCCGTTTACATATACCTTTTCGCCTTCGGATTCGGACTTCTGGCTGTTTTCCTGGCATATTTGATCGGATTTACCTATAAGTCCACACCGACGATAATGCTGGTACTTGGCGGGGTAATCGTCGGGGCTATCTTCTCGGCTCTGATATCCCTGATCAAGTACATGGCCGATCCGTACGAACAGCTTCCGAGTATTGTCTTCTGGCTGATGGGCAGCCTGGCATCGGCCAGGTTCTCGGAAATCCTGGTGTCATTAATACCGATGGCTACGGGTGTCACAGGACTAATGGCTATGAGATGGCGGCTGAACGTACTATCGATGGGAGACCAGGAAGCCCAGTCACTGGGAGTTAATATATTCGTTACGAAAGGTCTGGCAATCTTCTTTGCTACGATAGCCACCGCCGGAGCTGTTTGCGTCAGCGGTATCATCGGCTGGGTAGGGCTGGTCATACCTCATATCGGGAGGATGATAGTTGGTAATAACAACGTATACCTTATCCCCGTAAGCATGTGCATAGGCGCGGCATACCTTGTCCTGGTAGATAACCTGGCGAGAACCTTGACGGGATCGGAAATACCGCTGGGAATACTGACATCCCTGATCGGCGCCCCGTTTTTCGTGTATTTATTAAAAAGAACCAAAGGGAGAGACTGGTAACCGGCAATGATCAAGGTCATTAATGCAACATTCGCCTACGATAAAGAAGACATATTCAGGGATATTAACCTTGACATAAATGAAGGTGAAATATACTGTCTGTTCGGACCGAACGGCTGTGGTAAATCCACCCTGATACAATGCATACTCGGCATTTTAACCCTGAAAAGCGGCAGTATCACCCTGAGAGGTCAGGATGTCAGCACCATGAAACCGCAGATGGTGGCAAAAGAAGCGGCTTATATACCCCAGGTGCATGATAAGGCTTTTCCTTTCAAGGTAATCGATGTGGTCATGATGGGCAGAACGGCACATACAGGCATGTTCTCACTTCCCGGGAGTGAAGACAGGAGAATTGCCGAAGAAGCCCTGAAAATGGTCGGTATCAGTCAGTTCAGAGACCGACCTTACACTCAATTAAGCGGAGGAGAAACACAACTGGTACTGGTAGCACGAGCGCTGGCACAACAGGCCCCCGCCCTGATTATGGATGAACCCACCGCTCATCTCGATTTCCGCAATGAACTCGGTTTTCTGGAGACAACGGTCAAACTGGTAAAATCGACCGGTATAACGGTTATTATAGCCACGCATTCGCCGAACCACGCGCTGTATTTCGAAGGATGCGCTCTAAATACGAGAGTAGCTCTGATGAATAATCAGCAGATAGTCCTTCAGGGAACACCATCATCGGTATTAACAGTAGAGAACATGACCAGTACTTTTAATATAGAGTCAAAGGTACTTCCCTATACATGGGAGGAGCACCAGATGATGCAGATAGTACCCTTACGACTCCGGGAGAATGAGGAGAGAGGAGGATCGACCGATGAATAAATTCAGGATTAGTATCTTACTGTTGTCGATAATCTCAATTATTACGCTTCTGCCTTCGTGCGGGAGTAATCAGGATAAGGATTCGAACGTCGTGACCGGACCTGCCATCCTTGTAACAGACGGTATCGATCGAGAGGTAGAGGTACCGGAAAAGGTTGAAAGGATAGCCGCCCTGTACTCTTTCGCGGGTTACGCAGTCTGCCTGCTGGGTGGAGGTCACGACCTGGTAGCCGTGCCCGGCGGTCTACAGCGTGATATCCTGCTGGTTGAAATGTTTCCGGAAGTCGGAGAAGCATCTACTCCGAGAGAAGGCGGGACTATTAACATCGAAGAATTACTTCGAATTAAACCTGATCTGGTAATAATCAGGCGTGATACGGTAGTAGACGAAAAGGAACAGGAGAAACTGGATAACACCGGTATTCCATACATTGTCGTTGATTTTTCAACGATGAAACAGCAGCAGGAAGCCCTGCTGACTATCGGAAAAGCAATCGGGAGAACAGAACAGGCTCAGAAATACAACGATTATTACAATAACGTAATCGACCGGGTTAACGAAATTGTGAAGGATATCCCCGAAGAAGAAAAGGTCAGACTCCTCCACTCCGAAAACCAGGCAACCAGGGCAACTCACGAGACATCACTGGCTGCAGACTGGACCAGGGCGGCCGGAGTGATTAATGTATCGGTTGGGGAAGATTTAGAGATGTACGGCAACGATTACTATGCTAGTATCGAGCAGATTTTACTATGGAACCCGGAAGTCATTATCGTTAACGAGTCGGCAGCACACAAGCTGATAATGGGTCATCCTCAGTGGTCAGGCATCAGCGCAGTCCGGAATAACAAAGTTTATCAACTTCCAAACGGGATATCACGCTGGGGACATCCGGGATCGGTAGAAATACCGCTTGCCCTGTTATGGACGGCAAAAATGGTATATCCTGAGAAATTCACTCATATAGATATGAATGAAGAAGTAAGATATTATTATAAGACCTTCTTCCGCATGGATCTGGATGACGAGATGATAGAAACGATACTCAAGGGCGGTGACCTGAGAGAATCGAAATAATGGGGAAAAAATGATGAAAACAAACGTAATACTGATAGGAATCGATGATACGGATACACTTGAAAGCACCGGCACCGGTCGGATGGCGAGGGATCTCACGGCTTACCTGATCAGCCTGGGAATGGGATCTTCACTGGGTGTCAGCCGGCACCAGCTTCTGGTAGACGACAGAATTCCATACACCTCACATAACAGTTCACTGTGTATCGGTCTTAAGACGGATATCCCACCGGAAGAATTCCATGAACCATCAATGGAATTTCTCAGGAAAAACTTCCGCGAAGGTTCCGATCCCGGACTGTGTATATGCAGTCCCGACCAGATTACTGAAAATATCAAGGTATTCGGCCTGCAAGCCCAGAAAGAAGTACTGAACAAGAACCAGGCCAGTACCCTGGCAGCCGAATACGGGATTTTCCTGGTTGAACTGGGAGGGACAGGAGATGGTATTATCGGTTCGCTTGCCGGTGTGGGATTAAGAATCGAAGGTAACAGCGGACGGTATATCGATTTACCGGGAATACGCGATATCAAGGGAACAGTAACCGTTTCCGATCTGCTTGCCAGGACCGGTATTGAATCCGTAATAAATATCCAGGGAAAGATTCTTGATGAAGATGAGATTATAGACAGCCGTGACTGGATGCGACCTTCGCTGGTAAACGGTCAACCGGTACTCAGGGTGAGACCACGCCTTTCGACGCCCGATGACACTGCCTGGACATCAGCGGAACTGAGAGAACGGGAAAAAAGGGAACTCCGAGAGATTTTCGGGAAGCTGTAAAAATTACTTAGTTCGTGCTGCAGGACCTGTTTCGGGCAGTAAAAGACCGGCAACCATCATACCGAACGAGAGAATGATGAACGTGAGAAAGCCCGGCAGGTAAGAACCGGTACTGTCCACCAGGGCTCCGACGACAAGCGGGCTGATAAAATTGCCTAGGTTACCGCCAACCTGCATCATTGCGATGACAATCACTCCCGAGCGTACCGACATTCCGGGAATCTCCATAGGAATTGTGAACCAGCTGGATACGCAGATACCACCAAAAATACCAAAAAAGGTTATACCTGTATATATAGCGGCAGGATTATTAAAAAGTACCGCGAAGAGAGCCGCAAGTCCGGTACCTAAACCCGCAACGATCATAAAAGGTTTTCTTCTGCCCAGTCTGTTCGAAAGAATACCGCCGGCAATGCTGGCGATTGTACTGCCAATCGTGGCAATGGTCAGTATGGAACTGGCTTTATCCAGGGCAATATTAAAAACCGAGTAATAATAATCCGGAAGCCAGGAACCGATGGCATTTCCCAGCGCCCAGGCAACCGTGACAGAGAGAGTCATCATCAATGCCGCCCGGTTTGTCAGGATCTGCCTGAAACTGAGGTCAGGTCGCTTCTCCAGCACCTGGTTAATCCCCGGTTCGGTTTCCGCCGGTGTTTTCTCAGACTCCCTACCCAGAATAAGCCAGGCTACCGCGCTTACCAGTGCAAAAACTCCGTAAATTATGATCGGAGCATTCCAGGAAAGTGCCCTGGCAATGGGAATCGTTACCGCGAAGGCTATACCGTTGCCGATATTGATGAAACTCATTCCGATACCGTTGACAACCGGGAGTTCTCGGGCGTCGAACCATTCCGCGGTAATAGCCGTTGCTACGGGAATAATAATTGCCGTTCCGACAGCAAAACATGCCCTGAAAAACAATAGAGGCAAATACCCTGAAGTAAAAAAGGCGAACACACCCATAGCCAGAAGAAATGAACCTGCGGTCAGCATTCTTTTCAGGCCAAACCGGCTGACCAGCGCATTGACCGGCAGGGAAACGGCAGCTATGGCAAGTGGGGCAATGGACGCGTACCATCCGGCGACGCTACGACTGAGATCATATTCCTGGATTATCAGAGGTAATAAGGGACCGGCCGAAGCCCATAATACCCCTACGGATATTCGAACCAGGATTATTGTGATGAATATTACAAACCGGTAGCGGTTGTTACTATGCAAATACGGACAATCTACTTATTATATTTTGGCACCAGATTAATAATACAACTGAGATGACCTGTCTATCAATTTACCGGACTATTTGTTATGGTATATTACCGGTTCAATATTCCGGGAGGGATATATTGATAACAGACAACTATTCTGAAGACGAAATACAAGCACTCATAGTTTTAGTTGAACTGGAATTTCCAATTGATACACCGAATAATATCGCCTACAAAACCTTTCCTGAAAATATCGATGAAGCACAGAGCTACTTCAGGAGTTTCCGAACAGACCTGACGTCAGCCTATGATAGTCTTCTGACACAAGGTATGGTTGCGCCGCATGGTGATTTCCGGAAGCTGACCCCGGAAGGGAAAGTAACAGCCGAACAGGTCAGGAAAGCCAGGCCGCCGATTTATTACTGGTACAGGGAATACCACTCTGCCGTGGAGAACAGCGAAGCGTTCGATGAATTCAGTAAGAGCATCTTCGGTGAGAACCTGGGACAGCATGATTTCACAGATATACCCCAGCTTCAAATGATGCTGAAAAAAGTTCAGATCAAAGAAAATTCCTCGGTACTGGATATCGGCTGCGGGAATGGGAAAATTGCGGAATATATTTCTGATATAACCGGAGCACATGTTACCGGAATCGATTATATACCGGAAGCTGTTAAAACAGCCCGGAAACGTACAATATCCAAGAGTGACAGGTTAAGTTTTCAGATTGGGGACATAGAGGAACCTGTCAAAGCAGGTATGACATTTGACATGGTACTATCCATAGATTCGATGTATTTCAACGATGCGGATATATTACTTCCAGCCTGGAAGAAATTACTCAAGCCGAATGATCACATGGCTATCTTTTACCTTAGTCTGGATAGCAGCGATATTTCTGCAGCATTAGAAAAACTAGGTCTATCCTATGATGTATATGACCTGAGCAGGGAACACTGGGAGCACATGCAGCGTAAGCATATTATTACGAAAGAAATGAAGGGAAAATTCGAGTCGGAAGGAAACCTGTTCATCTGGGAGAACCTTATGATGGAGTCCGTCTCCGACCAGTCTCCATATAATCCTGAGAAAACACCCATGAGGAGATATCTATACATTGTAAAGCGATAACCCGGACTAGATAAAAAGTCTGTTAACTTAAGGATCACCAGATGTATATTAGGCATATTGGCTGAGTATTTATACATAAAAATCCCGATTACTTTCGGCTACAGATATATTACAATAAGTGTATAAGATAGAATAGCAGGTTAACATAAATCCTGTAATGAAGAAAAAGAATCCATATCCCCGTATCCGGAATAACGGGAACGATGACTACTCTTTTCGTTCTATGCTCCTGGATATCCTGTCAAAGCGAAGTTTTCACGTAATATTATTAAGCCTTCTTATTACGTATTACAGTGTTGTCTACTACTTCGGTGAGATTGTGGATCTTACCGGATGGGAATATCTTCGCTGGGAGTTCTTTTACGGGGTGCACGACATCCATCGTTTATTCTTCCTTATTCCCGTCATATATACCGGCTACGTTTTCCGCATCAAGTGGTCGCTGATTGTTACGTTCGCCGCTTTCCTGGTCTTTCTACCCCGTGCTCTTTTCATATCACCGTTTTCCGATCCGCTTATCAGGATTGTTTTATTTACGCTGCTATCCGGCATCATCGGTACTTTAACAGGATTGTTCAGGAACGAATCCGAACGTCGATCTTCTCTGGAAAAAACTGTAAAAACAGAGAGGGATAAAATGCTGGGCATTCTGAACAGAATGGAAGACGGAGTTCTTATTACAGGACCTGACTATATTATCCGTTTCATGAATCCAAGTATGGAAAGAGAATTTGGAAATGGGATCGGCATCAGATGCTATGAATATCTGCAGGGGCTGAAAGAACCTTGTTCCGAATCATGCTGCTTAAACAATCCGGACGGACCTCCAGAAAGGCGTGAATACTCATTTAACGACGGAAGAACCTATGATGTGATACTCTCTCCCTATATCGACACGGATGGGGCGGTATGTCAGCTTTCTACGTTCAGAAATATCTCACAGAGAAAAAAGGTTGAGAATGACCTGAAGGAACTCAACAAGATGAAATCTGAACTCCTGTCCAATGTATCCCACGAATTACGCTCTCCTCTAACCTCAATAAAGGGCACCATCAGCAGCCTGCTGCAAAAAGATATTACACTGAGTAATGAAGATACGGACATGCTCCTGACCGGTGTGAGTGAAGAAACGGACAGACTGATCAGTCTTGTTACCAACCTGCTCAACATGAGCCGTCTTGAAGCCGGCGCATGGGACCCGGACAGGGAATCCTGCTATATCCAGGATATCATAAACGAGGTATTGGAGAGACAGAAATGGTCGCGTAAAAAACGTGTCTTTAAATCCGATATAGAGCCTGACTTACCACCGGTATTCGCCGACAGCACCCAGATAAGACAGGTCATTATGAACCTTGTTGAAAACGCTGTGGCCTACTCGGAAGAAGGCAGCACGATAGATATCTCTGCAAGGACAGATGGAGCTATGGTACAGGTCAGCGTAACCGACAACGGAGACGGTATACCACCGGAAGACATAGAAAAAGTGTTCGATAAATTTTACCGTGGATCCCAGAACCGACATCAGCCGGGAGGTACCGGACTGGGACTTGCTATATGCAAATCGATAATCGATAATCACGGTGGTAAGATATGGGTAGAAAGCAAACCTGGTCAGGGTTCCGTTTTTAACTTCACCTTACCGACAGCCCGTTCCGAGGAGAAAAATGACGACTAAGAAGACCAGGATACTTATCGCTGATGATGAGCCAAAGATACGCATGTTTCTTCGCGCTAACCTGAATGCCCGTGGATATGAAGTACACCTGGCTCAGGACGGACTCGAGGCTGTAGAAATAGCAGGGCAGGTACTCCCTGATCTTATTATCCTTGATGTAAATATGCCCCGGATGAATGGTATCGATGCCTGCCGCCGGATACGAGAATGGGCTGATATGCCGATTATTATTCTCAGCGTAAGAGATGAGGAAAAAGACAAAGTCAGAGCACTCGACGAAGGCGCTGACGACTATGTGACCAAGCCATTCGGAATGGAAGAACTGCTGGCACGCATACGCGTCGCTCTCAGGCGAGTTTCCCGTGCTGCAACTGAAATTCCGGTTTTTCAGGCAGGAAACCTTAAAATCGACTTCACAAGCAGACTGGTCAACATAAACGATAAAGAGGTAAAACTGACACGGACTGAATATGAACTACTTGCCTATCTAGCCAATAACGCAGGTAAGATACTGACTCATCGAGAAATCCTCCATAGTGTCTGGGGTCCCGAGTACAGCGATGAACTGGAATATGTCCGGACTTTCATTAACCAGCTCAGGCGTAAAATAGAAGAAGACCCGGCAAATCCACGGTACATTATCACTGAACAGCGTACCGGATACCGCTTTGAAAAGCCATCCTGACATTCCACGATTATCTAAATCCTTATAAATTCCTTATAACTTATTATTCTATCCTTATACCTTCCTTACGGTTTTACGGTTATACTGAAACTGGAAAAAGGGGACACTACGGAAGGAGGGTAAAATGAAAAGGATAGACAGAAAGGTAAAAACTGCAGTAATTGCTTCTACAGCAGTCCTGATTATTACCGGCGGCGCGGTAACCTATGGATTCCAGGGTGTCCTGGCAGCCCTCGGATTACTTTTTATTCTGACATCTGCAGGTCTGGGTATATTCATGGCTCGCAAAGCTCGAATGTACGCGAAAGCTCTGAAATATGCCGAGTGGGTAGATAACATGGAAGTGACTCCTGTTTCTACCGACGATAAAAAATGGATAATGAAGAATCTAGATGAATATGTAAAAGTCGAAGAGGAAATACCGACACCTGCAGATACAGTGATAACTGAACAAGAAAAGAAACAGATACTGAACAACCTGGATGAATTCATGATGGAATTATGGATAGAGCACAATACGGTAACTCCGGAAGATAAAAAATGCATCATGGAAAATATTGAATTACTCTTTGATAACAATCGAGAAGAAGACAGGCAACCCTTTACCTGGTAAAACGAAGCGCCAGAAAGACGTAAGAAGCCAGACGGATAACCGCCTGGCTTCTTTTTATTACTTTCTTTAAGATACTATATTTCTAGTATCCCATCTCCGTCTTCAGATCCGGGTCAATCCACATAAAGTGGAGATATTCGTCAAGGTTAGAATACCCACCGCCTTCGGTCGCACCGTAGAAATTCTGGAACCAGGGCCACCAGATAATGAATTGGTGGGGTGAAGGCATATAAATAGGCACCACCTGGTCAAGTTCCCATGGACCGATTTCTTTCAAAACGCTAGCAACCTTTGCATCGTCTTTACCAAGCGCCTGTGAAATCTGCTGAACGGCATTCTCGGTCTCGTCAGCTTTGAAGAAGCTGTAGTTGTAGATACTGGCTTCCGTCATGCACATCATCCGGTAGGCGTTGCCGGCATAGTCACTGGTATAAATCATTTCATCATAGGTTCTGCCAACCCAGACACTGAACCAAATGCTGCTTTCCAGTGCTTCTATCTCCATATCAATACCGACTTTGATCAGGTAATCCTTGATAATCGCCATGAAATCGGCTCCAGCGGTTGAACAGGTAACTTTACACTTGAATCCATTTGGATATCCCGCTTCTGCCAGGAGTTCTTTCGCCCTTTCCGGGTTGTATTCGAAACAATCCTGGACCAGTTGCGACTGCTTTTCCAGAGGAGTGTAAACCGATGAGTAAACCTTGAGGTTGGGATAAGGCCAGCCGAGTATATCGGCATAGCCATCGTAATAATCATCGACCAGTTCCTGTTGATTAACAGCCAGGTTTGCCGCAATACGAACGTTTTTATCATTCCAGGGCAGGTCTTTATCCAGCCTGGGCCAGATGTGACTGATAGTAGGGTTAGCGTAATGTTTCATCATGAGCCTGGGTTCTGCCGTGGTAAGCTGCTTGACATCCTCCAGGGTAACGCCCCATTTCATCATATCCGCCTGACCGGTACGGAACGCCGCCAACTGAGTGGATTTGTCAGGGATGATACTTTCCTTGACACCATCACAATAAGGAAGCGCATTTCCCTTTTGAACCGGATCGGTCATCCAGTAATTGGGATTCTTCTCGAACTCAATGTAACTTCCAGTAACCCAGTTGGATATAATGAAGGGGCCAGTTCCGATAAACATCTGCCAGTCATCTGCTTCTAGAGGTTCGCCACCGTTCGCTTCTATCGAATCAGGACAAATATGCCAGGCAAAGTCTCCGACAACCGTCGCCATAAGTCCCTGCCATTCCGGTTTTACCTTGACTTCTACAGTATATTTATCGACTGCTTCAAATGCTATAGGTTGTTTATTGACAGTCGTGTAGCTGTTATAAAGGTAAGATAACTCACTGCTGAAAGTTCTCTCCAGATTCCAGACGATATCATCGGCAACAAGTTCTCTTCCGTTTGCCGGGGGTTTATCCCACCAGTATATGCCCGGACGGATGTTATACAGGAGCGTTTCATCATCAGGCATTGACCAGCTTTCAGCCAGTTTTCCCGTCAACTGGTCGATAAATCCGGCGAAACCGCATGTATAGTCGTTTTCATTAGTACCAGCGGGACCTCTCGCCCAGTCACCGCCAAGCAGTTCTTCACCCATAGTCAACGGGGTGAACATACCCCGACCAGCAGCGTAATCGATTTGCGAGTATTCACCTAATCCGATTCTATTGTGTATACCACCGTACTTGGGCACATCGGCAGTATCCTGTGGTTCCGGTTCGTCTCCGTTCTCCGGTTCTTCCTCCTCTCCCCCACCACATGATGCTATTACCAGGGACAGGACCATCAGGCAGCTTACAAGTAACCACAACATTTTCCTGACCATTCACGTACCTCCTCATTCGATTATTTATTAATGTATGGTCCAGGTCTTGGTTATATATTGATTTTCGAAATAAAAAAAGCTGCAACTACCCAGCAGTTGCAGCTCTCAACTTACTCCAGCTATTAACTGATAGATATTATATTCAGAGGATAACATCGATTATAATAAGTGTATCTCGACAACTTGTCAATACAGTTGGTGAAAAAAGATGTATCACGAGATTTTCGAACTGTGAACTAAATAAATACAAAGGAGTCAGACGGTTACCCGTCTGACTCCTTATTATCCAAGTATCCAGATTGACTATTCTAGTATCCCATACCTGCCTTCATCTCGGTATCTATCCAGGTATATTGAATATACTCATCGAGGTTCGAGTATCCTCCACCACCGGTAGCGCCGTAGAAGTTCTGGTACCAGGGCCACCACATTGAGAAAACGTGGGGCGACGGGAGATATATCGGTACTGCCTGTTCAAGTTCGAACGGTCCGATTTCTTTCAGTGTCTTAGCTACCAGAGCATCGTCTTTACCAAGAGCTGCTGATACTATCTTCACTGCTTCTTCGGTTCTCTCATGTTCAAACCGGCTGTAATTCCATACACTGCCCTTGGTCATGCACATCATTCTGAAAGCATTCCCGACATAGTCGTTCGACCAGATCATAGATTCATAGGTACCGGCCTGGCGTACATTCCAGTACACACCTTCCTCAAGATTGGCTAACTCCATATCAATACCGACAGCCAGTAGATATTCTCTGACTATGGCGAGGAAGTCAGAAGATGCCGCGGAAGCATCAACTTTACACTTGAACCCATCAGGATAACCCGCTTCAACCAGTAAATCTTTAGCTTTATCAGGATGGTAACCAAACATATCCTGTACTATTTGTGATTGCTGATTGAGTGGGGTATAAATCGGGCTGAAAACCGGTAAGTTGGCATATGGCCAGCCAAGCATGTCAGCATTACCATTGTAGTAATCATCCAGGATTTCCTGCTGGTTGACCGCCATGTTCATTGCCTGCCGAACCCTGATATCGTCAAAAGGCAGGCCTTTATCCAGTCTTGGCCATATTAACGTGATACTGGCTGAAGGGGTCGCTTTTACCAGCATCTCGGGATTTTGACTCAGGAACTGATCTTTATCTTCCCAGGTAATACCAAAACTCATCATATCGACCTGTCCGGTCCTGAAAGCAGCCTTTTGAGTGGACGGGTCTGCAATGATAAGTTCCTTGATACCATTCATATAAGGAAGCTGATTCTCAGGGTGCAGCGGGTCTTTCTGCCAGTAATTCGGATTTCTTTCATACTCTATAGAACTGGCTTCAGTATAATCCTTGAACATGTAAGCACCCGTACCGATCAAATTGTTGGGATCATTACTGTCGCCATACATCTCGACAACATCCGGACAGAGACTCCAGACGAAATCACCGATAACCGTTGCCATAAGTCCCTGCCACTCCGCTGGAACCTTGACCTCAACAGTATATTTATCGACAGCGGTTGCTGATTTGGGACCTTTACCTAAAGCAACGTATGAGTTATATAAATAGGCATTAGTCTCCGTGAAGTGCCTCATGATATTCCAGGCGATATCTTCGGCATCCTGTTCTCTGCCATTAGCCGGAGCTTTATTCCAGTAATGTACACCTTGACGGAGGTGATAGACCAGTGTTTCTCCATCTGGCATTTCCCAACTTTCTGCCAGCTTTCCTGTCAACTGTTCGATAAATCCACCAAATCCGCCCGTCCAGTCATTTTCTCCGGTGCCGGCTGGACCTCTCTTCCAGTCGCCTCCCAGCAACTCCTCACCCATCATCATCTGGGTGAACATGTCGCGGGAAATTGCGTAATCCCAGCCTATTGGATCTGTACCGCGAACTCTGGTGAATGTACCACCGTACTTCGGTGTTTCCGGAGAGGCATATCCCTTTTCTTCTTCCTCCTCTTCCTCTTCTCCACCGCCGCAGGATGCTATTACCAGGGACAGCACCATCAGGCAGCTTACGAGTAACCATAAAAATTTCTTTACCATTCACATTCCTCCTCATTCCATTATTTGTGTATGGTTCTGGATTAATCTGTCTTTGATTCCTAATACAACAAAAGCCGCAACTAATTATCGGCTGCAGCGGTTAACTCTCTCCCTCCAATTGCAGGCATGTGTAACTCGTAAAGAATATTACCGATAATAATAGTTGTATATCCCCAACTTGTCAATAGATTTTCATAAAGTCTTTTTTCGTTGAACAATAGTTTCCTGAGTTTCTATTATACTGCTGCTTCTACATTGAGAATAATTAATAAAGTGAACTATTGACAGGCATAAACAGCCTATTTTATAATGATAACGATATATCGCTTCATGTATCGTAAAGAGGTAGGAAATAAACGGCAAGCATAATAAAGACAAGATAGAACACCCTCCTTTCAGTCCACACCACAGGAGGCCTTTTCAAAGGGGGGACTTCAAATACATAATTCTCCAGCATCTGAAAAAGAAACCGAGTTACGGATATGAAATAATCCGGGCACTGGAAGAACGTTTTCACAGTTTCTATGTACCCAGCCCGGGCTCCGTTTATCCTACTCTCCAGATGCTTGAAGAAATGGGCCAGATTTCCGCAGAAGAACAGAATGGGAAAAAAGTATACACAATTACCAAAGAAGGGCTTGACTTCCTCGAACAGGAAAAGGAATCTGAGAAAAGAATAAACGCCCAGATGAAACGGTGGTGGAATCCAGAGAATTCTGGTGATATAATAGACACGATGCGCGAGTTTGACCGACTCGCCGGCTTAGTGAGAGACAAGGTTCGCAACGCAGATGCCGATAAACTCAGCCGCATGCGTAAAGCTATGTCTCATGCTTATGAAGATATTTCAAAAGACTAGCCGCATCCTGTCATGATGTGTAGTACTTGTTGAATAAGATATGAAAATTTTACTGAGACTGTTTATTTTTGTCCGAAGTCGCATGGGATGGCTTGCATTGGCTATCGCTTGCCTGTTCGCCGGCATTGTCCTGAGTATGGTTATCCCCCGGATGCTTGGCAATGGAATCGATACGGCGCTTCGCGTTACCGACAGCGGTTTCTTATGGTGGTCGATGGAACGCGAGACAGCCATGTGGCTTGTTGCAGGGACCATTATCGTTGCCAGTGCCTTAAGAGGACTGGCGGGATATGTCCAGAGTTATCTGCAAGAGGTAGTTTCACAGAAAGTTTCCTACGATGTGAGAAACGCCATTTACGACCGCCTTCAAAGGTTAAGTTTCGCGTATTACGATAAAGCTCAGACCGGACAGCTGATGTCGAGAGCTACCGTTGACGTAGAAGCCGTCCGGATGTTCTTCGGTATGGGACTGATCGGTCTGATCCAGATGGTAGTAATGGTAGCTGCCATAAGCATCGTCCTGCTGTTAATGAACTGGCAGCTTGCATTATTCACTATGGCCTTCTTACCGCCAATCGGTTTTCTGGCATACCGATTCAGCAGCCGGATCCGACCGATGTGGATGAGAACCCAGGAATTAATGGCAGAGCTTGGCGTCGTTCTCCAGGAAAGCCTGATCGGAGTCAGAATCGTCAAGGCATTTAATCGCCGGAAAGAAGAAAGCAGGAAATTCTCCGTACAGGCAACCAGCCTATATGACCAGCAGATCGGCATAGCAAAACATATGTCCGTTAATATGCCGATGATGATGCTGGTTATGGGTCTGCCGACAATACTGATACTGTGGTACGGCGGTGCGCAGGTTATCGACGGGAATATGACAATAGGTGATCTTACCCAGTTTATTCTCTATGTAAATATGATGGTAATGCCGGTACGGCAGGCTGGGATGATGGTAAACATGGTTACCCGGACTGTGTCGGCAGGACAGCGTATTCTGGAGATTCTCGATACTGAATCAGCGGTAAAGGAAAAACCGGACGCAAAAGAACTTGGAAAAGTCGAAGGATCGGTTACATTTGATAGCGTTAGTTTCAGCTATGATTCCGTTGCCCCAACGTTGAAGAATGTCAGTTTTCAAGCCGAACCAGGTCAGCTTATAGCCTTATTGGGCGGTTCAGGCAGCGGTAAAAGTACGATAGCTAACCTGATATCAAGGTTCTATGATGTCAGCAACGGGACAATATCAGTTGACGGCATAGACATACGTGACGTGACTATATCATCACTCCGGCACAATGTTGGAATATCACAGCAGGATATTTTCCTGTTTTCAGGGACAATCAGGGATAACATCGCCTATGGCGCGGTGAATGCAACAATGGACCAGGTGGAATCAGTATCCAGGGCTGCCCACCTCCACGATTTCATTCTGACACTTCCCGATGGTTATGATACCTGGGTTGGAGAGCGTGGACTTACTCTCTCAGGCGGCGAAAAACAGCGACTGGCTATTGCCCGTACGCTGCTAATAAATCCCAGCATCCTGATCCTTGACGACTCTATGTCCAGCGTCGACGCCGAAACGGAACGACTTATACGCGAGGCACTAGACAGGCTTATTGTCGGTCGGACAACTTTCATTATCACTCACCGTCTGCCGATTATTAAGAATGCAGACCTCATCCTCATGCTGGAAAAAGGTGAGGTTGTTGAAAAAGGTAAACATAACGAACTCATGGCCAGGGAAGGCCTTTACTACCAGATATACCGGTCACAGTTGATGTCACAGGAAGAAAATCATACGGAGGATCACTAGTATGTTTCACGGCGGCGGCGGTGGCGGTGGCGGAGGAGGCCACTTTCATGGTGGCGGTCCCCAGGGACGACTCCGCGGCGCTATGGATGCCGAAGATGAAGACGAACAAGATGTCTTAGGTAACGTATACGATACCAGGATATACGCTCGTATGCTCAAGTATATACAGCCGGTCAAAGGATGGATGATAACCGGTGCTATCGGCATGCTTATTCGCACGTTTGCCCAGCTGGCAACTCCGTATATTATAGCTATTGCGACCGATGATTTTATCCAGACCGGTGATGTCAGCGGACTTGGTATTATAGCTCTTATTCTTATTGGGATCGCTGCATTGACATGGATTGGCGAATTTATGGCACACCGGTACCTTGCTTATGCCGGACAATCGATACTCTACACGATGCGTAACCAGATGTTCGACCATCTTCATGAACTGTCACTGGCTTTCTTCGATCATAACAAGGTCGGTAAGATAATGTCACGTGTCCAGAACGACATCAACCAGCTGCAGGAAGTACTGACCAACGGTATCCTTAACATGATTACCAGTCTCCTAACCCTGGTAGGTATTGCTGTTGTAATGATATCCATGAATTGGAAACTTGCCCTTCTGACCCTCACCGTGGTACCGATACTGGGAATAATTGTATATATCTGGCAGAAATACGCCCGAAGGGCTTTCGTCAGAGTGAGACGGGCAATTGCTGAAGTAAACGACCAGCTCCAGGAAACCATATCGGGAGTGAGAGCAGTCCAGAGTTTATCACGCGAAGATGTAAACCTGAACCAGTTCGATGATGCTAATAGAGAGCATCTTGACGCAAATATACAGGCGGCCAGGCTGCAGGCCTTCATGATGCCTACCGTCCAGATAATGACGGCTATCGCCTATGCCTTGTTAATCGTCTATGGTGGATACCAGGTAATGGACGGGACCATGGGTGTCGGAGTCCTGCTGGGATTTATCATGTACATCCAGCGTTTCTTCGAGCCGATCATGCAGCTTACAATGCAGTATACCATGCTCCAGCGAGCCATGGCTTCGGGGCAGCGTATATTCGAACTCCTGGACGTTGATCCTGAGATAAAAGACGCGAAAGACGCAATAGATATGCCGGATATCAAAGGGCATATCGTATTCGACCATATTCATTTCTCCTATGAACCGGGAGTAGAGGTCCTCCATGATATCAACCTTGAGGTAAACCCGGGTGAAACGATAGCAATAGTCGGACGGACCGGCGCCGGTAAAAGCAGTCTTATGAACCTGGTTTCACGTCTTTACGAGATCGATGAAGGTCAGATCATCCTGGATGGTTACGATATAGGCTCAGTCACGCAGGAATCGTTAAGAAGACAGGTTGGTATTGTTCCACAGGAAGCTTTCATGTTCTCCGGTACTATCGAAGACAACATCCGCTACGGACGTCTTGAAGCGACCCGTGAAGACGTAATCGAAGCGGCAAAAGCAGCCGGGGTTCACGAAGCTATTTCACGAATGGATAAGGGGTATGATACACCGGTCGGTGAGAGAGGCGGCAATTTAAGTGCCGGTCAGCGTCAGCTTACCTGCCTTGCTCGTGCTATCCTGGCCAACCCTCCGATATTGATAATGGATGAAGCTACGTCAAATGTAGATACCAATACCGAGCGTGTTATGCAGGAAGCTCTCCGTCGCCTGGCTGTAGGCCGTACCTGCCTGATAATTGCACACAGATTATCGACAGTTACCAGCGCAGATCGAATACTGGCGCTGGAGAATGGCAAAATAGTAGAAATGGGTACTCACAAAGAACTCCTGGCTAATAAAGGCCTGTACTACCACATGTTCGAAACCCTCAGCGCGATCGATCCTGACTAGGTTGGCTGCCCCTAATCCCATCGCTGAACCAAAGTCTTTGAGCTTTTCCAGCCATATTGTATAATTAATACTGATATGCAATATGAATCTTGAGGTAAGGTAAGTCATCATGGGTGAAATTAAAAGTGCTTTAGAGATAGCAATGGAAAAGGTTAACCAGATGGACGAGGCAACTGAAGAAGAAAAACTTCAGTGGAAATACGTTCCCGAAGGAGAAAAACTTGCCGGTCGCTATCTCAAGGAAAAAGTAAATCTGCTGGCTGAACTGAATAAATACGAAGAGGATATCAGAAAGTATATTATTAACGGCGCCGCTGGAATCCTGGCAAGAAACATCAGCCTGCCAATAAACGATCACGTTAAGCAGAATAATAAAAAAGCGATGGACGGACTGAAAACAATCAAGAGTGATAAGGTGGCGGTTGAAAACCTCTTCAGCAAGATAAGGTATATTTTCAATCATTACGAAGAACAGGGAGAACAGCAGAAAAAACAGGCTTATGAATCGTTGAAAGCTGACCTGGGCGAAAAGATACAGCAGGCATTGCAGCAGCAGATGAGTCCTATGATGGGTACGAAAATCGATGTTGAAAAACAGCCCCAGTTCCAGCAGGAGTGGCGAAAGATTCAGCAGCAAATAGACGACCAGTACAACAGTCATCTGAATGAGTATATTCGCGAGTTGATAGAGATACCCTAAATCGTGTTTCAGAGTAAATGAGTGATATAGAGATAGTGAATGGAAATAGATAAAAGAATAGAACAAGCAGTCAGGAACACTGAAATCCTGCGGACTCCGAAGCAGAATCTGTATACCTTCGGTACAACGAATATCTATTATTACCTGTTAACCGAGCCTGCTTACTCGGAGATAATGGACGGTGTGTCTGAAACCGTAATTAGAGAAGGCAGAGTAATCGCAGAAAGACCGAAGATCGTTACCCCATATTACCTGTCAAACCTCGAAGGATTCAGCGATGAAGCCAGAAGATACTTCCAGGCATTGATAGAGGAATTCGGAGAAAGAAGCATTCACGGACTGGTTTATGCCTACCGAAATGAACCCAAGGAACTTAACATAGTCTCCGATACTATGCGTTCGGTAGTTGACAAGCTGAATGAAAAAATAGACGGGCAGGAAAACAAATTAGCAGCAATCATTAAAGGAGAGGATACTCTCTGGGACGTCTCCCTGATGAAATTCATCTTTGAGATTACACGAACGTCAGCTCCACATAATTTCAGACAGCTTGAAACCAGGGGGTTGATGGAAATGGACTCACATGGGACACCATCGGGTGCAAAGGAAAAAATCAATGAAATGTTCGAACAGGTAGCTAACGGTGAACGCGAACCGGGTGAATTAAAGGACGAACTGGAACGATGGGGAATCTTCAATGAATACGAAGACAGGTTCCTCAATCTCTTTAGAAAATAACCTCATCAAAGGAATTGTCGTGAATATTACCGTAATAGAAGCCAAAACATTATCGGAAGCCTGGTTCCAGGCCCTTTACCGGATTCAGCAGGAAGGTAATGATTACACTATCGAACGCGGCAGCTATGAGGGTATGAAAAGGAAAGAGTTCGACTACGTGGTGATCAGGATTGAGTATCCCGGCACTCGTCCGTTGATCCCCGATGTTCCCCCCGGCGTACCTGCTCCCGTCACGCAGGAATACATAGATGGATACCTGCCCTACCTGATGACCGGCCACAAAGAGGATAACGAGCAGTATACCTATGGTGAAGACCTTGAAAAACAGATTCCGGAAGTAATCAAAATGTATAAAGAAGACGGCTATAACACGAACCAGGGTTATATGGCCGTCGGCAGCAGTGCGTCGATATTCCTCGAAGACCCTCAGTGCCTGCGGGGAATCGATACGAAAATACGGAACGACAAGCTTCACTTTTTCGTCTACTTCAGGTCGTGGGACCTCTGGGGAGGATTCCCCGCCAACCTGGGTGGGATCCAGATTCTCAAAGAATACATGGCAAGCGAGATAGGCGTCGGAGACGGAGAAATAGTCGCCGCCAGCAAAGGGCTTCACCTCTACGATTATTCCTGGGACCTGGCCAAAGCCGTCCTTCACCAGAGTTAGAACAGCACTCTGAGAATACATACGAAATTTCTAAAAAACTCCATTATTTATGGGAAAATACTATTCTACCTATAGAGAATATTGACAGACCAGGGACTATTTGTTTTATCTTAGAATTAAAAAGCAAGACAGGAGAAACAAGTGACAAGAGTAACAGTAAATCCGGGAGTGTGCGGGATGGTTTGTAATATCGAAGTATCGAATATCGATCGTCACCAACTAGGTCTTAAGATTGAAACCAAATGTGATATGATCTGCGAATTAAATAAGGAACTCAATGTTTTAGGACTTCGGGATGCACTCAAGCCACCGGGTGAATCTATAGTGTATGACTATGCGTCGAAATGCCGGATGCATGCCGCTTGTCCCGTGCCTGCAGCTATCATCAAGGCAATTGAAGTAGAGGCAGGTATGGCATTACCCAGACCTGTTTCCATTGAATTTGAGTCCTGATATCAGCTAACCGTAATACTGTGATCATACTAAACGAATTTTATAAGCAAAAAAGTCTACAATTAATTGATTCTCCTCGGATACATCAGAAGCATATAAAAAAATAACTATGTTAAGATTGAAAAGAAGCTGGCAAATGCCAGCTTCTTACTTACATTTGGCGGCTTCAATCTTGCGTGAAAGCCTGAAGGTTTGTTAAACTGGAGATTGTGCACGGGCCGCTAGCTCAATTGGCAGAGCAGCTGACTCTTAATCAGCAGGTTGCAGGTTCGATTCCTGCGCGGCTCACCACTCGCACCGAATTAACGTTTCCAAAAAAGCGGTGTATTTTCCAGAAAAAAAAAGCAGCTGTTCCGCTGCTTCTTTTTTTACTACGCTAATACTATACTTTAACAGGAATTTTTACGGCCTTTGAGTACGAATCCTTCTCCCTGCGGTTCGACGACGTAATCGATGACCGTTCCGGTCACACACGGCTGAACTGGTTCTGAAACCAGCACTCCTATCCCATTGACCGTGAAAGGTGCTTCATCATCATCCGGCTCATCCAGAGCCATACCCACATTGGGGCCTCCTCAGCCGATTCCCTGAATAAACAACCTAAGATATTTTCCTGAGTTTTGATCGAGTGCTTCCTGGATTTTATCTCTCGCTAAATCTGTTATCGTTACCATTTTCGTATACCCCTCCCCGGTATATACTACCATTCTAGTCTATAGGAATATCAGAGTATGTGATGTAAGTCTCTAATTACTCGACTACCTTAACAAACCAGGCTGTTCCGCAAGGATAATTTGGTACATAATCCTTAATTCTGGTAAAATAAATAAGGACCGGTAAAGAATTCATTCATTGAGTATTCCGGACTAAATTGAGCCACAGTTCCGGAGTTTGAGAGCCACCGTTCCGGTAAAAGAGAGCCAGGGTTCCGGCGATAG
>JAFGCW010000064.1 GCA_016932435.1 Dehalococcoidales bacterium | reverse complement strand
GCACGGTCACTTCGGACATATCGAGTCACCGTACCAGGTTGATTTCTGGGAGCCCAAGGAGCAGAACATGAGCGGGATGATCATGGGTGTGATTGAAGGGGCCAAAAATCATATCCCAATAATCTATTCACCGATGACCATCAATCCGCCCGAACTGCTGAATTACGTGAAATATCTGAATAAAATCCAGAAACTTTTTGATCCTGACAGCGATATGGATTCCATTACCGGCAGCGTTTTCGGTATGCTAAGGGCAATTGACGATATAGATGACCTGGAAAAAGCTGGGGATGAGGAAACGGTCGCCTAGTATTCATTTAATATAATCAGGGAAAATATGGAACCAGCCCGTTATGGCTGGTTCCATTTGAATAGAGGTGTTTGGAGCGAGGGAAGATTATCAGATTAAGACTTTACATGCTTCGATGATCAGGAGTACAGAGAGATGCCGGAGGGGAAAACCTTTTTCAATCCTGAACGGGTTTTCTTACGGTTTCGGGGGTTATTTCTGGTTATAAGTGAAAAAGGAATCACGGTGAGATGACCGGAAAGAAACAAGCCTGAGCAGTTACTTGCGATAGGTCATTTAATACTGTTAAATAAAAGTATATGAAAAGAAATCTGTTATTTAATAAATAGACGAAATAGATCTTCTTATGGATTGATGCAATATGGTTGACAGCCAAGGCGGAAACAAGCCGCTAAGAGTATCCGATCTTGAAAGGCTTACGGGGGTAAGCCGAAGTCGAATTAATACGTATGTTAAAAACGGTGTATTGTCTGAGCCGGAAAGATCCGGAAAGACGATGGCATACTACAGTACCGTTCATCTCGACGAGCTGGAGGAATTAAAAAGATTAAGAAGCGAAGGCTACCCGTTATCATATATACGGGATATCCTGGAAGACAAACGCAGAAATGACAAAGACGTGGAAGTTGGGGAAGGCTATCAAAAGGATCAGAAAGAGAACATAATCGAAAACGCAACCGCACTATTTGTGAAGAATGGCTATTTTAAAACTTCAATGGCTGATATTGCCAGGACGGTAGGGGTAAGCAAGAGCACCGTCTATCTGGTTTTCCCCAATAAGCAGTCACTCTTTCTGGAATGTGCGGATGACGTAATCAAAGAGATGTTGTCTGACATCAGGCGATATACAAACAAGTATGATTCTCCGGTCGATAAGCTTGCAAGAATGGCTGAGTATATCCTAACGTCATATCCGCATGCGCTCGAAATGCTCAGTGTTATGGACAATATAATCGGCGAGAATAACAACATGGAGGAATTCGAGAAGTGTCGAGAGATTTATACGGAGATGACCTCAATAATCATTGAGCTGTTAAAAGAGGCTCAGGAAGAAGGAATATGGCCTCAGGTTGATCTTGGTTTATCTGCATATCTTTTTGTCGGCATAGGAAGAGGTCTTGGCAGTTTCATGAGGCTGACCGGGCAGTATGATACTGAGCCAATGATGAAAGCGCTGTTTTCCGGCACGGCGTTTTTTGGTTTTGTTTCCGGCCGCAAGGAAATATGAGGGCCCGGCTTATCTTTGATTCTTTCAGGGTTGTCATCATAATAATGAATTGAGACTGATATCTTACGGTGTTTTTCCTGATATAACTTGAGATTATTAATGTTGCCCAAGTTTGAAAAGAGTGCTGACAGGTGCGAAATCCTTAATCGGTGTTCTGCATTCAGTGCCGATCTTTATATACGGGTGACAGCTTTCTGCCCCGGTTTTCCGGAGGAAATGAAATTGAATTACCTACTCCGCTTAAGCCCCCTTTCCAGTCTGAGGAGCCGTAAAGCGTTCAGTTTTATCAGATTATAGTCTCTGCCTGAAAGATTTTATCTACCAAACCCAAAGCTGTATGCAGTTTCACGGACAATATTGACAGTATACCATTAGTCATATAGTGTTCTATTGACGGACGAAGAGTATTTAACTGGCCCTGGAATATCTACAGTGGTTGTGAAATTACGTATCTTGTGGTTTGTTTTAACCGCCGGCGAGAAAAGTTTCTTTCCGGTCAACTTAAAAGAGGGTATATGAAATCGATCTGGAATTTGCCAAAGGAAAGATTCCGGATATTTTTAAGCACAAAGTTATTTGTGTTCGGGAGGTAGCGTCATGGGCAAGAGGACCGGATCGAGAAGCCGCAGCCGTACAAGGTCTATACTGCTGATGCAGATAACAGTAATCGTAATAGCTATATTTATGATTACGATGGTAATATCCCTGCTTTTTGTTAACGGTTCTGAAAGAAACCTGGCTGACAAAAGCAAGCAGAAGCTGATTGAATCTGAGGCGAAACAGATATGTTTAAGCCATGAATATATCTCAAATATGATACTTAAGTTAATGGGATATCAGGACTTAGGCAGTGCCGACCATGCGAAAACGCAGGTATACCAGGAGATGCTCCAGG
Source organism: Dehalococcoidales bacterium (assembly GCA_016932435.1). The sequence goes on along the minus strand of JAFGCW010000064.1, from coordinate 2,900 downwards.
CGATCAGTAACAACGAGGTTACACAAACACAGGTTGATTTAAGTAATATTCAAAAAGAAATGACAGATATGGGCCTGTTGGGAATAACCGTAACCATAATGTCAACGCCGACCAACCTTCTCGGAGAGACAGGTATCTACGTGATGCTTTCTAACATAGAAGAGTACCTGTCAAAGGAGATACCGAGTGAGCTTATTGATCTTGCGGAAATGAATGACTCGGAGAACGAACCTTATCGGGCAAGGGTTGATGAAAATAATAGCTATATGCTTGTGGAAGACGGAATTTCCGAGATCGGTCTTAATGGTGATTACCTCGTAACATGTTACTTGTTTGACGTCTCCGGAATCGTCTATTACTTTTATGATTTCAAACCCATGAGCACGCAAATCCAGGCTATAGATGATTATTATCGTAACGAGAATAGAAAGACAATTATTATTCTGGCTATAGTACTGGGTTGTTCGATAGTAGTGCTGATTCTTATTACTTTCATAGTATTTGACTACCTCATAAAAAAACGCATAACTAAACCAATCGAAGAACTCGAGGAAGCAGCATTCAGGGTGATGGACGGGGACCTCGATTTTAAAGTCCCCATGAATGAAGGTGAAGAGTTCAGCTCACTGAAGAAGACATTCAACGATATGATCGAGATTATCAGGGATATCATTTCAAAGGCTGCCGGTGATTAATTGCGTCCGGGTAACTACAGAAGGGGTCGAGACTGATCGGGTTGAGTTAATCCCACAATTCTCTGCACTTTCCATCTTTCCGACACAGGGTAGCTAAAGATTCTATACACCGAGCCACGTTCTGTCATGCTTCCGGAAGCGGAGCACGTAGGGCGAAGCGACGGAAGCATGAATATATCTGTTTTTAGGTAATCATTACCGTTTCTTCCGCCGGACCTCCGATAACCGTTCCGCAGTCGATTACATTTCCGTTATTTCTTTTTCATTTGGCCTGTCAAGCTAAACATTTTCGGGTTCACTGGGCGGCTGCGCAACAGCCGAGGTCAGTTGACCGGCCGGGCTGGATTCGTCCCGACCTTCTGTTATCTTCAGCACGCCGCGGGAGAGTTCGTCGATATTCCTCGACATCCAGGTGCCAGGTCTTGCCAGGATGACCGAGAACTTTTCACCGAAATAGATTAAAAGCTTAAGATCGATAAATTTTTGATTTTGGCCTTCGATCTACTGCCCCGGGTCGTTTGTTTAACGCATTTGCACAGTAAAAGGTGAGAGTTTCCCGAATTATTCAGCTTGTAGCAAGGCCAGACTGCCATATCTTCTTAAGGTTGTTGCCAATACACATAAGCTTGAACTCGGCCCTTACCTTTTCGTGTGTTCTAAGGGAGAAGGTTTCGTATCCGAGATTGTACTTTAGGTTGCCGAAGATCGGCTCCACCATGTGCATCCTCTTTTTGTATGTTTTTCTTCCTTCATCGGAGTCGAGCTTTCTTCTCATTTCTTCCTGAAGCTCTTCTCTCATTTCACGGACAACGGTTCTTGAGGTCTTGCCGGTACACAGGCTTTTTACCGGGCATTCGGAGCATGCAGTCCCCTTGAAGATGATCTGTTTTCTTTTCGCTTTCCCTCTTGCCTCTAATCTCTTTTTGAAAAATTCGAGCGGTTTTCCTTCAGGGCAGATGTAACGATTGTTTTCCCTGTCAAAGGTGAAGTTCTCTTTTCTGTAATCATCACCGTCTCTTTTTTCTTTTTCCCGCCTGTAATACATGTCGGGGATAAGTGCATCTAACTTACTTTGTGCCAGATAATCGTAGTTGTCGTAACTTGCATATCCGCTGTCTGCAAGAATAGTATCGGGATCCTCTCCGAGGTTTTCTCGCGACTGTTCGATCATAGGCGCTAGCTGACTTCTGTCATTGGGTTCAGTTGTTACATCGGCTGCAGTTATTACCTGGTTTTCGCTTGCCGCAATCCGGGTGTTGTATCCAGCTTTTATTCCCCGTGTTCCCTGCTTCATGAAGCGGGCATCATTATCGGTGAAGTTCTTCTTCTTTTCACCTTCGAGCTCGTCCATTGCTTCTTTGATTCGGCGCCGCAGGTTATCTATGCCACGAAGTTCTTCGGGTAGTTCGTCTCCGGTATTTTCTTCCCCGAAGAGTTCGTCTTCCTCTTCGTCTATCCTGATCCCGTCTTCAAGCATCTCATGCATTTGCTGACTTACGCGCTCATGCCATTTTTCATATCCATCTCTATCTTTTGTCTTTCTTGTTGCAGCGTTTGCCTTCATCTTCGATCCATCTATCGCTATCGCTCCCAGCTTGATTAAGCCGATCTCTTTGCAAAGCTTTACTATGTCAATGAAGTATTTCTCGATCTCTTCGAGATTGTTCTTCCGAAAATCGTTTATAGTCCGAAAATCGGGAGAGTACATATTGGATAGATACATGAAGGCGGTATCACTTACACACCTTTGCGCTATCTTCCTTCCGCTTCTTATTCCGGTTGCGTATCCATAGAAGAGAAGACGAAGCATTATCTTCGGGTGGTAGGTCTTCTGTCCCAGATCGCTGTACCTGGTATCTATGCAAGAGGTATCAAGCATGTCAACAACTTCTACAACCGTTCTTGCGAGATGATCTTCCGGTACGAACTCTTCTATGTTTGGTGGAAGGAGAAAACTTAACCCGTCATTTATTGGCTTGAACTTGGACAATGTAAGCTCTCCGAATTTGATCGAACGAAATTCCGATTATTGGTTCGAAGGATCAGGTGAACAAACCTCTTACGCAAGAAAGATTATTGGGGTAATTCTCGGTCAGCCTGTTGCGATGTGCGCACAACGCAAGACGTGACCCAAACGTACGCACAACGCAAGACGTGACCCAAACGTACTCAACTGTCAGTAACATCCTGAAAAAAGAAAGGGAG
>JAFGCW010000063.1 GCA_016932435.1 Dehalococcoidales bacterium | reverse complement strand
GTGTGAGTTTAATGAATTACCAGCGAGTGGTAATCTTAAAAGAGAAAACTTCGGATCGTTACCTGCCTATCTGGATAGGTCCCAACGAAGCAGATGCTATAGCAGTAAAACTCCAGGGAGTCAGTATTCCCAGACCAATGACTCACGACCTGTTATCATCCGTTATCGATACACTGGGAGCCCGGATTGATTCGATAACCGTCACCGACTTGAAAAATGACACATTTTACGCCACGATAGCCCTTGTAGTGGAAGGAAAACAGATCGAAGTTGATTCCAGGCCTAGTGACGCACTGGCTCTTTCAGTAAGAGTAGAAGCTCCGATTTTTGTTGACGATTCCGTACTCGATAAAGCAGGGATTCTTCTCGATAAGGACACCGGTAAACCCATATTCGACGAAACACAGAAAATCGACAATCAAGGCAAGAAACTCAGCGACGAGGAACTCAAAAAACTCTCTGCCTTTAGCGAATTTATAGACACTCTGGACTGGGATAACTTTGATAAGAGAAAATCCTAATTTTAGAAGTAAATTAAACCGGTAAAAACCCTGAAACTAGTTTCAGGGTTTTTATGTTTCCGGATATTGTATACTTGACCTGCGATGCAAGTTCTGATATGCTTCCGGTGGTATGAAAAGCTGGGTGCCGGCTCTTGGACTTACCGGAATCGGTTTTTTCATTGCCGGATGCATTATCGGTGGATTGCTGGGCGGTAAGTGGCTCGATGAAAAATTTGGCACTGAACCGGCTTTTTTAATTACAGGTCTGGTTTTAGGGATAGCGTTAGCCTTTTTGGGTGTCTACAACATGATCAAACCCATCATAGATAACATACGAAAAGGAGGAGAAGATAGCTAGTGCCTAAAATGCCAAAAATCGGTTGTTTCGGTTGCTCTATCAATCTCGGTATTCTCTTAGTAGTTCTCGCTCTTTTCGTAATAGCTTTTATCAGCGGCGCACTGGGTAGTGCATTTATCGGTGATACATCAATCGGTGAAGCCGTTGCGATAGAAGCACCGCATATCCAACTCCCGGGCGAAGTCATATTCCACATCGGTTCTTTCGGTGTTACCAATACTCTCCTCACCTCATGGATAAGCATCATTGTCCTGGTTCTTATATCCTGGGCAGTAACTCACAAGATCAAATTAATACCATCAAGGATGCAGGCTCTCCTCGAATCGGCTCTCGAATGGATGCTGAATTTCTGTATAGAGGTTGCCGGTGAGAAGAATGGACGCCGCTTTTTCCCGCTGGTCACTACCATATTCCTCTTCGTATTGATGAACGCCTGGATGAACCTGATTCCGGGATATGGTTCTATCTTACTTCACACCGGACACGGTCATTCAGTACACCTTCTTCGCGGCGCTAATACCGATATCAATTTTCCTCTTGCCGTCGCTTTAATTTCTTTTGTGTTTGTTTTTTACCACGGCTTCAGGGCACTCGGTCCCGGCTTCCTTAAGGTATTTTTTAACTTCGGCCGGTTCTTCCAGGGTCATAAGAAGCTGTTCACCGGCAAGGTAAAGGCCGGATTCGGTGATATTGGCATGGGTGCTATCGATATTTTCGTTGGGTTACTGGAGTTAATCAGTTATATCTTCCGAATTGTCAGTTTTACTTTCCGTCTCTTCGGCAACATGACAGGCGGCGAGGTACTAATCCTGGTGATGATATTCCTTATTCCGTGGATACTTGCCATACCGTTCTACGGGCTGGAATTACTGGTAGGTACAATCCAGGCGCTTGTATTCGCGGGACTTACACTGGTATTCGCCACCGTTGCGATAACACCTCATGAAAGTGAAGAACATTAATGAACAGGGATTTACATATAACTATAGGAGGACGAGAATAGTATGGATGCAGACACAGTCAAGTTGCTGGCAGCCGGTCTGGCTATGGGTCTCGGCGCTATCGGTCCCGGAATCGGGGTAGGACTTGTTGCGTTCGGCGCGCTGCAGGCAATCGGTCGGAATCCCGAAGCACGGGGTCCCATTATGACAAATATGATTCTCGGCATCGCCATGGCCGAGGCTGTAGCCATTTATGCCCTGGTAGTGGCAGCAATCCTGATTTTTGTAGCCTAGTCTGGCAGGCAGGAGGCGTATTTTGGAAGGACTTGGAATCAATTTACAACTGCTGATTGCTCAGATTATCAACTTCCTGTTATTACTGGGCTTACTCTATATGTTTGCTTACAAGCCTATCCTGCGTATGTTCGATGAACGTGCTAACAGGATAAAAGAAAGCATGGATATGACGGAATCCGTGAAACAACAGGCAGCCAACGCGGAAGAAGACGCCAAGAAACGGATAGAGGAAGCAGGCAAGGAAGGGCAGGAAGTAATCGCCCGTGCCATCAAGACCGGTGAAGAGATTAAGCAGAAAGCTGAGCAGGATGCGAAGCCGGAAGCCGAAGCCCTTGTAGCCCGGGCACGGAATGAAATCCAGCAGGAACGTGATGAAGCTATCGCGGAATTACGGAAGGAATTCACCGACCTTACGATTTCAGCGGCGGAAAAGATAATCGAGCAGGAACTGGATAAGGAAGCCCACCGTAAGCTTATCGATAAGGTGATTGAGGAAAGCGATATCCTCAGGAGTAAGAATTAACCGGTTCCGTTATTGGAGACATATATAATGTCCGATACATATGCGGTACAAAACGCGAAAGAGATATTTAAAACTGCTCTTGAAAGTAATGAATTGAACAGGTGGCAGACCGATCTCCGGAACCTGGCAAGCCTGACAAGAGATAAGACACTTGTCGCTTCGCTGGAAAATCCCGGTACAGCCATCGATGACAAAGCGAAGATTCTGGCGGAAAGACTTGGAGAACCAAAGCCGGATGTTCTGAAGCTGGTGGCCGAATTGATAAACAAGGGAAGACTGGCCGAACTGGATGATATCTCTTATGAATACCAGAGGTTACTGGATACTCACCGTGGTATAGAAGGAACTGAAACAGCCGAGATTACTACGGCAATCCCCCTCGATGATGAATACGTACTCGATATCAGTAAACGTCTCACTGAAATGGCAGGGAAACCGGTTGTCGTAAATACGAAGGTTGATCCCAGCCTTATAGGAGGCATTATTATAAAAGTCGGTGATAAAGTCATCGACGGCAGTATTAAGAGTAAACTGACCGTACTGAAAAGGGAACTTGGCAGAGCGGTCAGGTAAATAAAGGTGAAATAACCTCTTCGCGAGGAGAGCGGAGGTAAATTAAATGACATCAAAAGGTCATGACATCGCTTCTGTTATAAAGCAGCAGATCGAACAATTCAGCATGTCGGTGACAATGGTCGATGTCGGCACTATCACAGAGGTGGGAGATGGAATCGCCCGGATTCGCGGTCTCAAGGCAGCGAAATATAACGAACTTCTACAGTTCCCTAATGATATTATGGGTGTTGCCCTGAACCTTGAAGAAGACAGTGTTGCCGCCGTTATTCTCGGTTCCTACGTCTCACTGAAGGAAGGTGACGAAGTTAAGTGTACCGGCAGAATCGCCGAAGTACCGGTAGGTGATGCAATGATTGGAAGAGTCATTGATCCCCTTGGTCGACCACTCGACGGTAAGGGTGAGATAAAGAGCGACAGTACACGACCTATCGAGCGAATTGCACCGAACGTCGCCATCCGTCAACCGGTAAATACACCGGTACAGTCCGGTATCAAGGCAATAGACGGACTGATTCCTATCGGCCGCGGTCAACGCGAGTTAATAATCGGCGACCGTTCGACCGGAAAAACCGCCATTACACTTGATACAATAATAAACCAGAAAGGCGGCGACCTTGTCTGCATCTATGTCGCCATCGGGCAGAAAGCATCCAGGGTAGCGCGTGTCGTTGCCACTCTTGAAGAACACGGCGCGATGGAGCATACCATTGTAGTAGCTGCAAACGCATCCGATTCAGTAGCTCTGCAATATCTGGCTCCTTACGCAGGCTGCGGGATCGGCGAAGAGATAATGGAAGAAGGTAAGGACTGCCTGGTCATATATGATGACCTTTCCAAACATGCCTGGGCATACCGTCAGCTTTCTCTCCTCCTGAGAAGACCTCCGGGAAGAGAAGCCTATCCCGGCGACGTGTTTTACCTTCACAGCCGTCTGCTTGAAAGAGCAGCCAAGCTCGATGACGCACATGGCGGCGGCTCGCTGACCGCGCTGCCTATAATCGAGACCCAGGCAGGCGATATGTCAGCCTACATTCCCACGAATGTCATTTCTATCACAGACGGACAGATCTATCTTGAAACAGACCTCTTTAATTCAGGACAGAGACCTGCGGTCAATGTCGGTTTATCGGTATCACGTGTCGGTTCGAGCGCCCAGACCAGGGCAATCCGCCGCGTAGCAGGTCGTCTCAGACTGGAACTTGCCCAGTACCGCGAACTGGCGGCGTTCGCCCAGTTCGGTACTTCCGAACTCGACCAGGCAACAAAAGATCAGCTTGAAAGGGGCCAGAGGATTACCGAGGTATTGAAGCAGAGTCAATACACGCCGATGTCGACAGAAAAACAGGTACTGATCATGTATTCCGCGGTTAACGGCTATCTCGATGATGTTGCGGTAGACCAGATATCAGGTTTCGAAGCAGATTTCCACAGATATGTCGAAGCAAATCACCCCGAGATAATAAGCATCCTGGCAAAAGAAAAAGATATCAGCGACACCACAGAGGAATCGATCAAAGCTGCGATTACCGAATTCAAGCAGGGCAGAGTTTGATACTAATCCAAAGGGTGAGGACAAAACTTGGCTAATATTCGTTTAATACAACGCAGAATACGGGGTGTACAGAGTATATCCAAGATCACTCGTGCCATGGAGATGATAGCTACCTCCAAGATGAGACGCACACAGGAGAGAGGTCTTGCCGGTCGTCCCTATTCCGAAAAAATACAGGAAGTCATATCCACGCTGGCGGCAATCTCGCGAGGAGAAGCTCTTCATCCTCTGCTGCAGCGACGGGAAGTTAAGAGAATGACCGTTGTCCATATTACTCCTGACCGCGGACTTTGCGGTGGCCTGGTAGCCAATATTAACCGGCAGTTAAATAACTATATCAACGAACAGAATACCGAGGTATCGCTTGTGTGCGCCGGGCGCAAAGGCCTGGATTTCATGAGACGGACACGGAAAAACATTCTGGCCGAATTTACCGGACTGGGAGATAATCCCAGTTATATCGACACACTCCCAATTTCGCGAATAATTATCGATGACTATACAAGTGGTGAAATAGACGCCGCCTATTTATCATATACCGAGTTCGTCTCTACAATGGTACAGAGACCTGTCATTCAGCCGATACTACCGGTGGAGCCGGCAGAGTTGTCAGGCACACAAAGTATCGACTACACGTATGAGCCTAATCCTGAAGCGGTACTCAGCGAACTGTTACCGCGATTCGTAGAAATGCAGATATATCACGCCATCCTGGAATCGATAGCCAGCGAGCAGTCTGCCAGGATGGTAGCAATGCGGAATGCTACCGAGAATGCCGCAGAGCTTACGGATGATCTAACTCTCCTGTACAATAAAGCCCGTCAAGAATCGATTACCACCGAACTCCTCGATATTACCGGTGGAGTCGAAGCCCTGGCAGAGTAGATGTGCAGGCATAGCGAGGTGAAAAGTGGCAACAGGTAAAGTAGTTCAGGTAATCGGAACAGTGGTAGACGTGGAGTTTCCCCCGGATAATCTGCCACAGTTGTTTAACTCACTTGAAATAGATTCCGATGAAGGCAAGGTAATCCTCGAAGTCCAGGAACATGCCGGAAACAATCTTGTAAGATGCCTGTCCCTGTCACCTACCGAAGGTTTGCAGCGCGGCCTTGACGCAGTCGATACCGGAGCGGCTATAAGTGTTCCGGTCGGCAGAAGCACTCTGGGAAGGCTTTTTAATGTGCTTGGAGAACCCCTGGACGACATAGGTGAGGTAAAATCCGACGAAAAATGGGCAATTCACAGGACACCACCCACCATCGAAGAACAGGAAACAACGACTGAGATACTGGAAACCGGACTTAAGGTAATCGATCTTGTTGCGCCTTTTACCAAAGGTGGTAAGGTCGGCGCTTATGGAGGTGCCGGTGTCGGGAAGACGGTCATCATCCAGGAACTCATTCGAAACATCGCCACCGAGCACGGCGGATTCTCGGTTTTCGCCGGTATCGGTGAACGGTCACGTGAAGGCAACGATCTCTGGCATGAAATGAGAGAGTCCGGAGTTATCGAGAAAACCGTTCTGGTTTTCGGCCAGATGAATGAACCTCCGGCCGTGCGACTGCGTATCGGCCTGACCGGCCTGACAATGGCTGAATATTTCAGGGATGAAGAGGGGCAGGATGTCCTCCTGTTTATCGATAATATCTATCGCTACACTCTTGCAGGAATGGAAGTATCGGCTCTTCTCGGCAGGATGCCTTCGGCGGTGGGATATCAACCAACGCTGGCTACAGAGGTTGGTGACCTGGAGGAAAGGATCACTTCTACCAAGAAAGGATCCATCACATCATTCCAGGCTATTTACGTACCTGCCGATGACTATACCGATCCTGGAGTTGCTACCACTTTCGGTCACCTTGACGGTGTCGTTGCCCTGGACAGGGCAATCATGGAACAAGGCCTCTATCCAGCAGTAAATCCCTTGACTTCAACATCGAGGATACTTGATCCCATCGTTGTCGGCGAAGAACATCACTCGGTTGCCCGTGAAGTACAGCGTGTACTCCAGCGTTACCAGGACCTCCAGGATGTCATCGCAATACTTGGTATCGAGGAACTCAGCGATGAAGACAAGATAAACGTCGCCCGTGCCCGTAAAATCCAGAGGTTCCTGTCACAGCCGATGTTTGTTGCCGAAGTATTCACCGGTAGACCCGGTAAGTACGTTCCTATTCAGGAAACCGTTCGCGGCTTTAAAGAAATTCTGGAAGGCCAGCATGATGACCTCCCGGAACAGGCTTTCTATATGGTAGGAACCATCGATGAAGCTGTCGAACAGGCCAAGACTATGAGGAGTGAATTATAGTGTCGCCTATCAGGCTCGATATCGTTACCGCCGAAAGACTCGTATATTCGGAGGATGTCGACCTTGTTGTTGCCCCCGGAGTCGAAGGTGAACTGGGCATTCTACCGCAACATACTCCTCTCATGACTACGCTGGAAGCCGGTGAAATGATGGTGCGCAGAGGAGTGGAAGAATTTTCGCTGGCTATTTCAGGAGGGTTTCTGGAAATTCGCCCCGATAGGATTATCGTCCTGGCTGATTCGGCAGAAAGAGACGATGAAATCGATCTTACCAGAGCAGAAGAAGCTCAGCGTCGTGCCCGGGAAAGGATTGAAAGTCCCACTATTGATTTAGACGCGGCGAGAGCCGAAGCTGCATTAAGGCGCTCTTTAGTACGCTTGAAGGTGGCACAGAAGAGGAGAAGAAGACGCGGAGAGAATCCCCAGAGGTAGCTATTTTTTCGTTTTTTTCTCGTTCAAATCCAATAATCCATCCATCGGTTCGATAACCATTATCCCTTTCTCAAGGTCGATGGATTTTATTATCTCTTCTGTAGCAGGGATAAGGATTTCACCATTCTTACCCTTGATTACATAGATGTCGGCGCTTGCCATACTCATTATTTCCGCTATGGTGCCGATCGCGTCTCCGCCGGTAGTAATTACGTTCAGGCCGACCAGTTGAAAATGAAAATATACATCCTCTTCGAGACTGAAAAGCTGGCTGCGGTGGATCTCGATGACACAACCGACTAGTGTATCTGCTTCCTCCTCGGTATCTACTCCCTGAAGCTTGATTATAGCTTGCCCTTTGTGCCAGGATACTTCTTCGATAACCGTTGCCTGCCTATTGATATACACCTGAGAAGAACCGGAAAATCTCTCTGGGAAATCTGTCTCCACATTAACCTTAATGTGTCCCTGCAGACCCCGTGGAGACACTATCAAACCGACGGTAATATATTCCGGATCAGTGTTACTTCTCATTGTGTATCAAGGCCACGAACTCACTCAATAGCATAGAAGTTTCCATCGGTGGAACCTACATAAATAATTCCGTCAACAACTGCAGGGGAGGCCGTAATTGCACCTCCGGTTTCAAACTGCCATTGCAGTTCACCGGTAGCAGAATCGAGAGCATACAGGTTACCATCGTCACTCCCGATGTATATCACCGATCCCGCCTTTGCTGGAGAGGACCTGACAGTATCTCCCGTTGGAAACTCCCAAATGATCTGCTGGGTATCAGTATCCAGGGCAATCACGAAATTATCGGATCCAAGATACATTACATTACCATCTATAAGAGGCGTAGTCGTATTTGGTCTGTAGAGTGGTTTAGACCAGATAAAGCCTGACTGGTCGGGCGGTTCCGGCAGCCAGTTAATCATCGCCCACAATTGAGCCCAGAAAGGTCGAATATCGTGTTCCCAGAGCCATGACCTTGCCATGCCGTCCACAGCATTCACTATACCGTTCGTAGTAGAAAAATACACGATACCGTCATAAACCACAGGTGAAGCGTATACTGCATATCGGGTACGGTACTTCAAACGGCGATGCCCGTCTTCCGCATTCAAAGTATAGGAATACCCTCCTCCGGCCCCATAATACAGAACACCATTTTCTATTACCGGTGAATTCCCGGCCGGACTGTTCGTGTCGAATTTCCAGATCTCTTCACCGGTCTTGTAATCAAGAGCATAAAGGAAATAGTCGTCAGAACCAAAGTACACCTTCCCATCCGTTACCGTAGGAGATGACCGTACCGGATAGGGCGTCTTGAAATTCCAGATTTTGTTACCGTTTCCGGAATCCAGAGTGTAAAAATAGCCATCGTTCGAACCGAAATATACCATCCCATCCACAACAGCCGGCGAGGAGTATATCCTGCTTCCCGTCTTGAATTCCCAGTTTTTCTCTCCGGTTTCAGCATCCAGAGAATACAGATTATGGTCCTGTGAGCCGAAAAACACCGTTCCGTCGACTACTGCGGCAGAGGAGTGTATTTCATCACCTGCGGTAAACTCCCATTTCAGTTCGCCTTCGGGCAGGACATCGTTATTACCGGCACTCGAAGAACGGACATTATCATAGCCGAACATAGCCCATTCACCAGGTAGAGAACCGGAACTGATGTCAGTATTAGGCTTGGATATCAGGTCTGTATAGCTGAGTAGGTTAAACAGCACGAATATAACGATTACAGCCGCAACAGCGCCTGCTATACCCCATCGAATATATCTCTTTCGTTTGAGGAGTTTATTATGATCTTCCTGAGCTTCTTCCAGTTCCTCTAAAGTATAGGTTTGATTCTGGTTAAGAATCGGTCCCCAGCAATGTTGACAGAAAGCTACTCCGATGGGATTAGATTTATTACATATAGGACATATGGTATATCTTTTTTCTCTGGACTCTCCGTCCATTGGTTATCTCCGTATTTCTAAGGGAACATCATTAAACAGGCACATACTTCCCTATAAAAAATCAATCTATTCAGGAATGTTTACAGAAGTGAACTAATTAATTATAACAGGTATGAAAATATGTTTTCAAACCTCAGGTGTTACTCGATTGCGTAAAGTTTCCCATCAAAGGAACCTACATAAACAACACCATCTACCACAGCCGGAGACGACGAAATCTTACCCCCGGTCTGATAGTCCCAGATCTTTTCACCGGTTTCGGTATTTATAGCATAAAGCGTTCCATCTTCACTTCCAGCAATAAGTACCGAATCGATCAGGGCAGGTGACGACCTTACGGCTCCTCCGGTTTCGAATTCCCATATCGTTTCCTGAGTCTCGATATCTATCGCTATGACAAAATTATCCGAACCTAAATACATTACCCCGTCATTCACTACCGGAGTTGATGTTTGCGGCCTGCGAAGAGAGAGTGACCACAGAAAACCTGACTGGGGAGGTGGTTCAGGTACCAGTGGAACACCAGCCGCCCAGACCTGTACCCACCAGTGCTTGATCTCATGTTCACGCCACATAGTCCTGGCCTGGCCATCTACTGCCGATATAATACCGTTCGTTGTGGTGAAATAAATCGTTCCGTCACTGACCGCCGGTGACGAATAAACAGAATAATGAGTTTTATAACGTAACCTCCGTTGTCCGGTCATCGAATTCAGGGCATATGAATAACCATTACCGCTGCCAATATAGATTATTCCGTTAGACACCGCAGGAGAAGAATACGCAGGACTTCCTGAGTCGAAATGCCAGTACACTTCACCGCTTGACGTATCAAGACAATAAAGGTAATAGTCATCAGAACCAAAATACACTCTGTCGTCGGCAATTGCCGGTGATGACCTAACGGGGAACGGAGTTTCGAATATCCAGAGTTCCTCCCCGGTATTCATATCGAGTGTATAGAAGTTCCCGTCATTCGATCCGAAAAACACCTGTCCGTCCGTAACCGACGGTGATGACTCGACCCAGCTTCCGGTTTGATATTTCCATTCTTCAGTACCGGAGTCGGTGTCTACCGCATAAAAGTGATGATCTCTTGAACCAAAGTAGACAGTACCATCGACTACTGCCGGTGAGGAATGAATCGAACCTCCTGTGTCGAACACCCATTTGAGTGTACCTTCGGGAATTTCAGTTCCGACGCTGCCGCTACGGGAAAGATCCCGCCTGAACATAGACCATTCCCCGGGGAGAGGATCTGAATTCATTTCTTCGGGAGGTTTGAAAATAGTATCTGAAAACCAGAAAAGACTATAGAGAATTATGCCGATCACCGCGAGTACGCCGATTCCTGCGATACCTAATTTTATCTTTTTGCGGAGTTTTAAACGGTCTTCCAGACGTTGGAGTTCCTTTTCCAACTCTTCAGACGTTAGAGGGTTATCCTGGCTTATTGCAGCTCCCCAGCAATATTCACAAAATCGAGTGCCTTCAGGATTCGGTTTACTGCACACCGGGCATATAACCCAGCGTCCAGGTTCTGGTGTAGATTGCATTAATTATCTCCGGTATATACAAGGAGAAGAGAAAAGCTAAAATGCCCCGTAAGGGCACACCCTAACCTATCCAGTCAAATATTATTTTACTGATTTTAGTAGTTACAATTTATGAACCGGGTAACGAAGTAGCAATACTAGATGATTTCGAGGGTAGCTCTGGTGCCTGCTTTTGCTGCCTTAACTCTTACCAGAGTCCGCATCGCTTCAGCTATACGACCCTGCTTACCAATAACTCTACCTTTGTCATCATCGGCAACCTGCAGTTTGAGTGTAATGCCTTGTTCATTTTCTTCTTCTGTGACGACTACGTCGTCAGGTGCATTGACAATGGACCTGGCAATATACTCTACTAGCTCTTTCATGATTTCTCCTTGATTGTTTTAAACTTATCTAAAATACCAGTTTTGTTTAACAATCTGCTGACAGTCTCTGTCGGCTGTGCACCTTGTTTGAGCCAGTCAAGTGCCTTTTCTTCATCGATCACTACTTCTTCCGGATCAGTAAGTGGATTATAGTGACCGATAATGCTGATAAATGCTCCATCCCGGGGTGCCCGAGAATCAGCTACAACCAGCCTGTAACTCGGTCTGTTCTTTGCTCCTACTCTTCTTAAACGTATCTTGACCATATGCGTATAGGCTATTATGCGCTATTAGTTAACGTCTGTCAATAGCAGGCACGCATTGTAAAAAGAAAGCGATATGGATATAATCGTTTCTGTGGTAACCAATATCCCATATACCCATCCGCTCAATACCGCCCAGGCGATCGAGATACAAAACGACCTGTCAGACCAGGTTATTAAGCGTGATATACTCCCTGACGTTAAATACATTGCCGGAGTCGATATGTCTATAAGGAGAAACAGTAAAACCGCAACCGCAAGCGTGGTTCTCCTGAATTATCCTGAACTTGAAATAATTGATATTCAGACAGCTTCAGGGCAGCTTGAACTCCCCTACATACCGGGGCTTCTTTCTTTCAGAGAATTACCCCTTACGCTGGCTGCTTGTGAAAAATTATCAATTACCCCTGATATTATTATCGTCGACGGGCAGGGTATCGCTCATCCACGCAGGTTCGGGCTCGCTTCACATCTTGGCATCGTCATGAACATACCAACTATCGGATGTGCTAAATCACGACTATGCGGTAGTTATACGGAACCGGAAAACGAACCCGGTAACTATTCTAACCTTGTTGATAAAAATGAGATAATAGGAGCAGTTTTACGTACAAAGCACGGAGTAAAACCCGTATACGTATCCATTGGTCACAAAATAAGCCTGGATACCGCAATTAACTGGGTATTCAACTGCTGTCGTGGTTACCGACTACCTCAACCAACCCGCCTGGCCCATCTTGCAGCAGGAGGAAATCTGCAAATAAAAACCGTACTGCCATGAAATAACAGAAACATCGTGTATAATAATATCAGGGAGTTGATGAGTGCAGGAACTGAGAGATAAACTTAAAGACCTACAGACCAGAATAGCGAACGCTCTGGTGCATCTTTGATGTTGCTGCAAAAGAAAAAGAAAGCACCAGATTAGAAAAATTATCAGTTCAGCAGGATTTCTGGCTTGATCAGGTAAACGCGAAGAAAGTGATGCGTCGCCTGGCAGAGATAAACAAGTTAGTTGAGAAATGGCGTGGACTGGAGAGCAGGATAAAAGGTATCAGTGAAATGATATCTCTGGCAGAAGAAGATGCCCTGTTCCGGGAAGAATATGAAACTGAGATCGACTCTGTATCCTCACATCTGGATGGACTTGAACTCGAAATGGCTTTTAGCGGCGAATATGATTCCAGAAATGCCATCCTGGCTATACACGCTGGTGCGGGTGGTACTGAATCACAGGACTGGGCAGAAATGCTTCAGCGCATGTATCTCCGCTGGGCAGAAAGACGCGGTTATCACACTGAAGTACTTGACACTTCGCCCGGCGATGAAGCCGGTATTAAGAGTTCAACGTTAAATATTTCCGGAGAATATGCTTTCGGTTATTTAAAATCGGAACACGGCGTTCATCGACTGGTCCGTCTCTCTCCATTCGACGCCGACCATGCACGACATACTTCCTTTGTGTTAATCGAGGTACTACCGGAAGCGGAATCCGGAGTAGATATTAGTATCGAACCCGATGAAATAAAGATAGACACTTTTCGTTCAAGCGGACCTGGCGGTCAGCATATGCAGAAAACAAGCAGCGCCGTAAGGATAACACACCTTCCGACAGGCCTGGTCGTGACATGTCAGAGTGAGCGATCTCAACACCAGAATAAAGATATCGCTCTTACGATTCTTCAATCACGTTTACTAAACGTCGAAACGGCGAAATTAGCCGAAGAACGAACAAAACTCAAAGGCGACCACGTCCTTGCCGGATGGGGTAATCAAATAAGGAGTTACGTCCTTCATCCTTACAAAATGGTAAAGGACCACCGGACCGATTACCAGTCAAGTAATCCCGATGCAGTACTGGATGGAGATCTGGACGGGTTTATAACCGCTTATCTCCGATCGATCGTAGGACAACAACAGTGATAAAGAAAATACACATCCTGTTATCCGCATTACTCCTTCTTGGGGTATTATCTCCTGTGAGTTCATCACTGGCAGCAGGTGGAATTCATGTCATAGAAAGCTCTGCCGAAGTCGAATTCCCTGACAAACTGGATTTTATCCTGTCCGTTGACAGTGATTCACAGATCACGGACGTGAGATTATTTATCTATGTCGACCGATTATCTTACGCTCACGTGACAAGTGAGGTACTGCTCGATATCATACCCGACCACCATGTTACCGCAGAATGGTCATGGGATATGAGAAGAACGGGGGGAATGCCACCCGGAACGAACATACAATACTGGTGGTCGATCCAGGATATGAATGGTAATACCTTTGAAACTCAACCCGTGACGCTACGGTATAATGACACCCGTTTCGAATGGAACATCATCCGGCAGGACGGTATCACACTCTACTGGTATGAGGGAAATACAGAATTCGCGCAAGAACTGCTGTTGGCAGCGACCGATGGCCTCGATAAACTGTACGAAAGCACCGGAGCCGGTATTACCGATCCGGTCGATATATACATTTACGAGAATTCAAGTGACCTGCAGAGTGCAATGATCTTCCCTCAGACCTGGACCGGCGGGGTAGCATATCCTTCATATAACTGCATAGCGATTGGAATAGAAACCGCAAACACCGACTGGGGATTAAGGACTATTGTCCACGAATTAACTCACCTCGTTATCCACCGGATGACCTATAACCCATATCTGGACCTTCCCGTATGGCTCGATGAAGGGCTGGCAATGTATATGGAAGGCCCTCTCACAGGTGTTTTTGAATATTATCTGAGTCAGGCGGTTGAAAACGATACTCTCATTTCGGTTCGCAGCCTGGCCAGTCCTTTTTCGGCATACGCCGATCAGTCTTATCTGTCCTATGCGCAGAGCCACAGCCTGGTTACTATGCTCATCGATACATACGGTCGGGAGAAAATGCTGGAATTATTGACCGTTATGAGCAGGGGAACCGATTATGATGAAGCCCTTGAGAAAGTGTACGGATTCGATATGGACGGGCTCGATGGAATATGGCATGATTATGTAAACATTAAGTATCTGGATCAAGTGAATGCGTCGGTAACCGGAACCGGTCTTTCACCATCCAAACCTATTCTGCTTCTCACTTCGGGGAGTCTTTAATGGTAAAGAAATCATTTACTATACATGACCTGCCTGTTTCCGAAAGACCTCGCGAAAGGCTGAGCAAATACGGGGTCGACAAACTTTCCGCACAGGAAATTCTCGCCCTGATTCTGGGAAGAGGTATTTCGGGTGAATCTGTAACGGTAACCTCACAGAGGCTGTTAAGCCGGTTTGGTAATCTCAGGGGAATAGCGGATGCGACAATTGAAGAACTTTCTGATGTAAAGGGGATCGGACCTGCCAAGGCATCGCAGATCAAAGCAGCATTCGAACTGGCGAACAGGCTTAAAGACCCTCCCGAACCTGGCAAGAAACTCGTAGTCAAGACACCCGAGAACGTAGTAGGCTTGTTGCAAAACAGGCTTAAGGGCAAGAAGAAAGAGTATTTCCTGGTAATATGTCTCGATACAAGAGGGAAACATATAAAAACATCTGAAGTTTCCGTTGGCAGCCTGGACAGCAGTATAGTACACCCAAGGGAGGTCTTCAAAGAAGCCCTTACCGCCAGTGCCGCATCGGTCATCTTTGTCCATAACCATCCTTCGGGAGACCCCGAACCCTCTGAAGATGATATCAAGCTGACTAAGAGACTTGCCGATGCCGGAAATATCCTTGGTATTGACGTTCTTGATCACGTCATAGTTGTCGATAATGATTTCAAAAGCCTGAAAAGAGAAGGTCTGTTTTAACGCACCGGGATCAAAATTAAAGTTTCCTGCCCAATCAATAGTCTGGTTTTAATAGCTTCCGGTTCTCGTATTGACTTCACCTTCCCTACCATCCTATACTCAGTAACCTCAGTTATGACAGTGGGTACTATAGCTGCCGATAGTGCGGTGGTAAGTAGTACCCGATTTTTTTTATTTGGAGGTATCTATGGAACTTCCAGCGACGACAAAAGACATTACCGTTGAATGGTTGAATGAAGCTCTTCACGATAACGGGTTTCTTGAGAATACGGAAATCATCTCTTTAAAGCATGAGGAAATCGGCGTCGGTGAAGGATATACAGGTGACATAGCCAGGATTTACCTTACTTATGATAACGATTCACAACAACTACCGGCTACTATAATAGCCAAGTTACCAACTTCGTTTGAGCCTGTACGTAGCGTAGGCTTACAACTTGGTATCTACGCACGAGAGACACAATTCTACAAAGATATAGCTCCGTCCAGCCCGCTTCGTACGCCATATTGTTACTACGGGGGTATTGATTCGACGAATGACAAGTACGTCTTACTTTTAGAAGATTGTTCCAAATATTATCAACCAGACCCTGAATTACGAGGTATCAATTATGAAGAAGCCAGGGCTATAACGTTAGCTATAGCAGAATTTCACGCCCATTGGTGGGATGATGCAAGGCTTAGAAATTCCTCCTTTTTATTACAACCAAATGAACGCATGGCAGACGAGGAGCATATTAACAGTTTCCGAAATACTCTTGAAACGTGCTCTACTGCAGAAGATTTTAAACAAAGCTTGCCGGAAGGTGGACTTGAAGCATGCAGACAACTTCAGGAGAAATATCACCTTATTAAAGAAATGTTACCCAGGGATAAATTAACAATCATACATACAGATTTACGTGCGGATAACGTTTTTATGGACCCTAACGATAAAGACCATCCTGTTATTGTTTATGACTGGGCGATGACTTCAAATTGGCGAGGTGTCGCTGATATTTCCCGGTTATTAGGAACATCGGTAGAAGTTGACCTGAGACGTAATATTGAAAAAGACTTGATACAACAATATTACAACCAATTGGTTGAAAGCGGAGTGTCAGACTACTCGCATGAAGAATGCTGGAAAGATTATCTCAAGGGGTATCCGGTTTTTACTATGATGATGCTCGCTGCTTTCGCGATTGGAGACCGAAGTAATGTCAGGGGAAACAAACGTGCAGTTCAAAACGTCGAACGATGGTTTTCAGCAATTGTTGATAACGATATATTGAGTTTATTACCTTAGTAAAAGGAGCAAATAAACAATGGGTATAGAAGAGAATAAAGAGGTTATAAGGGGATATGTTGAGGAGCTAATAAATGGTCAAAGATACGATAATTAGGAACAATATATGTCCGACGAGTTCAGTGGCAATGAAGGAGCGATTACGAGCAAAGAAGACCACAAAAAGTATTGGGATAATATGAGGACAACTATGCCAGACCTTCAGTTAGAGATAACGGATATCATGTCTGAAGGAGATAGAGTGATTGCCCTACAGAAATGGACAGCTCATGTATCGTTAAAGAATAATCATCCATCAAATGGGAAATATGTGGAAAGCTCAAACGCAACACTATATGAACTAAAAAACGGTAAAATCGTCAAAGGTGGCTCGTTGACCAACATTATACTCCCTCTATTACAGCAATTCGGAATAATCCCGCCACTGGAAGAGCTTACGAAGAGTTTAACGCAATACCTCTAATTTAATCGTTAAAGGAGCATAAATAATGGCAACCCCAGAAGAAAATGCCAATACAATGCGTCGTATCCTGCTTGAAGTAGGAGCAGGTACAAGAAAAATGGACGATGATACCCAGAATGAACTTGCAGGTTTGAAAACAAATTACGATGTAGCTATTAAAGTTAAATCGTGGTCAGATATTTGTCCTGCTGGTCATAGAGTTGGAGATGAATGGATAGTAAAAGGTAACGAAGACGGCTATAGGACACCTAATATATGCCTTTTAGCTTTCTCTGCAATCTATCCCAGTTTACAGATGTTGATGTTCGGGGGGTCTTTCCCTTGGGAACCTAATCCTGATATAGTCCTTGTTCCTTGTCCTGATGCAAGAAATCCAATGGTGTTTGAACTCAAGCGAATAAGAGAAGAGTAAATAAGGAATAAATCCCACCAACTGAAGAGATTGGGAAGTAAGTAAAAAATATACGGATAATATAGGGCTATTTTCCAGAGATTCCGGGTTGAAATCTTTTAGTCATTAATAAGTGTACATGAATTACAAATAAGCAATCCTCATTTTGATTGCAGGAAAATAAAGTATGCTGCGAGACCTGCCAGTACTAATACACCGAGGATGATAGCTATAACCTTGATGTTAATATTCACTGAAGCAGAAGCTTGTTTGGGTTCCTTCGGACACAATATCCTGCCTTCTCTTTTTGCTTTAGCGTCCAGTGCTGATCCAATTGCCAGGCCTATGCCAACACCAATAGGTATACCTCCGCCAACCTGTTTAAAGGCAGCACCCAGAGCTACGCCGATACCCGAGCCGATAGCCAGACCAATGCCTACGTAGTACCCTTCAGGAACCAATTTATGTTGCTTCTGGAGATGCCTGGAAATCTTATCGATGGTTCTAAAATAATTCTTTTGTCTTTCTTTATCGTGTAAACTTATGAGATTAGGGATATCTTGAACTAAGGTAGATATCTCCTGCTGGAAGAGCTGGCATTCCCCGCACATAGAAGAAAACTCGTTAATTCTTTCGGCGATACAAAGTAGCAGCTGGAGCTTGAATTTCTTATATTCTTTATCGCCTAACGTATCTTTCAGTACGTCAATCTGCTTTTTTATATTAATAATCCAATCACTATTTCCGTTCATAGCCCGTAAATCCATTTTCCTCCTTGCCAAATATTAGCGTAAATCATTCGCGTATACAAACTACAGGTAATAAGTAATCTTATACAGGATTAACAAGACGCTATATATGCTATGTAAGATACAGATTTGGTTGTCCTCATGTCCGGTGCACTTTGAATTCGGGCAAAGATTTATTATGTATTTCACTCAATTTCAGCCATGTGCTATGATTTAACTGAAATTGCGAATAAAAACGGATCTTTAATCAAAACTTACAAAATAACGAACTGGAGAAAACATTGAAAGCTGACCATAAGAAACTAGAAAGGGCGTTCAGTCCGAAATGCATCGCGATAATCGGCGATAAAAAAGAAACTAATTATATGTGGCTTCGCTCTCACTCAAACTTCAAGGGGAAATTATACTCGGTACAGGTAGCTCCGGAAGAGATAGAGGGCATTAAAGCCCTTGGAATCGAAAATTATACCAGCTTGATGGACATTCCTGAACCGGTCGACCTGGCAATAGTCGCTGTGCCAAGGACAATAGCACCGAGAATCCTTAATGACCTGATACAAAAAGACGTTGCGGCTGCTCATTTCTTCACGGCAGGCTTCTCAGAGACCGATACCGAAGAAGGCATTAACCTTGAAAACATGATGATTGAAATTGCCGAAAAGAATAATTTTCACATTGTCGGTCCGAACTGTATGGGAATCTTCAATCCCAGCCTTGGAGTTGGACAGGGGGCGGCGTTCCAGGAAGCACCTGTTGCCGGTTCTGTAGGATTAATTTCACAAAGCGGTACCCACGCCGTTACCTTCAACAGGCAGGCTTCTCTCCAGGGACTGGCAATTAACAAGACAGTCAGTTTCGGAAACGGAATCGTCCTTGATTCACCCGACTACCTTGAATTTTTCGGAAACGATCCCTGGATAAAGGTAATCGGAATGTATATCGAAGGAGTGAAAGACGGCAAGCGATTTCTTAAGGTACTCAGGGAAGTGGCTGCTAAGAAACCTGTCGTCATATGGAAGGGCGGTCGAACCGAAGAAGGAGACAGGGCTATCGCTTCTCATACCGGGTCTCTGGCTGTTTCTTATTCAATCTGGGACTCTGCGGTAGCTCAGTGCGGAGCGGTGAAAGTATCGAGCCTGGATGAACTTATCGATACACTAAAGGCTGTTCTATTCCTTCCTCCGGTACGCGGTAATCGAGTGGGTATTACCGGTGTTTCGGGAGGTCAGTCGGTAGCTATTTCGGATGCGTTCGGAGAAGCAGGGCTGAAAGTACCGACTCTTACCGATAATTCATACCAGGAACTGGCATCGTTTTTTACTCTTATTGGAGGAGGCTATCGAAATCCTGTGGATACGGGAAACCAGAACCGGAGAGAGATAAAACGTATCATCGAGATACTGGCTCGCGATGAAAATATCGATAACCTGGCACTTCTTGTAGCCGCCGGTATGGGACCCGGAGGTCCCCCGGGAGAGAGTTTCCCTAAATTACTCATAGATATCAAGCAGAATACAGAGAAGCCGGTGATTGCTGTCCTCGCCTGGGCATTCTCACCTGGCGATGTTGAACAAGCCGGATTAGTGATGAAGGAACTCCAGGAAGGTGGTATTCCCGTCTTTATTTCGCTGGAACGCGGCGCTTTTGCCCTCAGGAAAGCTCTTGATTACTATAACCTGAGAGATGGAAACCTGTGAAAATCTGACCAGGATTGATAGATTATGCGACTATTAACTCGAGTATCCCTTTTCTTTCTCGCTTTAATCTGCGTTCTCTCCGTAGTAACAGGAGCCTGTACAAAACCACCGGGTGTGACGGAATCTCCCGGGAAAAACGATGTCCTGAATCTGTACAGTATCGATCCTCATACGCTTGATCCGGCAATATCCGGTGATTCTACCTCCCACCAGTATGTAACACAGATATTCAGCGGCCTGGTACGTCTTGATGATAATCTCGAACCGGTACCGGATATTGCCGAGAGATGGACAATCAGCAACGACGGAATGACGTATACTTTCTATCTGCGGGAGGATGTAAAATTTCACGATGGAACGCAAGTTACGGCCTCAGATTTCAAGTACTCATGGGAGCGTGCCTGTAATCCCGCAACCAGTTCTTCAACCGCCGAAACTTATCTCGGCGATATAGTCGGCGCGAGAGAAACTCTTGCAGGCGAAAATCCTGAAATAAGCGGAGTAACTGTAAAAGATGAATACATTCTCGAAGTACAGATCGATGCTCCAAGATCATATTTTCTTTACAAACTTGCCTACCCTACCACCTTCGTCACTGATAGAAAAAACGTGGATTCAGGCTATAACTGGTGGCATAATCCAAACGGAACCGGTCCATTCAAACTTGACGAATGGGCAGAGGGAGATAGACTGATACTGGCATGGAATGAGCTGTATTACGGTGAAACGGCCAAACTGAGTGAAGTTAACTTTTACCTATGGGGAGGTGTACCCATTGTCATGTACGAGACCGGCGAGATCGATGTAACCGCCGTCCCGGTGTCATATAAAGATAAAGTAACAGATGATAATGATCCTTTCTATGATGAATTAAGAATTTCCCCCGAATTCAGTTTTTACTTCATTGGTTTCAATTCCGAGAAACCACCTTTTGATGATTCCAACCTAAGGGCTGCCTTCTCAATGGCGATTGACAAGGAAAAAATCACCTCTCTTATATTCAGGGATATGGTCGAGCCTGCAGACGGGATACTGCCTGTTGGTATGCCCGGTTTTAACGAGGATCTTGTCGGTCTGAATTATAACCCGGAAAAAGCAAAAGAAATGCTTGAAAACTCATCTTATGGAAGTGCAGTTAATCTGCCACCGATTACCTTCACCACTGCCGGCTGGGGCGGATTGATATCGCAGGAACTTGAAGCCATCATCGATCAATGGAGGCAGACACTCGGGGTAGAGGTAAAGGTAAGACAGCTTGAACCTGAAAGGTATATATATAAGCTTGCCGAAGAGAAAGACGCACTATTCGACATTGGCTGGGTAGCTGATTATCCACATCCTCAGGGATTCCTCTCAATACTATTTGAAACAGGAGTTGAAAATAATTATGGCGGATTCAGCAATCTTGAGGTTGATAAAATATTAAAAGAAGCAAGCCTTGAAAAGGATTTAACCACCAGTCTTGGAATATATGCCAGAGCAGAGCAAATCCTGGTAAATCAAGCCTGCTGTATACCGTTATGGTTCGGTGAAAACTATATACTGATTAAACCCTATGTCAAGGATTACTATCTAAACCCTCTAGGTATAGTGATGCTCGACAAGGTGTCTGTTGACAAGAATTAACTGACAATTATCTACAGTTTTTCCGAGTAAACCAGCAGTTCCGGGTCCCAGTGAGACGCGGGGACAGTTTGATCGAATTTGCCGAATGTTTTCGTTATAAACATTTGCCTGGAGTTAAATATTTCCTCAATTTCCTGGAGCGAATATAAGCGAATAGTCGAATGTGGTCTGAAATCAGTGACATCGGGCTTATTTACTATACGACCAAATTCTATCTCCATCCCACCGGACAGCATGCGTCTACTCTCTTTATCCCAGTGGAACTCCGGTAAAGAAAGATAATCGTCATTAATCTCCCAGTTTTTTACAGGAAAATGTATTTCAGCATACTCAGCATTGGTTAAATGCATGAAATGTTTCCCGCCTTTTTTCAGAGAGGATGCAATAATGTTAAATATCTTTAGATTTTCAACATCATCTTCAAGATATCCGATAGCTCCATCTGCCATATTCAAGACCACATCATACTCTTCGTCGAATGAAATGTCTCGAATATCGGAACACATAAAGCGTGTATCCAGCCCCTCGAAATCAGATGCTTTTTGGGCTTCCTCTATATAATCGTGAGTAATATCCACTCCGACAACAGGAAAACCCCTTCGTGAAAGTTCGACTGCATGTCTGCCAAAACCACAGGCCAGATCCAGGATGCTTTCGGATCCTGACAATTCCATTACATTCACGAGGAAGTCTACTTCTTTTTTCGTATCACCAACCCATGGCCTGATATCATTACCGTCAGTCCAGATTTCCTTATACCAGGTGGGACTGGCTTGGTTTTTCGAACTCATACGTCCTCCTGAATGAACTCTAAAAATACGTCAATTATGAATATATTTTTAATACACTCAGGCAAAATTTTACTCTATTTATGCATTCAGGTCAATAGAAAATAGGTAAAAATCTTCATAATCTTCACTTTTCTCCGAATATTTCAAGGTTGTTGAGACTTAATCGATGATATATACTTTTAATTGAGTAGTATTTCAATAAGGAGTTACTTTATGGCTGGAGTACTTGAAGGACTTAAAGTAGTCGCAATGGAACATATGGAGGCTATTCCCGTCGCGTCCGTATGGATGGCTGACTGGGGTGCTGAAGTATTGAAAGTGGAACCACTCACTGGGGATATGTTCCGCGGATTAAAAGGTGCTCATGGTATGACTACAGAAATCGAACTTGGCGGTGCCAGTGTGAACTGGACGTTTCAGTTATTTAATCGGAACAAGAAAAGCCTTGCCATCAACCTTAAAACCGAGGAAGGCCAGCAGATTCTCTATAAGCTGGTCAAGGAAGCAGACGTATTTTTGTCCAATTATGAACTGGACTCGCTGAAAAAACTGAATGCCGATTATACCAGTGTGAGTAAAGTAAATCCGGCTATTGTGTACGCGACCATCAGTGGGTACGGTTCCAAAGGACCTGACAGTGAGCAACGTGGATTCGACCATGCAGCAGGATGGGCGCGCACCGGAATGCAATATATGATAGGAGAACCTGGCAGCGCACCGCCAAGACTTCGAGGTGGAATGATTGACAGGGGTGTTGCAGCACCACAGGCACTCGCCGGAATCCTGGCTGCACTCTATCACAAGGAGAAAACCGGTGAAGGACAGGAACTGGAGATATCATTGTTTAACGCCGGTATCTGGACGCTGGCCCTGGATATCGAGGCTGCCCTGGTAGGCATTACTTCGATCAAAGATGATCGTAAAAAAGCTAAGAATCCTCTCTATAATGTATACCGGGCTGGAGATGGAAGGTGGTTCCAGATGTCAATGTTGCAGTCGGACCCGGTATGGCCCGGATTCTGCAAAGCAATAAAGAAGCCTGAACTGGAAAACGATCCCCGGTTTAACTCGATGGAAGCCCGTGAAGATAACTGCGAGGAGCTGATAAGGATAATCGACGAAACACTGGCTTCCGGTGATTCCGATACGTGGGAACCGCGTTTCCGTGAAAATGACCTTATATACGCTAAAGTTCAGAGTCCTACCGAAGTCACCACTGATCCGCAGGCAATAGCGAACGAAGTATTTACGGAACTCCCTCACCCTCTCGGGACGTTTCCCGTAGTCGCAACTCCGGTAAAATTCACACAAAATCCGGCTGAAGTAAAAACTTCTGCCCCTGAAGTCGGCCAGGACAATGAACTTACCCTGATCGACTTAGGATACACATGGGAAGATATCGCTGTTCTGAAAGACAAAGGCGTTATCCTGTAAGAAGAGCCTTAGATAAAGTATGTAATAAGGGGGCAGTATATGCCCCCTTTACTATTATCACTCGAATGTATCAAGCCCCCCGTTCGTAACTCGTCACACCTTTAACCAGGTTGACCAGGAACTTGATACTCCGGACAAGTATACCTATACCTATTCCTACACATACACAGATTAAGACAACGGTTACGCCGAGTTCCACGCCTTCAGCTATCGAAGTGCTGGGTATCACGTAAAAATCAAACGGAAATACCATAACGAGAGTTATCGCTGAAGCGAGTGAAAAAGCATCGATTATTAACTGGAGGATTTCTCGAAGAGCATACCTGTCGAAAATTATCATTACGCTGTGTCCGATTATGGATACTACTAACGCTGTTGTCAGTATCGGCAGCCAGAAACTGATATCATCGGTAAAAAATGGTGCCCTGGTCCATGTAACGACACCGTCCACTTTATCCGAAGAATAATATGCAACATAATCATGAAAGTAGTTGAAAAAGATTAAAGCAACAATGCTGAAAGCAATAGTAAAAGCGGAGGCTGCTATCCGCCCACCCCTCTTTTTCGTGAAATATTCTTCTATTTTCCTGCCGATTTCCTTATCCAGGTTTATCACCGGCGTCGTTGGAGTTTCGAGAGCAGGCTTAATTTCTTCCTGGAATTCTGCCTGGACATCCGGGATGGTCGATGATGATACCGTTTCCGATTTACTTTGGGGCACTTTGAATCCGGTAATATTATCGGCAATGTCAGCCGCCCAGACCACCCTGTACCTTTCTCCGTTATACGCCTTCACCATTAAGATAACCCAGAGAATGACAGCAATGATACCGATTATCGCAGAAAAGGCATTCCCGATCACAGGAATCAGTCCTAAGATCGTTCCTGCGACTGTGAGAGTTCCGAAGACGATAATCGATTGCGCGGCATGGAAACGTACATCTGCATTCTTCTGTTCGAGCACAAAAAATATAATGCCGCTTATCCAGCCGCCCACATAGCAGAGAAGTGATGCCACGTTTGGTAAAAGTCCGGTACTGGTCTCGGATGAAGCATCCCTTTTCTCCCGTTCGAGGGATTCCCTGGCTTCGATCCTCGCCTTTTCTTCTTCGTAGATTTTTCTCCGTTCTTCAGGTGACAACGACATATTTTTACCCTCCCCTGTTTAGACTGTCTACTTGCCTTCGGCTTCTCTCTCCATTATTTCCAGCCTAGTATAGTAGTCACCGAACTCATTCAGGTGGGCAAGAGCTATCTTCCCCGTCATAAGGGGGTCATCGTCAGTTACATTTGTAGCGAGATCGACAAGACCGTGCTCGAGTTCAACGTCCATCCCCATCCTGAACTGCTCTACATCAAACTCAGTCCAGTTGATACCAAGTTGTTCCCCTATTCCCTTTGCTTCCTCTGCCGTAAAATGTTTCTTCGATGTCATTTTATTCCTCCTTTATTCTGACTTACCTTGTCCTGAATATAATTTCATCAGGAGATACGCTTTCAACTGTAATATCCACTCCATCGATTTTGATATCGGTTTTTCTCCTTGAATAATACAGGTTCCAGGCAAATCCCTGGTAACCGCTTGTTTTTCTCTGGGCAATTGAGTATACATCTTCTGATGGCATTCCGGCATACACGATCCAGTCTTTTCCCATCTTAAGATGATAAGCCTCGCCTACAGCAAGCACCGTTGGTCTCTCGATTTTACCTCCTGAATGCAGCATTTCAAATGATTTTTCCTATCTTGCAGATATTATACTACACCGAGATATATAATAAGGTATTATTTTTCGTCTGTTTTGCCAATCGTGTTTGACACACAAACTCTGCCATTCCTATACTTCTGTATGCTGAAAAAAGATTTCCTGCGTGACATTGTTATCTTTGTAGTGGTAGTAGTTTTCCTGCTCATTGTAATACCCGTAATATCGTCATTATTAAAACAGCTTCTGCTGCTCCAGGCAATAATAGCCATAGGCGGCGCCATATTTCTCAGGATACTGATTAACAGGATAAAGAGTAAAAAGTAGTGATAATATACAATATGACTTACCGAGATAAATAACAAATTGCGTAAGATTAAGGTGATACCTTAGACCTCTTGACAAATTTGAAATTCTGTTTATACAATAAAAGAAACCCCCTGATATGTTTTCTCTCCAAAGTTCCAACTTAATGTTGTCTTTCATACACCGTTTGGATATTTTACCTGGTAATCTTGTATGTCAAAATATATTTTTATAACCGGTGGTGTCGTAAGTGCCGTAGGCAAGGGTATCACTGTCGCTTCGATAGGTACCATTCTGAAGAGTCGGAATATTTCAGTATCCCTTCAGAAACTGGATCCTTATTTAAATGTAGATCCGGGGACAATGTCACCCTACCAGCATGGAGAGGTATTCGTTACCCAGGATGGAGCGGAGACTGATCTTGATCTCGGTAACTACGAACGATTTGTTGATATAAATACTACCAGCGAATCGAACGTCACTTCAGGGCAAATTTACAGCACTGTTATTGCCAAGGAAAGAAGAGGTGATTTCCTTGGAGGAACAATTCAGATAATCCCGCACGTTACCAATGAAATAAAAACGCGGTTCAAAAGACTGGCGGAGAAATCGAAGGCTGAAGTACTGATAATCGAAGTCGGGGGTACGGTGGGCGACATCGAAGGTCAACCTTTCCTTGAAGCGATTCGCCAGATGAGAAACGACGTGGGCAGGGATAACGTCCTGTATATACATGTCACGCTTCTTCCTTACCTCGCTACCACCAAGGAGCTTAAAACCAAGCCTACCCAGCACAGTGTAAATGAATTACGCAGAATCGGTATCCAGCCCGACATCATCGTATGCCGTGCCGACCTGCCGATTGCTGAAGAACTACGGGAAAAGATATCACTATTTTGTGACGTTGCAAAAGAAGCAGTGATTCCCATGCCTACTATACCCAGTATTTACGAAGTACCCATCGCACTGGAAGAAGAGGGAATGGGACAACTGATAGTCGATAAGTTGAAGATAACATCGAATCACTGTGACCTGAGTCAATGGAGATCTCTGGTTGAATCACTAAAACAACCCAAGGAACCGGTGAACATAGCGCTGGTTGGAAAATATGTTGAGTTGGAAGATGCTTATTACTCGGTCCGTGAAGCGCTTTACCACGCAGCTTTATTCCATGATAGAAGCATTGAGTTTAACTGGTTGCCGTCAGAGACACTTGAACAAGATGATTGTGAAGCCCAACTTCGTAATGCACAGGGAATAATAATACCCGGAGGATTCGGAGTAAGAGGAATAGAAGGAATGGTTTTGGCAGCAAGATACGCCCGTGAAAATAATATTCCATACCTGGGACTCTGCCTGGGAATGCAGGTTATGGTTATTGAATTTACACGGTATGTATTGAATACGGAAGACGCGAATTCGACTGAATTTGATCCGGACACGCGGAATCCGGTGATAGATCTCCTGCCGAACCAGGATCTTGAAAATATGGGAGCGACAATGCGACTTGGTAATTATCCATGCCAGCTTCTGGAAAATACATTGAGTTCAAAAGCGTATGGTGAAACGTTAATCCAGGAACGTCACCGTCATCGGTATGAATTCAATAACAAATTCCGCGACCGTCTAGAGGAAGCTGGATTGGTTTACAGCGGTTTGTCACCGGACGGCAACCTTGTGGAAATATGCGAAATCAGCAACCACCCGTGGATGGTAGCATGCCAGTTTCATCCGGAATTCGGCTCCAGGCCGGGACGTCCCCATCCCCTGTTCCGCGACTTTATCGGCTCAGCTAAGAACGTGATGAGAGAAGGAGCTCAGCCGTCATTACCATTCGCATCTGGTGATTAAACTTTCGAGAAACGATAAAATGCGAATTTTTCTTGATACAGCCATAATAGAAGAAGTCAGACAAGCGTCTAGATTAGGCGTTATAAGCGGAGTAACGACCAACCCTACCCTGATGGCACGGGCAGGATCAACCGATTACGAAGCTACTATTAAAGAGATAGCATCCATTATACCCGGTCCTATCTCGACCGAGGTTGTCGTAGAAGGAGTGGAACCGATGCTGCAACAAGCCCGTGAAATGGCTGCCTGGGCGCCGAACGTCGTAATTAAAATACCTGTCAATGCCGACGGGCTTGAAGTAACGTCGATCCTGGCGAGTGAAAATATAAAAGTTAACATGACACTTTGTTTCTCTGCTAACCAGGCTCTTTTGGCTGCCCTGTCAGGAGCCGCGTATATCAGCCCCTTCGTAGGCAGACTCGATGATATAGGCCAGGATGGGATGCAACTCGTTGAAGAGATACTTGATATATATGATAACTATCCCGATATTAACACAGAGGTAATCGCCGCCAGTATCAGGCACCCCGAACACTGCCTGCGTGCTGCCGGTGCCGGCGCCCACATCGCCACCATCCCCTATGACGTGCTAACAAAAATGATACAGCATCCTATGACCGATGCAGGAATCAGCCGTTTCCTCGCAGACTGGAAAAACACCAACAAGTGATAATATCGTTTAATTAACTATTTAAGGAAGCAACTAATCATGGATAATGAAATTTTAAAAATGGATATCAGCCAGCTTGAGAACAAGACAAGAGATGAACTGGTTGATGTCGCCAAGGAAATGGGTATAACGAATTATACCGGCCTGAAAAAGCAAGATTTGATAATACGCCTTCTTCAGGCATATACAGAACAGGAAGGAAATACGTTCTGTGGCGGGATCCTGGAGATCATGAGTGACGGATATGGATTTCTCAGGAACGACTCTCTTTTACCAAGTTCCACGGATATTTATGTATCCCAGTCACAGATACGCCGGTTCGGACTGCGTGACGGCGACATGGTAGTCGGCCAGGGCAGACCAGCCAGGGCAGGAGAGAAATACTTCAGCCTGCTGCGTATCGAAGCAGTTAATGACATCAACCCGGAACTCGCAAAAAGCCGACCTCACTTTGGTTCACTCGTACCGACATTTCCGGATAAGCAGATCAACCTTGAAGGAGTTGACAATGATCTCGCGTCACGTTTAATAAATCTGGTTGCCCCCATAGGCAGAGGTCAGCGCGGTCTTATCGTTTCTCCGCCAAAATCAGGTAAAACCACTTTACTGAAATCGATAGCCAACTCGGCAATGACAAATTACAACGATCTGCACCTGATGGTCTGTCTTATCGGCGAACGCCCCGAAGAAGTCACCGACATGAAACGCTCGGTAGGAGGTGAGGTGATTGCCGCTACCTTCGACGAGCCCGTTGAAGATCACACTCGTGTTGCCGGACTGGCACTGAATCGGGCGAAACGAATGGTGGAGAGCGGCAAAGACGTATTCATGCTCCTCGATGGTATTACACGTCTTACCCGTTCATACAATCTTGCCATGCCTTCAAGCGGACGTACTCTCTCCGGCGGTATCGATCCCGGAGCGCTCTATCCGGCTAAGCATTTCTTCGGCGCCGCCCGTAACACGGAAGAAGGCGGCAGTCTGACTATCATCGCTACCTGCCTGATAGACACCGGCAGCCGTATGGATGACCTTATTTACGAAGAGTTCAAGGGCACCGGTAATATGGAACTTCATCTCGACCGGCGACTGGCCGACCGTAGGATTTACCCGGCAATTGATATAGAACGCAGCGGTACCAGACGTGAAGAACTCCTCATGGACGGTCCGACTCTCCAGAAATCCTGGCTGCTGAGACGCATGGTCTCCATGATTACATCCGACTCCCCGAATTATGCCGAGGCGATGGAACGAGTACTCGAAAGGATGAAGAAGACCAAGAATAATGCCGAATTCCTGGCAGGTCTTGGACAGACAGCTTAGAAATTTTCCTTACTTCATTTTCAAAACGGGTATTTTCACGTTTTCTCACATGGGTTATAATGCCTTGCGCACAGTATAAGTATTCCTGATATTAACACCGGGAGATCATGATGCGAAACATCTATGTAATTACGCATGCCCAGTCGATTCACCACATCGAAGACCTTGGCGGTGGCTGGTACGACACTTCCCTTACCCAAAAGGGTGTTGAACAAGCAGGGAAATTAGCTGAGTTCCTCTACGGCGAGACAGGTATACCCGGTATTCCAGTATACTCATCCGACCTGAAACGGGCTTTTGAAACGGCTGAAATCATCGCGCAACCGTTCAACAGCAGTGTTATCCGGGATAAACGTCTCAGGGAAATGAGTTTCGGTGATGCCGATGGGAAACCCAGAGAATGGCGTGCCGAAAATATAACACCTCGACCGGCGGATGGTGACAGGCTGAATCACCGGCTATTTAATAATGCCGAAACCAGGAAGGATGTCGGAACCAGGATTCGTGAATGTCTGGATGAAATAATCGCGAAAAAGGATGAGAATCTGATAATCGTCTCGCACGGTAATGCCTTGACCTTCATCATCATGGCGTGGCTGAAAGTACCGGTAGAGAATATGGACTACTGCAGTTTCCAGCCATCCCCGGCACGGGTAACGTATCTGCAGGAAGATGATGTTTTAGGGAATAGAAATGTCGTGTACGTCTGCAGAGAAACCATTTAAACAATCCCTTATTGAAGCTAGTTATGTCCTTCCTTTTTGTATCTCCTTGACCATACGGTATAAAATGTTCTTAGAGAACGATGAATACCGCGACCAGTGTCGTCAAAGAACAGCTCAAGCAACTACCTCAGAGTCCGGGAGTCTATATATTCAAAGATCCCACCGGCAAGATTATCTATGTAGGCAAGGCTTCGAGCCTGGAAAACCGGGTAAAGTCGTATTTCTATAACCAGGCTCAGCATACGCCGAAAACACAGCGACTGGTGAGAAATATCGCCGACCTGGAATTCTACGTTACCAATACCGAAGAAGAGGCGATAATCCTCGAGTATAACTTTATCCAGAGACACCAGCCGTTCTACAATGTCAGACTTAAAGACGGCAAGTCTTTTCCCTACCTGAAAGTATCTCTTGATGAAGAGTGGCCGAGAGCGTTCCTCACCCGGCAGGTCCAGGAAGACGGCGGAAGATACTTCGGTCCGTTCTCAAGCGCTAAATCTCTGCGACAGACGATAAAAGTCCTGAGAGGGATCTTCCCTCTCCGCTCCTGCACCACGCCGATAACCGGAACGAAGCAGAGACCATGCCTGAACTATCACATTCACCTGTGCTCCGGGCCCTGTATCGGTGCCATAACCAGGCAGGAGTACATGGAAATCATAAAGCAGGTAATACTCTTTCTCGAAGGAAAGCAGGATCAGGTTGTTCGAATGCTGGAAACAAGGATGAAGAAAGCGTCCGAAGCCCTTGATTTCGAAAAAGCCGGTGCCTACAGAGACCAGATACAGTCGATAAACCGTATCATTGAAAACCAGTCGCTGGCTGCCAAAGTACAGGGAGAACAGGATGTCATCGCTATCGTCACCGAACGTGACCGGGCGTTCGTCCAGGTATTTTTCATACGCGGCAGTAAGCTGATAGGCAGGGAAAGTTTCACTCTGCAGGGAGTCGATTCCGAGGAACCGGAGCAGATAATGACCGGATTCATCAAACAGTTCTACGGGTCCGCGTCTTACATTCCACCGCTTCTTCTTCTCCAGCACAAGGTTGAAGATAAAACGATTATCGAAGAGTGGCTGCGTGGCAAAAGGGGCAGCAGTGTAAAAATCCAGGTACCATCGAGGGGTAACAAGAAACAACTGGTCGATATCGTCGCCCGGAACGCCAACCAGGGACTCCTGCAGATGAAAATCAAGCGACAGATTTCCTCCACGGACATTAATAAAGGATTATCTGAGATCAAAAAGAAACTCGGTCTGCCACGGAAACCTGCGAGAATGGAATGTTATGACATATCCAACATACAGGGCAAGGCAGCCGTCGGCAGTATGGTTGTCTTCGAAAATGGTAAACCGAAATCATCGGATTACCGCCGGTTCAGGATACAGACAGTACCGGGCGCAGACGACTATGCCATGCTCAGAGAAGTGCTGCGGCGGCGTCTGAAGAGGTTTAAAAACAATGGTGATTCCAAAACAGACAAGAACTGGGACAAGATACCCGATCTTATACTGATCGACGGCGGAAAAGGCCAGCTCAACGCCGTGTATAAAGTCATGAAAGAAGTCGGAGCAGAAACCATACCACTGGCCAGCATCGCTAAACAGAATGAAGAGATATTCCTGCCCGGGAAATCGAAGCCGGTTGTACTGCCGGCTGACTCCTACGGTCTCCAGATGCTGCAGCGTCTGCGCGACGAAGCCCACCGCTTCGCTATCACCTACCACAAAAATCTACGCAACAAGCAGACCATTAAGTCTTCACTGGATAATATAAGCGGCATCGGCCCGAAACGAAAACGCGCCTTGATGAGACACTTCGGCTCGGTTCGAGCAATCCGTGAAGCAAACATCGAAGAACTGACCGCGGTTCCAGGAATTACACAACTACTTGCTCAGCAAATCAAAGAATTGCTATAATCACCTCTTCAGCTTCCAGGTGGTACCCTGGGCCGAATCTTCAAGCAGTATTCCGGATTCGTCCAGTCTGTTCCGTATCAGGTCGGCCTTATCGTACTGCTTTTCTTTTCTTAGTTCCTGCCTGGCCGTAATAAGGTCCTGCAGCATAGCTTCAGGCTCTTCATCCTGAACGGGCGTTCGGCCTATTTCATCACATATAGCTGTATATACCGGTAAAATAGTTTCCCTGTCCAGCGTTTCCTTCACCAGCTCAAGTGTCAGTCCAAGAACTCCCGCCAGTTCGGTAAATACCTGCTGAGCCTGAGACACATCATACCCTTCGTCACTCGACCGGTTGATATCCCTGGCCATGTCAAACAGTGTCGCCAGCGCCTGCGAGGTACCGAAATCATCGTCCATAACCTCAATAAAACGACTTCTATAGGAATCCGTATCTATCTCAGCCGGTCCTCTCTCGCCTTTCTCCTGTGCCGCTGCGACCAGCCTTAACCGGTCGGCGCCACGTTCCGCAACCTCCAGAGAATCCTTCATAAAAGAAAGAGGACTGCGATAATATGAACTCAGCACGAATACCCTTATGGCGTCTGCACTGTACTTTTGTAAGGCTTCACGGATAGTTATCATATTACCCAATGACCGGCTGCCCTTCTCTCCCCCGATAGACAAAAGCCCGTTATGGATCCAGTATTTTACAAATGGTTTCTTTCCTGTAAAACTCTCCGACTGAGCAATTTCATTCTCATGATGAGGGAAAACCACGTCCTGGCCACCGCCGTGAATATCGATAGTCTCGCCAAGATACCTGATCGACATCGCGCTGCACTCGATGTGCCAGCCTGGCCTTCCTTTGCCCCATGGGCTGTCCCAGGAAGGTTCACCGGGCTTGGCTTCCTTCCACAGCAGGAAGTCCATCGGGTGTTCTTTTTCTTCTCCGGGATCAATCCTGGCGCCTGCCATCATTTCATCAAGATTCCGGTGAGATAGTTTCCCGTAGTCAGGAACACTCTTTACTCTGAAATAGACATTCCCACCAACCGCGTAGGCAAAGCCTTTCTCAATAAGACCGTTGACGATTTCCAGCATCTTGGGAATCTCACTCATCGCCCGGGGATACACATGAGCCGGTTGGACATTGAGCGCTTTCATATCTTCATCATAACGTTCGACGTATTTCTGCGTCAGTTCCTGGACGGTAACGCCACGTTCGTTAGCATGTGCAATGATATTATCCTCGATGTCAGTAATATTCTGGACATGCTTCACCTTGTAGCCCCGATACTCCAGGTAGCGGCGAACAACATCGAAAAAAATATAACTCAGGGCATGGCCGATATGAGCGTCATCATATGGATTAATACCGCAGACATACATCTTCACCTCGTCGCTCTGGGGTACGAACTCTTCCTTTTTCCCCGATAGACTGTTGAATACCTGCATCAATCCTCCCCCTCGATCATAGTTACCGCCATCGCGGCAATCGCTTCTATTTTTCCTATTTCACCCAGTCCGTTTGCCGTGCTGGCTTTTACACTTACTTTTTCGATGTCTATACCCAGCGTATGGCTGAGTTTTTCCCTCATCGAATCGATATAATCCTTCAATACCGGTTGTTCGGCAATTATTGTTGAATCTATATTTACCACTCTCCAACCTTTACCGGAGACCTTCGCATTTACCTGCTTCAGCATTTCCAGGCTCGATATGTCCCTGTACTCCGGTCTGCCGGGCGGAAAATGTTTCCCTATATCACCCATCGCCGCTGCTCCCAGCATCGAATCGATTATCGAGTGGGTCAGAACGTCAGCGTCACTCCAGCCATCCAGTCCCTGCCCGAACGGTATCTCTACTCCGCCCAGTACAAGCCTGCGTTCCGGTACCAGGGGATGAATATCATATCCTATTCCAATTCTGGTTCCTGTCATTTCACTCTCTTTTTCAGTAAAATCTCTGCAACAGCAAGGTCTTCCGGTGTCGTAATTTTTATATTGTCACTCGAACTCGGGTATATTTTGACACTGCCACCCATTAACTCTACAGCCCGTGCATCGTCTGTTACTTCATACTTCAGCTTTCGATAAGCATTCGTAATAGTATCATATCTGAAAATTTGTGGTGTCTGTGCCGCCCACAGGCTCTGTCTCGGAGGTGTTCCCTGGATGGCGAGGTCGTCAGCGACCATCTTAATAGTATCGGTCACGGGAACCGCTGCAATTGCCGAGCCTGTTTCCTCGGCAGCGTCCAGGCCGTTCTCGATCAATTCCGCCGTGACCAGCGGTCTTGCGCCATCGTGAATTACCACCCAGTCGCATTTACCAAGACAATCGAGACCATTCAGTACAGAATCCTGTCTCCTCCTGCCTCCTTCGCATACATCCTTTACCTTCGACCATCCACCTTCGGCTACCAGCCTTTTACCTTCCTCCAGGTTCTGCTGATTCAGTACGATTACTATATCGTCGATACGATCGCACGCCTGGAATACCTCTGTCACCCGTGCGAGTACCGGCTTTCCATCCAGAATCGCGAACACCTTATCCGTTCCACCCATACGTTCACTCGATCCCGCCGCTACTATCACCGCGCCTGTTTGTTGTTTTTCTTTATCTGCCATATACAGAAAAATCCCCTTAATCCTAAAATGAGTTTACACGTAACTGAATTCTTGTTCAACCTGCGTTATAATGGAAGTGTCTAAACAGATTCAGAGAGAAGGTATACACAGAAATGTCTACGTTATTACTGGATAAACAGGCCGTTAATTCACTGTTAAACATGAAAGAAGTCCTGACCACCGTCGAGCAGGCTTTTAAAACCTGGGGTGAAGGTAAAGGAAGTATGCCGCCGAAAGCATATCTGACAGTCGAAAACGGTGATTTCCGGGCTATGCCCGCCTCTTTGCCCGGTCACGCCGGCATGAAATGGGTGAACGCCCATCCGGGGAACAGGTCTCATAACCTGCCCTCGGTAATGGCTGTATTAATATATAACGACCCGGAGACGGGATATCCGCTGGCAATAATGGATGCCACGAATATCACCGCCTACCGTACCGGTGCCGCCGCAGCGATAGCTTCAAAATACCTGGCAAGACCGGAATCAAGATCTCTCGGGATTATCGGGGCTGGAACACAGGCACACACCCAGATAATCGCCCATATGGAGCTTTTTAACCTTAGTGCTGTGAATGCCTACGATATTTCTCCGGGTTCAGTCGAAAAACTGGCATCCGATCTTCCCAAGTTTCCGATCCAACCATGTACGATAGAAGAAGCCGCCGGATCCGATATCCTTTGCACTCTGACTCCTTCGCGTAGTCCTGTTGTTATGGACAAGTGGATATTTCCCGGTACGCACATAAACGCTGTCGGTGCCGACGCCGCCGGCAAGGAAGAACTGGAGCCGCAGATACTGAAAAGAGCCATGGTGGTCGTTGATGATACGAGACAATCATCTGCCGGTGGTGAGATAAATGTCCCTATTCAGAAAGGAATCTATTCGATTAATGATATTCACGGGACTCTTGCTGACCTGGTACTGGGTAAAATACCGGGGAGAATCGACTCTCAAGCTATCACGGTTTTCGATTCCACCGGAATAGCTATCGAGGATATTGCTCTTGCCAGACTGATATACGAAAAAGCCCGGCAGTCCGGTGATTACCCGACGATCGACCTTGTATAATTTAACATGATTTTACAGGAAAGCATATGACCGACAATATAAAATCAAAGGCCTGGGACTGGTCGTCCGTACCGGAAAATTCCTGGAATAAGGTTTCCGATGAATTTCTGCCTATAGCGCTGAGGTGGCAGAACCTTGGGAAACAGACCGTACTCGATATCGGCTGCGGAAGAGGTCGTCACGCCCTGCACCTGGCGGAGATGGGATTCAAGGTAACAGCAACCGACCTTTCATCGGACGGTATCCACCAGCTTAATGAACAGACCCGACAGAAGAACCTTGAGGGTACTATCACCACCCTGGTATGTGACATGCTCGATCTTCCCTTCAAGAAGGGTCAATTCGACTGCATTCTGGCATTCCACTCGGTATTTCATACGGATTACCGTGGATTGAAACAAATTATCACCAAAATCACAGAATTATTAAGTGATTCGGGTGGTCTATATATCACGTTTAACTCGAAGAGTAACCGGGCATATAGTGATCCAGCTAATGAGAGAATTGATGAATACACAATCATCAAGACTCAGGGATTTGAAAAAGGCATACCGCATACTCACCTGGAGTATAAAGACGTAATCGATTTGCTCTCCGAGTATAAAATAATAAAAATCCAGCACATCCAGGATTTTTATCACCGTGGGGACAGCTACCACTACTTCGTTGAAGCCGAGAAGAAATAAAAACAACCATATCTGTACAGCCCGTGATTAATCTTAAATTGTTGACTCCAAAGTTCATCTCAAAATCGTTTTTGGTTTATTGACAATCTAACTCATTTCATTTATCTTTCGTATACGTTTTTCGTTTATATATCACACTGATATCGGCTCTTTGAATTCACTGAAATTAAAAGGAGGAACGCATGACTCAAGCAATCAACAAACCTAAAAATGAGGTAAGAGTTGGCCTGGTACTCTACGGAGGAGTATCGCTGGCAATTTACATCTACGGAGTAGTGCTAGAATTCCTCCGGGCTATGCGAGCCGCTGATGGTGAAGCAGACAATCCCTATAGAGACCTGCTTGAAAAAACCGAAAGTAAAATGGTGGTGGATATTATATCGGGCACGTCGGCTGGAGGTATCAATGGTATACTTCTGGCAAAGGCTCTCGCTAATGGACTGAATTCGGAATCCTTCGGACTATTGCGAAATATCTGGCTTGAAGCTGCCGATCTTTCGACTCTACTCAAACCCGGCAGGCCTGAAATGGCAGCATTGCTGGATGAAAACTTTTTTGAAGAACGCCTGGCTCAGGGCTTGAAACAAATCGATGACAAAGCAGAACCGGATAAACCGGCAGTAAAAGCACTGGATCTCTATGTGTCTTCAACTGATTTATACGGAAGAATAGCCTCGGAATCAGAACTGGGTAAAACTTTTTTCAATACTCCTATTGAATCAAAGGAATACCGCCGGATGTTCCATTTCAGATTTCGTACGAAAGGCTATAACAATTACGATACGGAACTTGGCCAGAACATAAGTGATTTCACCGGAGAAATGAATGAAACACTGGTAAAAGCAAGCCGGGCTACTTCAGCATTCCCGTTCGCTTTAAGACCGGTTACATTACATAGTAGTAATGAGAGTGATAAAAGGCTTATGGAACCAGACGAAGACACAGTTTACCTCACAGACGGCGGTGTCTTAAACAATAAACCGTTTTCAGACGCAATAGCCGCCATATTCAAACGGCATGCTCTGAACAAAGTTGACCGTGTGCTTTATTTCGTCGAACCGGATCCCGAGACATTCGTGAAAGACAGCAGTAAGAAAAATGAACCGGGATTCTGGGAAGTTCTTGCTAAAGCAGTAGTCGGTATACGCTCATATGAAAGCATTACCAATGACATGAAAACGATTAAAAGCAGGAATAAACGAATCGAAGAGTTCAAAGCTATACTGGACGCGACTGAAAATGTGATCCAGGAAGGACAGCAAGACCTGCTTGGGAAGAAAGGTAAACAATATAGAACTTACCTGGAAAATCAGTCTTTGTACAAAGGTTACGAGAAACTGAAATTAGCGCGTCTGAACACCCGTCTCCAGGACCTTTTTATTGAGCATAGCGTTAATCTTCCGGGATTGAAAGACAGTACGGTTACATTGATACAAGAAGCCTTCGAAAAAGCTTTTGAGGAACTTGCCGAAAAACCCGGTCAAATGGTTGAGTTACTGGAATGTTTCGATTCGCAGTACAGAATCCGAAGACTTTACCGCCTGGTAGAAATAACTGAATTGCTTTACAAGACTCCGGAATTAACCGGAGATAACCTTGAGAAAATAGATGAATACTTAGAACGTATATCCGCCCTCCTGGAAAATATACATCACACCGAATGGAGAACATGGAGCAGCACCATTGAACCTCATGGCTGGTTTGTATC
Organism: Dehalococcoidales bacterium; assembly: GCA_016932435.1. Next base: position 11,246 of record JAFGCW010000063.1, on the reverse strand, counting down.
ACCGATAGAAAAGATGAGGGAATATATTAGTGCCCTGCAAAAAGATATAAATAAAAAGGAACTGAAAAAGAGAATCCGCGACCTGCTGGAAACCATGCTTTCTTATTCGAATACCGACTTCAAGGGCTTAAAAATTATATATAAAGAATTATCCGATAACGGTTTGGCCCTGGTAAAGGAAATTGACAGCTTCGTAGAAACACTTAATATAGACAATACTCACCCGTTAGCCGGATTCCCTCCAATGGAAAAGATATATACCCAATTCGAATACAGAGATATGTTTATTCATCCGGTCGAGGTGATCGCTGACCTTGGGGAGAGAGACCTCATAGAAGTGATGCGTATCAGCCCCAAAGATGCCAAATTCATCACATCGGATCTTAAGAAAAAAGTAGCGGGAGATACCTTCTTCCACTTCGGTGGATTCCTCAAGAAAGAATGGCGTGATAACGATATCATGTGGGGCAGACTGGATGCAGCGGAGATAATAGTACGCACACTGTGCAGTAAATCGGAAAACAAGATTGATGAGGATGCTATGCTGGATCCAATCATCAGGAATATTCTTGCCGGAGATAACGAAAAATCGCGAAAGGCAGTTGCACCGGAAGTCGACTACAAGCGATACATGGTAGAGGACTATGATATAGGAGCTGAGAGTCTCAAGGATATTCCGCGGGATAAAAGAGCCAGGATGATCCTGAATGCAGTCCTGTCTCTCAGGGATATGTTCAAGTACGATATGGAGACTGCAGGAAAAAAGAACAAAGTATTCGGATTCCTCGACAAGTGGATAGGCAGGATTCTCAATTACGTGTCTATCCCTCTGACACTTCTGATACGGTCACTGTTCGATAAAGATTCACTTGTCCGGACGATCTTCAGCGTAGCCATACTGGGTATAGGAATCTGGGGAACAATAACACTGGTCCTGTATATACTGGGCTTGGTATTTAGCCTGGACTGGCTCGATATGGATATGGCTCTTGTCTGGATAGCTGCCGGAACGATCGTGGTAGCAACAATATTAGGTTTTCTTTCGATAAAATATCGTGTAAAAAAACCGAAAACACAACAGTCGAAGACAGAAGAAAAAAATACCGACCTATAAAACCGGAAAATTGGTCGGTTCAGTAACACGCCTTGCATTAGCCGGATAAATCCAGTAAAGTCATTTTATGGCAAAAACCGAGAAATCCGGCGGCAGGACAGTGTTTGTATGCCAGCAGTGCGGCAGGGAAGAACTGAAGTGGCTGGGACGCTGTCCAAGCTGTAACGAGTGGAACAGTTTCTACGAGCAGAAAATCGCAGCACCGGTACGCTCATCCAGACCGGCATCTCCTGCAAACCAGCCCCTGGAACTATCACAGGTGGATACCGAAACAGCCGACCGCTTCCCACTCCCGATGGCTGAATTCAATCGCGTTCTCGGCGGTGGCATCGTTCCGGGCTCCCTGGTTCTCACCGGCGGCGACCCCGGAATCGGAAAATCCACACTCCTGCTGCAGGTATCGTCACTGGTCACACAGTCGCACGGCAGAGTGGTATATGTCTCAGGTGAGGAAACTCAGCGCCAGATTAAACTGAGGGCGGACAGACTCGGAATAAACGGAGACAACCTCTTTCTCCTGGCGGAAACCAACCTCGATGCGATACTGGAACAGGTGGAAGAACTCTCGCCCGGACTCGTGATTATCGATTCCATACAGGCAGTGTATCTCTCGGAAGTAGAAACGGCACCCGGCAGTATTACCCAGGTACGTGAATGCACGATGCGTCTGATGAACTGGGCTAAAGCCAGCGCTGTTCCGGTGTTCATAGTCGGACATGTCACTAAAGACGGCTCTATAGCCGGACCACGCGTTCTGGAGCATATTGTAGATGCTGTCCTCTACCTCGAAGGAGAGTCTTTCAGCAGCTACCGTCTTTTACGCTGCGTGAAGAATCGTTTCGGTTCTACCAACGAGATCGGGATCTTCGAGATGAAGAGCCAGGGACTCGTAGAAGTTGACAATCCTTCACGGGCGTTCCTGTCTCAGCATTACGGCGAAACGATCGGTTCGACTGTTGTCCCCATACTTGAAGGCAGCCGCCCTCTCCTGGTGGAAATCCAGGCGTTGACCAATCCTACCAGCTTCGGACAGCCACGGCGTACCGCTAACGGTATCGACTTTAACCGCCTTCTGCTGGTAACCGCCGTCCTGTCAAGAAGAATAGGCCTGAAACTCGGAAACCAGGATGTAATACTCAATGTGACCGGTGGTATTAAAATAGGAGAACCGGCGGCCGACCTGGGTATTGCGCTCGCGATAGCTTCCAGCGCCCGTGATATACCCGTGGATCCTGAACTGGCCGTTATCGGTGAAATAGGTCTCAGCGGTGAACTTCGGACGGTATCACAACTTGACCGGCGTATCAATGAAGCCGCCCGTCTTGGATTCAAGCGTATCCTTGTACCAAAAACAGGCTCGAACACACCCAACACAGATATACAGGTATTAACTGCGTCGACCCTGAGAGACGCCGTCAGACTAGGACTGGTAAGAGAAAAGAAAGCAGTCCCAAAGGAGGATAATGATGGCATGGAATATTAAAGGTGTCTGGCATGAGTCCTGTGCTGCGGAAGGACATTGCCCTTTTTACTTCGGCAGAGACAGGGATGAGCCCTGCAAGCAGTTCGTCCTCTACCAGATACAGGAAGGAGAGATCGACGGTATGGACGTGGGGGGTACACTGGTAGTCAGTATAGCCGATCTCTATTCCGAAAAAATAGCCGACCTTATGGCAAAAGGTGGTGAAGGAGCCTTTTACATCAGTAACAAGACATCTGGCGAACAGAGAAAAGTCCTGGAACCGTTCTTCGTTAATAATGTTCCGGGTATAGGACTTATTAGAGACTGCCTTGGGGTTAAATACGTAGATATGGGATTCAGCGAGGAAAGCGGCACCTGCCATGTAAAAATGCCGAACGCTGAATGGGAAGCATCTCTAGCCATCGGCGGCGATGGTAAAACGCCGCAGCGTATAGAAAACTCGATTTTCAGCATGTCATTCCCAGTACTCAACATCTGCAACACTCACTACTGGAGATACAATGACTTCGGTAAAAACTGGGATTTCAAGAACCGCAGCGGTGCCAGGGCGGAATTTAACCTTAGAGGGTAAACTGTTGTATATCTCTGGATAGCCCGGATATTTATACTGGAATACTCTAATCCTTGACCTTCTGAAATAGCGGCAGCGGAGATGGGAGCAATGAGGTCTTGGAAATTCTTCTTTATTATCATTTTTCTGATTATCCTGGTATCTACAATATTTGTTTTCGACAATCCGCGTGTGAGTGACGAAGTTCCCCAAACCGGAAACCAGTCTATACTTTCAAGTATCGAACTCGATAAACTGATAAAACAAACCATAAAAAACACAGGAAACATTAAAAAATATTACCAGGATACAGAATTAACCTTTGAATATTCAGATATAAAAGATGCTATTCATGGTAAGAAATCTCTGAACATGATGATGACGGCAAAGGTCGACGCAATAAACAAAACACTCTGGGCTACGATTAACTCCACTCTCGATGAAGGCAAAAAACCGGTAAATATTGAAGTAGAAATGTACAGTATCGTAGATGACCTGTATATCAATATGAAGACCAACGGAGAATCTCCGGGCTGGTTCAGATCGAAGCAGATTATCTCGAGTTGGAATAAATTAGTTTCGTTCGAAAGCATCCAAAAAGTCATGGAAGAAGAGGATGTACTGAGTTCGCGGAGTGCTTTCTATAAGGATAAAAAACATTATGTTTTAGTAATACCGGTAAAGGATATTTACACAATTTACAGAATTCTTAAGAACTCTTACGGACTTGAAAATCAATTCCGTTATACCTTTGAACTTATCCAGTCGTTTTCAGATCATTTCATCCTGGAAATCTGGATAGGATCGGATTCACTCTTAATTACAAAAACGGTTGTCAGAATGGATGTTGAAGTCACTCCGAAGCAGGTTACCGGGATGAAAGCTGATTCTGCAAGATATTCACTACAAATGACATCAGAAAATTACTATGTGAATCAGGCTTTCGTCATTGAGTTACCGGAAGAACTTGATGACGCTCCAATGATATATACTATTAACGAGTAAAGTAATGTAGTAATATACCCCAGAATGAAGTAATTATTATATAGTGAAGGAGAAAAACAACAATATGCCAGAAGAACAGTCACCGGATTTCCCCGAATTCAACAATGAAACAGCCCCGGTCTGGGAACGCCTTGCCGGGTACTGGGACGACACCATCGGTGAAGGAAATGGATTTCAAGACTACCTGGTAGAACCCTATTCGGAAAAGTTACTCGAACTGAAACACGGCGAACGGGTGCTTGATATCGCCTGTGGAGGAGGGCGTTTTACCAGGAGGATGGCTGCTCAGGATGTAACGATACTGGCTGTAGACCATTCCGCCGAATTCATAGAGAGGGCTAAACGGCGGACAACGGAAAATGCCGACAGAATAGAATACCGGGTGATGAATGCCACCGATCAAGTTGCTTTAATGAGTCTCGGCAGGAACGAATTCGACGCCGCGGTATGCACGATGTCGATGATGGACATGGCATCGATAACGCCGTTGATATCCACTCTGCCGGAATTACTGAAACCGGGTGGACGGTTCGTTTTTTCGATCCTGCATCCCGCTTTTCACTCCGGGGAGATAGAGTTTTTTGCCGAATCCGGTTCGGTTGATGGCAAATTCGGTACCATATCAGGAGTAAAAATAACCAGATATGCCGAAGCCTATCATTATCTCGGTAAGGGGATACTGGGACAACCCGAACCGCAGCACTACTTCCACCGCCCTCTTAACATGCTGTTACAAACCTGTTTCAAATATGGATTTGCCCTTGACGGGCTCGAAGAACCCCAATTGCCCGAGGAACTCGACTCTTCGAAGTCTTCTCCACTGAGCTGGCTCAATAAACGCTCCATCCCACCCCTGATGATCTGCAGGATGAGATTGAAATAGAACAAATAAAGGGAGTTCTATAAAGAAGTAATAATTGCCCTCTCTTTATTTTTTTTGGGAAGGCGAAATATTAATAGGGTATCACGCAGATAAAACGAAGCGTCTCGTTACCCGTATTCTTGAAGCAGTGTAGTTCCTCGCCGGGCACGAAGACGACACTCTCGGCGCTTATCGGAGTTTCACCGTTTTCACTGACAGCCACACCTGTTCCGCCGAGAACGAATACCTCGTGTTCCCAGGTATGGGTATGATACGGGGTTGAAGCGCCGGGGTCGAGATCGAACACCCTCATGCAGAAGTTCGGAGCACCATCATCGGCATTGACCACTTCACGCTTCATGACTCCGGGCATTTCTTCAGTTGCTTTTACATCTCTATATTTCTGAATTTTCATATGCTTATCCCCTTAGTTGTAATCTTTTTAAGAAATAGTTCCTATTCGTCATTCCCGTCCACCGCAGGCGGATAAACTCCGGTGGGAATCCAGTAATTATTTGATAGTAACTCATGATATATAGAGGAAATATTCCTTGGTTCAAGTTTCCTAGATTCCGTATCAAAGTACGGAATGACAAAATGGTTTATTCTTTCTCATACATTGCTGAGGCACTGGTAGTGATACCGCCTCTCTCTCGATATTCGGCTTCAACCAGCATCGTATGAGGTTGTACCAGTTTCACCAGGTCGTTCAGTATACGATTCACCACATGCTCCTGGATTATGCCCACGTTCCGGAAAGAGGTCAGGTAGTACTTTAACGACTTCAGTTCAACCAACGATTTATCGGGTAAATAGTTAATAGTAACGGTACCAAAATCCGGCAGTCCCGTCCAGGGGCAGACACAGGTGAATTCCTCTGTCTCGTAAACAACCTCTGTCTCGGATTCCGGATAATCGAACGGTATCGCTTCCAGTACATCTACGTCTATTACCGTTTCGTCCTGGATGTCGAATCTTTTGCCGGCATATTTCTCTTCTGTCATATTCCCTCATACTATTCGTCGATAATTTCTTCTTTCAGGATAGCATAAAACGTATCCCTGGCATACTTTTCATACCACGGAGTATGACCGCATTTCTCAAGCAGTATGAATCGGAAGCTTTTTAACACACTCGATAGCGGCAGTCTAACACTTTCGGCAGGACGAATGTCATAGTCACCGTGTATCGCCAGCACCGGACATTTTATACCGGATATCATTGGCAGTAGTTCGCCGTCGGTAAGTTTCTGACGGGTATCCAGACCAACTGAAATGTTAATGGCAAGCTGGTACTCCACCACATCATCTTGATAAGGAAGCATATCGTACGATTCAATTTTAGAAAACATCCGAAAAAGTCGTGCCATTGATGCACTCTTGTCTTCCTCAACGGAGTCCCAGATACATTCTTCCAGAGATAAAACCTCCGCCCGTTCTTCTTCATCAAAACGAAGAAGCCTGTCTCTACCAATACTGCCGGCGTATTTCTCTTCAAAAGGAGGTGTGCCGATAATAATCAGCTTTCTTACGAGAGAAGGATGACGGGATGAAAGTAAACAACCGAGTGTCGCTCCATGCGACCAACCGATAAGAATCACCGGCAAATCGCCGAATTCCTCAAGAATTCCTTTTAATTCCTCGACCTGTCCGTCGAGGGTATCCCGGGTCTGCAACGGTTCCAGGACACCGCAAATGTTGGATAACTCCCGTGCTACCGGAGCGATACTACCCGGCGCGCCGGGGCCGCCATGGATAACGGCAACGCCATAGGGACTCTCTCCGTATATTCTGGGATTTTCCACAATGATTTTTTCCTGAGAGGACGATAGGTTTGATATGCTACCCGACCATACCAAGGAATATACCGGCTGCGGTAGCAGTTCCAATCACTCCTGCGATGTTGGGACCCATCGCATGCATCAGGAGGAAGTTTCGCGGATTTTCCTGCTGCCCCATTCTTTGGACTACCCTCGCTGCCATCGGAACTGCAGAGACGCCGGCCGCGCCTATCATCGGATTTATCTTTTCCTTGCTGAAGAGGTTCATTAACTTGGCCAGAAGTACTCCAAAGGCAGTCGAAGCTGAAAAAGCTACTACCCCGAGTCCGAATACGATCAGACTCTCTACCCGGAGAAAAGCATCGGCGCTCATAAAGCAGCCAACGCAGACCCCAAGTAAAACAGTCAGTACATTCATAAAGGCATTCGCCGCCGTGTCTGCCAGACGATCGGTTACGCCGCTGACAAACAGCAGATTACCCAGCATGAACATACCTATCAGCGGGGCAGACTTGGGAACCAGCAGGATAATTACAACGGAAGCTATTAACGGGAAGAACAACTTTTCTTTACGAGATACCGGCCTGAGTTGGGGTTTCATATAAATTTTGCGTTCTGCCTTGGTAGTCAGCAGCTTTATTATCGGAGGTTGTATTATCGGTACCAGGGCCATATAAGTGTATGCAGCGACAGCAGTTGCTCCGATAAAGTGAGGAGCCAGCTTGTTTGTAAGGTATACGGTAGTGGGACCGTCCGCTCCTCCTATTATTCCTATTGAACAGGCTTCCTTGATGCCGATATTTACCAGGTCGGGAAACGCATTGCCGATTAACAGGGCAATAAAGAAAGCGAAATAAACACCGAACTGGGCTCCGGCGCCAAGGATCAAGGTTTTTGGATTGGCTATCAGCGGACCGAAGTCCGTCATCGCACCCAGTCCGAGGAATATAAAAACGGGGATAATCTCCCAGGACAGCCCGTATCGGAAGATTCGCGAGATAATACCCACCGGTTCACCGTCTATGGCATAAGCGTCAATAACCTGACCGCCGACGATTGTCTCCATCAGGCCGCCCAGCGGGAGATTTACCAGTATCACACCAAAGCCGATTGGAACTAAAAGAAGGGGCTCCATCTTCCTGGCTATGCCCAGATACAGCAGGACACAGCCGATTACTATCATAACTATGGAACCCCAGGTTAGTGCGCCAAACCCGGTTTCAAACAGACCGAACACAGGATATCCCCTATCTTAGCTTATTTGTTAATATTCTATGATTGCTATAACTTTACCCGTTTCTACTACCTCTCCGGCAGCAACCTGTATATCGGTGATCTTTCCATTCACCGGAGCCAGTATCGGATTCTCCATCTTCATTGACTCGATGTAGCAGATAACATCGCCCTCCTGCACTTCATCTCCCACGTTGGTATCCACACTTATTATTTTCCCCGTTATGGGTACTTCGATGATTTCCTGCGCCAATTCTAAGCTCCTTTCTTGTTATCTCCGGTTTTTTCTTCTCCGGTTCCTATTTTCTTGAATATAAGTCCTACCAGCCATAAGACGACGGCAAGTATCACCAGTACGGCAAATACCATACCGAAACCGATCCCACCAATTTTTCCTGCAAAAGCCCAGTCTATCATTTTTCCTGTCTGCCAGATTTTAACATAAAAATAGGACGGGTGTAATATTTATTACTATTATCCCGCCCTCTGGGTTACATATCCGGTCTATTAATTGATCAGATTACGGCGTAGCGTCCCCCATCAATGCTTCAACAGCATCGGTGTGCACAACAATTTCATCCCCTTCGACTTCCACTATTACCGTATCACCTGGGCGGAACTGACCCCGCAGTATACTGTCAGATAGTTTATCTTCTATCATATCCTGAATAACCCTGCGTAAAGGCCTGGCTCCGAAAGCTTCATCGTAACCCTTCTCGCCAAGGAAGTCCTTGGCAGCATCGGTTACTTCAAGCTTCATTCCTTTTTCTTTAACTTGATTGGTCACGTTAAGCAGCATAAGGTCTACTATTTTTCGAATATGCTCTCTATTAAGCGCATGGAATACCATTACGCTATCAATTCGGTTGAGGAATTCGGGTCTGAAGGTCTTCTTGAGTTCCTCAAGAAGTTTTTCCTTCATCTTCTCATATTCCATTTCCTGTATTTTCGTCTCGTCGGACCTCGATGCGAAACCGATTGCACTGCCCTTCCTGATGGTCTCGGCGCCGATATTACTTGTCATGATGATAATACAATTACGGAAATCAACCCGGCGTCCCTTTGCGTCGGTAAGGTGCCCGTCATCGAATATCTGCAGGAGTATGTTAAATACGTCCGGATGAGCTTTTTCAATTTCATCAAGAAGTATACAGGAGTATGATTTTCTCCGTACTGCTTCGGTTAACTGTCCGCCTTCATCATAGCCGATATATCCTGGAGGGGCTCCGACAAGCCTGGATACAGTATGTCTTTCCTGGTACTCTGACATATCGAGGCGAATCAACGCATCCTCACTACCGAACATGAATTCAGCCAGCGCTTTCACCAGTTCGGTCTTCCCGACACCCGTCGGTCCGAGGAATATGAAATTACCTATCGGATGTTTCGGGTCTTTCAAACCTGCTCTGGCACGACGTACGGCCTTTGATATGGTATCGACGGCTTCTTCCTGGCCGATAAGTCTCTTATGTAACTCTTCTTCCATATGGAGAAGCCGGCTGGTCTCATCATCGGTCAATTGTACGGTCGGCACCCCGGTCCACATGCTGATAACCTCGGCAATATCTTCCGCGGTAACTACCGGTTTTTCTGTTTCCAGTGAGCTCTGCCATTCTTCCTTCATCTGTTTTATTTTTTCTTCCAGTTCAAGTTCCTGCTGGCGAAGCTCAGCGGCATAATCGTATTGCTGGCTGGCAAGAGCGGCTTCCTTATCTTTCCGGACGCTGTCCTCGCTTTGTTTGGCTTCCTTGAGAGTATCCGGCTGAACTCTGTGCCGTATACGTACTCTTGAGGAAGCTTCATCAATCACATCTATTGCCTTATCCGGCAAAAAACGGTCGGTAATATACCTGGCCGAAAATTGTGCTGCTGAATTGAGAGCTTCATCGCTGATAGTGAGTTTATGGTGTTCTTCGTAGCGTTCTCTAACGCCTTTAAGGATATCGAGAGTCTGCTCTACGGAAGGTTCCTCGACAAGTATCGGCTGGAACCTGCGTTCAAGGGCAGGGTCACGTTCAATATGCTTACGGTAATCATCGAGAGTTGTCGCGCCAATGCATTGCAGTTCACCCCTTGCCAGCGACGGTTTCAGGATGCTGGCGGCATCAACTGCGCCTTCGGCTGCGCCAGCACCGACAATAGTATGGAACTCGTCGATAAAAAGTACGCAATTTTTCGAGGTTTTAAGCTCGTTTACAATCTTCTTAAGTCGTTCTTCAAATTCACCGCGGTATTTGGTACCTGCAACTACAGAAGCTATATCAAGGGTTACTATTCTCTTGTCTTCAAGTGTCTCAGGGACATCACCGGCGGCAACACGATGTGCCAGCCCTTCCACTATCGCTGTCTTTCCAACTCCCGGTTCGCCTATCAGGGCCGGATTATTCTTGGTTCGGCGACTGAGGATCTGGATAACGCGTTCAATTTCTTTTTGCCGTCCGATAACCGGATCCAGTTTACCTGAAGCGGCCGCTGCAGTAAGATCGACACTCAACTGGTCGAGTATCGGAGTACGGGTCGCAGACTTGGTAGACTTAGTCCGTGTGGTTCCCTGGCTGAGAACATTAGTTACTTCGGTCCGCGCCTGTTCGATGGTCAAGCCGAAACTGTCTAGTACTCCCGCAGCTACTCCTTCTCCCTCATGGAGGAGACCAAGAAGTATGTGCTCGGTACCGATATAGTTATGGCTAAGATGACGCGCTTCATCGATAGCCAGTTCGATCACTCTTTTAGCTCTGGGGGTAAGGCCTATTTCACCGGTGCTTGCTTTTTCTCCACGGCCAATTATAAATTCAACTGCAGATCGCACCTTGGTCAGACTGACACCCATGTTGGTAAGTACCTTGGCTGCCACGCCTTCTTCTTCGCGGATAAGACCTAATAGAATGTGCTCCGTGCCAATGTAGTTGTGGTTGAGGTTCTGTGCTTCTTCCTGGGCGGAGGTAAGTACACGGCGAGCTCTTTCTGAAAATTTCTCAAATCGACTAGGCATTTCCTCTCCTTAAATCCACTTCAATAGTAGCTAGTCTCAAATTAATTATAATCCAACCTTTGTAATAAAGCAACATGAGATAAGCGTGGAAGGATAGAGTAATGAACCCTTATCATTGATTTCAGGTAAAGTCTCCTGGCAGTGACTTATTTTCCACAAGGGGAGACCCCTCAGTATCCTCCGCGCTGGGGCGTTTCACTTCCGTGTTCGGGATGGGAACGGGTGGT
>JAFGCW010000062.1 GCA_016932435.1 Dehalococcoidales bacterium | reverse complement strand
GGAGTTTTCCTGGAAATCTATTATTCCCAGGTGACAAACATCAGCACAGGCGCCACATTTGGTACAGGTTTCTTCGTTGACTGTAAAAATATCCATTTTTTCCCTCCCGTTTTCTTCTATATCCGTTATTTATGCTCCTGTCCCCTTTTCACAATATTCTTTCAAACAACCCAAGGTTTTCTCCAGGTTTTTCTGATTCATGCGACCCAGGAATAACCGGTCAGCCATTCTTCCGAACATTCCACCCGGAAGGTTATATTCTATACAGAAATCCACCGTAGTAGCTTTACCTTTTTGTTTGAGATTCCATATCCATCTGCCCGGCATCGCTCCTGCCATCTCTTGTATCAGTTTCTTTGGCTTTTTGACTAGAGATACTGTTGTCGTTGCATGAAATTTCATTCCTGCGACGTTATATTCCCAATCGGCGGAACTTCCCAGTTCACCCGGATTCCCTTTTACTTCTAAAAGAACGGATGCATTAGAATACTCAGCCATTTTTTCAGGATTTGCTACTGCATCAAATACCTTTTCTATCGGAGTATTTATTGAAATCGGTGCTTCTGATTTACCCATTATTAATCTCCTTTAAAAAAATAAGGATACTATATACCACCGCACTATCGGCAGCTATAGTACCCACTTAATACAGGTCATAATTGAGGTTATTGAGTATAGGATGATGGGTAAGGAGAAGTCAATAAGTTTTAATTAAGCCAGTCCACCAGCCTGGAAGAAATTACTTGTTCGCGGTAACACATGTCATGCAAGACTTGAACAGATTAATGAAAAAGGACGGGTATACGCCCGCCCCTTTTTCTTATTTCGAATGGCCTGTTTTGTTGTTTTTTCTAACTCACCAATTGATAAATTCGTCTCCCTTTCGTAAGGGGAGATGGAGAAGGATTTTCTATTGGGCAGGTTTAAAATCCCCCATAATCCCTCGCGTATCAGGTACGGGACAGGCTCTTTGTCAAAGGGGGAGATTACAGATTCTCATAACAAAAAACTAACTTCCAAAGCCGTCGTTCTTTACCCAGGTGATGCTGGGGTTAGCCTTGCCCCACCCGGCTTCCGCCGCACCGGTCATCATATTGTCTTCATCGGAATTCATCCGGCTTCTCATCTCCTCGTGGCGTTTCATTCTCATCTCATCCTGTTTCTTTGTGCCCTCGGGAGTGCAGTAATTGACCCACCTTTCCAGGGAATCCTTCATCATCTGCTCGGGATCGTCGAAGGGCAGGATGATAAGCTGTTCGTTCTCGATGCCCTTCTTGAGAATCTGCGCCAGGTCTTCCGGCTCGATACCGAAGGAGTAGTGGTGGCGCATGAACTCGATTGTCTTTTCGTTGGTGTTATAGCCGGTGTTTTCCAGTTCTTTCGGACGGGTGTACGATGACTCCCCGATATTCGATTTAATACCAACCGGACACAGGCAGGAAACGCTGATGCCGTAAGGTTTCAACGCTTCATAGTAGCATTCCATCAGGCCGATGACTGCCATCTTGGCGACCGAATACGGTGTGCAGCCGGACGACAGGGAGATCCCACCCCAGGAAGCAACGCTGACGATATGACCGCCCTTTCCGGCCTGTATCATTCTTGGCACGAAGGTGACCATGCCGTTGATGACTCCGCCAAGGTCGACCCCCATCACCCAGTCGAAGTCCTCGAAGGTGGAGGCTTCGCAGGGGCCGAAGGCATTGACTCCGGCGGTGTTAATCAGAAGCTGGGGAGGACTGCCGTACACTTTTTCCACCTCGTCGGCGGCTTCCGCGTAAGCCTTGCGGTCGGTGATATCGAGCTGGATGCCGTGAACGTCGGCGTTCTTCTCTTTGAAATAGGCCATCGCCTCGTCGAGGTGGTCCTTGCGGACATCCGCTATTACCACCTTGCAGCCCGCTTCGGAGAAAACCTTCGCCTGGCCGAAACCGGCACCCGATCCCGCTCCGGTAATAAACGCAACCTTGTCCTTGAAATCCTTCATTTTCTTCCCTCCTATATGGCGAGAAATAGCGTAAAACAAAGAGTGTGAAAATGCAAATGGGATAAAGGAATTAGATTGTATTAGTACTTTCGGGGGAGAAGTATAATCTCACCGACGGAATTCGTTTTCTGTAATTCCGCTGCCCTCGATAATACTTTTCATGGTACCCAACGGCAGATGTTTACCCTTGTGATAAGGAACGATAACCTGCTTGCCGGTATCAGGATTACGCCATTTCTGGTGGCTTCCCCGTTGAGAAACTAGTTCGAATCTATGTCGGTCAAGAACACGGATCACTTCTTCAGACGTCATTCTAGGAAGTTTCCGTGCCATTAGACCGGCACTTCAACCTCGAATACTTTTTCATCGGGATTCAGCTTAAGGTCATGAGGTTCAAGGTATAGCTGGATAGCTTCCCTGATATTAGCCAGTGCTTCTTCTTCTGTATCACCGCAACTGCAGCAACCAGGCAGTTCCGGACAATAAGCGGCGCAGCTTTCTGTCTCCGAATCATGTTCTGTAATAATACGGAATTTCATAATTAATCCCCCGCCGGAGTTTGTAATTCTATTCTACCATATCGGTAAAAGCAGGTTTCCATATGTATATCGATTTCATTACCTCCGGATGTACTTTTATTATTGAGCTATTCCCCCATATGACATTAATCACATCAAAATTTACGCATATCGGGTACAGTGGCTGTACGGACTGATGGTGTGTTTTCCATCAATTTAGGTCTGTTTTTTTTAATTACAAGGAGGATGTGGATGGTGGAGGAGATGAAGAAGAGTATCGATCCGGCGACTCTGGATATGATAGAGAAAGCGGTTGACGATGGAGTGAGTACCGTATTCGAACGGGCTGAAAACATGAAGGCGTGTCCGATAGGCGCCGAGGGAAGCTGCTGCAGTAATTGCGCCATGGGGCCATGCCGGGTACCGCTTCCCAGGAAAAAGGAGGAAACTCCCGAAGACAAGAAAAAGCGAAGGGGAGTATGCGGAGCTACGGCAGAGACGATTGCCGCCCGTAATTTCCTTCGCAAGATCGCCGCCGGAGCGGCGGCTCACGGCGATCACGGGCGTGAAGTTGCCAAAATTTTCTTACAGACCGCAAGGGGCGAGTTGAAAGATTTCGTTATTAAGGATGAAGTCAAGCTTCTGCAGCTGGCGCTGGAACTTGGCGTTGAGATCGGCGACCGCAGCAATAACGAGATAGCGGTCGATGTCGGTGAAATAATACAGGGCGAATTCGGCAAGCAGGAAGGAACGCTGCGGTTCATAAAAAGAGCGCCCCTTAAGAGGCAGGAACTCTGGAAAAAACTCGATGTCGAACCCAGGGGTATCGACAGAGAGGTTTCGGAAGCGATGCACCGCACTCACATGGGTGTAGACCAGGACTACAAGGACCTGCTCAATCATGGCGCCAGGACTTCCCTGGCTGACGGCTGGGGCGGCAGTATGATCGCCACCGACCTCCAGGATATCCTCTTCGGAACTCCATCGCCCGCAGTAAGTGAAATAAACCTTGGCGTACTCAAAGAAGACGAGGTAAATATCATCATTCACGGTCATGAACCATATCTTGCCGAGATGATAGCCGTGGTATCACAGGAACCTGAACTGATCGAGCTGGCAAAGTCGAAAGGAGCAAACGGCATCAATATCGCCGGGATGTGCTGTACGGCCAACGAGATATTGATGCGACACGGACTCCCCATCGCCGGTAATTTCCTCCAGCAGGAACTCGCCATCGTCACCGGGGCTCTCGACGCAATGATTGTGGATGTTCAGTGTATCATGCAGGGGCTGGCTGAAGCTGCTTCCTGTTACCATACGAAACTCATTACTACGGATAGAAGAGCAAAAATCCAGGGTGCGATGCATATCGAGTTCGACGAACATAACGCTGCCGAGTCAGCGAGAACCATATTAAGAACGGCGATAGAGAACTTCGTAAACCGCGGCGACAATGTCAGGATTCCGGATGAAAAAACACCGCTTGTCGCCGGATTCAGCCATGAGACCATCAATTACATGATGGGAGGACTTTTCAGGGCATCGTATCACCCGCTCAACGAAAATATCATTAATGGCCGGATACGGGGAGTGGCAGGTGTAGTCGGATGCAACAACGCCAGAGTAACTCATGATGATCTTCATGTAACGCTGGTAAAAGAACTGATAAAGAATGATGTACTGGTTCTTGAAACAGGATGCGCCGCCATGGCATGCGGCAAAGCGGGTTTACTGATACCGGAAGCCATCCAGTACGCCGGACCCGGGCTGGCTTCGGTATGTGAAGCGGTCGGAATCCCGCCGGTGTTACACCTAGGAGCCTGTATTGATAACAGCCGGATATTGATGGCGGCAACAGCCATGGTGAAAGACGGCGGACTCGGTGACGATATCAGCGATCTGCCGGTGGCAGGCGTTGCGCCTGAATGGATGAGTGAAAAGGCGGTCGCTATCGGGCAGTATTTCGTCGCTTCGGGAGTCTACACGATATTCGGGGCTACCTGGCCGACGCTGGGCAGTAAAGAAGTAACCGATTACCTGTTTAAAGAAATGGAACACATCTATGGCGGAAAGTGGGACTTCGAACTGGACCCGTATAAAATGGCGAAGATGGTAATAGACCATATCGACAGCAAGAGAAAAGCCCTCGGCATAGACAAATCCCGGGAACGGGTACTCTATGACATGGGAATGAGAAGAGAACTCGACAAAGCTTAAACAAGCATTTCCTAGCAGAGAGATTTAAAGAGCAGGGGGGAGTTAAATACTCCCCCTTCTTTATATCCTCCGCAATATCCTGGTAATCAGGTCGATGTATGGCATTATCCCTGTAAGTTTTCGTATTAACAATCACCCGGATTTCCGGATACCGGCTTTCGCCGGTATGGATACCAACAGCGCCAAGCGGATGATGTCTGTGATAAAATGAAAAAGCTCATCCTATCTGAATGTTTTTAAGGTGAATTATGGCTGTTACATATCTTGACATTAAAGAGCTGGAATCCGACAGTATTTGGGATCTTTTCCTTTCCGTAAACTGGCCTCTAGGAGAAAAACCTGATAAACTCCAGCGAGCTTTCAGTCATTCGGACAAGGTTATCACAGCCTGGAACGGGGAAAAACTCGTTGGCCTGATCAATTCGATTGCCGATGGATCATTAACGGCCTACATCCCTTATCTGCTGGTCAACCCCGATTATCAAAAACAGGGGATAGGGAAAACACTGCTTAGTATGATCGCATCCGGGTATAAAAGCTATGAACGTATTGTCTTACTCACTGAAAAAGATACCGTTGATTTCTATAAAAAATGCGGTTTTCTTGAAGCTCGAAGTGTCAGTTCTATGATGATCATTCACCAATAAACAGGAACTTCCCATATACAAGATCCCCTCACTAATCCGAATGTAGTCATCATTGAACAGCTATCGGGATGGTTATATGGATATATTAATTTCTAAATTTCCTGTAGCTGGAATATGAGGAAATATAATGGACTTTCATGCCTATATTGCCGTCAATGAAGGCTGCGTGATATGATGGTCTCGTTTTCTCTCCGACTCTGACGGCCTGGAGGATTTATTGAATCGTCCACTGGCAAAAATGTTTCATTACAACGGCTGGGCCAACCTCACTCTTCTGAATGCCTGCCGAAGCTTGAGCGAAGAACAACTGAAGGCAAAATCGTCCGGCGTGTCCGGTTCGGTGGCTGAACTGCTGACCCACCTGGTCGGCGGTCAGCAAACGTTTATCCTCAGAACAAAAGGGTGGCAGAACGAGGGAGAGATGGGCCGCCACTCGCCCTGGCCGGGATTAGAAGTCCTTATCGAAGTGGCCAAAATGACTAACGACGAACTGGGGCGGATAGCGGAGGACCTCGACCTGGATCGTGAAGTCGCGTTGAGTTACGCAGGTCGAACCTATAACCTTCCGGTCAGCTTCATTCTCACGCATGCGCTGGAGCACGGTGTTGAACACCGAACGGAAGTCAAGGTTGCACTAAACCTCATGGGAATTGAGACTCCGGACCTTGATGGGTGGGCCTATGCTTTGGCCACGGGGATTATCTGACGGAATGAACACATAGAAATATAAAAAACGTATCCTGAAGTTAACAAGATGAAGGGCTTATCCCGACAGTAGCCAATGCTATATTCAAGCTATTTATAGCGGGATAATCCCTCACTATGAACCTGCAGTAGTATTACTACAGCGTAAGAAGGTTAACGTTACCGATAGTAACGTCATCTTTGTCCTTAGGGTCGTTAAGGAACTTACCATAATAATAAAGAGATTCTTAAGATCAAATATCGGATAGTTAGATCGAAATCAGGTCGTCGCTAGACAGATGAGTGTAAACCAGGAAAGGGAAAATGGTGAAAACAGAGATACACCGTTTTTCCATGAGAATGCAGAGATTTAACTGCTATCTAATCAAGCAAGATGGGATAATAATGGTTGATGCGGGAAATCCAGTAAGCAGAAAGAAGCCGCTGAAAAGGCTGGACAGTTTATCGATAAATCCCCGGGATATATCTCTACTTTTTCTCACTCACGGACATATCGACCATGTCTGTTTGGCAAATGAATTCGAGAACCTGACCGGATGTAACATTGCCATCAACTACCGTGAAAAGGACTGGGTTGAAAAAGGGCTTGTGTTCGTACCACCCGGCATCAATACATGGGGTAAAGTATGTTCGGCACTGGGTACGGTACTGAAGCCCTTCATGAAATTTACCGGTACGCCGGTAGACATTACTCTTGACGACAACGAGTATTCCCTGGAATCTTACGGCATCCATGGAAGGATTATTTATACTCCCGGGCATACCTCCGGATCGATGAGTCTGCTGCTGGACACGGGTGATGCATTTGTAGGTGATTTGGCGGTAAACGGTTTACCTTTGAAGATTGGTCCCGGCATGCCGCAAGTCGATGAGGATGCCAAAGCGATAAAAGAGCATTGGCGTCTACTGCTCTCCATGGGTGCAAAACAGATTTATCCTACACATGGCAAGCAATTCAATGCAGATATTCTGAAACGGTATTTGTGATAAAGAGATTCTGTAAACCCTGAGTCGCTCTTTAGATAGGACTCACCAGTGTTAATAAGGGAGAAGCAACACTGAAGAAATTCTTCGTTCTCTGGAGCAGCCAAGCAGCCTCCTTGTTCGGGAGTTCGGTAGTGGGATTTGCCCTGGGCTGGTACGTTGCAGGGGACGTTTCCGGCGAACCAGGCTCTGCTACGCTTTTCTCTACAGTCATGATGATGAACATTCTTCCCTGGGTTTTCCTGGGACCATTCGTCGGGCCACTTGTAGACCGGTGGAACCGTAAAAAGATAATGATCTATTCCGACCTTGTTACCATGATCCTGACAGGATTACTGCTCGTTTTATTCTACACTAATGATATTCAGTTGTGGCATATTTATGTCGTACTACTTTTAAGGGCTATAGGTGGAGTATTCCAACAGCCGGCATTCAACGCTGCAGTTCCTATGATTGTACCGGAGAAGCACCTGGTAAGAGCCAACGGGCTAAATATGTCACTCTCTGGTGCGATCAACCTGGTTGGACCCCCGGCCGGGGCATTTCTCATGGCGACATTGCCAATGCACTGGGTGTTATCAGTGGATATCATTACCGCACTGCTGGCGATAGGAATCCTGTTTATGTTGAGAATACCGCAACCTGCGCGTACCACGTTAACGGAAAAACCGAACGTTATCGGTGATATGGTGCAGGGATTCCGGTACATAGCATCATGGAAAGCTCTCCTGGTCTTGATTGTTATCGGTGCCATCATCAATTTTGTCGCTTCGCCGGGCGAGATGATGCTGCCGATGCTGGTTACAGTACGCCTGGGTGGTGATGTTCTTAAACTAGGGTGGCTTGGGGCAGCCTTCGGAGGTGGAGTTATCACTGGCGGTCTTATCCTTGGCGCCTGGGGTGGATTCAAGAGAAAAATTGCCACCATCTTTATGAGTTTCATCATGTACAGCATCACGGTATTCATATTCGGTTTTACCACGGAACGTCTTTTCTTCCTGGGTCTGTCCATGTGGTTTATGGCAGGTGTGGCAAATGCGATCGGCAACGCCCCAGTCGGGGCGATATTTCAGTCAGTGGTCCCGAGGGACATGCAGGGAAGAGTGTTTTCTTTGATGATTTCTGCAAATTCAGCGATGATACCGTTAGGCTTACTTATTTTCGGACCAGTTGCAGACGCAATAGGCATCCACATGATCTACCATATTGCAGGGATAGTGATCATTGTTACCGTCTTAATCGGCTTTTATTTCGGTAACGTGATGGATTTAGAAAATCAGAAAGCGGCAGAGGAATCAGAAACGGATAAAAATGTTTCATTGTAAATGCTATGTTGTGAAACTCTATTACACTCGTTTAAGGTGATCATCCGACCGGTCAATATGCAGAATCAATTCAGTCGCGTAACCGTCATCTCCGGGAACGAAGGTAATTTGGGCGTCCATAGTCTTATAAAAGAAGTCGAATTTACTCTCAGGAAAGATTTCATATTTAGCCATTCCAGTAGCTTTAGAAAACAGATGATCCCCGTCACGGGTGACAGTCAGGGCGAAGTCCGGTCCGACCTTATACATCCCTACGAAAAAATCATAAAGACTGGTATCAATATTTACCTCGATGTGTTCCGATGGAGGTTTTGCCAGGGGAAAGTCATGGTCAAGGAGGTGGAACGCAATGTCATCCACCAGCCAACCGGTATTAGACAGGACCACGACTCCGGCACATGCATCAAGATTGAAGCCAGTCCAGGAACAATAGCCCCCGGTACCTCCATTATGCCAATGTATCTCCTTACCATTACTTTTCGATATACCCCAGCCAAGGTTCAATTCCATATCCTTCTGACCGGTCGGGCGAGGTACTTTCTTTTGTGCATAAGTGATAGCTGGTGATAGCGGCGAACTATTGGGGTCAAGATGAGCCGACAGGAAAATGAGCAGGTTATTGACCGTAGAACGCAATGCGCCAAATCCAGGAAGTGCAGGAAAATCCCAGTTATCGATGAAGGTCAGTCCAGGATCATGACCGGCTGCGAGCCGTTTTTTCATTTCCGGTGTAAAAGTAACTCGGGTATCGTTCATACCGAGTGGAGCACAAATACGGGAATATACCAGAGATTCGTAATCCGTATCCGCCCTTCTCGCTAGGGCGTGCCCGAGTAAACCGAAGCCCAGGTTCGAATACTCGCGTTCCGAGCCGATATTCCGTGTGAGTGAGTAATTCGAGAGAAATTCATAAAGCTGATCGATAGTATAGTCGGCATAAGGATTACCAGTATCTGTATACTTCATATTTCCCGCTTCACGGGGCAGTCCGGAGGTATGTGTTGCCAGATCAATCAGGGTTATAGCGCGCCCGTTTCTCCCGGGCATTCTGACAGAGGAGGGTAAAAACTTGCTGACCGGATCGTCCAGCGCCACTTCTCCACGCTGTGCCATATCAGCAAGTAACAGCTTGGTAAATACCTTTGTTATTGAGCCGATCTCGAAAACCGTATCACCGTTCAGAGGGCGCGGATCATCTACATCGAGATGGCCGTACGGAATAACGCGTTTTTCGTTGTTTTCTATAACACCTGCTACGATTCCAACGCTTTGACGACGAACATCGATGCGGTCGACGAGTATCTTCCGGATTTCACCATCTGATGGAATACTCATTGTAGTGGTATTTGAAAATCTCCCCTTTAGGTTGTTCATATCATAATCATAAAGGATATGGCGGTCAATAGGTCAGGTTTAGGTGAGTATCAACAAAGAATATAAAATCATAAAATGGTAGAATATGACCGTTATCAAAGCGGCCTGTTTTAGGCGGCTTTGAAACTAAGTATTACTGTTTGTTACGCAGATTTTCACCTCAGCATGTACCTATGAACAGGTGATATTAAGTGCTATAATCTGATTTACTGCATAAAGCGAACCGGTAACTAAACATCCCGCACCATCTACCTGTGTCAGGATGATGGACACTTATTATCGGGTAAACAGTATGACAAATTCGGATTATGCTATTGAAACCAGAGGACTGATAAAAAGATATCCGACTGCTTCCCGAAGGGAAGGAGGAGGTTATGGCAGAGGTTTCGGGGGCAGTGTCAGTTCTTTCGGTAATATATTCGGAGTCCTGAAGAGGAAAAAAGGATCCTATATAGAGGCTCTGAGAGGGATTGATTTACAGGTAAAAAAAGGTGAAGTACTCGGTTTACTCGGTCCGAACGGTGCCGGTAAAACCACCTTGATAAAGATACTCTGTACGCTGGTAATCCATGATGAAGGTTTTGCCTATATAAATGGCATCGATGTAAAAAAAGAACCGGGCAAGGTACTGAAAAACCTTCAAGCTGTTCTGCCGGAGAGTCGAGGTTTTACCTGGAGGTTATCGGGTCGACAGAACCTGGCTTTTTATGCTCTCCTCTATGGACTACGAGACAAAGAAGCGGAAGAAAGAATCAATTACCTTCTGGAACTTACCGGACTTCAAGACAGGGCGGATGACGGCTACCAGCGGTATTCGACGGGAATGCAGCGTAAATTACTCCTTTGCCGGGCGTTACTCCGAGAAACGCAGGTGCTGCTGTTCGATGAACCAACCGTTGGCCTGGATCCCACATCGGCAATGGAATTCCGCCACCTTCTGCGTGACAAGCTTGCCCGTGAAGAAGGGAAAACCATAGTACTCAGCACCCATAACCTGCCTGAGGCCCAGGATATCTGCGACCGTATTGCGATCCTCGACAGGGGAAAGATTACCATGTGCGATACCCCGGACCATATTCGTTATACGATGTCCGATGTAAAAATTCTCAATATTACACTGGCAGATGCTATTTACAGTGAAGAACAGGAGATAATGCTTAACACTCTGGAAAAAATCCCGGGGGTGCACGGTGTTACCCCTGAAATGGATGCAGACAAGAAGCTTGCCAGACTCTCGATGCGGGTTCAAAAAGACCTGATTCTCTCAACCATCCTGGAAGTACTGGCTGGATACCGGTTACGGATTGAAGGGATTACAACCCAGGAACCGACCTTCGAAGACGCTTTTACGGCCATTACCCGGAGACGCAGAGAAGAGGGATCAGAGGGTTCGCAGGAATAACCAATGGAAATTCCTATTTTTTTAAAACAGATAGCCGCTTTCACCAAGCGTGATTTCTTTAGCTGGACTACCTATAAGACAACGATGATAACCCAGATCATTAATATTTTCATCGGTGTCTTTTCCTGGGGTGTAGCGGCTACCTATGTCCAAAGACCAGTCCAGGAAATGTACAACAGCGACTACATTTCTTTCCTTGTGGCGGGTGTGGCAATCAGCAATCTGATAATGCCTATCGTCCAGGGAGTCGAAAGACAGCTTAATCCATGGACCCTTGAAACGATCCTGATGACGGATATCAATACGGCGATATTTATAATCGGCAATATCTCGTGGACGTATATTTTATCAGTAATCACTTTTGTCCCTTACCTGATTATCGGAATCACCGTGTTTCATGCTCAACTGCATGTAAACATCATTGCCGTGATTCTGGCTTTCATAATATCCGCCGCAATATTACTCGGCCTGGCTATGATATCTACCGGTGTGAGAATTGTGACAAAATCAACTGATCCTATCACCTGGTCGATCAATGTTCTCCAGAATCTCTTTGCCGGAGTATCTTTTCCTGTGGTTTTCCTCGATACGATATTCTTCCCTGGAATCTCGACCATCTCCTGGTTTCTTCCCCAGACATGGGTTTATCATCTATGCCGGCTGGCAATGCTTACCAATCCTTCGTTGCTGGACCCGGAAATAGCACTGGAATTCGTAAAAGGAGCAGTATTCGGGGTTGTCCTCTTGCCCGTGGGGTATAAACTGCTCTGGTGGGGAATATCACGGTCGAAGCGCGAGGGAACACTCGGCTGGTATTAGTTCATAGGGTTTCGCCAGAACTATTCATTCACTTTGGATCAGACATAAGGATGTCCATATCGATATTTTGAAATGATTCGCTACTTTATTTATACTCTCTATACATTGACAGACCGTATTACAAGTTGTACTCTGGTTGGCACAAAAAGGGCTGCTTCTGCAGAGGAAAGGAAATCGATATGAATACCGAGCAGATGGAAAAAGTTATCAAGAAAGCCGGGTGCGCGTTCTGCGCCGGGAACTGCGGAGTCCTGGTCGAAGTGAAGGACGGAAAAGTCTCAAGGATCACCGGTAACAAGGAACATGCCCTGACACTGGGGAATGTATGCGAGAGGGTAGGATATGGATCGAAATGGCTGTATCATCCCGACCAACTGATGCGTCCTTTGAAGAGAGCCGGCGAACGCGGTGAAGGCAAGTGGGAGGAAGTAGACTGGGAACAGGCGTTGGATGATATCGCTGGAAAGCTTGGTGATGTCAGGGAGAAATACGGACCGGAAAGTCTGGTGGTGACCGAGGGGACCTACAGGAGCGGGATGTTCTGGATGAGGTCGCGGTTTCTCAACCTTTTCGGCAATCCCCAGAACGTCGCCCACGCCGGGGTAATCTGCTTCCTGAACTGCTACGCAATTAATATGGCGATGCTGGGCGGATGCTGCAGCCTGGCGGCCAACATCGGCCGTTCAAACTGCACGGTGGTGTGGGGACAGAATCCATACAGCTCGTTCCCCCGGACGATGGCTTCCATCAAGCGGAGAAAAGAAGATGAAAACTACAGGATAATCGTCATCGACCCCCGGCAGACAGAGACGACGGATATTGCGGATATCTGGCTTCAGCCGAGACCCGGCACGGACACCGCGCTTGCTCTGGGCTGGCTGAACGTCATCATCAACCAAGGATTATACGACAAAGAATTCGTTGAAAAGTGGACCCACGGTTTCGAGCAGCTAAAGGAACGGGTACAGGAATATACCCCTGAAAAAGTAGCCGAAATATGCAGAGTAGATAAAGAGAAGATAATTGCCGCCGCCCGGATGTACGCCACATCAAAACCGGCCTGCATGGTGAGGGGAGTCGCCGTCGACCAGATAGGGCGGAACGCCTCGCGGGTTGAACAGTGCAGAGTCATTTTGAGAGCTATAACCGGAAACCTGGATGTGCGGGGCGGTGACCTTATACCGGATATCGGACCGGAAGTCGACGGAAACTTGTTCAGGCGGGAAGTTGTCCTCGAACTGGACGATAAACTGCCGGTCGAGAACCGACCGAAGCAGATCGGTTCCGACAGATTTAAGGTGATGTCGTGGCAGGCATACGGCTTGACGTCCGGACCATACGAAAAATTCACCGGTCAGCCGGAGCCGGTCGGGCATCGCCTGGCCGCGTCACCGCCTTTGACCTGGAGAGCTATCCTCACCGAAAAACCGTATCCGGTCAAGGCGATGATTACCTGGGGAAGCAATCCGCTGATGTGGGCGGCCAATACCAAACTTGTCTATGAAGCGATGAAGAGTAAAAACCTGGAACTGCATGTCGTAATGGACTTCTGGAAAACGCCGACCGCCGAACTGGCCGACTATATCCTGCCGGTATCGAGCTGGATGGAAAGACCGCTGTGTTCCACTTTCGAAGACCTTACGGACGTGGTATTCGGCGGCGAACGGGCAGTACAGCCGCTGGGGGAGAGGAAGGACGATTACTCGATATGGCGGGAACTGGGGATACGGCTGGGGCAGGAGGAATACTGGCCCTGGGAGAAGATAGAGGACGCCATTCAATACCAGCTTGAGCCGCTGGGTATGACCTATGAGGAATTTACCGATACCGGATATATCCGCGGCGGGAGGGAATATAAAAAGTACGAGAAAAACGGATTCCCGACAGCTACCGGAAAGGTGGAGTTATACTCGACGGTGTTCGAAAAACTCGACTACGATCCACTGCCGTATTACGAAGAGCCACCGGAAAGTCCGGTCAGCACACCGGAGGTGGCAAAGGAATATCCGCTTATCCTGAACACGGGCGGACGATTCATGCCGATGTTCCATTCAGAGCACCGGCAGATGGGAATCGGCATGAGGGAACGGCACCCCGACCCGCTGACGGATATCCACCCCGATACAGCGAAAGACCTGGGTATCAGCGAGGGCGACTGGGTATACATCGAGACACGGCGCGGCAGGATAAAGCAGAAAGCCCACCTGAATCCGGGGATACTGCCCGACGTGGTGAACGTTGAAGCAAGCTGGTGGTTCCCGGAGATGGACGGCGCCGAACCATCACTGCACGGATTATGGGAATCGAACGCGAACGTGCTGACACTGGACGATCCAGAAAGCTGCGACCCGCTAACCGGCGGCTGGTGCAACCGGGCGCTGCTGTGCAGGGTCTATAAAGTATAAACGTGGGAAGGGAGAACGGAAAATGAAAAACAAGATATTCGAGAGTTTCGATGAAGCGGTTGCCGATATCTTCGACGGGGCGATGATCGCCTTTTCCACCTTCGGGACGTCCAGCCAGGCAGTGAATCTCTGGGAAGCTTTGTATAAAAAAGATGTGAGAGACTTGACTGTCATGGGGAATATGGTCATGCCGGTAAAGGAAGCCACGGAAGAAGAGAGGCCTTTTACCTCCTACGGACCGAGTAACTGCCTGCTTCAGCCGGGCAAGATAAAGAAAGTGATCACAGGTTTTACCAGCACCGTGTATTCAGGCAGCGGTGACGATGAAATGAGACCGTTTAAAGAGGCAATAGAGAGTATCGAAGTAGTCCCGACAACATTCGGAGCTATCTGTACCAAACTGGAAGCGGCCGCCAGCGGATACGGCGGCATCCTGACGCCGGTGGGTGTTGGCACCTTTCTTGAAGAGTATTACGATACGTATACAGTCGATGGGCAAAAGTACCTGCTTGAAAAACCCCTCGTACCCGATTTCGGCTTCGTGAAGGGGCAGAAAGCCGATAAATTCGGTAACCTGGTGTACCGGAGAATGCAGAGAGTCCACAATCCTCTTGTCGCCAGGGCCTCGAAAATCACTATTGCAGAGGTCCTGGAGATAGTGGAACCGGGGGAGATAGACCCGGACCAGATACACACACCTCATGTGTATGTCGACCGAATTGTGAAGGTACCGGAAGGCGGAAAGGGGACTCCCGAGTGGGATGAGATGATGAAAGAGCGGATGTACGGTCCGGAAGGTTCCAGGCGTCAATCGAAACTTGCTGCGTCGGGAAGGGGTGCGTAATGAGTGTTGAACGCGAAAAACTGGTAGAACGATACCGAGTGGAAAAACTCGACATGGAAACAATCGCCATGCGCGTTGCGAAGGAATTCAAGGACGGCGATGTAGTCAATCTCGGCAGGGGGATACCGGGACTTGTCGGGAATTATGTTCCTGCCGGAGTCGATATCTTCTGGCACGGCGAGAACGGAATCCTGGGATATGGTGCTGCGTATACCATCGATGAATGGCAGGAGATGGATATGGCGGTGCATAACTCGTCGATACAGCAGGTAAGAGAACGACCCGGTATGGCTATCTTCGATTTCGGCGAGGCCTTCGGCATGCTGCGAGGGCACAAAATCGACACGGGCGTACTCGGCGGTTTCCAGGTATCTGAACACGGCGACTTCGCCAACTGGTCGTTCGACTATCCGCCGTTGAATTCAGGTATCGGAATAGGCGGTTCATTCGAGCTGACGATAGGCCCGAAACGCTGCATCGCCGCTATTACGCACCTGGACAAGTACGGCAACTCCAAGATAGTGAAAGAACTCACCATGCCCCTCACCGGTGCGCCGCAGCAGGTAGACCTGATCGTGACCGACCTGGCCGTTATCGAGGTAAAAGGTGCAAAAGGAAGGAAAGACGGTCTTATCCTGAAAGAAGCCGCGCCCGGCTGGACAGCGGAGGATATAATATCGATTACCGGCGTGCCGATGGAGGTTACCGACGACTTTCAGGTGTATCAGCTTTAGATTCCAACAATGTAATTCAGAGAATATTCTATGAATAATGTCTCTTATTTCTTTTTCTGTCTGTAATCAGTAATAACAAAGCCGAAAACCAAACCATTCAGAATCGCAGCGGAGAGGACAGCTATTGATACAAGTATATCCTTGATTTCTGGTGATTTAACAAATAAGGACAGTACGAAGATGGAAAAAGAAAGAGATTCACCTCCAAAGACAATTAACATTCGTTTCTTTTTCTTATTTTCAGCCTCTTTAGATCCAAGTACTACGAGAACGATGCCGCTTAACGCAAACACAATCGTGAATATTATTCTTAAAATGTCTAATTGTTCAGCGTTCATAAGCGAATTATATCACAAGATGAGTAATACTTATGATATAGGGACTAAACAGTTCCATTTAAAATCTCCTTGACTTCTCTTACCTCTGGTAATAGACTGTAGCCATTCTTAAGATTTATCCGGTGATCGGTGTGTGGTAAATCGGGAAGATCGAATAAGGGGTGTAAATATGAGTTCGCGGAAAGACGCGTATCGGGAAATAGCAGAACGATACGACATGGCCGATTCGGAGTTGTTTATCAAGGTGCTTAAGGGGATGATAACGCCCGAGGAAAGCAGTTTACTTTCCGAGTTAGATAAACCGGCGGCACTATCGGAGCTGGCTGAAAAGACCGGAATCGGAGAAAACGAGTTGAAAACCCGGCTCGATGTGTTGATGGAGAAAGGATTGATCGGTCTCATGGGTGACAGGTACTCGATGCCTACTCATGCCATGCTGCTGTGCCATCGCACCCAGAATAAGAGTGACGAAGTAGACAAGCTGTGGACGGAATTCTTCTTCAAGGAGTGGCGATATACCATAGCCGAACATTCGTATAAACGGCGGCTGACGGGAATGTGGTCGACTCACCGCATCGTGCCGGCTTTGCAGGCTCTGGCTGCCAGCCCACATATCCCGAAAGACCAGATATTACCCTATGAGAACTACGAAGAGATGTTCAAGCATTCGAAGATGATACTGTTCCTGCCCTGTTCCTGCCGCACCCAGCACCGCCAGTGCGATAACAAGATGGAAGTATGCGTGCATGTCATCCTTGATGACGACGACGGAGCAAGCGAAAAGGAATTTGCCGGTATCCTGGAGCGATGGCCGGAACTGAAGCCCATGACTTACCAGGAAGCCATGGATGAAATGTATGCCCTGGAGGATGCCGGACTGGGTCACCTGTCACTGAACTTCCCCCGGCTCGAGGAAGCCTGCAACTGGTGTGAGTGCTGCTGCAGGGTAGTCAATCCTCTCATCCATGCCGGGTATGACTACGACCTGATGGATCCTTCCAAGAGCCGGTACCTGGCGAGTGTCGACCAGGAAGCGTGCAGCGGCTGCCAGACATGCATGGAGCGGTGTATATTCGGAGCTGTCGAGATGGTGAAAGTGCCCGGCTCGAAGAAGATGAAGGCCAGTATAACAGAAAAGTCGTGCATGGGGTGCGGTCTCTGTGTCTATACCTGCCCTGAAAAGGCGATACGGTTCAATATCGTCAGGCCGCCTGAACACATTCCGAATATTACCCGGGAACAGGTCTTCTCATGGGGTCCTGCTCCTTCAGAGGAAGAAATCAAGAAGGCTTACGAACCGAGGACAGGATAGAGAAGAATAATATCCTGTATGTATAATGTGTTACAATAGTATATCAGAGTTAAAGTATGGTATCTTTGAGCAGGGAGGATATGGTGTGTAAAGCAGGATATGTAGTGTTCACGTTTAGATTTGAAAAAGAAGATGGGCGTTGGACTGCTTACTGTGATGAATTGGGTACCGCAACGTTCGGAAGGTCATTGCCGGAAGCTGAGAGGAAGCTCAATGACGCTGTACTGCTTCATCTAAAAACGTTAGAAGAAGTAGGTGAAAGAGATAGATTTTTCAAAGAACATAGTATAGAGTTTCATCTTAATAAACCGGAAGATGATATACAGGTCCGTTTACCCGTCAGTAGCAATTCATATATCCATCCTCACATACAGCCAATACCCGCTGGTGTCGCTTAGGCTACAATCCATATTTGTTAATGATAACGAGTAATCCACTTTTACCGATTCCTGTCTGCTTGACTCCTAATATCGCATTAAGCGTGCCCTCTGGAAGACTTGCTCTTGAATCTGGCACAATGGTAACTATAGTACGCAGATTCACGATTTTCTTTAGCGATATACCGTGGCGTGTTCTACCATGGATATTCCATCCATCGTTTTGCAGGAGAGAAATCAGTTGTTTCCCACTCAGTGCCGGTATTCGAGTATACTTCGCCATTGAGTTAAGTTTACTGATAATATCTCATATGTACAATACCGTGAATTCTTTTATTGGGATTTTTATCTTCAATAGGTTGTCCGTCTATCCAGAATATGTACATATGAAAATAACTACCAGGCATCCCTGTATATTTGGGCTATTGTTTCGGCATTCATTTCGGTCGGATGTGGAGTATAATCCCAGAGTTTCAACGCGATCTCGGCTATTTCATCGGCTGCTTCGAGTTCACAGCCAAGGTCTCTCAGTCGGATTTTCATGCCGACTTTTTCCAGCCACTCTTCGAACGCGGTTATTCCGTCGGACTTGCCGAATACATTCTTCCCAAGCAGTTCGAACCGGTCTTCCCTGACACTATAAAATTGTTTCATCCATGACGGCAGGAGGGCGGCCAGACCGGCACCGTGATTGATATCATAGTATCCGCTGATGGCATGCTCGATGCCGTGGCAGGTCATGCTGCCGGCTGAACCGCCCAGCCGGGAAAGATCCGAGCTGGCGATGGTGCTTGCCCATGAAATCTGGGAACGGGCATCGATATCGTTGAGGTTAGCCAGTACTTCGGGGAGTACCTGCACTATCACTTTCATCACCGCTTCGCGTATCGCATCGTTCATCGGTAATGGCTTATCCGGCATCAGGTAGCACTCCATGATGTGGGAGAGGGCATCGACACCGCCCCCGGCGGTCAGTTTTTCAGGCAGTGTAACGGTCAGAGCGGGATCGATTATTGCAACCTTCGCCCACAGGTTGTTATCAAACGTGAACCGTTTCTCATGGCTTTCCCAGTGGGTAAAGACGCATATCGGGTTCAGTTCGGAGCCGGTGCCGGCAAGAGTGGGAATTTGTATAAGGTTGGGGACATTTTCCCCAGCCTGGGCTTTACCCAGCAGGTAATCCCAGACAGGAGCTTCGCCGGAGCTTGCCAGGGCAATGCCTTTCGCTGCGTCCATGGCGCTGCCGCCGCCCATCCCGATAACCAGGTCGATTTTCTTTTCACGGGCGATACGGGCTGCCCGGTCGACGGTGGTGGTGCGTGGATTTGGCTCCAGTTCTTCGCATACCTCCGCTTCGATGCCCTGGCTTTCAAGGTCTTTCAGGACGATATCCAGGAATCCCAGCCTGCGGATATCGGGGTAGGTGACAATCATTGCCCGGCTTCCCAGGCTTTTTGCTTCCTGACCGACCTGCTCGATGCTTCCTGGACCGAAAAGTACCTTTATCGGTAAATAAAACTGCTGTATCATTGCCATGAATACTCCCTTCCTATGTCATTCTACCCTTACTTAACTATGTTGATAAATCTGTTGATCGGGAATCCATAACCTTCCGGCGGAAGCCAGCAGGATGGGTGAATTGCAGCGTAACCCAGCCTGATCAATTTACTAAGGAGTAGATTCCCGTTTTCGCGGGAATGACACACATTTTTTTCTTTGCAATGAAATACGGGTTGGTCAGCCTCCATTTTCATACTTTGTGGTGCTGCTTGTCCAGTATGTTGAGTTGCGAATAGATTATGAACAATCGAATTTTATCTTTTCTATCTCCGATTCCTTCATATTATCAGCCATCGTCCAGAAAAACGCCTCTCCCTTATATACCCGGAACAGGACAAACAGGGGATCATCAGGCTTCTCTATTCCCAGCATTTTAAAGAACGGTCTCTCTTCAATCAGTTTCGCTTTTAAATCCAGGTCATCGACGAACTCCATCTCGCCATTGACTCTCATGACCTTCCCGAGTCCCCCGCCTTCGGTGTCGTAAAAGCACAACTCGACGTATTTATTAGCCTGGAGCTGCTTGTAGAAGCTTTTGACCGGTTCGGTCTGGAAATAGAAACCGCGTTCGTCGGCGAACTGGAGTGCAAGCGGCCTGACATGAGGAATGTTTCCGTCGGTCGTGGCGATGAACGCGGTACCGCATTTCGCGGCGAATTCCACACAATCTTTATATTCCATCAGTCTTTATCTCCTTGAGTGATTAATCCTTGACGGATTATTTTCGTAAAGATTATTTTACTCTTCGGTTCGTGTATATGAAAGGTGTTTCTTACATATCGTCCGAGTAGTGTTTTACCCTCTATAAAGGTAATTGACAAATCCTATTGTTCGCTATAGAATTAAAACACATTAACAAGGAAAGACAGATATTGATGGAATCCCGAAATCGAATAATTGCTGGGCAAAATAGTATTACTGTTGCGGTCGTCGTTGTATGCCATGGGGCTCAGCGTGTCTTCGGTTCGGAGATGATAAAAATGTAATTAATTAACCAAGAACTGACGCACTAAGTCCCGGAGATTTCTCCGGGACTTTTTTTATTGCCGGTAAAACAATTAAAAGGAGGTAAATAAAATGGCAATGATCGATTTCGGCGGAGTAAAAGAAGAAGTGGTGATGAGAAGTGAATTCCCGATGGAGAAAGCACGTACCGTACTTAAGGACGAGGTGGTAGCGGTAATCGGGTACGGGGTGCAAGGCCCCGGGCAGTCGCTGAATATGAACGAGAACGGATTTAACGTCATCGTAGGGCAGAGGAAGAGTACCCGGCGTAACTGGGAACGGGCCGTCCGGGATGGATGGGAGCCTGGCATCAACCTTTTCGAGATAGAAGAAGCGGTGAAACGTGGCACTATCATCGAGATGACACTGGCGGACGCCGCACATAAAGAGCAGTGGCCTGTCATCAGGAAACATTTAACACCGGGAAAAGCCCTGTATTTCTCCCATGGATTTTCTATTGCTTTCAGGGACAGGACCGGAATAATTCCCCCGGAGGATATCGATGTCATCATGGTTGCCCCGAAGGGATCCGGGACATCGTTACGGCGGAATTTCCTGTCCGGGGCAGGTATCAACTCCAGCTTCGCTGTCTTCCAGGATGCCACCGGACGGGCAAGAGAACGCTGCCTGGCTATCGGGATAGCAATAGGTTCGGGGTACCTCTTTCCGACCACGTTTGAAAAGGAGGTGATGAGCGACCTCGTAGGCGAACGCGGCGTACTCATGGGGGCGCTGGCAGGTATCATGGAGGCTCAATACGATACGTTACGAAAACACGGTCATTCGCCCAGCGAAGCGTTCAACGAAACGGTGGAGGAACTGACCGAAAGCCTTATCAGGCTCGTGGGTGAGAACGGGATGGACTGGATGTACGCCAACTGTTCGACAACGGCACAGCGGGGCGCTCTCGACTGGAAGCCAAAATTCAAGAAGGCGGTAATGCCGGTATTCAGGGAACTTTACGAGAGAGTAGCTGACGGAAGGGAGACGCGACGCGTCATGCGTACCTGCAGTAAGCCGGACTATAAGGAGAAGTTGCAGGAGGAACTGGCGGTGATGGGAAATTCGGAGATGTGGACTGCCGGTAAAGCCGCCCGTTCGCTGCGCCCTAAAGAACCTGAGAAAGCCAACCTGGCAACAGCGAAAGGCGTTACCGGAAGGCAGGAGATATAAAGTTAAAAACACACCAGGAGAATAAAAAAACAATGAAAGATTACGAAACACCGGATAACAGCATATCCGGAATCTTCTCTGATCGTATTTCCGACGTACCGCGGTCATTTATCAGGGAGATACTCAAGGTAACGCTTGACCGAACCGTTATCTCGTTCGCCGGCGGTCTGCCTAACCGCGACCTTTTTCCGGTTGATGAACTGAAACAGGCGGCGGTAAAGGTCATGGAAACGCACGGCAGTGACATATACCAGTACGGGAACTCCGAGGGATATCCGGGTTTACGTGAAATGATATCACATCGGTACCGGGAAAAGAGAAACCTGGATATTCCGGTCGAGGATATTCTGATAACCAACGGGTCGCAGCAGGGACTCGACCTGCTGGGTAAAATCTATGTTAATGAGGGTGATGATGTAGTCATTGAAGAGCCCGGATACCTGGGGGCTATCCAGGCATTTTCCATCTTCAGGCCCGAGTTTCACCCTGTTCCGGTTTCCGATGACGGAATGGATATAGAAAAACTCAAGTCCGTGATGACTTCGTGCAGGCCTAAACTTATCTACACCGTCCCCAACTTCCAGAATCCGTCGGGAATCTCATATTCGGAGGAAAACCGCCGGCAGATAACCGGTATCCTGGAAGGAACATCGACGCTGCTTATAGAAGATGATCCATACGGCGACCTACGGTATTCAGGAGATTCCTTACCATCTTTTAAAAGTTATCTGCCGGATAACGCTATCCTTCTGGGGTCGTTTTCCAAGACCGTAGTGCCGGGTTTTCGACTGGGCTGGATAGTTGCCAGGGGCGATATCATGGATAAACTGATTATAGCGAAGCAGGCTTCCGACCTGCACACAAACCAGCTCGTACAATATATTGTTTTCCAGTATCTTCAGGACAACGATATCGACCTGCACGTCGCGAAGATAATAAAGGCATACGGTGAGCAATTGAAGACGATGGCCGCGTGTATCGACGAATATTTTCCCGACGGTACTTCGCGTACTCATCCCCGCGGGGGTATGTTCATCTGGGCGGAATTGTCCGGAGGACTCTCTGCCAGAAAACTACTGGACCGGGCAATGCAGGAAAAGGTGATATTCGTCCCCGGCGATCCGTTCTATGTGAACAGGAGAGACACGAACACTATGAGACTCAATTTCTCCTGTACTGGTAAAGACGTAATCAGGGACGGTATTGCTAGACTCGGGAAGGCTATTGAAATGGTGCTTAATGATTTGAAGGATTAAGGTGCAGTGACAGGCTAGAAAGACTGGACTAACCACAGATATTCGAACTTTCTTCAAATATCCAGACGTAATTAATAACGATGGCCTATCATGGAGGACTGTCAGTTGCTGTGCCCGGTCAAGATAAGGTTTGAGGGGTGTGATGAGTTTCGACATCTTGGCTAAAATGTGTTAGCCTATCCGGGGGAATTCGTATAACCTAAGCTTGAGCGTAAGAAAGAGTTAATTCCCTAATAGTGAACGCAGGAGGAAAGGATTGTCAGTATGCCGTAAACGTCTCATAATTTGGCTTATCCTGGCGGGTATCTGTGTGGCCGCTGGAATAGCAACAGACCTGATGCTGAAAACCGAATCGTTCCCTGTCTTTGTACGCATATTGGGTCTAATCGGCATGATATTGGCTCATTTTCCACTTAAGAGAACAGGTAGGTTGCTTAGTTCTTTGGGAGAACAAGAAGAATGGGGGTGTACAAGCCGTTTGGTTACCACGGATATATATAAGTGCGTCAGGCATCCTCATCACCTGATGATCGGTATTTTCATGACCTTTCTTGGGCTACTCATTGGGCATCTGGGGTCATTTCTAATTATCATTATCAGTCAATGGACATGGGTTTTGGTATTCTTATTTCTGGTGGAAGAGAAGGAACTGGTGGAGAAGTTTGGAGAAGAATATAAAGCATATCGTAACAAGGTACCTATGTTGTTCCCAAAACCGATTTGTGTCTTCAAGGTTTTCACTGAATCTATTAAAGAGCCAACGGGATAGTATTCCTGGTTTGTACTTAGCACGCCCGGGAGCGAAATAATAACGGAGTCATTTTGTACGACCGTAGCTATTTGGACTAGTATTTACTGGTGTTACGTATTTTTATCTGTGTAGACCTATCTGGCAACGAGATTCGTAACCGTATATCCCTGTTCCTCATCAGCCATTTGCTGTGAAACATCGATATATAAGGTAGCAGGATAACCCATCTGCTTATCATAAGTGACATCAACTAAATCAGCTTGTTGATCAAAATCACCCTTTCCGGCATAGGCGTTATTCAGCAGTGTAAACAGTTTATCGATCGTATCCACATCATCGAACTTGCCTTCCGTAACATCCGTCCCATCGGACAGATAAGTGACAGAAACAGCAGTCCCATCGCGAACCTCGATAGTAACAGGACCGCGCCAGTCTTCCGGGCAGAAGCACTGTCGCTCAAGAGTAAAGTTATAATTCTCCAGTTCCTGGTCTTTCCATAATTTTTCATTATCGGTAAGTTCCCGGGGAACCGAGCTTGTGCACGAGGTTGCTGCCAATAACGTAAGTAGTATTATAACTGCGAGTAAAGAACGTATAATATAATTCTTCGCTGGATATTTTCCCATTCTCCGTCCTCCATAACATCCTTCTGCTAGTGATAGCATATTGTAAGAGTAGTACTAGCATGATAAAAATGACTTTTATCACTATTCCTTTAAGGCATGGTGATAAACTGATGAAAGATAAAATTCGTTCCTGTTACCACGCTTTACAGTCACAGGCTAATCATGAAAGTTTACCGTGGTGACATCGGTTGACCAAGTACATCTTTGAGGGCTTTTCTGACCTCTTCATTATCACCGCTATAAAGTAACGTAAATCTGCCGGAGTGATAAACCTCGAGATCAGAGGATCCTGTTTCAACTAAAGGCGGTTCGTTTTCTTCGAAGAAAACTAGTCCGGGACCTGGCCCCGTCAGCGCCTGAAACTGTATATTTGCTGTATCAACATCTGCATACTCGAAAAGCTGAGTGTTTTCGCCCTCAATTATGAATACAAACCCTTCGACGGATAAATGAATATTTCGTACAGACCGGTCTGTAATTTCTATTTCCAGTCCCGATTTTTCCAACCGGTCGATCAGCTCCTCAAGAGTATCAACAGGCTGAACGGTTGTGTTGCATCCTGTAACTGCCGCACACAGGACTGCTGACAGACTCACCAATAATATTATGGGTACATAGTGTTTTATTTTACCAAGACCCATAATAATGCTCCGTCCTGATATCGAATGTAAATCTGCTATCAGTATCTGTTAATCTAAAAATGATTTTATTAACTTTCGGGCGATTTGCCCTCATCGCGTCCGGTTGCAGGTAGATTCTCGCTTCGAATAGCCAGGTCTTTTTCGACTACTTTAAGATAGTCTTTGAATAATTCAGAGGCCCTGGTAACTCCCTGCCTGATATCTTCAAGGCTTTTAATTTTAACCAATTCCTCTAACTGCGATACGATCTCTCCGGGGAGGTCTCTTTGAATATGCTTGAAATAATGGTCGTACTTGTGGGGTGCGTATCTTATTCGAAGTAACTCAGCCAGCGGTTGCAACGTCCACTTTGAATAATACATCCACGCTTCGAGAAACTCACCTCTCTCTATCTTGGACAGAACACGCAATTGTTGGGAAAAGATGTGCTTTATATGATGGACTCTGTCCACCAGGATTTGATGAAGTTCAGATTCCTCGGCATCACGGAATCTGATGCCACCCCTTTTGAAAACAACCAGCGGATCCTCGCCAATTCCTTTGATGAATTGATAATCACGACTGTGGCTTTGAATGCAAACATCGACCATCAGGTACTCGGAAGTACCTCTCAGGTGGAACGACTTTTGCCTGATTTTTGGATGAGGGTTTTCCGACTCGTATGAATAATCAATTTGGGCTAACCCGGAGAGAACTTTCTCGACTTCCTCGAATATCTCCTGTTCTTCTCCATCTTTAACATCCAGCCAAACGTCAATATCCGAATAACGATCAACCATGTCTGTAGAGTCCGCTCCTTCAAGCCAGAAAGCAAACACAGCCGGATTATCTTTCAGTCCGTTCTCTATTGCTTTGATAATTCGTGCGCGGTTGATGGTCATGAGTTTATTCTATCATATCAAGGATTTCAGACAGTTCCTTTACGCATGGCACTTCACTGATAGTAACATCTTTGTTTCTCAGCATCACTATGCCATTTATTCCTGTTCGAATTGCACCTTTCACATTATCGAAATCATCATCGACAAATAACAGATTCTCCGGGACGATCCCTATTTCATCTATGGCTTTTCGATATATCAACTCGTCCGGTTTGCAGCAACCTACTTCGGCTGAAATCGTGAATGATTTGAAGTAATACCTGATCCCCAAGCTGAAGTACTTGTTGTGGAGTGACGGCCAGGCATCTGATATCACGCCCAGTATTATGCCATTATTTGCTAATTGCTCTAATACGGGTATAGTATCCGGGTATAGCGTGAAATTGCACTCCTCTACATATGCGCGCGCCAGGTCTTCGATCAATTCATCATTTGCATCAATGCCCAGTTTAGCGCAGATGATGCGATAGTAGGTCCTGAACTGGTTTTTTTCTCCCTCAAGATTGAGGATCAAGTGGTTATTATCAAGATAGGTGTATCCTTCATCCAGCGCCAATCTCATTGTAGCGGTCTCGAAATCAGCAGCATCGATGCCATACTGCAATAGAATCGATTCAAAGTCAGGTCCCGGCCACCATGCGCCGGATTTTGGGAAAACCAGGACATCTCCTGAATCAAATAATATTCCTTTAATATCCATTATTGCCTATAGCTTACCTGTTCTGTATTCAGGTAACGCTATGCCCTTTTGTTCAATCGGTCTCCAGCTTGTATCTCTGCTCGCATTCGAGGGCTGCTTTCAATATTATCCCGATTATTCCGGCAGGATACCAGTTCAACGCTGGAATCATGTTCTCTGGTGTCACCAGCTTTCGTCCCGTTGTTTCATATTCCGGTTTAAACTCGTCCAACCGGACCCGCGCCCAGAACCGTGCCTGATAGTTTATCGTAAATCCTTCGGGATTCCCTGCGTCTTTTACTTCTGAAACTCCCAGGTGCACAAGATTCGTTACTATTGCGCAGGCCTCTTCGCGGACTTCACGAATAAAAGCGTCTTTAATGGTTTCATCGTTTTCAGGATGACCTCCGGGTAAACCCCACGATTCCCCGTCTCCCGTGACCAACACAATCAGACCTTCCTCAGTAATGCAAATACCGCTGGCCTGTCTGATCAGATATCGAGGTGGTGTGAAAGCGGAACCTCGCCACGTAACGGTAATTTCCCGTCCTTCCAGCGTATGTTCTTCGATAATCTCTTCCACTATAAAACTCTCAACACCATGACGAATAGTGCACATTATACTATGCTACGTAAGAGTTATGTTCAAGAGGGTTCTTGTGGTGGCTGAACTGATAGCCAGATTATTAAACAAAACATCCTTTATTTAGTGTCCGGTGAATATGAATCTATCAAGTCTTATTATTTCTGCCCGAGAATTATCAGGCACAACCCAACGCCGTCATATTTGTTTACAGTCTCTTCGGATATATATCCTTTGGGTATTTCATTCACAGGAATATCCTTCACCTGTAATAATGTGAATCCAGCAGAACCGACGGATCCCAGGTAATCTTCTCGCGTGTAGTTGTAATTTGGGAGGTGGTATGTCGTTCCGTTGTTTTCAAAGGTAGTACGCCATCCCTGTGCCAGGCTCTCCGGATGGAAATCAGTAATTACGATATGTCCGCCTTCAATGCACACACGATGAAATTCTTTTACCACAGCTGTAAGGTTCGGGATGTGGGTAAGAACGAGGCTGCAGAATACCAGGTCAAACGCTTCATCCTTAAACGGCAGATGACTCTCCAATGAAACCTGGTTAAAATCGATCTCTAACCCGGAATTATTCGCCTTTTCTCTTGCTACGGCAAGCATCTCAGGGCTGTTATCGATCGCGGTTACAGTAATTCTGGGATGTGCTAAATTCAATATATGTCTCCCAGTTCCGGTTCCGGCATCCAGGACGTGTGAGTATGAAATGTTATTAAGTATCCGCTTAACGTGAGGTTCCTCAACAGCTATTAATGGATTTTTCTCGTGGTCGTAGATTTCTGCCCATAGTGCATAACCGTTTTTATTATTAATTTCCAGTATGTTTTTATCCATTTTTCTGGTTTACAAAATGCCCTTTAGGTTAACGTATAGAAGGATGAGACGCATTACCTCTCGTCTATTTCAATGACGTCACCGATACATTTTATTTCGTTCTCTAACACGACAATACCGCCGCTGTCCCTGGCGGCATAAACAGGCATATGCTTATCTCGGGAATATTGTTTCAGGTCGTCAATATCAGCCGGGATGTCCCCGAAATGCGGCACGAAAGAGAAGTCGACAAGCCCCAGGCCTGAAAAGTCGGTCTCTCCTTCCATCACTTCATCTCCGCATAAAGCCGACGTGGATATATCCGGCATCATCAAGATGGAACCGGCGCTTACCCCTATTAATACTCCTCCCTGGGCGACGTACCGGACCAGGGCATCCATAATGTTTCGCTTGCGGAGCCAGTGTAAAAAGTAATAGGTATTGCCCCCGGACAGATGAATGGCACCACAGTCGAGGAGTGAACCCAGCAGGTCCGGTCTCCATTCTTTGTCCAGTTCGAAATATACGTCCATCTCCATACCAAGTTCAGAGTAAAAGTTTTTGCGTTCCGTGTAGTAGTTGCGTTCCGGATCGGAAGAGGCGGGAATGAAGCCTATTCTCGGATTTGCTTTGTCGAACAGCTTCTTTAGTTCGGCATAGATTTCATCCGTTAACGGTGGAATCTGATCGCTGTATAATACGAGTTTCTTCATATTTTAACCTGCTGAACCGGTTAAGACCATGCCCGTAGTATGATTTCACGCAGTTTCTCGGGAATCGGGAGTTTGTCGAGTTCATCTACCGTAAACCATCCGGCATCGGCTGCGTCCGAATCTGCTTTCATTTCTCCGCCTATATACCGGGCTAACAATCTTATGATTACCGTATGTACCTCAACTTTACCTTCTGAATCAAGGTATATCTGGTCGTCGATCTCCTGGACGCCCTCTATCTCGCACTCGATGCCGGTTTCTTCGAGAACTTCCCGCTTACCGGCGTCATACACGGTTTCTCCCAGGTCGACTCCACCACCGGGCGGTGCCCACGTTCCTTTGAAAGGCTCTCCTGCTCTTTGTATCAGCAGTACCCTGTCATCTTTTCTGACGATGGTGTGGGCGCTGACTCTGGGGTATTCAGGATACCTGCGCGGATCACCGGGCGATAGTATACCCATATATCAGTTACTCCTTACGATTATGGCCTGTATTTCTTTCAGTATCAGTCCTGTTCGGACTGGAGTTTCTCCTGTAAGGATGATATCGTTTCCACGAACTTACGATCATGGGCTTCCCTTCCTTCCGTGTACATGGCAGGATACCACTCGATTTTTTTCAGGTCTTCGACCAGGCCGTTGATCCTGTCATAGGGGATTGATACGAGTATGGTGCCGGAAGGAAAGACCTGCTTGGCCTTCATGCCGTGAGAAAGGTCGGTGATAATATAATTAATCTCCCCGCTAATGTATGGATAGGTTGTCAGCCATGAGCAGGCGATGACGGGAGTCCCTTTGCTGGTCCACATCTTGCCGGTGGAATAACACATTGCCCTCAGGATAATCTCGAGTCGGGTGGGATCCGAAGCCAGTATCAGCACATCGGGGTCGAAGGTGAGTTTATCCAGGGGGAAGAAGGCGACATATCGCACGCTGTTCTTTTCCAGCGTGGTGATGTCGTAGTACAATCTCCGGTTGGCACGGGCTTCTTCGAAGATGTGAAGGTTCGGCCCGATCTGTCCGCTCTCAAATATGGGGTCGCTTTCGACCATTCCGGTGATTATCGGACCGACGCAGGTAAAGTTATCCTGCATGGCATAAAAAGAGTTTCCTTCCTGGGCTTCCCGTATCATCTCGCACACGGACAGGTTTTTATCGAGTTTTTCCATTCCCTCCGGTTTGAACAGCAGGAATTTGATACCTACGGGCTGCAGTTCGAATTTGAACTCATTGAATATCGATAAATCTTTCTTTGGTGAAGTCATACTTTCCTCCTTACTAATGTCTTTATTTCTCTACCTGTCTATTGGTAGCTTCGATCACATTTTTCATCAGCATGATGTTGGTCATCGGTCCTGTACCACCGGGTACCGGGGTTATCAGTCCAGCGACCTTTACCGCGTCTTCGAAATCAACATCGCCTGCCATTTTATCTTCGACAAAGTTCACGCCAAAATCGATCACCGCCGCCCCGGGCTTTATCCAGTCACCCTTTATCATATTGGCTCTTCCGACCGCGGCGCATAGAATATCGGCAGTTCGGCAGATCCCAGGCAGGTCTTCAGTCTGTGAATGGCACATCGAAACGCTGGCGTTTTCGCGAAGCAGCAGGAGAGCCATCGGTTTACCAACGATGGTCGAGCGACCGACCACGACCGCGTGTTTACCCTGCAAAGTCACCTCATATTTCTTAAGAATTTCCATACTACCTGCAGGAGTCGCCGGTACGAAGAAAGGTCCGACCATTGGAGGTCGCCCTGTCGGTGCGGCCTGCACCAGTCTCCCGGTGTTTACCGGATGAACTCCATCGACATCCTTATCCGGAGATAACGCATCCTTGACGATTGATTCGTCGATTCCTTTTGGCAAGGGTTCCTGTACCATTATGCCGTGCACGGAGGATTCCGCGTTCAGCTTCGCCACGAGTTCCACGATCTCGACCTGAGAAGCATTTTCCGGCAGAGTATGGAGTGTGAATCCAAGACCTCTTGCCCCGAACGCTTTTTCAAGGGCATTACCGTAACTGACGGAGGCGGGATCTTCTCCTGCCCGAACGACCGCTACGGATGGCGTAAAACCGTGTTTTGCTACGTATTCCTGTACTTCCGTTTCTATTTCCTGGCGCATCGACTTAGCGAGTTCACTGCCGCTCATTATAACTGCAGCCATTTCAACCTCCTTGTTACAGGTTTTGATTTATAGTTTATTTACCACGAGTTCGTATATTTCGTCACGCAGGGCAGGTTTATCACTGAGTAATTTGTCCAGTTTTACTCTGCTTTCACTTACAAACTTATCATCCTTGATCATACTAAGGTTTATGAGAACGTTAAGAGCCGCGCTTCTCAAGCCTGCTTCAGCCATCAAGATTCCGACTCCGACATCGCTTATCGCATTGATGTTTCCTTTCTCCGCCGCCGGACGGCAGAGATCCATGATCGATGCGCATGCTTCCGCAATACGCATCGGGACATCGGCGGCGTCTTTCAGCGCTTTTTGCATAGCCGCAGCACGGATATTTTTCTGCTCCTCGGTTTCACGGGGCATTTTCATTGTCTGCGACAGCTTCGTGTATGCTTCGACATCTTCTTCAAGCAGGTCGGTAAGATTTTTACGCAGCCTTTCGGATTTATCGAGTAATGCGGAAATATCATCCTGGACGGCGGCGTATTTCTCTTTACCGATTGTTAAATTATTGACCATGCTTATCAAGGCACCGCCAAGGGCTCCTGAAAGAGCGGCGACGCTGCTTCCGCCGGGAGCCGGCGTGGAGCTGGCCAGTTCGTTTAAAAATGAAGTAACCGATTTATCGGTCAATTTTTCAGTCATCTGTTTCTCCTGTAGTAGTCATTCACTTTACTTCAGCTGTTCAGCCTGTTTCAGTACCCGCAAAGCTCTCAGGGTGACCCACTTGTTCGGTTTGTTCTTAGAGCCGTATTTCACCCACATCTTGTGAGTATAGTCGACGTATTCCAGCAGCCACCTGCCGTCCTCGTCCTGCTTACTGAAAATTAAATCGAATGTATCAGCCAGTCTGGAGTCGCTGCCGTATCCCAGCGCGGTAAAGGCTTCGGCGATCTGAAGGATATCCGCCCCCCAGAATGAGGGAAAGCGGAACTGCCACCACCTTTCGTCCGGCACACCCGTTCGATGGCCGGGAAAACAGGCTTTTGCGGGATTATTATTAAGGAAGAAATCCAC
The DNA here is from genome assembly GCA_016932435.1 of Dehalococcoidales bacterium. Next base: position 8,629 of record JAFGCW010000062.1, on the reverse strand, counting down.
TCCGATCTCGATTGCGCGTTCAATTATGCCGATCCGTCGCTTGACCGGCAAACGGGAGAAAGCCATCATTACCTTGACTCCTGCCCAGCCGCAGGGCATATCCGCATTGGTACGGCAGGCAAATTGAGGACCTGTATACTTGAGGTAACGAAATGGACCTGGAATGCCTTCCCCGAAGGCAATACCGTCAGGATTTACCTTCTGTGGAACACCCTCTCCGGTTACCATTCTTGCCATCCATTCGTATGCAGTATCCAGTCGATTATCCCTGTAGCCCAAATCCATCAGGGATAGCAGTAAATTGCCCTGAAGACAGAGTCCCATATTTGAGGTTTTCATACTGGGTGAAAATTGTCCGCTTTTTAATAGAGAATTGTCCAGCAAATAGTTGCATGCGACACCGATACGTTTATCTTCATCAACAAAAGCACCAAGTTCTGCCAGCGAGATTATTGACCAAACCGTACCCCGACATTTATTGGCATAGACATTACCCGGTGTTATCCAGTACCCCTCCGGATTCATGTTTTCAAGTATGGTGGCGATCGGTCCTTCACGATGGGCTTTTTGCCTGGTTGCTTTAAGCTCTTTTTCATCCGCATCCACAACATCCCGTAAGGTTAAGTACCTTACACCAAGATCACCTTCTTCGAGAAGCCAGTCGGTTGGGTCTGCTTTTAGCTGTTTCTTCCAGTCCTCTATTTTTGCCATAGGAAAATCTCCCGATCACACAGAATCATGAATATGCCTGTTTTAACACCCGTAATGCTCTCAGCGTTACCCACTTGTTCGGCTGCTTTTTAGGCCCGAAATCGCCCCATGTTTTTCCGGCGTAACTGTATTCCATCGGCCAGCGTCCCTTATCGTCCTGCTTTTCAAGAATGATGTGCATAGTATTTGCCAGCCGCGGGTCCTGGCCGAAACCGAGACGGGCCAGTGCTTCGACGTTTTGTAGGATGTCGGTAACCATAAAACATGGGAAGCCGAATTTCCACCAGTTGCCGCTTGGTTTGCCGGTTGGTTTATTACTGTAACCAAGAGGATAATCTGCCGTTGCAGGATCCTTGCTGAACAGGAAGTCCACTCCCGTCTGTATCGCCCTGTTTATCAGAGGTGTCCTTTTCTCAGCCGGTAACCTGCCGAATGCCAGCATCACCTTCACCGCTCCCCAGGCGCAGGACTCGGAATTCGTCCCGCGGCAGGCAAAGACCGGACCGCATTTGTCTCGTGAATAATAGTGGATCGGCGTCGTCTTATCAGTCATTGGAGAAACCCCTTCACCGGTCACACTGCGTGCCATCCATTCGTAGGCCTGTTCCAGTCGCGGACCAGTGCAGCCAAGGTCGAAGAGGGAATAGCAGAGATTACCCTGTAGACAATCCAGTGTACCCGCAGGTGTCCCTGTCGAGGTAAACTGACCGTATTTCGTCAGGCTGTTTTCCAGTATATATTCACAGGCCTTTGCGATACGCCTGTCCATATCGATGACAGCGCCAAGCTGCGCCAGTGAAATTACAGCCCACACAGTGCCGCTATACATAGGAAAATATCCGGCTCCCGGCTTTACCCAGAATCCCTCTTTATCCATATTTGACAGAATCGCAGAGATCGGTCCGTCATAATGGGCTTTTTGCCTGGCTGTTCGTATATCATCTTCATCGGAATCGACGATATCACGAAGGGCGAGGTATCTTACTCCGGGATCATCTTCTTCGAGAAGCCAGTCGGTTGGATCTTCTTTTAACTGATTTTTCCAGTTCTCTGCCATCGTATTACCTCAACGAGGATATTGGTGAGGTGCTTCGCGTGAGAGATATTATACAGGATTTTTACTGGATATCGAATATCTTGCCCGGGTTGAGGATATTGTCCGGATCGAAGGCCTGTTTAACCCGTTTCATCACTGCCAGGAGAGGTTCGTTTATCTGTATCGGAAGGTAGGGTTTCTTTTCGATGCCGATCCCATGTTCGCCGGATACGGCTCCGCCGAACGAGATTGCGGCTTCATAGATGTCTTTCAGCAGCGATGGCAGTTTCTTCTTCCACTCTTCCTCACTCATGTTTTCACAAAGTGGATGGAGATGCACGTTGCCATCTCCGGCGTGGCCGTAGACAATGACGGTCATACCGTGCCTGGCTGAAATTACCTTGATCTGCCTGACGAAGTTGGGTATCTTGCTTCGCGGTACCACGGTATCGATGAGTTCCATCGGAGCATACCGCTTGATAGCGTGATAGAACTTCTCGCGTGCTTCCAGCAGCCTGCGTTTGGCGTGTTCGCTGCCGGGCACCAGCGCTTCGGCGGCGCCATGCTTTTTACAGATCTCACTGGCGGTATCGAAATATTCATGGATATCATCCTCGGAATCGCCGTCCATTATTATCATCAGGAAAGCGTCGTATTCAGGATAGGGGATCTCTCTCTCCAGGTAGTCCTCAACAATGCTGATTATCCTGCGTTCCATGAACTCCAGTCCTGCCGGTATCATCTTCAGGTGCAGGATTTCCGGTACAGCATTGATGGCTTCCTGCAGGCTGGAAAACGGGGCGAAGAGGACTTCTCTTTTCGGCGGCCTGGTGGTGAGTTTAAGGATCACTTTCGTGATAACTGCAAGGGTTCCCTCTGAACCGGCGATAAGCTGGGTAAGGTCGTAGCCCGAGGAGCTTTTTACATATTCTCCACCTGTGTTGATAATATCGCCGTTCGGGAGAACCGCTTCCAGTCCGAGTATATTGTTTCGGGTAACGCCGTATCTGACAGCATTCATTCCACCGGCATTGGTTGATACCGTGCCGCCGATAGTGGCGGTCATTTCACCGGGGTAAAGGGGATAGTAAAGACCTTGCTGCTCAATTTCACCGCAGAGGTCAGCCATCGGTACGCCGGGTTCGGTAGTTGCTGTGAAATTCTCTCCATCGATGCTGATAATCCTGTTCATTTTTTCCAGGGAAAGAACGATACCCCCGAAAAGCGGGATGCAGCCGCCGCTGAGCCCGGTACCGGCACCCCTTGGTGTGACCGGAGTTTTATTTTTCGATGCGAAAGCCATAATCCGGGAGACAGTTGTGGTGTCTTCAGGTTTCACTACTACCTCGGGAAAGGTGATTTCGGCATGGGGAGACTCGTCACGGGCGTAGTCCTGCATGGCATCCCTGTCCGTGATAATATTACCGCTGCCGCAGATAGCTGCCAGCTCACGGACCAGTTCATCGGTCAATTTTTTATAATTACCAGTCATCCTGCCACCTATGTTATCACAGTCCGTTGTCCTCTTTCGTTATACCGTATTTTTGTTTCAGGATTTCGATTTCGGCAACGATCTTTTTTTGCTCTTCCTCGAGTGACTGTATTGTAGCTGTCAGTTCGTGATATTCTTTCACCGTAGCGGTGGCATTTTCGCTGTCCCTGTACTGGTCAGGATCGGCCAATAATGTTTCGACTTCACCCAGTCGCTGTCTCGACTTAGGAATTTCTTTTTCCAACTTTTCAATACGTTTTCTCAGGGGCGATGATTCTTTATAATATTTGTTTCGCAGTTCACCCTCCTGCGCCTTCTGTTCACGACGGTTAATCCTGGGTTGAATGGGAGTTGGTGCATGCGCCTGGTTCTTTCTGCCTTCGGTAGACGAAGAATCTCTCCAGTAAAGGTAGCTGTCGTAATCGCCATCGAAGACCGTGACACTGCCGTCCCTGATATCGATTATCTTGTTGGCTATCTGCCGTATCAGTGTCTGGTCGTGGGTGATGAAGCATAACGTTCCCTTATAGGCTTCAAGGGCGTCCGTCAGTATCTCACGTGACGGTATATCGAGGTGGTTGGTAGGCTCGTCCATCAGCAGAAAATTCGGTGATTGGAGAAGCACCTTGGCGACAGCCAGCCGGCTTTTTTCACCTCCGGAGAGAACCGATACCTTTTTATAGATATCGTCGGCGGTAAACAGAAAGGCACCGAGGATGACCCTAAGTTGTTCATCGTTTTCATCCTTCGCCGATTTTCTCACTTCCTCCAGAAGGTTATTCGCCGGATTGAGTAGTTCCAGAAGGTGCTGGGCGTAATAGGCGGTATAGGCATTATGCCCCAGTTTTCTCTCGCCTTTTTCGAAAGGCAGCACTCCAGCCATGATCCTGAGAAGAGTGGTCTTGCCGGCGCCGTTCGGACCGACCAGTGCCGCCCTGTCGCCGCGGTGCAGCGTCAGGTTCAGATCGGTGTATACTTCATTCTTGTCGTAAGCTTTACCGATGTGAATCAACTTGATAACTTCTTCACCTATTCGCGGCGGGTCGGGGAAGTGAAATCCGATCTTCCTGGTCGCTCTCGGTACCGTAATTCTTTCAATCTTGTCCAGCTTCTTTATCCTGCTCTGAACCTGGGTGGCCTTGGTTGCCTTATAGCGGAACCGCTCGATAAATCTCATCTCCTTCTTTATCATTACTTCTTGTCGTTTGGCTGCGGCTTCTCTGGTCTGGAGGTCTTTCTGCCGTGCCGTTATATAGCTGTCATAGTTACCCTGATGAAAGAGAACCTCGTCGGATTCGATGGCAAGTACCCTGGTCACGACGCGGTTCAGGAAAGCACGGTCGTGAGAAGTGACCATTACCGCTCCCTGGTATTTGTCCAGGTAGTTTTCCAGCCAGATGCAGGACTCGAGGTCAAGGTGATTCGTCGGCTCGTCGAGGAGAAGCACGTCGGGGTTGGTAAAGAGGAGTTTAGCCAGTTCGGCTCGCATTACCCAGCCACCGCTGAATTCTGTGAGAGGGCGGTCAAAATCGGATTCTTTGAAGCCCAGGCCGGATAAAACAGTCCTGGCTTCGTAGTCAGCGTCATATCCTCCTGCGGCCTCGAACCTGTTCTGGAGTTCTCCGAGCTGCGTCATCAGTTCGGCAGAGATTTCGGGATCGGTTTCCTCGGACAGGTCTTCCCGGAGTATATCTATCCGGTGCGCCATTCCTGTGATTGCAGTTGAAGAAGAAGCGATATCATCAAGGAGTTTCTTGTTCGAAGAGGAGACGATGTCCTGTTTCAGGTAGCCTATCGTGGTGCCCCTGCTCATGGTTATGCTGCCGGTATCTGCTTTGATATTACCGGTAATTATCTCGAACAGGGTCGTCTTACCGGAACCGTTGGCACCGATAACGGCGACGCGGTCACGGGCGCTGACGTTGAAACTGACATTCCTGAAAAGGACATTGTCTATATATTCTTTCGATATGTTGGATATCGTAATCATTTATTCTGTTACCTCGGTATTATACATTGAGTAAGTATAGGGTGTATAAATTCATCTATTTGCCTGTATTGTTATTTTCCTGCCATTCTTTCCTGAGCAGGCCGAACATCACGCTGTCGTGGTAGTCGCCGTTTATATATATGGATTCTTTCCGACGTCCCTCTTCGATAAAACCGGCTCTAAAGTGCATCCGGATACTTCTCTCGTTGAAAGAAAATACGAATGAGGATATCCGGTGCAGGTTAAGCTGCTCGAACCCGTACCTGATTATCAGCCGGGCGGCGTCAGTCCCGTATCCCTTATTCCAGTAATCCTTTTCGCCGATAGTAATGGCGAATGTTGCACAATGATCATTGTGATTTATCTTACTCAGGGCGATACTCCCAATAGACCGACGCGTATCTTCATTGACGGCTTCGATAATAAATTCGACTTCTGTATTCGACTTTTTCGCAATGTCCTCTATATACTTTTCTCCAGCCATTTCCGTCATCGGCAGATACCCGCCCGTGTACTGCATTACCTCCGGGTCATTAGCCCATACCATGAAATAATCCAGATCAGACCGCTTTACCGGTTTTAACATAATCTTTTCGCCTTTTAACATTATTAATTTACCTTCGGATTATTTTGTGTTAACCAATCTTCCCTGAGCAAGCCGAACACGACGTGGTCGTGATAAGCACCATTTCGGAAGATACCCTCTCTCTGCCGGCCTTCCTCTTTGAATCCTACTCTCAGGTGGAGTCTCAGGCTTCTCTCATTGAAGGAAATGGCGAACGAATTGATCCGGTGCAGGTTAAGCTGGTCGAAACCATACTTGATTATCAACTGTGCAGCTTCCGTGCCGTAGCCATTACTCCAGTAATCTTTTTCGCCGATAGCGATGCCGAATACGGCATGGTGGTCTTTGGGATGTATTTTATCAAGCGATACGCATCCTATAGGTTTGCTTCCACCACTTTCTATAGCTTCGATAAAGAACATCGCGTCTTTTCCTGCTTCGGTTGAGCCCAGACTCTCGATGAACTTTTCCTCTGCCATTTCGGTCATGGGCAGGTACATACTCAGGTACTGGGTAACCTCGGGATCATTGAACCATTTCAGGAAATATTCGATGTCCGATCTCCTGACCGGTCTTAGGATAACCTTCTCGCCCTTTAACATTTATTTATTCTCCTTCGGATTATGCTTTTGCCATTCATTCCTGAGCAGGCCGAATATAACGCGGTCGTGATAAGCTCCATTTTTATAATCGGCTTCTCGCTGCCTACCTTCTTCGGTGAACCCGATTCTTTTATGGAGTTTTATGCTCCTCTCATTGAATGAGAAGGCAGACGAATTGATCCGGTGCAAATTGAGTTGCTCGAATCCGTACCTGATAAGAAGTCGCGCCGCTTCCGTACCGTAACCTTTACTCCAGTAGTCTCTTTCTCCAATAGCAATTCCGAACACTGCATGGTGATCTTTAGGGTGAATATTGCTCAGAGCTATGTTTCCTATAGGTTTGGTACTTTTACCATCGATTGCTTCTATTACAAATATGACTTTCGCAACGGCTCCTGTTGTCCCGAGTTCTTCGATAAACTTTTCCTCCGCCATTTCGGTCATTGGCAGGTACATCTTAAGGTACCGGGTTACCTCCGGATCGTTGAACCACTTGAGGAAAGACTCAATGTCCGCCCTTCTGACCGGTCTTAAAACAACCTTTTCGCCTTGTAACATGGTTTTCTCCTTGTTTGTTTACTAAATAAATAAGCCCGGGATTTTTGCTTCCCGGGCTTAAAAACTTCCTTGTATTTCTATGGGTCAGTTACGTTTTCACTTTGAAACGGACGCAATAAGCCCGGAAAATCCTACCTTCAGAGGTACGACAACACATTACTACTGTATTATTCCGGGCTGCATCCATCGGTTTTTCGATTTCTCTCCTTAAGTGTACGAAAGTCATTCTACATCCTGAATGAACGAGTGTCAAGAGATTTTTCGTCTTTTCGAGTTCCTATAAATTCAAAACGAAGCATTCCGGTTAAATTCTTATAGATTGCCACGTCGTTCACCACAGGTGAACTCCTCGTAATGACAGAATAGAGTAGAGGTTATTGACACTGCGTATATTTTCACCTAGCATAGAGCCACTTTATATATACGAAGTAATACCATGATGAAAGGAGATCTAAATGGGTGATGTTCTGAAAGGAAAAGTAGCGGTGGTATCAGGATCCGGGCAAGGGATAGGGAGAAGCATCGCGATAAGCCTGGCTGGAGAAGGCGCGAAGGTGGTTACCAACAATCGTAAGCCGGGCTCGATGGGTTTCGTTCACCTGCAGCCCGAACATTATGAAGCGCTGACGCAGGAGCAGAAGGACTGGGTAAACAAACTGACGAAGGAATATAACGGTGATGCCGAAACCACCGCCAAAACGATTAAGGAACGCGGCGGCGAAGCGACACCATTTTTCGGAGATATCTCCGATTTCGAAACCGCCGGAAAACTGATCCAGACAGCAGTGGATAGCTATGGAACGGTAGATATACTGGTGAATGTAGCCGGAGCTTTCGGTTTCAGCAATATCTGGGAAATGACCAGAGAATTATGGGACCACGTCGTCTCGATAAAACCGGGCGGTTATTTCAATACCATCCGTCATGCCGCTCCTTATATGAAGGGGCAGAAATGGGGGAGGATCATCAACTGTACTTCGTTATCCTGGATAGGAGACAGTCTGAATCATGCTGAGTATGCCGCCGCCAATGCCGGGGTAGTCGGACTGACAAGGGCTGCTGCCAGCGAACTGTTTGAGTACGGTATTACCTGTAATGCCTTTTCACCATTCGCCCGGACGAGGGCTTCATTCGAGCTGATCGCCTACAACATGGCGGTTACGGGTTCCGACTTCGGACCATCTCTCGAGACGACACCGCATCCGGACGGCATCGGACCGATGATCGTGTACCTGGCTTCGGAGAAGGCTGCCCATATCAGCGGTTCGTGCTTCAGCATTTCCGGTACGAGTGTAGGACTTTACAGCAAACCGGAGACGGTAGCAAGTATCTCTGAGCCTGAAGGCGGCCAGTGGACAGTAGAGGAGATAATGAAACGGGCACCCGGAATATTCGAAGGATATGAGACCCAGGTAGCGAAACGAATGCGATAAACGGAATAATGAAAAGACTGGAAACTGACAAGGGGCGGTAATCTTACCGCCCCTTATTATGCAAGCTAAAAAGCTATTATACGTTAAGCCTTACCGATCCGGAACATCTTTGTCCCGCAGTTGGGGCATGTACCTTGTGTTGCTGGCTTACCATTCTTCATGGTGATTGCCTTCGGGTCTTTCATTTCCCTCTTGGCTCTGCATTTTACACAATACGCCTGCACCGTATCACCTCCTTTTTT
>JAFGCW010000061.1 GCA_016932435.1 Dehalococcoidales bacterium | reverse complement strand
TGGCGGAGAGGGTGGGATTCGAACCCACGCTCCGGAATCACCGGAGACTGCTTTTCGAGAGCAGCACCATAAACCACTCGGACACCTCTCCCAGCTTCAAAATTCTACCATACGTGGGAGAGAATTGGCTAGATTGATAACACTAATATTACTTGAAGACTATTATCAGATGCTTTCTATAATCTTTAAATAATCTGGTCGCGTGTATTCAGTGTTATCGATATATTAGAGTGTCCAGGTTAGTGCAAGATCAGCATCGGTGTGGTAAAAAAAATCTATATTAGGAGCAATTGGATAGTCTGTAACCAGGAAGCGGATGTTTTGATTAACTGAAGTAAAAAATGAACCGTTTTTACCTGTTTTTGATACCTATGGTACTACACAACTATTGTATCCAGATGTGAAAATAAACCATTCACTTTTTACTCCTTTCGAGAGTAGCGGAATATCTCTAAGAGAACCGCGCACAAGTTAGAACCGGGAAGACGGACACTTCCCGGTTCTATCGTTTCCATTTATCCAGGGCTTTCTTTACTGCTGTTGAGAAATTCTTATAAATATTCATTTAATATCTTCTCGGCTTCCAATAATACTTTCGCTTCATCCAGGCTCAGTTCGCTTATAAAGTCAGATAGACTATCATTGTCCATGTTAATCACTTCGTTCGCGCTTAACTTTATTCCGAACTCCTGTCCATCCTTAAATCCCTGTATATAAGCATTCCTTATTAACTCGTTAAAGCCTGCCTGTAATGTTAATAAAGCTTCATTTCGGTTTTCAGCGTGATGATTATCCATATCAACAACCCTCTTAATATCTTCGATATAGTCAGATAATAGTTCGTTAAAAGTCCAAGTTTAATTCAGGTTCAACACACTGATAATTTTAGATATTCTTTCGTTACTTACCTTATCTATTGATTCCTCGTTCTTATTCCATAAAGCTTTACCGTCTTGTAATCCTGACAGGTAGACATATTTAATAAGTTCGTTTAAAGACTCCTGTAAATCAAATATCGTCTGGGTTGGGCTTTCCTTTGTTTTACTCACCATCTCATCACACCTCTATCACTGTTCGATTTAGTTAAAGTATAATTCGATGGTATTTACAATAAAATACCGAATCCATTAGGTTACGGTACTGGTAAGTACGGATTTAGTAGAGAAATTACGGAACTACCCGACTGCATAATACGAAGACATGAAGATCGTGACACTATTATCCTTGTATTGAAGGAATTTATTCACCACGAACGATCTTCATAATCTCGTGCATACTGTTGATGTCAGTATCTTGCGGGACTTCCCATTCGGAAGAAAGGAACAGACCTGACTTACCGGAGGTGATGGATTGGTGTATTAGATTTGTACTCTCCGGGTCAGATTGTGTGAAAGTAGAATCAGGAATAGCAATAGAGATCAGGCAATTATCTTCACGAGCTTTTTCTATTACCTGATCGGAATTTATATTTCCGGATACGGACACAGCATCTGCTCCAAGGCTGCATATCGAGATGGCTTGATTATTATCTCTTACCTTGCCGATTAGAACAGAATTTACATTGTAGAATCTGGAAACATTGAAAATACTCTTAAGGGGTGATGCCAGTACCGAAGTTACATCATGGATAGCCGGGTCCTGCAAATCCTCGGTAATTACAAGAATATCGACACCCATTTCGCAATACGTTCGGCACAAATTCAAGCATATACTTCCTGTGTCCTCGACAAGATCCAAGGCTTCGTCATCGGTCGATTCAAGTTGCCTGGTAAATTCCTTGCCTTTTAAATGCCTTGCCAAAGTCAATGGACCGGTTATCATCGCGGCAATCGGAACTTCCTTTCCTTTCGTGAGTTTCAGTCGTTTCGTCGCTTCAAGGATTACCGGGATACGGCTTTTATTCTCAATACCTTCCGTATCAAGGTCAGAGAAATCCGAACCATTCTCAAGAGGATGACCGATTACTGTCGGCGGCCAATCGTCATCCTGCCACTCTATCTCACAACCGAGTGCCTCGGCTTCAAGAACAGGATCGAAATGGTTCAAAATCACGTCATATCCGAAAAGTTTATGCGTATTCGAGAGAGCCCTGGATAGAATCCCCGGATCTGATAGCATAGATATTACCGGAACTTGTTCAATTTTCGCGGCGAAACTGCACACCCATGGGAAAAACGGCAGTCGGTTAGCGGGTTTCCCTTCAAACAAACCTTTGACAAGTTCTATGGAGTTTTGCGCCATTCACGTTTCCTCTCAATTAATCCGGTTTTAATGAATAATCTGTTTTTCCTTCGTAAAGAGCCTTTGTATTTCGGTTCAATTCTTCCAGAAACGGTAAGACCTCTTTCAGATCTTCTGTCACGGTATTTTCACGCATAAAGTTGATCCCTTTCCAGAGAATTTCCTGTCCCTCAGCGTAAGCTTTTTTCCCTTTTTCAGTTAAATATATTCTCTTAATCCTTCTATCGTTCTCGTGAGTTACTCGATTTATCCAGCTTCGTTTTTCTAGTGAATCACAGATTACCATCATATTCGTGGTATCCGTCTCATTCAGGTCAGCCAGTTCCCGCTGGCTGATGCCGTCAATTCGGTGTAAGAGCATTAATACTGCCATCTGTGGATAGGTCATATTCAGTGGCTTTAAATGTCTTTCGACGTGCCTGCGGTTATAAGCAGAAATTGAATCAATGAGTTGAATTACTCTAAAATAAATATCATCTTCAAGAAGTATGTTCATAGATTAATATCATCCTGTTTTAGTAGAAAGTGTATATATCGATCCTGCAAACCTATAATCTAATTATCCGGTTAATCATCTCAGCATCCGGCCAGGAACCATATAGTTCCAGTTGATCCTCGGGAGGCTTCTGTTTTAGCCATTCTTTTTCAAATTTTTCGTATTTTATCCCACGTTGCAGGCGGTTTTCACGTTCTTTTTTCCTTAACGCGGCTGTCTTTTCCTCGTCGGCAGTCCATGTCTCGGCATCATATGCTACATGATATACATTTGTTGCCGTCCATTCCGAAATAATATTAGCCCTGATATCATCAACTACTGCCTGTGGTTCCCTTTCCATAACATCGCCATACCCCTGTCCGCCCGGTGTACCGAATCCCGATAACGAGCCTGCATACGCTGTTCTCGCCGGACGGTGAATTCTATTGGATGGCAGTAAGTAATCGCCATCGAGTACCTTTTCCGAAATTATCTCACGGAATGAGGTGGGTATGTTCTTTTCGCCTTTCGCCATGAGTTCCAGAATATTACTGTTTTCGATGCCGACACTCGGACCGGAAATGGCAGGATATCCACCAAAAAGACCGTTCCCGACTATTATAGATTTCATAGGAATGCCGGGATTTGACTCAGGACGATCGGTAGAAGGTATTGCATAAAAAATTGTACCTACATAACCGCTTGCCCCACCACGGTATTTACCGTTGCCACAGGTATCTTTATCGTGTTTTTGCCAGAGGTGTAGAGTCGGGTTGTCAACCTCAGCTTCTTCGCCGTCACTTCCGGTAGCGAATACAGCGGATCTGAATAATGCACTGTCCATACCGTCCGAGTCCACTCGCGCTCCCTGCCCCATGGTATTCCTGCTCCAGCCACCACCACCTCCGACGATTGAAACGCCCCACTGGTTTACCCCGGCGCCAAAGCCTAACCCTCCACCCCCTCCAAAACCACCACTGCCTACTCCATTTATCGGTGCGGCAATATTTAATCTTTGTTCGGGATCACTGAACATCATACTGGCGAAGACTTTTGGAAGCAGCACATTGTTGTTTTCACCGACATGCGGTGCATGGGATATTGCGGCATTCCATGCCGGGCTTATAAAGGTGCCATCCGGGAATATAAAGTCTATGGGTGCCATTGTTCCGGAACAAACCGGCAGGTCCCAGAGACCGTGGGAGTACATGAAAAGCGCTGCGTAGGCGACCATTGTCCAGGGAAAACAGTTAAAGGCACTGTTGGTTTCTGGAGAGGTACCGGTATAATCAAGGAGAATATGGTCGCCTTCCTTGTAGGCAGTTAAATGATAACGCCGGATACCTGGTATCATTCCTGCACCGCTGACGAAACAAAGGTTACGGTAAACACCGTCATTCCACCCTCGAATCCGATTCCTGGCCCCCTCCTCTGCTACCATCATTATCTTACGCAATAATCCCTGGACGAAATCTCCGCCTTTCTGTTCGGCCATTTGTTCCATTCGCATTCTCAGCCGGTCTACTCCCGTACAGCGTGCTCTTGTATCCAACACCTGTTGGCGCCCGGCACGGCCTATCATGTTTACCATCATATCAAGGAGTTCCTCTTTGATCGTGAAGTTTTCGGCTAGCTTTATCGGTGTCAGACTCATACCTTCGTCATAACGGGTCCTTGCCCACGGTATCATGCCACCCGGAACTATGCCGCCCGTTTCAGCCATGTGTGTTCCGGTAGACGCCCAGGCTATCAGGACCCCCTCATGGAATATAGGCATAAGCGCTATCTGGTCACAATTGTGTAATCCTCCGTAAGTAGCATCGTTACAGTAAAAAATGTCTCCTTCATGCACGCCTATCCTGGGATTGGTGTAATAGTTCTGCATTATCCACTTGATTGGATTCTGAGCCGTAACACTATGGATAAAGGTTCCGAGACAGGCACTGACCATGTCCCCCTGGGCTGTATGCAGACCGACGATTAAATCTCCAGCCATGACCCAGTCCGAGTTCCCCACTTTCTGAAAAACTTCCTTACATTCGGCCAGGATCATATTGATACGCTCGCTGTATATCTCGTAGTCACCCGGTTCCAGTTTTTCAAGGCCAGTAAGTTCCTCTTCGGTGGGAGGAGATGGTTTTATAAAAGCCATTACTTCATCTTTTGTCGGCCGCATAAGTTACTCCTTATCAAGGGTTTTCTTTTCAAAAATAACAACCTTTTCTCGCTAGAGTCGAATTATCCGTCTGAGAGGTTTTGCATCCGGCCATGAACCGTAATATTCCAGTTGATCCTCGGGCGGTTTCTGGTTTAGCCATTCCTTTTCGAACTCATCATACCTTATAGCCCTTCGAAGACGGTCTTCATGTTCATTTTTACGTAATTCTGCTGTTTTTTCTTCGTCTGCCAGCCATAATTCGGCATCATAAGCAACATGGTAAACATTTCGGGCTACCCAGTCCGATATAACCTCAGCCCTTACGTCATCGACAACGGATTGTGCTTCTCTTTCCAGTACATCGCCATAACCCTTGCCACCGGGATAACCGCCTGCCGAGACAGTACCCTCATATACTACTCTTGCCGGGCGTGACTTGATTTCCCAGGGCAGGTCATAATCGCCTTCAACAACCTTATCTTTGAATATCTCTTCCGGTGAGGTAGGTATATTTTTTTCTCCTTCAGCCATAAGTTCCAGGATGTTGCTGTTTTCAATACTTATCCCGGAGGGTGCATTAGGTGGATAACCGCCGAAAAGTCCATTTCCAACCAGCATCCTTTTCACCATGGTACCGCCACTTGAAGGCGGCCGGTTCCGGGACGGTACTCCGTAGAAAATAGTACCTACGTAGCCGCTGACTCCACCGCGGTATTTACCGCTACCCCCGGTATCTTTGTGGTGCTTCTGCCATAGATGGATAGTCGGCTGAGCGATCTCTGCTTCTTCACCATCACTCCCCTGGGCGTGCACGGCGGATCTGAAGATAGAACTGTCCATGCCATCCGAACCCACGCGCGCACCCTGACCGCCGGTATTCCTTGTCCAGCCTCCTCCGCCACCTATTACAGGGATGCCCCACTGGTTCACCCCTGTGGAAAAACCCATACCGCCACCACCTCCCCATCTCCCACCTATACCAAGTATCTGGTTTTGAGGTGCTGCGATATTAGCTCTTTCTTCAGGATCGCTGAACATCATACTGGCAAATATCTTGGGAAGTAACTGGGTATTTAATTCCCCAACTGGAGGCGCCATAGATATTGCTGCGTTCCAGGCAGGACTCGTCACAGTACCATCAGGGACCAGGTAATCAATCGGCGCCATCGTGCCGGAACAGACCGGCAGGTCCCAGAAACCATGAGAATACATGAATAGAGCTGCGTAGGCCGCCATAGTCCATGGAAAGCAATTATAGGCACTGTCATTTTCAGGAGATGTGCCAGTATAGTCAAGGAGGATATGGTCGTCTTCTTTATAAGCAGTACAGATTATCCTCCAGATACTTGATCTCGATCCGATACCACTCATGAATACAATGTTCCGGTAAATACCATCATTCCACCTGCGAATGCGGTTTCTGGCTCCTTCCTCGGCTACTATCATTATCTTACGCAATAGTCCCTGGATAAAATCGCCACCCTTCTGGTCAGCCAGCTGTTCGATCCGCATTCTCAGCCGGTCGACTCCCGTACACCTTGCTCTTGTATCCAATACCTGGTGACGACCGGCACGGCCTATCATGTTAACCATCATATCGAGGAGTTCTTCTTTTATCTTGAAATTCTCAGCCAGCTTTATCGGTGTAAGACTCATACCCTCTTCATAACGGGTCCTGGCATCGCCTATCATCCCTCCGGGAACAATGCCGCCGGTCTCATCCATATGCGTTCCGGTCGACGCCCAGGCTATCAATACACCCTTATGGAAAATAGGCATCAGTGCTAACTGGTCACAGTTATGAAAACCGCCGTACGTGGCATCATTACAGTAAAAAATATCTCCCTCATGGACTCCAACCCTGGGATTTGTGTAGTAGTTCTGCATTATCCACTTGATTGGATTCTGAGCGGTGACACTATGTATGTATGTACCGAGACAGGCACTTACCATGTCTCCCTGGGATGTATGGAGGCCAACAATGAGATCTCCCGACATCACCCAGTCTGAATTTCCTACTCTCTGGAAGACATCCTTACATTCGGCCAGGATCATATTGATCCGTTCGCTGTATATCTCATAATCACCCGGCTGCAACTTTTCAAGACCGGCTAATTCTTCATCAGTAGCTGGAGAGGGTTTCGTGAATACCATTACTTCATCTTTCGTTGGTCGCACAGCTTCCTCCTTTTCCCTTCTTAGTGTAAAGTCGCAACCTATACAATGATACCGCTCATATATTCATTAATAGTGAATGTTCTTCCCGGAGGAAGAACGATATTAGTATCAGAAGCTTCGATAATAGCAGGTCCTTCTATCTTGTTTCCTGCTTCGAGAAGACTCAGGTCGTAGGTATCTGTAGGCGTATACCCACCAAGTTCCTGCCAGTACGCTTCTCGTTTTCCTTTGATAGCGTCGGATGACACCTTATCACTTTTCAAAGGATAAATGGGCATCTCGAATGTTGGCGTTACGAATGTCGACCGCAGGATAAACGAAGATATATCGACACCGCCTTCAGGGAATACGGATAAAGCGCTGTATGCTTCTATAAATTCTTTCTCGAATTGCTCATACACGGCATGGACATCATCTTCGTTATGGATATATAACCGGGGAGAAGAAATTCTTGTCATATTCAACTGCCCGCCGTATCTCATTTCCAATTCCAGTGAAAAGACTGCTAACTCTGGATTAATGCCCTGTCCTTCAAGGTCCCGGACAGCGCGTTTCTGCAAACCTTCCACTACCTCGTTGAATGATTCATAGTTGGTAAAATACTCTCCGGTACCCGCACCTCCTATTCCTGAAGGCTGTTTCAGCAGGATATATTTTGTTGCTTCATAATATTGAATAACATCCATTACTGCTGAACCGAGAGCACAGAAGACCGGAGAAGCAGGGAATGTTAGAATCTTCGGGACTCCTGCTTCGAAAGTATACCCGCAGCAATGAGTTGGACCAGCTCCGCCAAGAGCGAATACCACAAATTCCTTCGGATCACGACCTTTAAGAATTGTCTCCTTAAACAACTCACCAGCCATATTTCCGTCGACTATCTTTTTTATCAGCCAGGCAGCTTCTTCAACTTCGACCTGGAGAGGTCTGGCGATTCTGCGCCGGATTACATTAATTGCTTTTTCTTTATCCAATTTCATTCTGCCGCCGTGGAAATAATCGGGATTAACGTAACCAAGGACAACATCGGCATCCGTGACGGTCGGTTCGGTACCACCGAGGTCATAGCAGGCAGGGCCCGGCATCGATCCGGCACTTCGTGGTCCGATGGATAATTTATTGCCCATAAGTCGATCAACACTGGCAATTGAACCTCCACCGGCTCCGATCGACTTTGATTCCAGCATGGTCAGTTCGACCGCCCACCGTTCGATAACAGGATGATATTGGAAAAAGCTCGGGTTTTTATTTACGACCAACCCTACATCAAAGCTGGTTCCTCCCATATCAGTGGCGATAATATTAGGAAATCCCTGCTGTTTGCCGATATATGCAGCGCCTATGATTCCGGCGGAAGGTCCACCATTGAAGGTATTTAATGCGGTCGTACGGAATACTTCTGCCATACCACCGCTGTTATGAACCATCATCATCGCGCGTTTGTAGCCTGAATTCCTGAGTTCGTCACTCATCCCCTTTAACTCATCTGCCATCGAACGCTGGAGATAGGCACACAACATGGTAGCCACCATTCTCGGATATTCACGCCATCGCGGTGACACATCCGATGATATGACCACAATCATACTGCCAAGATAAGATTCGGGATATTGCCGCTTGATCAGGTCGCGTATTTTCTGTTCATGGATGGGATTGGTATAGCTGTTGATAAGGCAGACGACAAATCCCTGGGCACCCTGGTTTACCAGATATCGAAGTTTCTCCAGTACGTCTTCTTCATCCAGAGGTCTTACTACGTCTCCTTTATAATCAATTCTTTCTTTAACACCAACAATCATGTGTCGAGGTACGATTGGTTCCGGTTTTTTCATCCTGGGAAGGCGTCTCATTTCACTGATAGCAATTCCATCGCCCCATGAACCACCTCTTCCGGCTGGAAGAGTGTCTTCCCAGCCTTCAGTGGTAAACAGTCCTAATCGTGGTCCTTTCCTCTCAATAAGCCTGTTCACGGCAAGCGTAGTTGAATAACGGACCATCTCTGTCGACTCAAGCAGTTCTTCAAGCGACATATCCAGGGAGCCGACTGTTTCCCGTAATGCCTGCATAAAACCTCTTGACAGATCATAGGTAGTAGTCGGAGCTTTTCCGAATACCATTTGGTCACCATAGGTAATAAGACAATCGGTGAACGTCCCGCCGATATCGACATTGATACTGGCTCTTATCTTAGGGTTTTCGGTCTTCTCTTTTGTTGATTGAAGTTCAGCCATATTA
This sequence comes from Dehalococcoidales bacterium, assembly GCA_016932435.1. The sequence continues at coordinate 25,951 of JAFGCW010000061.1, read as the reverse complement.
ACTACCCTCCTGAGTTTTTTCAGTTTTCAAGTATTTCTTTTTCAGTTTGTCGATATCAGGTTCTATATCGTAAGTAATCGGGTGTCCGGGCGGAAGTACCTCGTTTTCAATCATCACTGCACAGCCGGGACAGTAGAATTCCACTATCCGGCATACGTCCGGGTCAGGAGCGAAGCTGCCTTCTTCAACTACCGGGTTAAAGATAGTACTTGGATCACGGTCATATACCAGGCAGCCTTTCTTATAATTTTCCCGGGCTGACACCAACACGTGTCCGCACCGGTTACAGCACCATTTTTCGTCCTCGAGATCGATATCCAGGTATTCTGTAATTTGTATTTTCTGTCCCATGATTTACCTCTCTTCCATCAACCCGTTAAGGTATTTATCTACTGAATACCGGCTTCCCGAAGGGACCATGATAGTAGTACTGGCACTTTCGACGAAAGCCGGACCGATCACTACATTGCCGCTTCCAAGTGAGTCCTGGTCGTAAACGGGCACATCCCGGAACTCTCCGTCATGATAAATCGACCGGTTATCCTTCGATGCTTCTTCAGGACTCTCTCCCGCTGAAGGATACTCCTGGAATTCCGGATCAGCAAGGTGTGATGTTGCCTGGAGTCTGATCTCCTGGATCAAAAGTCCTGCAGCATTTTCTGTACTGGCCTCTTTCCGATATAAATTAGCTAGGTCTGACAGATCATTTTCTCCATTAATGGTTATTTCATTACGTCGGATTACTACCGGTGAGGTCTGATTACTTGCCTTAATCATTATTTCAAGCATTAATGAAACGTTCTCTCTCGAAAAACCTTCACCTTCCATATCGAAATATGCATCTTCTGCCATAGATTTTGTCGCTTTATTGAACCTTTTTATTGTTTCTTCTACGAAACCGGAGTCCAGTGGCAGATTTTCGACGCGGCTATACGTGTGGAGAACATCCGTGCAGGAAGAGCCGAAAGCACAGAACTGTGCTCCGAAAGGGAACGAGTAGATAGCGGGGATTCCACACGCCTTTGCCAGACTGGCACAGGAAAGACCACCCGCTCCACCGAAAGCAAACATTACTACATCTTCTTCCTTAAGACCTTTACCTGCGATGAACTCTTTCACTGAATTTGCAGACTGCCTGGTCATTTCTGCCAGTATCGCCTCCGCCGCTTCTTCTACCGATATGTGTAAAGGACCGGCTATCTGCTCTTTTATGACTGTTCTTGCCTGTTCTCTGTCCAGTTTTCTTCTTCCACCGAGGAAATAGTCAGGATCTATATATCCCAGAGTTACCCAGGCATCAGTGACTGCAGGCTTGTTTCCACCAAGGCTGTAACAGGCAGGACCGGGAATTGCCCCGGCGCTTTCCGGACCGACTCTCAGTTTGCCCTGTTCATCGATCCAGGCAACAGAACTACCTCCTCCACCTATAGATATGGTCTCGATAACTCTTTCTCTGACCGGAACGCCGTACATATCTCTGTCTGCAGCGTAGGAAAGCTCTCCATGAGCGATAAGACCGATATCGGTACTGGTACCGCCTACATCGATCGTTATAACGTTTTCAACACCATAAAGCCTGGCAAGAAAAGCTGCTCCGAACAGACCGGCTGCCGGACCGGAATCACAGGTATCGATTGCTTTGGTTTTAGCAACTCTGACCGCTCCGCCTGTGGCATGAACGATTAACAAAGGCCACCGGTATCTACGATTTCGCACGTCTTCATCAGCTTTATAAAGGTAATGAGTCATATCCTGGTGGATATAAGCGTCAATGAGTGCTGCGTTCGTTCGGCACATGTCATCTATCTCGGTACTTACTTCCGAAGAAAGCAGTAATGGCACTGATCCAAGATAATGAGCTGGATAGTCTTCAAGAACAAGTTCGCGGCATTTTTCCTCATGGGCTGGATTGAGTGGTGATCGTGCCAGGCTTACCAGAATCCTTCGGGCACCCTTCTCAAGCAGATTTTTCACAGCGGTGAGTACCTCTGCACTCTCAGGTTCACGAATGGATTCACCGGACTCATTCACTTCCTCTTCGATACCAATAATCATATCTGCAGGAACAAGAAAATTGACAGCCGGATTTTTACCACCGATCGGTGCATAGATATTTTCACCTTTATCTTTCGTTACCAGCAAACCCAGCTTGGGACCATTTCCCTGAATCAATGTATTGGTGCCTATAGTCGTAGAGAGGCGAAGCGTGTTCATCTGGTTAAGCAGGTCACTGGCATCGTCAAATCCGAATCTTCTGGCAGCTTCTTCGATGCACTCCATGAAACAGAGAGTAAGATCATGGGGTGTAGTATCTACCTTGACCAGTTCTCTTCTGCCATCCCCACGGACAAAACCGTCAGTAAAGGTGCCGCCGGTATCTATATCCATATAATAGCCCATATAACCTCCTTGACAAGTTCAATTTTTCATGACCGATTGATGAAGTATTCAGGTATCTCTTTGAATACCATATTTATGATGAATGTTTCGAAAATAGTATGAGGGTATCTCACCAAATCTTGTCTTTACCAATCGTGTTGACAATGCTATTGATTGTGGTTATGATGATATTCATCCTATATAGGACGATCAATGCTGGGATTATAGTATCCTCTTTCTGGTTTGTCAACACTACTTTCACAGGTATCCGGGCGGGAAAATCTTCGAGGAATTAACAACTTGGCAGTGAGGTAGTAAGTGCCTGGAAAATACCGGGAGATTTACGAACAATCTATTAGCAATCCGGAAGAGTTCTGGGGGAGAGCTGCCGAAGAAATAATCTGGTCTAAAAAGTATTCGGTTGTCCTTGATAATTCAAACACACCATTTTACCGATGGTTTGCCGGTGGAGAACTGAACACCTGCTATAACGCACTCGATTATCATGTGGAAAATGGTTATGCAGATAAAACAGCCGTTATCTATGACAGTCCGGTAACTGATACTGTCAGGAAAATCACTTACAGAGAGCTTCTGGACCAGGTTTCAAGGTTAGCCGGTGTTCTTTCTGCGAAAGGGATAGTAAAGGGCGACAGGATAATCATCTACATGCCGATGATTCCCGAAGCCGTGGTTGCCATGCTTGCATGCGCCAGGATCGGGGCAATTCATTCAGTAGTATTCGGAGGATTTGCTCCTGATGAACTGGCTGTCAGGATAGAAGACGCCCAACCGAAGATGATTATCTCAGCCTCCTGCGGAATAGAAGGCGAGAAAATCATCGATTACCATACATTTCTTAACAGAGCTATTGAGTCATCTCATCATAAACCTGATGGCTGCATAATCCACCAGAGAGACGCGTTGAAAGCCGATCTGATACCCGACCGCGATTATGACTGGGATGAAGTAATGAAGGATGCAAAGCCTGTCGGTTGCACACCGGTGAGATCAACCGATCCTCTTTATATACTGTATACCTCCGGTACTACAGGGAAGCCTAAGGGTGTCGTCAGGGACAATGGAGGTCATGCCGTTGCCCTTAAATGGAATATGAAGTATATTTACGGGCTGGATCCCGGGGATGTATTCTGGGCTGCGTCCGATATAGGATGGGTTGTCGGACATTCTTATATAGTCTACGGACCGCTTCTGTACGGGTGCACGACGGTTTTGTATGAAGGTAAGCCAGTTGGCACACCGGATCCTGGTGTGTTCTGGCGTGTCGTATCCCAGTACAGGGTAAAGGTATTTTTCACGGCACCTACTGCGATTAGAGCTATAAAGCGTGAAGATGCTGCCGGTGAGTATCTGAAGAAATATGATATCTCCTGCCTTAAATACCTGTTTCTGGCAGGTGAAAGGCTTGACCCGAACACTTACCACTGGATAGGGGAACTTCTGAATATACCGGTTATTGATAACTGGTGGCAGACAGAAACCGGCTGGCCGATAGCTTCCAATTTTCCGGGAATAGAGATGTTGCCGATAAAGGCAGGCTCTCCCACGAAAAGCGTTCCGGGTTACAGAGTAGAAATACTTGATGAGCAAGGTTCGACGTTAGATCCCGGGGAAGAAGGTAATATTGCCATCAAACTACCTCTACCGCCAGGGACACTGGTGACCCTGTGGCATGACGATGAAAAATTTAAAGAATCCTATCTGGATACATTTCCCGGTTATTACAATACAGGAGATGGTGGATATTTAGATAATGATGGTTATTTTTACATAATGGGTAGAGTGGATGACATAATTAATGTAGCCGGACATCGACTTTCCACTGGAGCTATGGAGGCCGTTATTGCTAATTATCCTGATGTGGCAGAGTGTACAGTAATCGGTGTAGAGGATGAACTAAAGGGGCAATTACCTCTTGGCCTCGTGGTTTTGAAGTCCGGTGTAAATAATGACCATGAAACGATTAAAAACGACCTGATCATAATGATCAGGGAGAAAATCGGCGCTATAGCTTCCTTCAAACAGGTTGTTATCGTTAAAGCTCTTCCCAAAACAAGATCGGGGAAAGTGCTGAGAGGGATCATGAGAAACATTGCTGATAGTAAAGACTATCAGATTCCTTCGACTATCGAAGATAAAAGCGTTCTCGAATATATCGAAAAAACTTTGACTGGATATATGGCAAAATAAAGTACTAAATGCTAATTTCTAAGCTCTAAACAAATCCAAATGTAATAAATCTAAAACCCGGGTTGTGTTTGAAATTTGATATTGGATATTCGAATTTATTTAGAATTTGGTGCTTAGATATTAGAACTTCATCTTAAAGACTTGTAATCTTGATGGATTGTGTATTTAAATAATCAATCAACTTGTAAAAAAACTGAGGAGGATACATATGTCGGATACTCTTACCCGGATCACTACATTACTGGGAGACCTTGAAGAAGACGAACTTCTCGAAACCGTAGATCAGAGTCTGTCAGCAGGAGATGATCCTCTCGCTGTCGTGGAGGCATGCCGGAATGGGATGGAAATAGTCGGAAAACGGTTTAGTGAAGAGGAATATTTTGTCAGTGAATTGATCTGCTCGGCTGAGTTGTTTCAAAGCGTCATGGAAAAGGTAACACCGCTGTTATCCGCCAGTGACGACCAGGGACCTAAGACTAAAGTAGTTATCGGTACAGTAAAAGACGATATCCATGACATAGGAAAAGACATCGTGATAGCCATGCTTCGATGCAGCGGATATGAAGTATATGATCTTGGAATTAACGTACCACCGGAGGAATTTGTAAACAAGGTAAAAGAAACGGACGCTAAAATTGTCGGGATGTCCGGGCTTTTAACTATCGCTTTTAGCAGTATGGAAGAGACGATTAAAGCTTTAAAAGATGCCGGTCTGAATGTAAAAACGATGATAGGCGGCGGGATGACGAACGATCTGGTATGCGAAAAAGTAGGCGCAGACGGATGGGGACGTGATGCCATGGAAGCAGTCAACATGGTAAAGTCTTTTTCAGAGGTGAGTTAAGATGACGAACAAAGGGACAATGACTAACGAAGAGCGGCTAAGGAAAACGATACGTTTCGAAGAGACTGACAAAATCCTGTTTTATCCGGTTATTATGCAGTTTGCGGCAAAGTATGCCGGAATAACCCAGCAAGAATTTATGGAAGATCAGGAAAAAGCAGATGCTGCGTATGAGAAGACATTTGTCGACATGGGAGGTTGGGATGTTGGCCGGCCGATGCTTGGTCCCGGTCCCGGATCCGAAGATTCCGGAATGTCGGGACTGGCGATGTCTTGCGGTTTACCCGGGCGTGATTTTACCAGCAATACCACGATGCAGTTCATCGAAGAAGAGGTAATGAAGCCTGATGATTATGATTATATTATCGATAACGGGTATTTTGCCTTCCTGAAACTCCTCTCGGAAAGAAGGAACCAGGATGGACCTTCTTTACCAAAAATGTCCGAAGAAGAGATTCGGAAAGCCAGGGAGAAACAGGAACAGCGAATAAAAAGAGAGAATGAGAAATGGGACGAACGTGATGTGGTGAACCTTATGGGGGGAATGGGTGCCATTCCACCCTTTGATATTTTCTCTATAAATCGCTCTGTTTCCAAATTCCCCATGGATGTCAGGCGAATGCCCGACAAGGTCAAGGCTGCTATCGAAGTCAGTATGCCTGAAATAATCGAACAGTCTTTGAAATCACTTGAAGCATCTCCTGTAAAAAGAATTTTTACTGCTGCTTCACGTTCGTCGGGGACATTCATCGGTACCAAGCATTTCGAACAACTCGTTCTCCCGACATGGCTGGAATATGTCTGGGCGATGACAGACGCGGGTGCCGATATTATATTCCATTGCGATTGTGACTGGACAAGATTTTTGCCATATTTCAAAGAGTTCCCGGCAAAAAGGTGTCTTTTGCAGCTCGATGGCGCTACAGATATATGGAAAGCAAGAGAGATTCTGAAAGACCACATGGCTATCCAGGGTGACGTTCCGGCTCCGTTACTGACACTCGGTTCACCTGACGAGGTTTTTACCTACTGTAAAAAATTGATCGATGAGATCGGTAAAGAAGGCGGAGGATTCATGTTAAGCGCCGGCTGCTGTACTCCTGATCAATCCGTAATTGAAAATGTACGTGCAATGGCCAGGGCCGGTAACGAGGAAACCTGGTTATAACCATATCTTTCTGATTCTACTCAAAATATACCGGGCGTACCCGTTTGGGTACGCCCGATTCACCTGAGAAACCAGATCTAAATATCTACGCACTGCTCTTACTGGAGAGGAGAAAATGCAGAAAGAAAATCGTGATTTATTCGATATTAGTGGAAAAGTCGCTGTCGTGACCGGTGGGGGTAGTGGTCTGGGACGTGAATTTTGTGATATTCTGGCTGAATACGGAGCTGATGTGGTCTGCCCGGACTATTATAAAGATCGTGCTGAGGAAACTTGTGAGATAATCAAACGGTACGGTCATGAAACACTGCCGATCGAAGCCGATATTTCCAGGTATGAAGATGTACAAAGGATATTCAGGCAGGTAATTGATTCCTTCGGAAAGATAGATATATTGGTTAATAACGCCGGTATCTCTACGGTTTCAAGACCGATCGGTGAGGTTACGCTTGAAGACTGGCATGCAGTGATAGACACTAATTTACACGGTACGTTCTACTGCCTGAAAGAATGTCTTCCTATAATGAAGCAACAGAATTCGGGTGTTATAATTAATATTACTTCGGTACTCGGCGTCCACGTAACCGAACCGGCCATGCTGTCAGTGCCGCCGTATGTCGCTTCAAAATTCGCCATCGTAGGACTGACAAAAGAAGCCGCGTCTGAATACGCAAAATACGGTATCCGTGTGAACGCTATCGCCCCGGGATTTCACCATGGAACGCGTATCGGCGAACGACCCGGAAAGCCACAGCAACCTCCACCTCCGGCCACTCCTCCAAACGGCGAATTACCTCTGTCAGTAGTACGGACTCCCCTGAAACGTACTGCAGAACCGAGGGAACTTAAAACACTGCTTCTCTACCTCGCTGGTGATAGCTCCAGTTTTATGACAGGGCAGGTACTGGTCCACGACGGGGGCTTATCGATCTGGTAAAAGCGACTCTGGTTAAGATAATACTTTCAAGAAAGAAGGTAGTGAAATGAAACTTAAAGACAGGGTAGCGATAATTACCGGAGCAGCTTCCGGGATGGGTAAAGCCATGGCATTATTATTTGCTGAAGAAGGCGCTAATGTGGTTGTGGCAGATATCGATGATACTGGTGGCAAACGGACGGTAGAGGAAGTTAATTGTAATAACAGGAAAGCCATCTTTGTTCATACGGATGTATCGAAGCCATCTGATGTAAAGAATCTTATCGATGCAGCTATGGATGAATTTTCAAAAATAGACATACTGGTAAATAACGCTGGTATCTTTATGAAGATGACTCCGATAGAAGAAATAGATGAGTCGGTCTGGGATCGAATTTACTCCGTGAATGTAAAAGGTATTTTTCATGGGGCAAAATTTGTGGTCCCCGCGATGAAAAAAGCCGTTGGGGGAGTAATTATCAATACCGCGTCTATGACCGGTCAAAGGCCTGGCTCTATGCAGTCCGCTTACGCAAGTTCCAAGGGCGCTTCAATTACCTTAACGAAGGCACTGGCCAGCGAACTGGCTCAATATAATATCCGGGTCAACTGTATCTGCCCAGCCTTAACGGAGACGCCCATGCTGTTCGACTCGGAGTTATGGGAACACGTCTCTGAAGCGCCTCATCCTCTGGGAAGACTGTCAAAGCCGGAAGATATCGCCCACGCGGCATTATACCTGGCTTCGGATGATGCTTCGATGGTAACCGGTATTTGCCTTGAGGTAACCGGCGGACAGGGAGTTTAAATTTTATATTTTTACATTTATCCTGAGATTTCACGTACTGAAGGGGTGTAATATGGACTTGAACTTAACAGATAAAGTTGCATTGATAACCGGTTCGGGAAGCCAGATAGGATTCGGACACGCGACCGCTCTCACTATGGCTAAAGAGGGATGTGATATTATCGTTAATGATATCAACCTGGAGGTCGCTGAACAGACCGCAGATGAAATCAAAAAATTGGGAAGAAAAGCTATTGCGGTCAAAGCTGATGTTGGTAGCAGTATTCAGGCTAGAAATATGGTCAAGATAGCTTTGCTAGAATTCGGCAAAATCGATATCCTGGTTAATAATGCCGGTGCAGGCGGTGCCGGAGGACCTATCCATTTGACAAAAGAGGAAGACTGGGAAAAGACCATCAACCTCCTCTTTACCGGCGTAATGAACTGCACCAAGGCCGTTCTTCCCGGAATGCTTGAGAAAAACTATGGAAAGATAGTGAATATAGCCTCCGGTCTGGGAAGAACAGGCAGTCCTAATAACTCCGTCTATGCTTCCTGTAAAGGCGCCGTTATTACCTTTACCAAGTCGATTGCTGCCGAGGTGGCGGATAAGGGAATTAACGTCAATTGTGTCTGTCCCGGTCTGTCTACCACTAACTTCCTTAGAGGGTCGGATGGTGAAGTGCGAAGCCCTGAAATAATAGAAAGCGTCAGGCTGGGTATCCCACTGAAAAGACTGACCGAACCTCAGGACGTGGCTAATATGGTGACATTCCTGGTTTCAGACGTTGCCGGCGACGTTGTCGGTCAGACGATAGGTGTCAACGGTGGAAATTCCATGATATAAATCCGAGTCATCGGGAGGGTAAAATGAAAGGCTTAACAGGTAAACTACTCAGGATCAATCTTTCTACCGGACAAGTGACAAATGAAGATATTGCATTGCAGGACGTTATGACGTTTATCGGCGGCAGAGGTCTCGCGATAAAATACCTTTATGATGAACTTGCACCCGGTACCGATCCGCTGGGAGAAGATAATAAACTTATCCTGTGTAATGGGGTGCTTGCCGGGACGACCGTACAGAGTGCTTCCCGCTGGCTTTCAATCACAAAAAGCCCTTTAACCGGATGCTATGCCCGTTCTTCAGGTGGCGCTGACTTCGGCGCTTGGTTGAAATTCGCTGGGTATGACATGGTAATTGTCGAGGGGAAATCCGAAAAACCGGTGTATTTGTACGTTACACCGGAACGCGTCAGTATTGAAGAAGCCCATGAAATATGGGGACTGACATCTCAGAAAGCACAGGACTGGATTGCTGCACGTTACGGAAAAAATACACGTACCGCCTGTGTCGGTCCTGCCGCTGAAAACCTGGTAAGGTATGCCGCTATCGTGTCGGGAAGAAGGACAGCCAGCCGCTGCGGTACCGGGACCGTTATGGCATCCAAAAACCTGAAAGCCATAGCAATCAATGCACCGAGAAACATTCGTATACACGATCCTGAAAAACTGAAATCTCTGATAAGTAAGCAGATCGAGATACTCAGGTCGGCAAGAGGGTTCCAGGGATTCAGAGAAGGTGGTACAACCGGAGGGGCGATTTCCAGGAATGCTCTCGGTGTATATCCCGTCCGTAATTTTCGCCAGGGAAGAATGGATGGGTTCGAAGAACTCTCCGGTGAAAAATTCAAAGAGCTAAAAGTTGGTAATGCAGGTTGTTACAGCTGCGGCGCCCGGTGTGGTCAGGTGCATACCGTACAGGATGGACCGTACAAAGGTGCCCATAGCGAAGGGCCTGAGTATGAGAGTGTCTGGGCTTTCACAGGAACTATCGACAGTAACAGCAAGGAAGCAGCAATAGCTGCAGACGAACTTTGTGATGAACTCGGTATGGATACGATAAGCACCGGAAGCTGTATAGGATTTGCTTTCGAGTTATTTGAGAAGGGTATCTTGACGAAAGCGGATACCGACGGCCTGGACTTGACCTACGGAAATCACGCGGCAATGGTCTCACTGATAAAAAAGATTGCGAAAAGAGAAGGATTCGGAGATGTCCTGGCAGACGGAACTGTCAGAGCAGCACAGAGAATAGGTAAAGGTTCAGAATACTTTACCATGCAGGTAAAGGGGCTGGAATTGCCGGCATATGAACCGAGAGGACTGAAAGCTACAGGATTCGGGTATGCTACGTCGAGTATCGGCGGCAGTCACGGGAACGGTTCTCTTGCATTCCAGGAGATGGGTGTTCCGGTACCGAGAGCAGTCGATCGTTTTTCAGAGGAAGATAAGGCAGATATAGTCATCTATAACCAAAATCGTACTGCTCTCAGGGAAGTGGGGATCCTTTGCGCTTTTGCTGAAAATCACGGTGGCTGGATACAGGAGTTATTCCCTGAAATGCTTGCTGCTGCCACCGGAATTGAAGAATTCGGAAGCTGGGACTTTGTAAATACTGTCGGTGAAAGAATCGTCAACATGGACCGTGCCTTTAACGTGCGTGAAGGGTTCGATCGAAGGCATGATACGCTACCTGAGCGTATTCAGACGGAACCGGTAACACACACCGGAGTTGAGGAAGGCGAAGGCCAGGTGGTCAGAAACCTTGATAAATTTCTTGACGATTACTATGAGATGAGAGGCTGGTCACAAAACGGCATCCCAACGCCTGAAAAACTGGAGGAACTTGGACTCGACAGCATAGCTGAGGGTATGGAAAGATATTTACGTGATACTCCCGAATAACTTGCCCGGATCTATTTTGGGACTTCACAATCCTCTAAGGTGTACCTAAGGGAAAGGAAGATTCAAAATCCCTCTCAATGATTACTGATAAACCATCGTGTTAGCCATCTCCCTCTGTAAAGGGAGAATAAAGAAGGATATATAAATACACTACCCCCTAACCTTTAGATTATCCTCCCGACCTCAGAACCGCCGCGTATCGCGGCGAATACACTCCTTTTCCCGGCACAGTCGCCGACCGGATATAGCTCCGGAACAAGGCCTTCGAGTTCACTGAGAAGCTGATCATCATTTTCCGCTCCGACTGCAAGTACTACGGTGTCGGCTTTAAGGAACAGGAATACATTGTCCCGTACAGGTTCTTCGCTGGTTGTCCACCAGATATTGACTCCGTGTTCTGTGATGCTGTCGGGAATAGCCTTCGGATAGAGATGAACTCCTGCTCTTACCAGAAACTCGATCAGTGTCTTTTTCATGTTCCCGTTCAGTCCACGGGCAATGTCACTCCTGGCAATTACCGAAACGTTCTTTCCTTGCTCTGCTAGATATAACGCTGCACTCAGACCAACGACCCTTCCGCCGATTACCACTACATTCTGTCCTGTATCCTTTACACCCATTAGCACATCGGTTGCCTGTACCACGTTTTCTCCGTCGATACCCGGTATATCGAGAGACGTCGGAACAGAACCTGTAGCAATAACCACTGCATCCGGTTTATACTCACCGACTGTTTCTCTGGTAACTTCCTGATTAAGAAACACGTTGACACCAGCTTTTTCCAGTCCATGTGAAAGGTAATCTGTCAAACTTTGTTCTTCCGGCAGGTGATTGGCGACTATTTTCCACTGTCCGCCCAGCTTATCGCTTTTTTCATACAGCGATGTTTCATGACCTCGTTCCGCCAGTGTTCGTGCGGCTTCCATGCCGGCAGGCCCTCCACCAACTACCATCACCTTCTTTTTCATTTCAGCCGGCTCGATCCTGTATTCGAGTTCCTTTCCCATCGCCATGTTGACCGAACAGTTCGCGTAGCCACCTCCGGGCCCGCCTGCTTGGCAGTGACCGCAGAAAATGCAGGGACGGATATCATCCAATCTTCCGTCTTTTGCCTTGTTTGCCAGGTCGGGATCCGCCATCAAAGGCCTGCCCATCTGGATCAGGTCCGCCGATCCTTCCTGTAAAATACGTTCTCCATGTTCTACGTTGATTTTACCCACAGCCATAACCGGAACATTAACTGCCTTTTTTATTGCCGCGGCTGAAGGTACCAGGCAGCCTGATTCCTGGAACATTATCGGGTACTGCCAGTGAGACGTTTCAGGTGGCCCCGACGAAACGTCAAGGATGTCCACACCGGCTTCGACAAACAGCCTGGCGTGGTCCACTGCTTCATCCATAGTGATTCCGCCTTCAAGATGTTCGTCTCCGTTCATCCTGAAAATGATCGGGTATCCCTCGCCAACTTCTTTCCTTACTCTCTTTACAATCTCACAGGCGAGTCTTGCCCTGTTTTCAACACTTCCTCCGTACTCATCTGTTCGTTTATTCGTACGTGGCGACAGGAACTGGCGTATCAGGTAAGCATGGCAGCCCTGGATGCGAACGGCGTCGAATCCGGCAAGCTTCCCCCGTCTTGCCGCCTGGCCGAATGCTTCAGTCACGTCCTGGATCTCTTCTTTGGTCATCGAGTGTGTCTGAAATCCGGTCACCGGGTCGGTTGTCCCGGTTGCGGTGACGACTCTCATCAGTTCTGGGTATTTCTCCGGCGGATTTGCCTGGACTGCCCTGGCTGTAGCCGAACCGTGGTGAGTTATCTGGAAGGAGACCTTAGTTCCATGGGCATGGATGGCATCGACAAACTTTTTAGCGCTTGGTATATGTTCATCATCTATAATGCTCAGCATTCCCGGGGCAAATACCAGTCCGGTCGCGTGTGGTCTGCCCAGGGCGGCAACGGTCAACTGTATAAGTCCTACTCCACCTTTTGCTCTCGCTTCGTAAAAAGCAATGAATCGATCGGTTACCGAACCATCTTCGGTAGCAAAGGTGAACCCAATACCGAGAGGAGCCATTACTATCCTGTTACCCAATTCCATATTGCCTATCTTTATTGGTTGAAAGAGTTTTTCAGGAGTTTTCATCATAACCTCCTTTTATCTTATTCAGAAAGTCTAGTACTGGATTTCTTTATTGTCAATTTATACTACCCTTATCAATATGGGTAAGTCGTATTAGAAACATGATTAGTGGTAACGATAAAAATTCTGTTACTATTGGTAAGAAATGTAACGAGGTGAAATCATGGATGAGAAGTCACTGTTTACTAACTTTGGTCAGATAGGGATAATAGTCAAGGACATAGAGAAAGCAAAGAAAAACCTTGAAGAAATCGGAATTGGCCCCTTCGGAGGACTGGATGCGGAACCGACGGTAAAGTGGGAAGCCTGGGGAGAACCGGCTGATGTTCGTTTGAAAATGCTTTTTACGAAAATCGGTCCGCTTGAGCTAGAACTCATCGAACCGATATCAGACTGCATGCAGAAAGACTACCTTGATAAACACGGTGAAGGAATCCAGCACTATTCATTCTTTGTCGATGATATCGACGAAGTGGTCGAATATATGTCGGAAAAGGGATACACAGTCGTTCAAAGAGGATGGAGAGCCACGAAGGGTGGTTACGCGTTCTTCGATACTGAGGAAAAGTGCGGCTTTATGCTGGAAGTGATTGAAAGGTAACATGACCTGGTTTATCACATATACATCTTTTAGCAGGCTTATCGGATTTGTGTTTTATCCACCATCAATTTGACCGTCTGAATCCATACCTGATAATATTTTCCTTAAGGCAGCTATCGATTTTTAGTCAGTCTGCCGTATCCTGAAAGGAGTAATACTTTGGTACCTGATGATGTCTGGAAAAGCCTTTTCGATCCCGAATCGGTCGCCGTAATTGGAGGTTCAAATAACCCCGGAAGCTGGGGAGGGCGTATTATGAGTAATCTCCTCGCACCGAAGAATCGTCCTATATATCCGGTAAATCCTTTTTCTCCGGAGATAATGGGACAAAAATCCTATTCCAGTATACTTGATATTCGGGAGCCGGTTGACATGGCGGCGATTGTAGTCAGGGCAGAACTGGTACCTGATACACTCAGGGAGTGCGTTCAGAAGAAAGTAAACTCTGCGCTTGTTATTTCCGGTGGTTTCAGAGAGACTGGCGAAGCTGGCGCAGCCAGAGAAAAGGAGATTCTTGAAATTGCCCGTGAAGGCAATATCCGGTTCATTGGTCCGAACACCATGGGGCATATGGACACCCACACAAAATTTAACGCCGTGAATTTCGTCCAGAGTATGCCGCCCGGAAATGTTGCTTTGATAGCCCAGAGCGGGAACATGGGTGCGAGGATAATCCAGAACGCGGACCGGTATGGTATGAGTTTCAGTCGGTTTGTCTGCTGCGGGAACGAAGCCAGTATATACCTTGAAGATTACCTTGAGTATTTTGCCAGCGATCCTAATACTAAAGTGATTGCTCTCTATATCGAAGGACTTCGCGACGCTCGGCGTTTTCTGAAGACCGCCGCTGAGATTACCAGGAAGAAACCGATAGTAGTACTAAAGTCAGGTGGCACCAAGAGTGCGGCCAGAGCTTCAAGGTCGCATGTTGGTGCCCTTACTGGTGCCGACGAAGTGTACACTGCCGCATTCAAGCAGGCTGGAGTGATACGGGTGAAGGATGATGACGAATTATGTGATGTGGTCGTGGCTTTACTGAACCAGCCTTTACCGAAAGGCAGGAAGGTAGGGATACTTACCATGGGCGGCGGACTTGGTGTCGTGGCAACCGAGGCTTGTGAGAACGAGGGACTGGAAATACCCGAACTGGAACAATCGACGATTGAACAGCTTAATGAACTGCTGCCCGAACGGTGGTCGCATGCCAATCCGGTCGATCTTGTCGGATCCGATGTTGCTCACAGTGCTGAGAACACTAAGACACTATGGATACTCTTGAAGGATAAGAACCTGGATTCGTTACTGGCTAATACCTGGTTCGGACGAATGAGCCGCGTTCCCAGGAAAGCTATCGAAAGAGCTTCGACTGACATCGATGATTCTCCTGAACAGTCCGAACAGGAACATGCCCGGCAGTTTTTCCTGCAGGTACAAAAGTACGATATCCCGTTATTCATGGTAGGTGGTTACCCGAACTCAGCGAACGATATAGCAGCATATATCACCTACCACAAGGAAGGATTTCTCATCTACCCTCAACCGCAAAGAGCCGCCAGGGTGATACGGCACCTGGTCTGGTACCGGGAATACCTTGAATCCGTAAACGGTAATTGATAATCGTATTCGACTGTAGTATCCTTTTCTCGTGATTCTGATAATTACACAAGGAGTTACCTTTATTGGTCTGGATTAAGTTCCTGCTGTGCATTATCATAATCCTCTTTGCCGGGACGAAGACAACCCGGTATGCGGATGTTATTGCCGATAAGACCGGACTTGGCAGAATATGGATAGGGATGCTTCTCCTCGGGATTATTACCTCCATGCCCGAACTGATAACAGGCATTAGTTCCGTTACCCTGGTAGGTGATGAAGGTGTACCTGATCTCGGAGTCGGTACGCTGCTTGGCAGTTGCATATTCAATTTGTGCGTCATTGCTATAATTGACATAATGAACCGGAAGACACCGGTACTGAACTTTGCCAGCCTGAGACATTACAGTTCGGCAATTATCGGTGTTATCATACTCGGAATTATTGCCTTAAGTACTGGATTCAGCGACAGTATCGGACGTCTTTCGTTAGGGTGGGTTGGAGTTCCCGGCATTGTTATCTTTGTTATTTATATTGCCGGAGCATGGTGGATATTTACCTCCGAACGAAATTTCCAGCTCTCGCTTACACCGGCCTTTCCCGAAGAAACAGGTGAAGTGATACCGGATGATCCTGTCGAAAGTCATGAAATAAAATGGTTATGGCCGAAATTTATACTCGGCGCGCTGGTAATCGTAGCAACCGGTATATGGTTATCCTATGTCGGCGATGAAATCGCCGGAGTCACCGGCTTGGACTCCAGTTTCGTGGGAAGCATTTTCCTTGCAGTCAGTACTTCGATGCCGGAACTTATTGTTGCTATATCAGCCTTTCGACTCGGTGCGATCGACCTGGCAGTCGCAGATATATTCGGAGCAAATATGCTTGATGTTACCTATATTTTCGTCCTGGACGTTCTTTATTCAAGAGGTTTACTCATATCTTCGGTATCCAGCTCACACACCATTAGCGCTGTCATAGCTATAGCTATGACAGGCACTGTCCTCATGGGAATAAAATTCCAGCGGGAAAGAAAACTCTTCGGGATAATAAGCTGGTATGCTCTTGTACTCCTTGCCCTGTATATTTCCGGTGCCTATATATTGTTTTCTTCGTCACGATAATGGTATACATTAGTAGTAAAAAGAAAATATTCACTTTCAACTCACGAGCGTATTTGTTATAATATTGGCGGTCATTTCCGAACGTCCATTCGTTGAATTATGGATTGTAACAGGAATATCACGGGTTACTTTTTATCAACACTATCGGGCAAACGGCGTATCAGGTTGCACACTATCTTATAGCCTGTTACTGCGACCAGATACCTCAAAGGAGGGGATTATTTTGGAGAAGGTTACAAGCAACATAGAAAACCTTGAGATAGAAGCGGAAAAATCGCTCGATGCTGCCAGGGCAAAAGCGAACGAAATACTCGCGGAAGCCAGTAAAAAAAGCCAGGAACTTTTGTCATCGCCGTTATCATACGATGACGTAAAAGCTGAAGCTCAAAAGATAATAGAAAAAGCTAAACAAGAAGCTGAAGATGATATTAAAGAAGCTAACAAGCAGGCGGAATTAATCAGGTCCGGAAATGTTCAAAAGGTCGATAAAATAATAGACCGCATGGTAAAGCTTGTAACCGGAGCGTAAATTCATGGCAGCTTTTTTAATAAACACGGCTGAACCGATGGTCAAAATGAGAGTAGTCACGGTCAGAGACGACTCTGAACGCACTCTTAAAACTCTGCAAAATATCGGTGTACTTGATGTTAAGGAAAGTGAAGAACTCAATCCGGTAGATAAAACAGCCATCGATAAGGCACACCGGGAAGTGAATGAACTTACTTCTTATATCACGAAAATACTCAGCTACCTTCCAGAAAGAGAGAAAGTTACTCTCGATGAGGAAATCGAAGTTATATACACGCAGCCTTTCGGTGAAATTACCGATGAAGTCAAACGGCTTTATAACAAGACAAGCAGGTTACAGGAACGAATCCAGGAAATCACGGAAAAACTTATTCATTTGAATGATATCAGCACGTATCTTGAACCAATTGTGGAAAATTATAATCTCAGTATTAAAGACCTTAATTACTCAGGAAAACGCCTTATATCCAGGATTATCGTTATTCAGACCGATTCTGCCGATTACCTCCGGGATTCATTGGCAGAATTGATAACTGAGAATGTTGTGGTGAAAGCAGGGAATGAAACTGTAATCCATGCAATTGCCGACACTAAACAAACTGAAAAAATCCTGTCGATTATATCGAGTATGGGAGGGAAAATACTTGATATACCGTCTGATGATATTTCAGTAAATGAATTCCTCGATAAGGCAGCTCTTGAAACGACCGAATATCAGCAGGAAAAAGAAAAACTTGCCGGAGAACTTATCAGTCAGATTGATATCGATCTCAAACGACTTGTCCTTCTCAGAGAGGCATTAACGGCTGAAAATGAAAGACTTTCGGTACTGGAGAAAGCCAGCGAAGCCAAATATATCACGGTAATAGAAGGCTGGATACCGAAAAATGTTGTCGATGAAACCTTGATTGAAATCAAAGAAAAAGTACCGTACGTTTTTGTTGATACCAGAGAACCTGAAACATCAGAGGAGCCGCCGACTAAATATCGAAATCCTTCAGGATTCAAGCCTTTCCAGATAATCGTTAACCTGTTTGCGACTCCGAAATACCGTGAATGGGATCCCACTCCCGTAATCACCTACTCTTTCGCATTTTTCTTCGGCCTGATGGTATGTGATGTACTCTACGCTATCGGTTTAATCCTGCTGACCAGGTTTTTGTTGAAAAAGTTTGCGGATAATCCTGAATCCGAAACTTACAGGCAATTTCAGAGACTCCTGTATACATGTGCCGGAGTTGCTCTCATCGGTGGACTGCTTACCGGTCAGTATTTCGGTAATATATATGAACTATTCGGTATCGCAAACCTGGCCCTGGTAATAAGCGTTCAGGAAGCTTTACAGGACCCTCTGACCTTTATAATCATAGCGCTGATAATCGGTTTCGTTCACATAAATATCGGGCATATAATAGCATTAGTCAAAGCTGTCAAAGACAGGGATAAAGGCCAGATATTGAGTAAGCTGGGATTAGCTTTCCTGCAACTGGGAATACCCGGTATTCTGCATGGTATTCTAAAAGTCGACATACCGGGATTCACAACAGGAACATATGCGATTCTGTCGTACTTCATGTACGCCGGTATAGTAATAATACTTGTATCAAGCATCATGATTAACAAGGGTCTTGGTGCGATACTGTGGCTTTTCGATATCACCGGACTTCTCGGGGACGTGATGTCATATGCCCGTCTGGCCGGTGTCGGTCTGGCAACCTTCTACCTGGCATTTACCTTTAACCTGATGGCACAACTGTTTAATGACATGCTGGGGAGCGCCGGTGTCATCGGATCGATTTTCGGGTTTATCCTTGCAGTTATAGTCATCGTTTTTGGTCATACTATTAATCTGGTATTGACTGCTATCACGGGATTCATGCATTCACTCAGGCTGTGTTTCGTCGAGTTCCTTTTCAAGTTCTATGAAGGCGGCGGGATGGAATACAGTCCGTTCAGACTCAGGAAACGTAAAACGATTCCAATCATCGTTAAGTCATAACGTAAAATAGGAGGGAAACATGTTATTTGAACCTGCGTCTCTGGCAACTATTGGCGCTGCTCTTGCCCTTATCGGAGGTTTGGTAGGCTCTTCGATAGGTATCGGCATTGCCGGTTCAGCGGGAACCGCCACACTTTCGGAAGATGCCGGGCAGTTCAGGAATGTAATCATCCTGGCATCACTTCCAATGACACAGACTTTCTACGGATTTATCGTCCTGATACTTATTGTTACCGGGGCTGCCTCCAACATGGCTCCAATAATAGAAACGGCAGGCGAAGGAGCTGGCGCCATGTTACTGGGCATAGGACTAATAACCGGTGCCGCCGAGTGCTTCTCGGCTATATACCAGGGTCATGTCTGTGCTTCCGGTATCTCGCTTTTGCCCAAAACAAAAGGCAAGATACTTACCAACGCAATCATGCTTGCGGTTTTCGTCGAGTTACTCGGTGTACTCGGATTCGTATTCGCAATCGTTTCGATGTCAATGCTCGGATTGATGTAAGGATATTTTATTATGACTATGGATAAAATCAGCGAAGCCGTATTGGCAAAAGTAAAAGCTGAGGCGGAAGATATAATCAAACAAGCGGAATCGACGGCCGAAGAAAGATTGTCAAAAGCCCGGGAGCAGCAGAATGCACGGTACGAGGAAGAGAAAACCAGGATTACGGAAGAAGCTCAATCCGAAGCTTCCAGGATACGGGCACAAACTTCTATCAGTGTACGGATGGTAATTCTAAAGGCAAAGAATGAAGTAATCAAAAAAATCGTGTCCGATCTCAAAGCCAGGCTTACCGACCTGACTGAAAACGATAAGTTAACTCTGAACCTTATCAAGGAGGGCATTAAGGCTGTAGGCACGAATGAATTAATCGCGTATGTTTCACCAGGCCATATCGATAGCGTAAAGAACCTTGTCAAGAAAGACAATGAATTATCAGCCATCATCAAAGATTATAAAGAAACCAGGTGCATTGGCGGCGCCGTTATCGAGGATATTGAAGGCGGATTCAGTATAGATAACACCTTCGATACCAGAATCGAGACTATGCTTCCACAAATTTTACCTGAGATAAGTAAAGAATTATTCGGCTAATAACAGGAGAGAGTTTGATTTGTCAGGGATAGGTTACGCTTTCATATCAGCGTATTTAAAAGGAGAGGAAGCAAAAATCCTTTCCTCCGAACATCTGAATACCGTAATTAAAGCTGAGAATGTCCAGGAAGTTTTGGATTCGATACATGACACGGACATCGGGAATTTCCTGGAAGGCATGGATATCAATACATTCGATGATGTGGATGAACAACTTTGGAAATATTTCAATGATTGTCTTACACGTATCGCATGGTTTCAAAACGTCCCCAAAGACGCCCGTGAAATATTACAGGCATATATATACAAATATGACATACTTAATATTAAAACAACCCTCCAGAATATCCTCTCAGGAGAAAAGACGAAAGGTATTCCTGCAGGAACCATATTTAATAACGGATTGCTTGACGATTTGATAAATTCAGAAAACTTCGACGAATTAATTAGTCTGCTTTATTCAGCCAGGCTGGGGGAATACGCGAATATTCTTGAAGGTTACAGACTCGAAGAAGGATTTAGAAGAGAGGTATTGACCGATACGGGTATGGAGGAAATATATTACGATAACCTGACCGGGATAACTCGAAAATTAAAAGACGGAGCAGTATTAGCCAGTGTATTCCGGACCTTACTGGATATGACGAACCTGCAGATAATACTCCGCTCAGTAATCAGTGAGTCCGATTCAGGGGCGTCAGGACAGACAATCAACGGTGGTTACCTGTTGAGTGATGAACTGATTCACGATTTACTGTCCGTTAAGCTCCAGGATATACCGGCAAGGCTGGACTATCCTGTATACCGGACGGCGGTAGAGGAAGTCATTGCCGGTTATGAAAAAGACAGAAACATCTCGATTATTGACCAATCGATAGAGAAATTGAAATTTTCCGTCATAAAGGAAATCGTGTCACCGAAAATAATGTCTCCCGCCGTGATAATCTGGTACGTCATATTAAAGGAAATCGAAGTACGTAACGTTCGGCTTATTCTCAAGGCAGTGATGGATACTATCCAGCTTGAGGAAATCCGGGAATACCTGGTGTTAGCATAATGACGAGTGAAAGACAATCCGGTATAGCCGTTATCGGCGGATCGAATCTCACGACCCTGCTCAGACTGGCGGGTGTCAGTCATTATTACTACATCGAGGACGATAGTACACTTGAAAACAGCCTGAGAGAGACGATGACCAATGTTATCAACAATCCCGCCATTAGCATAATAGCCATTCAATCCGATTACGCGGTACATGTCAGGGACATGATCGACCAGGTAGTCGAAGACAAACGTTTAACGCCTGCAATAATCGAAGTTCCGTCTGGCGGCGAATCGGTAGAAGAAAACGCTGCTGCGTATTACCGTGCGTTCGTCAGGAAGTTTGTAGGATTTGATATAGAAATTTAAGTTAGATCAAGGAGGAATCCTGAAATGGGTGAGATATGGAGAATTTCAGGTCCCGTTATTATCGCCAAGGATATGAAGGGGACACAGGTATATGAGGTGGTGGAAATAGGGAATGAGGGACTGATCGGAGAAATAATCGGTCTCGAAGGCGACAGGGCGATTATCCAGGCACACGAAGAAACCCAGGGACTTACACTTGGTGAAAAGGTTAGAGGAACAGGCTCTATCCTGACGGTCGACCTTGGGCCCGGTATTGTCGGCTCGATTTATGACGGAATTCAAAAATCTCTTACCGTATTGATGGAACAAAGCTCATTTCTAAAACGAGGAACCAAGGCATCGGCAATTCCTCGGGATAAAAAATGGGATTTCACTCCCACGGTCAAGGAAGGGGATAATGTTGGTGAAGGCGATATCATCGGTACCGTCCCTGAGACTTCTCTTATCGAACATAGGATAATGATACCACCCGGAATGAGTGGTACGGTAAAAGATATCCGAAAAGGCGAATTTACAGTAGAAGAAACGATAATAAGACTTGAATCTGATGGTGAACTGGTAGAACTCCCGATGATGCAGAAATGGCCGGTAAGAAAACCCCGTTTGTATAAGGAAAGGTTCAAGGCTTCACAGCTTCTGGTTACGGGCATGAGGATACTTGATTATATGTTCCCGCTGGCGCTGGGAGGGAAAGCCGCAATCCCCGGTGGTTTCGGTACCGGTAAAACAGTCTCACTTCAGCAGCTTGCCCGGTGGGCGCAGACTCACCTCAATATCTATGTCGGCTGTGGAGAACGGGGTAACGAAATGGCTGACGTGCTTTACAGCTTCAGGCAGCTTGAAGACCCGACTACCGGAAAACTTCTCCAGGAAAAGGAGGTATTCATCGCAAATACTTCCAACATGCCGGTAGTCGCCCGTGAAGCCAGCGTATTTGTCGGTATCACGATGGCAGAATATTATCGGGACATGGGTTACGACATTCTCATGGTAGCAGATTCCACCTCAAGGTGGGCTGAAGCAATGAGAGAGATTGGGGGTCGTCTTGAAGAAATGCCCGGTGAAGAAGGGTATCCTGCATATCTCGGTTCACGTCTGTCATCTTTCTATGAAAGAGCCGGGCTTGTCGAGTGTCTTGGCAGTCCGAACAGGAGGGGTTCTGTAACAGTCGCAGGAGCCGTAAGCCCCCAGGGTGGTGACTTTTCCGAACCGGTAACTCAGAACACGCTAAGAATTGTTGATGCTCTGTATTCACTCGATGCGTCACTGGCCAACAGGAGACATTTTCCAGCTATCAACTGGCTCTCCAGTTACAGCCTTTACGCAGAAGCAGTAGAAGGCTGGTGGTCTGAGATAAGCCCTGACTGGGCTACAACAAGATCGAATGCTTTAAGAATTCTCCAGCAGGAATCCGAGCTTGAAGAGATAGTCAGATTGGTTGGCCCCGAAGCATTGCCGGACGGCGACAAACTATTAATGGCAATAGCAAGAATGATACGTGAAGACTTCCTTGCTCAGAGTGCCTATCACGAGATAGATACATATTGTGTTCCGGCCAGAGCCCATCAGATGTTAAAGACTATTATCAGATACTACGAACTGGCACAGGAATCTTTGAGTGCAGGAACCGACGTGAATGATCTGCGTTCTTCACCGATCATAACACGGATTTCCCGGTTGAAAGATATACCGAATGAAGAATTCGAAGGTAAAGTACAAGAACTCGTGTCCGATATGGAATCCAGCCTTATAGCCGGAAATGGAGGTGCGTAATGGCAGATTCTCCTTTATATATAAAAGAAACCAGGTCATTTCAGAGAGCAAAAGGATCTTTATTAGTCGCTGATTATATTCCAGGTATACAGTACGGAGAGATAGTAGATATCGAATTGGCTTCCGGAGAAATAAAAAGAGGCGAAGCTATTGATATCAGCGAAGAGTCAACCATCGTGCAGGTATTCGGTGGAGTCAGTGAAGTCGACCTGGCAGAAAGTAAGTTGAGATGCCGCGGTGAAACACTGAAACTGCCTGTTTCTCCGGATATTCTCGGCAGAATGTTCGATGGTATGGGTAATCCGATGGATGGAGGGCCGGAAATTATCCCTGAAGCATACCTGGATATCAATGGAGAACCGATAAATCCGGCAAAACGGGAACCCCCCGCTGAGTTTATAGAGACTGGTATTTCATCTATAGACGGACTGAACGCGCTTGTCAGGGGGCAGAAACTGCCTATCTTCAGCGGTTCAGGTATGCCGCATAACAGGATCGTTGCCCAGATCATCAGACAGGCTGCCGTAAAAGGGCATGACGAAGGATTTGCTATCGTTTTTGGCGCCATCGGCGTCAGTTATGACGATGCTGCCTTTTTCATCCAGAACCTGGAAAAGACAGGAGCGAGAGAAAGAACGGTTGCCTATATCAATACAGCTTCCGATCCCGTTATCGAAAGAATGTCCACACCAAAACTGGCGCTTACCGCCGCGGAATACCTGGCATTTCAATTGAAAATGCATGTGCTAGTCATACTCAGTGATATGACTAATTACTGCGAAGCTTTGAGAGAACTATCCGCAATGAGAGAAGAGATTCCTTCACGTAGAGGGTATCCCGGTTACATGTATACTGATCTTGCCACTCTATACGAGCGAGCCGGCAGGATAAGAGACCAGGAAGGCTCAGTCACCATCATGCCTATTCTCACTATGCCTGATGACGACATAACTAATCCGATTCCTGACCTTACCGGATATATTACAGAAGGGCAGATTGTCTTATCGAGAAATCTTGAAAGGGCCAGTGTGTATCCTCCCATCGATGTCTTTCTTTCGCTTTCGAGAATGATGAAAGAGGGCATCGGTCCCGGGAAAACACGGGAAGACCATAATAACGTTTTCATGCAGCTTTATTCCGCTTACGCAGAAGGCTGCGATCTCCGGGAAATTTCTACTATTGTCGGAACTGACGCTCTTTCCGATCGCGACAAGATATACTTAGAGATTGCCGACCGGTTTGAAAACGAGTTCATCTCCCAGGGAGAAAACGAGAAAAGGACGATTGAAGAAACTCTTGACATCGGGTGGACACTCTTTTCAGCTTTACCTGAAGAAGATTTGAAACTCGTCAGCCAGGATTTAATCAAGAAATATCTTCCTAAATACAGAGAAAATACAGGGAATCAGTAAATGACTCAGCAGAGTACCAGAAGACTGACAAAAATAGAGTTAATCAGACTTCGTAAACGTCTCACGCTTGCTTCAAAAATACGCAGAATACTCAAGGACAGACTTTCCATACTGGTGATGGAATTTCTCGGGATAGCCAGGGAAACTGTGGAAGCGAAACAGAGTATGCTGGATGATTTTTCTGCCGCGTATCGATCATTATCGATAACAGCCGGTTATCACGGATTTCTAGCTCTTGGTAAAGAACTGGCCGGAGCAGAAAGAGAACTGGAAATACTATCAGGTTCGCGAAATATAGCCGGAGCGCGTGTACCGGTTTTGGAAATGAAAGATTCCGGAAAGAAAAACGGATACAGCCAGGCGGATACTTCAGCTTACCTGGACAGGACATCCCAACTCGCCGAAAAATGTCTGGATGCTATAGTTAATCTGGCCGAGTTACAGACTACCATGGAAATCCTCGGTAAAGAGATTAACCGTACCAAACGCATTGTAAACGCTCTGGAATACAAGGTAATCCCTAATCTGGAAGAAACGATCAGATTTCTAAAAATGAAATTCGAAGAAAGAGACCGGGAAGAGAAAGCCAGACTAAAAAGGGTAAAAGTTATTCTGGAGAAAAAAGAAACAAATGCTTGATAACAATCGATATGACCGGCTTCTCCATGAATCGGTAAAATATGAACTAAGGATTGTAAACTCTCAGCTTCCATCCACTCAGAAATCACTTGATGTATTATTGAACGAAGAATCACCCTCGATTACGCTGAATGATGGCGGTCTTCACCTGTTCAAGAAAAAAGAGTTGAAATACCTGAGTGATATTACTGATTCGACATTGTGGAATAATTTGCTTTTACCGGTTATAATAGAAGTAAATCCCGGTGAGGATGAATACTCAATAGTCTGCCGTGGTGAAGTAGAAGAGAAGGTCTTTTCAGCAATCCTCGGCATGCCGGTCGTTACCAGGCATCACAGGATTGTGATATATAAATCTCAACTGGCTGTTATTAGAAAAATCCTCAAGACGACAACCCAATATCTATTTTCACCCAAAATACTCCCGTAACACACCTGAACATGATAATCCTTGAATAAGGACGGGGTAATGCATTATATTAATAGTGTCGTGCCCCTGTAGCTCAGGTGGATAGAGCACCAGCCTCCGGAGCTGGGTGCGGGCGTTCGAGTCGCCCCAGGGGTATTTTTTATATACC
>JAFGCW010000060.1 GCA_016932435.1 Dehalococcoidales bacterium | reverse complement strand
CTCGGCCTGAACTCTCCGAACTGCACCCTGGTCATTCCGAAAGTCCACGACTGCATCGGTATATTCCTCGGATCCGACCGGAGATATAAGGAGGAGATTGAGCAGGCGCCGGGAACCTACTACCTGACAAAGGGGTGGATAGAACACGGCGGCGATCCTTATAAGGTCTATGAGAAATGGAAGGAAGAACACGGCGAGAGGATGGCCGACCTTCTGTATAAAAAGACCATGCACAACTACACCCGTCTGGCATTTATCCTCACTAGCGACGAAGACCAGGACAACTACATCCGCTATGCCCGTTCCGCCGCTGAAAATCTCGGTTTGAAGCATGAAGTCGTCACCGGCAACCGTGAGCTTCTCAGGAAGCTGCTTGCCGGCGACTGGGACGACGACTTCGTGGTTATCGAACCCGGCAGCCAGCCGGTTCTGACTGACTTTCTTAAAGGGTAAAACCTGAGTCCGACTGGTCACCCCACTCCTGGATTCCCGTTCAACAGATTTGTAAACACTCATTAAGGAAGGACGGGAATGACAGATGAGCGTGCGGGAACAACAATTAGTTTTCCGTCTGTCATTGCGAGTTTCCGCGTCTACAGCGGAACCGTAGCAATCTATATTAATCGATACCGTTCGTCCTTCGACAAGCTCAGGATGAACGGACGGAATCAAATGATACTTGGAGAAGATTCTTTCCACCAGAGGTGGACAAGCTTCCTCAGAATGACACAGCACTCCATTTTCAGAATAAAGACTGAAGTAGGGTGTCACTGCGAGGTTCACCGTCCATCCGCCTGAGGTGGAAGACGTGGCAATCAAAGGAATCCCTTTTCAACCATTCCGGCGGAAGCCGGAATCCAGAAATCTACTGGATACCGTTTTTCAACGGTATGGTAAGTATGTTCCTTATCTTGATACCATTACGAAAATCCACTTTGAGAGTAATCCGCTAACTGATGAAAATTTCCGGCTCTTTTCTTTCGTTGGCTGCTTTACTAAGTAGTCTTTCAAGGATTCTCTCTATCATCGGGTTATGCATCTGCCTGGCGCCGGTCGGACAGTATTTGACGCAGGCACAGCAGAGAATACAGGAATCGGCATCGGTAATGACTTCCCCGTTGAAGGTAACGGCAGCGGTCGGACAGGCGCCGACGCAGACCTGGCACTTCATGCAGTATTTATTATCTGTCTCCGGGGGAATATTATCGTGGTGAACGCGCTCTCGATAGGGTATATTTCCGGGTACGGACAGTTCGGTGATATCCACGGGTTTCTCTAGCTCCTTCATCTTCACGGCTATTTTCTGCCCGAGATCACGGGCGATCTCGATATCCTGTCCGTCAGGCCTTCCGGCGGCAATTGGCATTTTCTCAGTTGAAAAGGAATGTTCACCGATAAACACTCCTCCGGCGATCGGCTTGAATCCCTGCTGTACGGCAATATCACGCAGTTCGATCAAAGCATCTTCGTATTCCCTGTTTCCGTAGACAGCGATCACGATCGCAGGAATACCATCACCCTTTAATTTCCTGAATCTTTCTTCGGCTTCGGGGGGGATCCGTCCCGCATAGACCGGCGCCCCGAGGATGACCAGTCCTTCTTTTATCTCGGGTATTTCCTTTGAGAGTATGTCCGGCCTGGTCAAATCGATATGCTGTACGCTTTCCGCTCCTATTGTCCCGGCAATACCTTCGAGGACTTCCTTCGTCGTTCCCGTAGGAGAAAAATACGCCAGCGTCACTGTCTTTAATTCCATCAGTTATTTTCCTTTCATCAGTTCCGGTATCTTATCCCGGAATATAAGTTCATCATTCCGCTTAATACTCTGGATTCTGGCCTGCGCCAGAATAACGTGACTCAGATTACTTATTATCATTTCATTATTTATATTATGTCGCAGGAATACATTACTTAATAATCCAGTCATTTCCCCCATTTTCGAAGAACCTCTCCCGTTAAGTGAGAGGAATGTCACGCTTCAATATTAAACCCTTCTTGGTCTCCTTCAGACTCTGTCGTGAATCCCGTATGAATTATGAATCGTGACTTTACGAAAGGGAGCCGAATCAATCAACTTACCTATGTCTTTTCACCAGTTACTCTAACCTTATATATAGGTATATTATCTACTTTGATTCGGAAAGTATTGTCTTAACCTCGTCCAGGGAGGAAATCTGTCTGCCTGACGGGTGTTCCGCCTTGCTATCACTGATCAAGACAGTACTCATCCCCACTCCGGCAGCACCCGACAGTTCACTGCTGTCGCCATCTCCCACGAAAAGGCAATCCCCAGGCTTAAGCGACAATTGATCACATGCCATATGATAGATACGCGGATCGGGTTTCATAATTCCCACTCTGCAGGAGAACACGGACACATCGAAATTATCGGATAAAGGAATATCGTTCCAGACGGTCGGAACTTCGTCGGACCAGTTACTGACAAGGCCGGTTTTATATCCGTTTTCCCTGAGCCAGGTAAGCAGCTCAACAGCGCCCTGCCGGGGAATGATGTGTGTCGCCACGTAATCCAGGTTTATCTGCGCCGCCTTCCTCAGCTGCTCTTCTTCGGGACGTATTCCCATTTTCTGCGACACATATTCTATATCAGCTTCAAGGTCAGGGAAACAACCCGAATGCCGTTCGGTGAAACTATCGAACCATAATTGCGTAAAGGCATCGGCATCGACATCCAGGACACCGGCCATGTCCCAGAGAATGGCGATACTCTCATCTACCGGAAACTTGTGTACCAGTGTGCCGAATAAATCGAAAATTACCGCTTTGTATTTCATTACCAGAATACTATCATTCACCGGCACTCAGCTTCAAGCTGACTTATGGTATCATGGTATAGGTAACCTGATTTCGTCACTGATGTAAATCGGAAAAACAACCAGAAGGGCAGTCCAATGTTAAAAACAATCAAAATAGCTGTGATTAGTATCCTGATTATCATCAGCCTGGTAATCGCTTTCGGGGCAGGCTGTATCATAGGCAACGATTCAATGTCGAGTGAAGACCTGGGACTGGGAGTAGTAGAACAGGTCTGGGAGATAATATGGGACGACTATGTAGACAGGGATAAACTCGACGCATCGACACTCAGCCAGGGCGCGATTAAAGGTCTCGTTGAAGCGCTGGATGATCCCTATTCAGCCTATCTTACCCCTGAATCATTTGAACTGAGCATGGGCGGAATAGAGGGTAGATTCGAGGGTATCGGCGCCTATGTCGGCGTGAGAGATGACAGGATAACGATAATCGCTCCTATCACCGGCTCTCCCGCGGAGGAAGCGGGTATCAGGGCAGGCGATATAGTTCTCGAAGTAGAAGGAGAGCCGGTCGATGATATGACATTGAACGAAGTCGTTCTCCTTATACGCGGACCGAAAGGCACTACGGTAGAGATCCTCGTTCAGCATATGGATGAGACCGAACCGGTAACACTCAGTATTGTACGAGATGAAATAAAGCTGTCCAGCGTTTACTATGAACTGATGGATGATATCGCTTATATACATATCAGCAATTTCTCCGAGAGGACCAATGAAGAACTGACACCGGTAATCGAGGAAATCGAGGAAGATTCGGCGAAAGGTCTCGTTCTCGACCTGCGCAGCAATCCGGGCGGGCTGCTTGATTCGGTCGTCGATGTTACCAGTCGGTTTGTCGATGACGGATA
Source organism: Dehalococcoidales bacterium (assembly GCA_016932435.1). Next base: position 92,391 of record JAFGCW010000060.1, on the reverse strand, counting down.
CGTGCTGTTCTCCGAAGATAACAAAGGCAACCGAAAATCCTACGCAGTTACAGACAGCGGTGAAAAGATCGACCTGCCGATGGTAATCCTTACCGATAACTTTACTGCCAGCGCGAGTGAGGTGCTGTCGGGAGCGTTACAGGACTATGAACGGGCTGTGGTTATCGGTACGGTCACCTACGGAAAAGGCAGTGTGAACACGCTGCATACATTGAAGGACGGCTCGGGTGTGTATATCACCACCCATCGCTGGCTTACCCCGAACGGAAGACTAATCGAAGGAAAAGGCATCACACCGGATTACGAGTATTTCGATGAAGACATCATACAATGGGCGATAGATTATCTCCATAACAATATGGATAAATAAATAAAACCGGATACTTCCGGAAAAAGGAGAAACATGAAACTTGAAATTCGTCAGGCAAAACCGGAAGAAATGGTTGATTGTAAAAGAGTTGCTGAAACCGCGTTGATGTCCCCCCCCATGGACCATCTTCCCACTCCTGAGCAGACCCTCTGCGGATTCATCGACGGTCAACTGGTCACTTCCTACGGAGCATGGCCGTTAACGGTAGTGGTAAACGGCAAAGAAGTACCCGTAGCCGGAGTAACTATAGTGGGGACATTACCTGTGTCCAGAAGACTGGGAACACTGAGGAAGATTACCGCCAGGCATTTCGAGACACTCCATGAAGAGGGAGAAAGACCAATAGCCGCGTTATACGCATCCCAGGCGGCTATATATCGCCGTTACGCATATTCTCCGGTGGTTACCTCTAACTCATATTCCGTGGAACCACGCTACCTTGAATTCGTAGCCGGAAGCGAATCGGAAGGCATCTTCAGAGAAGCCGGAGAGAATGATACCAGTGTCCTGGCCGATCTCTACGATGGTTTTATCGACACAAAGACCGGTTACCTGAGACGTAGCGAAGACATGTGGAAACGACGGTTATCACCCAGGCCAAGGGAACATGTCCAGCACTATACGGTTATATACGAAGAAAGCAGAAATCCCCTGGGATATGTATCTTATTCGACAAGGCCTGCCCAGGGAAGTGAGATGGCCAAGAATATTCATATCCATGACTTAATCTGGCTTACGTCGTCCGCCTACCGGGGTATATGGGAATTTTTTCACAGGATGGATCTGATAGAAGAGATAAAATGGGGTATGGTACCGGTTTTTGATCCGCTTCCACATCTCATTAAAGAAACCAGAAAGCTGAACGGGAAGTTCACGGACGGTATGTACGGTCGTATAGTCGATATCGCAGGAGCAATGGACAAACGGGGTTATAACACGGAAGGCAAACTCATCTTCAAGATTAATGATGACTTCTGTCCGTGGAACCAGGGGACCTGGATACTGGAGACTTCTCCGGATGGTGCGAAAATCAAGCCCGGCAGTGAATCTCCTCAACTGGAAATGCCAGCAAGTACGCTGCCTTTACTTTACTTCGGACAGGTCAGTGCTACCGAAGCCGCACGGATGGGACGCCTGGATGTTAACGATCCGGACAGCCTGCCAGTCTGGGACCGGGTTATGAGTACCAGGTATAAACCGGCCTGCGCGGATGGATTCTAACTAATTTCTCGCAAAAAAAAGGGGGGCTGAATCGAGATTCAGCCCCCTTTTATATACACTGAAAACTATTTTAAAGTTCGGCTTCTTCAACGTCTTTCGGTTCTATCTTTTTCAGATCATCCTCACTCTCAAGTCTATCCGTATAAAGTATCCCGTTTACATGATCGATCTCGTGCTCAAGTGCCTGGGCGAGTAACTCTTCGGCCTTTATACGAACTTCCTTTCCGCTGGGATCACGCCCTTTCACAGTGACTGATTCGGCACGCTTTAACTGCCCCACGTATCCGGGGATACTCAAACAGCCTTCACTCACTACCCGTTCACCTCTGGTTTTCACCACTTCCGGATTAATCAGGGCAAAATCTTCCTGCTCCGGTATACCGATAACGACTACCCGTAATGGTACTCCTACCTGGGGCGCGGCAAGCCCCACGCCCGGCGCATCATGCATTGTCTCCAGCATATCCTTGATAAGCTTATGAATGGACCCATCGATATTACGGACACGTTTCGCTTTCTGTCTCAGTACCGGGTCAGGTGCTATACGGATAGGAATAACAGCCATTATACCTCCAGGAATCGAGTCAAATATGTATGTTCCCTATATATAATTGTAGCTTCTAGAGTCCTACCGGGTCAATATCGATTGCCCAGCCCTGGGGTATAGGAATATCACCAAGAAATTCTGATAACTCGGAGCCACGTAATACAATTTGCCACCGGTATCGGCCCCGAAGCCGGTGAATGAACGCAGGGGCGGGTCCGATAATACTCATCCCTGATATTCCCCGTATATTCATTTCATTGCTGATAAGCTTCTTTAATCTTTCAGCTTCCCGCTGGCAGGCATCATCATTTCGATGGGAAAAAATCATGCTGGCAAGCTGGCTGAACGGCGGATAACGTAACTGTCGCCTGTACTCGATTTCCTGCTTGTAAAGTCCCTGGTAGTCATGCCTGGCCGCTGCCCGGACAGCATAATGGTCAGGTGAATAGGTCTGTATTATTACCTGGCCGCCCAGCGGTCCGCGACCTGCTCTGCCGGCAACCTGTGTCAGCAACTGGAAGGTCCTTTCTCCCGCCCGAAAATCCGGCAGGTTCAAAGCAGTATCGGAACTGATCACTCCCACCAGCGTCACCCGGGGAAGATCGAGTCCCTTGGTAATCATCTGCGTACCTATTAATATGTCGGCTTCCTGGTTCTTGAATTTCTCAAGTATCAAACGATGTGAGTCTCTTTTTCCGGTCGTATCGCTGTCCCACCTTAACAGTCGTGCTCCGGGAAAAGCGGCTTTCGCTTCCTCTTCAAGTTTCTGGGTACCGACACCCAGGAACTTTATGCGTTTACTGCCGCATTGGGGACAGGTTCCGGGAACTCCTGTCCGGTAATTACACCGGTGGCAAACGAGTATATCCTCGTCGAGGTGATAGGTAAGAGGAACATCACAACGCCGGCATTTCAGTACATAACCGCAGTCGCGGCACTGGATATAGGTCGCAGCGCCACGCCGGTTCAGAAAGAGTATTACCTGCTCATTACCGGCTAATGCCCTGTTGATGGCAGCGGACATCGACCGGCTGAACATACTCCGGTTACCCGACTTCAATTCATCACGCAGGTCAATTACTTCAACGCCAGGTAAAGGAGTGTTTTCGTAAGGAGTAACGCGACCGGGCAGTTCGAGAAGCTGATAATCACCGGTTTGGGAATGATAATATGATTCCACGTCAGGAGTCGCGCTACCCAGGATAACGGTCGCCCCGGTTAATTCGGTAAGTCTGACAGCTACATCTCTGGCATGGTAGCGTGGGGTATCCTGCTGCTTATACGTCCATTCATGCTCTTCGTCAAGGATTATCAGGCCCAATTCCGGCTGGGGAGCGAACACGGCACTGCGAGGACCGATTACTACATCTGCCTGGCCTTCCCTGATACGCCGCCATTCATCATATCTCTCTCCAAGTGAAAGCTGGCTGTGAAGTATGGCTACTTTGCCGGGAAAACGCGAAGCAAATCGCTCGATAGTCTGTGGAGTCAGAGATATTTCCGGTACCAGGACGATTCCGCGTTTCCCTCGCCTGATAGTTTCGGCCAGTGCTTGCAGGTATATCTCAGTTTTTCCGCTGCCGGTAACGCCATGAAGCAGGAAAATATCCGGGCCTGGTTTGTTTCCTCTCGAAAGACTTTCACAAATGGCATTGTAAACAGTTTCCTGATCCCTGGTCAGGGTAAGGGGAAATGACAGGTTAACCGGATTGTCTGACAACGGGTTTCGCCTCACTTCTACCTGCTCTATCACCGCGAGACACTTTTTAATAAGTGAATCCAGGGTCGACCTGGTACATCCGGTAAGAGGGAGAGCTTCCGATACTGATATTGACTCCCCTTGTTCTTTCAGGAACTCATATAGAACAGCCTGTTTTTGCGTTCTTGGAGTCTTTTGAAGTTCAGCCAGGATCTTGTCGCTTTCGACGGAATCAACTATTAATCTGACACGGGATTCCAGTTTCGGTCTCGCTTTCACAGGTTCGAGTTCATATTCCCTGACTCCATGTCCACTTTTTACCAGCCAGGATACCAGGCGCTGGGCTTTTTTCTGACCGAACTGCTTCTCAAGAGTTTTTAAGGAATTCCGCCCTTCCCTCAATAGATATTCAACAAACAGGGCTTTTTCCGAGGTATGTGATGAAAGATCGGCATCATCGGCTATAGTGGTTCTGACGAAGGTTACCGCTTTCCTGTCATATCCGGGTGGCAGCATTAACGATACTGCATAGAATAGAGGAGCCAGATAATAATGGCTTATCCAGTAAGCCAGTTCAATCTGTTCCGGAGATAGTATAGGATCAGGATCAATGACATCCAGGATGTCCCTGGTTTCTTCTACCGCGGGATAATCGGTCAACTCCATCACTACACCCTGGAGGAGTCTTTCACCAAAAGGAACCCATACCGCCTGACCTGCCTGTACGTTTAAATCCGACGGTATGGAATAACTGAACGTTCTGCGTTGCGCAGCCGGGGAATTAACACTTACTTCAGCATATCTCATCATTCACTCCGATGAGATAATCCTGACTATTCTTTCTTTTCTTCCTGTTCCGGAGTTTCTTCCTCTTCCGCCAGCTCTTCCTGTTCCATCACAGGTTCTTCAGCAGCTTCGGAAACCGCTTCCGGTTCACCTTCAGATTCAGCGATTGTTTCTTCTGAAACCTCTGTTTCGGTCTCTGCCACAGGCTCTTCAACCACTTCGGCTGCCGGTTCTTCGACAGCTTTCTCCTCGGTTACCGGTTCAGCTTCGACGACTGCTTCCTGTTCGTTAACCACTTCTTCAGGAGTTGCTTCATTTACTACAGGCTCCTGTTCCACTTCAGCAGCAGGTTCTGCTTCTGCCTGCTGTTCTGCTTTCAGGCGTGCCTTTTCGTCTTCTATCTTTTGTATTCTTTCCTGTTCTCGTTCCAGTTCCTGCTGGGTCATTCGCCTTTCCCGCAGACGTGCGGTCTTGGCGCTAAGTCCGCGAAGGTAGTACAGCTTGGCGCGGCGTTTTTTACCATGACGAACGAGTTCAACTTTCTCGACACGAGGTGAATACAATGGGAACGTTCGTTCAACACCGACACCATACGCGACTCGCCGTACCGTGAAAGAGGAACTGATCCCCCGGCGTCTGATTTTTATTACTACTCCCTGAAATACCTGGATGCGTTCTTTATCGCCTTCGACTATCTTGCTGCTTACCTTTACCGTATCTCCCGAGGTAATTTCAGGGATATTAGGATTTGGTTTTACTTCAACAACTGATTCCATATTCATATTTATTACATACCTCTCCGCCTACCATTATATCCTAATCTGCAGGATTGTGTAACCCCTCTACCTGCTGTTTTTCTTCAGGTGTCAATTCTGCATGATTTAACAGGTCCGGTCGACGCGATGCCGTACGGAATACAGCCTGTTCGCGTCGCCACCTGGCTATCTCCCCATGATTGCCCGAAAGAAGGATCTCCGGTACTTCCCATCCACGAAATTCCGGTGGGCGGGTATATTGCGGATATTCGAGTAAACCTGAACTATGAGATTCTTCCACCGGAGAATCCGGCGAACCGAGTACATCCGGTACCAGTCTTACCACTGCATCGGCTACCACCATTGCGGCTGTTTCTCCCCCACTTAACACATAGTCTCCTATACTGATTTCTTCATTGACAAGATGCTCGCGTATCCGCTCGTCGAAGCCTTCATAATGACCGCATATCAATATCAGGTGATCATATTTTGACAACTCGGTGGCTATTTCCTGTGAAAAATGCCTGCCCTGCGGAGTAAGAAGAATCACCCTGGTTCCTTCCATATTATCAGGTTGTTTGCTTTCTTCTGCGAGTATAGCTTCTACAGCCTCGAATATTGGTTCGGGCTTTAATACCATTCCGGCCCCGCCACCGTAGGGGTAATCGTCAACAGTACGGTGTTTATCATGAGTATAGTCACGTATGTTTCGTAAATACGTATTCACCAGACCGCGATCATTCGCTCTCTTGAAGATAGCCGTGCCTAGTATGCTTTCGAACATTTCAGGGAACAGCGTTAAGATATCGATTCTCATTTTTCCGAGAATATTTTAACATACTAAGCCTGAATAGTTCCCCACTTCCTCCCCCCAGGTAATGAAAAGACTCACTTTCCTACATAGAAATATTCATATTTCACTATTTAGCAATAAATAAACAGATAAGATTACGCTCAAACGCAGGTTTATGTTAAATTTTCCATAATTTTTTTTAAATTTATGTAAAAAGGGCTTGACAAATCAAATTATAGGGTGCAAAATGGTAGATATTGGAAAAAAAGGGTAGATTGTGGTAAGAAATAGATAGATCGCTAAGGACAATAATATGTTTTTAGGTGAGTTCGAATACAAGATAGATGAAAAAGGTCGGGTACCAATCCCGCCAAAGTTCCGCAAGGACCTTAAAGACGGTGTGGTTCTGGCTGCTGGTCCTGAAAAATGTATTATTGCCTACTCGATACTGGAATGGAATAAACTGGCAGATTCACTGACCTCCGGTACAATTGCTGCAAGTAAATTAAGAAGACTTAACAGGGCATTCTTTGCAACAGCCTTTAATTTACAAATTGATAACCAGGGAAGAATCGCCCTACCGGTCCCATTGCGTGAGTATGCGGGTATAGAAGACGAACTAATAGTTGCAGGAGTAAACACCTATCTCGAACTGTGGAACAAGGAGCAGTGGGAATCAGAAAAATCTATTAGTCAGGAACAAGCCTGGCAGATCATAGAAAGTCTGGAACGACATTAGTGAGTACACAAATGATGTCACCTGCTCATATCCCAGTTCTAACTGAAGAGGTAATTCAGGCACTCGCCGTACAACCAGGCGGTCGATATATAGACTGTACGCTGGGAGGTGGAGGTCATGCTGCCGCTATACTCGAACACATTTTTCCGGGTGGTCAACTCCTGGGAATCGACGCAGATCCTGAAGCAATACGATCTGCAAGTCTCAGGCTCAGCGAGTACGCTGAGTCCATATTGCTTATCAACGATAATTTCGTGAATCTGAAATCTATCTGTTATAAAAATGATTTCGTTCCTGTTCACGGAATTCTTTTTGATCTGGGATTATCTTCTCTTCAGCTTAACAAAGACGAAAGGGGTTTTAGTTTCCAGCACAAAGCTCCTCTCGATATGCGGTTTAATCCTGATCAGGAAATAACCGCGGCCGACATTGTTAATGATTACCCTGAAGCAGAACTAGCCCGTCTTATCTACACATACGGCGAAGAGACCGCTGCACGCAGAATAGCAAGGTACATTGTGCAGGAACGCCCGATACATACTACGGTAGAACTGGCAAGAATAGTTGAACGGGGAGTGGGAAAGAGACAACGTAAGATACATCCGGCAACGAAGACTTTCCAGGCCATACGCATAGCCGTGAACAAGGAACTGGATTATCTTGAATTAGCTTTGAAACAGGCTATGGATCTACTGGGGTACCAGGGGAGACTGGTTGTAATCAGTTACCATTCGCTTGAAGACCGAGTTGTTAAACAATTTATGCAAAAGGAATCAAAAAATTGCATCTGTCCTCCCGAAGTCCCGATTTGTACCTGTGAACATACCGCCAGTCTCAGGCAGATAAACAAAAGGATAATCTCGCCTTCGCCTGAAGAAATCAAGAGAAACCCGAGATCTCGTAGCGCCAGATTGAGAGCTGCAGAACATATCATACCGCAGGAAGAACACTATAGCATAATGGAGGAACTGCGTTCTGCTGCGGAAATCCGATCAAATGCTAATGTCTGGAAACGCCCCGCGCTGCTAAAGAAACTCAGACAAACTTACGCGGTTTTATCAATAATAAATTAAAAATGTTATGTATTAACACTATAGAAGGGGGTAATCAAATGTGAACGCTCATCCAGCACATAGAAGGCGAAATCTATATAAGAAGGAGGGGGTAAATGAGCAAGCGGAACACAATAGTCTCTATTGATGTTGGCACAACCAAGATATGTACTACTATTGCCGAAGTAACTGAATCAAACAAACTGCAGGTAGCCGGTGTTGGTATCTCACCGTCGAATGGACTGCATAAAGGGCTTGTAGTCAACATCAACGAAGCAAAAGAAGCGATCCGCGAATCAGTGAGGAAAGCAGAGCAATCAAGTGGATATAAAGTAGAATCAGCATATGTAGGTGTTACGGGCAGGCACGTCACTTCACTGAACAATCAGGGAGTAGTAGCCATAACCCGAGATGACCGTCTGGTGCGGCCTGATGACCTGAAACGGGTACTCCAGAACGCTCAAAATATCAAGGTACCTAACGACAGAAAACTGCTACACGTAATCCCCAGGCATTATGCAGTTGACGGTCAGGCCGGAGTAAAGAATCCCGTAGGTATGCACGGCTTCCGACTGGACGTGGAGACCCACGTCATTACAGCTGCAGTTGCATCGATACAGAACATGACCAAATGCATAAGAGGTTTAGGAATTGACATCGATGACCTCGTACTCGAACCTCTAGCAAGCGGTGAATCCGTATTAACACCGGATGAAAAACAGGTCGGTGTCGCTCTGGCCGATATCGGTGGTGGCACCACGGATGTAGCAATCTTCAAAGACGGTAGTATCTGGCACACCGCTATTCTTCCCGTTGCCGGGTACCAGCTTACCAGGGATGTAGCTATTGGTCTCGGGCTGCCATTCGAAGTAGCTGAAGAAATGAAAAAGAGATATGGCAGCTTACTGCCTGTCTATGAAGGCCAGGCTGAGAAAAATGAAACAGCAACAAACGGGCACGGTATCTCATATCAGGATCTCTCAGAAATCGTTAGAGCCCGTGTTGAAGAAATCCTGAGACTCATAGTACTTGAGTTACCACGCTCTGATTATGAATCACTGATTCCCGCCGGACTGATACTTACCGGCGGCAGTTCCAATCTACCAGGGATTGATATACTGGGACGCGATATCATGAGACTCCCGGTGAGAGTCGGAAGTCCGATGAATGTACCCGGAATCAGCGATACCCTTTGTGATCCGGCGTACGCAACCAGTGTAGGTCTCTTGCTATGGGGAGCAAAAAACAAGAGACAACAGAATTGGAAGCCCTTGGGATTTAACCTGGGCTTGCGGAAACTGGTAACCCAAATAAAAAGCTTGTTCGGCTAATTGGTTACTTACCATTAGTATTAATAATGGATTGAATTAAGGAGGAGGAGATGGCTAAATCAAGTTTCACACTAAATCCAGCAAAGATTAAGGTTATCGGTCTGGGTGGTGGTGGATGCAACGCAGTTACTCGCATGGTCCAGGAGAATATCCAGGGCGTTGAATTTATAGCAATGAACACTGATGCCCAGGCAATGGCCCTTACAGAAGCTCCCACCCGTGTCCAGATAGGGGAGCGGTTAACAAGAGGACTCGGTGTTGGCGGTGACCATAACCTCGGTCAAAAAGCAGCTGAAGAAAGTCGGGATGATCTTAAAGGTGTCGTTACCGGCGCGGATATGGTATTCATCACTGCCGGTATGGGCGGTGGTACCGGTACCGGTGCTGCTCCTGTAGTGGCAGAGATCGCCAAGCAAAGCGGTGCCTTAACAATAGCAGTAGTAACCAAGCCCTTCGCCTTTGAAGGACAGAATCGTACTGCTGTTGCAGAAGACGGAATAAATAAACTCATGGATCAAGTAGATACTCTCATTATAATTCCGAACGATCGTTTACTTGATCTCTGTGACCAGAAAACCGGAGTTGATACCGCTTTCAAGATGGCTGATGACGTACTCAGGCATGGTGTTCAGGCGATATCCGACGTGATCACGGTTCCTGGCGTAATTAACCTCGATTTCGCTGACGTCAACAAAGTTATGAAAGATTCAGGACCCGCATGGATGTCTATGGGCAGCGGTACAGGTCAGAATCGGGCTGTCGACGCTGCCAAACAGGCACTGGCGAGTCCGCTTCTTGATTCATCAGCCGGCGGTGCGAAAGGCGTCCTGTTCAACATCGTCGGAGACAGTAGTCTCACTTTGTTTGAAGTTAACGAAGCAGCCGAGGTTATCAAGCAGGCAGTCGATCCCGAAGCTAATATTATTTTTGGCGTCGCACACGATGTTGATATGGAAAACGAAATCAAGATTACCTTAATAGCTACGGGATTCCTGGCTAAAGATACTATGGTCGATATGAGTAAAGACGAAGAAATGAAGGAATTCCTGACGAACCTTAAGACCCGCGAAGATGAACTCGATGTTCCCTCATTCCTGCGTCGTCCTCTCTTCGGTCATCGTCGTGCCACCGGATCGCCTGCTTACAAAATAGAAAAGACAATGTCTCGTAAAAATTAACGCGAATTTCTGAAAAAAATAGAATAAGTTACCTGAAAAGGGTGGGTCATAGAACAGCAAATGGCTGTACGTGCAATTATTTGTATGAAAATTACAGCCGGGATACCTTTCATGGTGGATATAGCTGTGTAAAATGAGTCTTCAAAATTACCCGGAGTACTCCCTAACCTGAATAAACTAATCAACTCGTACTTGAGTACTCACCCCCCTTTATCCCCCCTCTCACCCGGTAAACTGATTTGCTCTGCGACAATTCCACTGGGTGAGAGGGGGAATTTTTTCCATTATTATCTATCCATAATTGTGATAACATGCAGTAATTTACAGGTACTTATATAAGATGGAATAACCTTGACAAAACACTATATATTGTGGTATTTTTAATTTCCTGTTCTATATAGTGTGGGATTACGGTATGAATTGTCCATATTGCGGATATCATGATTCAAGGGTGATTGACTCTCGAGATGCTAACGATGGAATACGTCGCCGGCGTCTTTGTCTGAGTTGTAATGCCCGTTTTACTACCTATGAACGTTTACAGCCAACTGGTCTTTATGTAATCAAGAAAGACCAGCGTCGTGAGGAGTTTAATAAGGAAAAACTGCTTTCCGGTATACGTAAAGCCTGTGAAAAACGTCCCCTTCCTACCGGTACCATAGATAAGCTGGCAGACGATATTGAAACAGAGCTTGAGACACTGAATAAAGTGGAGATACCCAGTACGTTAATCGGGGACATGGTGATGAACAGGCTGAAAAGTCTTGATTATATCGCATACATCCGGTTTGCCAGCGTATATCGCGATTTTACAGATATTACCGCACTAAAACGTGAGATCGATGATCTGGTGAGTGATAAACCGGAAACATCAGATGATTCCAGCCAGCTGCCGCTTATACCGGAAGAAGAATTGTTCACATCAACGAAAACTCGTAACAGGGGCCGAAGATGAGTGAGGGAGAAAGGTCAAAAAGCAGGCGACTGACTGAACTGAACCGTACCGAGATACTTAAAGCGGTCGTTGCCGACGCGGAGTCCATGGGACTGCGTGATAAAGACAAGATCGAGCAATTGACAAGCCGGGTTATCGAACGTCTCGAACATGCGCAACCGTTTCCCGGGATGGAGGATCTCGTTCCCCGTACGCGCACTTCGCCTCGACGTGTTCCAAGTAGAGCCGAAATACAGGCAATAGTCAAAGAAATACTCGAGTCTGACGATGACAGACCCAAATCAAATATATATCAGGAAACAACCACCATGAACCAGGAAAAGTTAAAAGAAACACATATTACCAAGAAACAGGAGGTAAAACCGATGACAGAACAAATAACCAGGGCTGAAACACCAGTACAATCACCGGAAGGCCTTGAAATAACTGAAAACGCACTCCGTGTCCTTGAACGGCGTTATCTCCAGAAGGACAAGGAAGGACAAGTCATCGAAACGCCTGCGACACTCTTTCGCCGTGTGGCCAGAGCAATAGCTGCGGCAGAAACCGGGTATAATGAATCTGCCGATACAGCCGCAGTGGAAGAAGAATTTTATAGCATAATGGCAAACCTGGACTTTTTGCCTAACTCCCCTACCCTGATGAATGCCGGCAGAGAACTCGGTCAGCTTTCGGCTTGTTTCGTTCTTCCTATAGACGATACCATGGAATCTATCTTCGACGCTGTGAAGAATACCGCTCTTATCCATAAGAGCGGCGGCGGTACAGGATTCTCGTTTACCCGTCTCAGACCTGAAACGGACAGGGTCGGTTCAACGGGCGGCGTTGCCAGCGGACCTATTTCTTTTATGAAAGCATTCGACGCGACAACCGACGTGATAAAACAGGGAGGAACACGGCGCGGCGCAAATATGGCGATCCTGAATGTAGACCACCCGGATATAATGAAGTTCATCACCGCTAAAGAAGATATGAGTTCCTTGACCAACTTCAACCTCTCAGTCGCGGTGACAGAAGAATTTATGGAAGCTGTCAAAGCAGATTCCGATTTTAACCTGATCAATCCCCGTACCGGAGAGGTACAGAATACCGTTAAAGCCAGGGAACTTTTCGACAAGATTGTCGATATGGCATGGAAAACCGGTGATCCCGGCATAGTATTCATTGACCGAATCAATGAACATAATCCTACGCCACACCTGGGTAAAATAGAAAGCACTAATCCCTGTGGAGAGCAGCCACTGCTTCCCTACGAATCATGCAATCTCGGCTCAATAAACCTCAGCCATATGCTCAAAGAATCCGAAGGAAAAACCAACATCGATTATGAGAAACTGGATTCCACCATCAGGACAGCCGTGAGATTTCTTGACAACGTGATCGACGTAAATCGATTCCCTCTTCCGGCAATAGCCGAAATGACACGGAATACCAGGAAGATAGGCCTTGGCATAATGGGCTTCGCCGATATGCTTATCCAGATGGGCATTCCTTATAACTCCGATGAGGCTTTACAGACAGGTGAAGAAGTTATGAGGTTCGTCAATGAAGAAGCCATTAAAGCCTCAGTAATCCTGGCAGAAGAAAGAGGTGTATTCCCGGCATTCGAAGGAAGTGTCTACGACACTTCTGAAGGACCAAGACCAAGAAATGCCACCTGTACGACCATTGCACCTACCGGAACACTCAGTATCATTGCCGGTTGTTCGAGCGGAATCGAGCCGCTTTTCGCACTCAGTTATATTCACAATATACTTGACGGCGCCCGGATGGTCGAAGTCAATCCGTTCTTCGACCGGACAGCCAGAGATCGTGGTTTTTACACGGATCAACTGATGGAACAGCTTGCTACAGGAACACAGCTTCACTCAATGAAAGACATTCCCGATGATATTAAAGAACTCTACGTTACAGCACATGATATCAGCCCGGAATGGCATGTAAAAATGCAGGCCGCTTTCCAAAAATCAACTCACAATGCCGTATCCAAAACGGTCAATTTTCCTGAGGACGCAACTCGCGAGGATATAGCCACGGTATATATGATGGCTTATGAAGAAGAGTTAAAAGGCATTACTATATACCGGGATAAAAGCAGAGAATATCAGCCATTGAGTACCGCTCCTGTCGAAAAAAAGGTTGAAAAACCGGTTGTCAGAACCGGTATCAGCCCGAGAGAACGCCCCAAGGTTACCACAGCAACCGTTGAGGAAGTAATGACAGGCTGCGGCGGGATCTATGTAACGGTAGGCTCGGATGAATTCGGTATCTGTGAAGTGTTCCTTACACTGGGTAAAAGCGGCGGCTGCGCGTCAGCCCAGCTTGAAGCTATCGGACGGCTGATCTCGGTAGCGTTGCGTGCCGGCATTGACATGAACTCAATAATCAAGCAGCTTCGCGGAATCCGCTGCCCCTCGATAGCCTGGTCCGAGGGTAAATCGATTCTATCCTGTGCCGACGCGATTGCCACCGTCCTCGAAAGGCATATTAGTCCGGATATCGATAGTAGCACGGATACTGCGTCTTCGAATACGCCGATTCAACCAAGCCTGAACCTGACTAGGAATGTCGGCGGTCAGTGTCCTGACTGCGGCAGTCTGCTGGCTTACCAGGAAGGCTGCTTTATCTGTCACGGCTGCGGCTATACGAAATGTTAAGCATGTATCTCGATTAGAAAGAGGTATAAGTGTCAGAAGAGCACGGTCATCGAGAAAGAAAATATCAATTATACGGCTGGCTTCTCTTTCTCGTGTGTGCTATTCTTTTCATCATAGATAGTTCCATCAACTGGAGTCCATGGGGACTTATCGGCAGTATCTTTTTTCTTCTTGGATGCATAGCTTTCATTATTCCATTTACCTGGAAAAAAGGTTAGTATTAGTGCTGGGGGAGTACTATCGCATATGGATAAAAAGATAGGATTTATCGGTCTCGGGATAATGGGAAAACCGATGTCCCTCAACCTGCTTAAGGCCGGTTTCGACGTTACCGTTTACAATCGTACGGAATCAAAGACCGCTGAACCGGTATCTCAGGGAGCTAAAAAGGCAGAATCTCCGGCTGAAGCAACCGCTGATTCTACCGTGATTATCACTATCGTATCAGATACACCTGATGTCGAAAGCGTCATTCTCGGGGGAAACGGGGTTATCGAGAGTATCAGGCCGGACTCGGTGGTAATCGATATGAGTACGATTGCACCGGAAGCTACCAGGAAAATTGCCGCCCGTCTGAAAGAAAAAGGTGCTCACATGCTCGATGCGCCGGTCAGTGGCGGTGAACAGGGAGCGATCGATGGCACCCTATCGATAATGACCGGCGGAGAAACCGCAATATTCCAACGATGCCTTCCGGTACTCCAGGCTATGGGTAAGAATGTAATCCATGTAGGCTCCAACGGAATGGGACAGACCGTCAAACTCGTCAACCAGATTCTTGTCACCGGCACCCTCAACAGTGTCGCGGAAGCCCTTATCTTCGCCAGTAAATCCGGTGTAGACCTGGAAAAGACCATAGATGCCGTCAAGGGCGGCGCGGCAGGTTCCTGGCAGCTGACGAACCTGGCTCCGCGTATTATCGAAAGAGATTTCAGACCTGGCTTTATGATAGACCTGCTGATCAAGGATCTGAACCTGGTAACAGGAAGCGCAGAAGAGATGGGCATTGACCTGCTGGTAACCAGCCGAATAAAGGAAATGTATGAAAAACTCCAGGCTGAAGGTGAAGGTAAAAATGGCACTCAGGCACTCATCAAGGCTCTTGAAAAGCTAACCGGCGTCCGCGTTGAAAAATAATACTTAAAGAGATACATATGATAATTCAGGATAATTCGGCACTGGATAATAACGAATACCCGCCGGAAGTAGGAGCCTGCTACAGTCACGGCTTGAGAAAGCTCAGTAAGCACTTGATCGATTTTCTACTTATCTTCATTATCATGATAGCGTTCGGTATCCCGACGTATATCATTAGCTGGGTTCAAGGTTTCGGTGAACCGATTAACTTCGCCTGGGCATTCTTCGGATACGCTTACAGCTTTTTTATTACCACCCCTCTTCAATACGGAGTTTCCTTCGCATATCTTAAAGCCGCTCGTGGTGAAAAGCCGGAAGTAAAAGACCTGACAATAGTCCTGGAAAACTACTTGAATATTATTATCGCCAACCTTCTGTGCGGGATCATCATATTGATAGGTTTCATTCTCTTTATAATCCCGGGTATATATTTCCTGTGTAAGCTGGCGTTTGTCCGCTACCTTGTAGTCGATGAAAAAATGGATGCCCTGAAAGCTATACAGGAAAGCTGGAACATGACTAACGGCCACGCATTGACAATTTTCCTGATGGGACTGCTGGCTATTCCTATCTTCATTGCCGGAATATTATTATTCGGAATCGGTGCCATTTTTTCAGGTATGTGGGTGGAAGCCGCGTTCGCTTCTATTTACCACGCGGCCAGTACAAATAGAAACTCTCAGGCAATCCCTGCAGGACAGCAGTGATAAATCTATAAAACATGAATAAAGGAGGAGTTATGTCAGGTAAATATGAAAAATACATACTGACCGACCTGGTCGTTCCCGACGATGTCGCCGCCAGGATGGACGAGTACAATCAACGGGCGACAAGAATATTATGGCTTGAAGATTTCGTTATCAAAGGAGCCCCCAGCATTATCACTTCCTGGTACTGGAAGGCTACGGACGAAGAAGGAACTCCCTCTCACACCCATGATTTCGACGAGGTAGTTGGCTTCTTCGGCAGCGATACCGATAACCCGAGTGATCTTTACGGTGAGGTTGAATTCTGGCTCGAAGATGAAAAATACACGCTTAATAAGAGCTGTATGATTTACTGTCCCGCTGGTCTGCGCCACTGCCCTCTCCGCGTCGTCAGAGTAGACAAACCGATATTCTTCCTGGCGGTATCTCTGACCAGTAAGTACGTCAAAGACAGTATTGTCAGGGGAGTTGGTAAAGACGAAGGATAGACAGCTATTCGATGACTCGGTTGAATTCTATAACGAGTGGTTCACCACCCCTATCGGTAAACTGGTACTTGAAACTGAACAGGAACTTATTAATCGTTTTATCGACCCGTCTCCCGGGGACAGGATTCTCGATGCCGGCTGCGGAACAGGTATTTTTACAATCGATTTCCTGAAAGCCGGAGCTATCGTTACCGGACTGGATATATCCCGCGGCATGCTTCATAACGCCGTAGCAGTGTTGAAAAACCTCCCCTTTTACGCTGTTCAGAGCGATATGCTCACACTACCTTTTCCAGATGATGTATTTGATAAATCCGTATCGATCACAGCTCTCGAGTTCATTGAAGACGCCCGGACCGCAGTAAATGAGTTATTCAGGATTACCCGTCCGGGCGGAATAGTAGTTGCAGCGACATTAAACAGTCTAAGCCCCTGGGCTATCCGCCGAAGTGAGAAGGCTGAAGATCACCTTCTTGAAAACGCCTTTTACCGGTCGCCTGCCGACTTACTCTCGCTGGCTGGTCTTGACGGAGAGGCAGAGACGGTTGTCCATTTCAAGAACGATGACAATCCTGAAAAAGCCATGGAGATCGAGAGAGAAGGTAAGTCAAGAAAACTTGAAACAGGCGCGTTCGCGGCTGTTCGTTGGCAGAAACCTTTTTAATGTGATTTATCCGCCTGGCATTTCGGGCAATAGTATGTCCCGCGTCCGCGTACTACCATTCTCTCTATTGGCGTACCGCATATATTACACGGCTGACCGCCGCGGTGTGCCACGTTAAACTCGAAGTGCGCTGTGCCTTCGCTGCCGTCAGGACGATAATACGTATTGACGCTGGCACCCTTATTCTCGATTGCTGCCCACAAAATCCTGCGGATAGCTTCGTATAAATGTTCTTTTTCCTTATCTGAGAGACTTTCAGGCAACCGCATAGGATACACACCGGTATCGAACATTACTTCGTCGGCATACATGCTTCCGATACCCGCAATGACATTCTGGTCACAGAGAAGAGCCTTCATTGGAGATTTACGGTTTATAAGTCTTTTTCTAAACACATCTATTGTAAAATCATCTTTCAGAGGTTCCGGACCCAGTTTCCCTACTATACTCTCAGGATCATCTACCAGGCGCATAACTCCGAATTTCCGCGGGTCACGAAAAACGATATCGGTATCATTGTCCAGGTGTATCACGGCGCGCGTAAAACGCGGCAGTTCATTGCCTGTATTTTGTACCAGCAGCGAACCTGTCATTTTCAGGTGAATTATCATAAACTTGCCGCTGATAAGGCTGAAAATAAGGTATTTTCCCCTTCGATCAAGATTAAGGATTTCCTGCCCGATAACACCACTCTTAAAATCTTCAACTGGGATCTTCTTGACTATTCCGTCCCACTCAAAAGTCAGACCTGTGATCCGTCGTCCGATAACGTGCGGAGTCAGTTCGTTTCTTACCGTTTCAACCTCAGGTAGTTCAGGCATCTTTCATTTCCTCACATTTCCGTAGTAGTAATTAGTTACGGCAATTACTAGTTAATATTATTCCGTTCGCCCCCGTATCAAGTACGGGGCAAGCTCTGAGCTTGTCGAAGGGCACCGTTGTAGTTCGACAGACTCACCACGAACGGCTTGACTATCCCACTTTACATGCAACCAGCTACTTAATACTAAAACGGTCTGATAAACCTGTACCCGTTTATCTCATACCCAAGTCGTTCATAGAATTTATGGGCTTCCTCTTCCCTGCCGAATCCGCTGACAAGCCACATCCCTTTGCATCCAAGATCTCTTGACAGATTATCAGCATAATCCATCATATAACGTCCCACTCCTTTTTTCCGTGACTCAGGTCGCACTACAATAGCTGAAATTTCACCGAATTTACTCACTTCTTCGAGGTTTACGCGTATCCTCAATCCGAGTAATCCCAGGATATTACCGTCTTCTTCACAGACAAACAGGTAATCTATATCGCTCTTTTCGACGTGTTCCAGCCTGTTCAGCATTCCTTCTTCCGATATGGTATGCCCGGCCAGTTTCGTCATCAGTTCACAGAGCGTATCGATATCTCCTGCTTCAGCTTTTCTCATACTCAGCATTATTTGCTTTCCACCTCGATTAATTTCTGCAACTCGTCCCTGGGCTTCTCCATAGTTAATATCAGTATCATTCCTATCGCAGATAAACCGGCAAAGATAAGCCAAACAGGATAATATTCACCTCTAGTATCATATACCCATCCTGCCAGAGGTGCTGCTCCGGCTGTTCCCACCGTCAGGAAAAGAGCGAGGACCCCGAAAATGGTGCCGAACCGTTTCACTCCGAAGTATTCCCTGATAATAGGCGTTCGCAAAGGCATCGCCCCGGCGGCACCGATCCCGTATACGACAGCGAATACCACCACCATTATAAAGGAACTGCCGTCCAGTGACTGAAAAAGAAGTAAACCTGCGGAAGTCATCAGCATGGAAATGGCAAGCATTCTCTTCTTGCTGAAGATATCAGAAAGTATCCCGTATAGAATACGGCAGATTATGGTGATGACAGAGAAGATTGTTACCGGTATGGCTGCTTCCGACCTTTCCATTCCGAGACTCTCCAGGTAGGGCATCATATGCAGAGTCACCGCATGTATCGCCATCATCTGCATCATCGTAGAAAATCCTATCGACCAGAAAGCTTTCGTCTTTACCGCTTCCTTGACCCCCATACCCGAAGATGTCTCGAACACGGGAGTCTTCTCATCGATCACCTGCCCATCAGGCAGCATACCGTATTCTTCAGGCCTGTTGCGAAAAAGGAAAGACAGTGGTATACCCATAATCAGAAGGCCAATTGCCAGGTAAATGAGCGTATTTTCCCAGCCGTTCGTATCAATGGATTTAACAATCAGCGGCGTGAACATACCACCCAGAGCTACACCTACTGACAGCAAGCCGCTGGCTTTTCCGATATTCTTCTTGAACCACCGGGCGGTAACAGTAGAGGGAACCATTGTGATGCTGATAGCTCCCCCGAGACCAACAATGAGGAAACCGCCGTAGAACATAGCCAGATTCGTTGCCTGGCTGATAAAGATAACTCCACCCGCATATATCAACAAGCCTATCAGCATCAGCCTGCGTGCCGGCCACCTGTCAACTGCTATTCCCACCAGAGGGTCAAGGCTGCCTGTTTCAAGACCACGCAGAGAAGAAGCAAGCGAAACCTGGGCATAGTTCCATCCGAACGAAAGAGTAATAGGCGTCATAAAAGCGGTAAAACCATATACGAAGAGGACGCTGTTATAGGTAGAAAAAAAGATTCCGGCAATTACTATAATCCAGCCGAAAAATAACTTCTTCAATCGCCAGCCCTTTCAAATGACCGTGTATCTGCCGGTATAGAATTGTTATTACGGTAAGACAGCAAGGGTAACACTGAAAGCTACTGTTTCAATTCAGCCCAATTGTGACCTGTGTTGATATCAACCTTGAGAGGGATGGATAGTTCCATAGCCGAGGACATAATACCGGGAACGAGCTTTTGCATTTCTTCCAGTTCGTCCGGGACTACTTCGAAGAGAAGTTCATCATGAACCTGGAGCAGCATCTTACTCTTCATTCCGCGTTTTTTCATGTCGTCATACAGTTGGATCATCGCAACTTTGATAATATCAGCCGAAGTTCCCTGGACCGGCATATTTATAGCCATTCTCTCGGCTGCTTCTCTTACCTGACGGTTCGAGGAGTTTATCTCAGGGATAGAACGGCGTCTTCCCAGAATAGTCTGTACATAGCCGGTTTCTCTCGCCTGCTGTTTGGTCGCTTCCATATACTGTTTGATCCCCGGGTACTGCTCAAAATATGCCGTGATAAACTTTGAAGCTTCCTCACGAGACATTTCGGTAGCCTGCTCCAGACCATAATCACTCATCCCATAAATGACACCGAAATTAACCGTTTTCGCGAACCGCCGCATATCAGGCGTAACTTCAGACATGGCAATACCGTAAAGCCTGGCAGCAGTAGCGGAATGAATATCTTCATCGTTCCTGAATGCTTCAACAAGGCCTTTATCCTGAGAGAGATGCGCCAGCGCCCGTAAGTCTATCTGGGAGTAATCTCCGCTGATAAGCAAGGAATCATCCTGTGCAATAAACGCTTCCCGCATTTTTTTCGCCAGTTCACCCCGAACAGGTATATTTTGGAGGTTGGGATCACTTGATGAAAGCCTTCCCGTTGCGGTCCTCGTCTGGTTGAAACTGGTATGGACTCTTCCGGTTTTAAGACTGACCAGGCCGGGAAGAGCGTCGATATAGGTCGATTTCATTTTGGTGAGTTGGCGGTATTCCAGTATCTGTTGAATTATCGGGTGAACGCCGCGAAGGTCTTCAAGCACAGACGCTGCCGTCGAATAATTCCCCTTTCTCTTTCCACCCGTCGGCAGTCCGAGTTCCTCGAAGAGAACAGGACCGAGTTGTTTCGGTGAATTAATATTGAACTGGTGCCCGGCGCTAGTATATATTTCACCTTCCAGAGCCAGTATCTGTTCACCAAGGTCCTGCGCCATCTCTGCCATAAGCCCTGTGTCCAGGGCAACGCCATTCCTCTCCATAGAGACCAGTACGGGTACCAGTGGCATCTCGACATCCGTAAAAAGTTCCCATAATCCCGTCTGCTTGAGTTCCGGACCGTATAGTTCCGCCAGTCGTATCGTCATGTCCGAATCGGCACAGGCATATTCGGCGGCACTTGCTACATCTACCTGGGACATAGACAACTGCTTTGAACCGGATCCTATCAGATCGGTAATAGGAGTCATTTCTATTCCCAGACGACTGAACGCAAGATTTTTCAGTCCCAGTGATTTTTCATCCATAAGATGAGCAGCTATCATCGTATCAAAGGCAACGTTACTCACGTTCACGCCATTCTCGGCAAATACGGTCATATCGTATTTCGCGTTATGAGCCAGCTTTTCCAGTGCCGGATCTTCCATCACCGGTTTCAATCGTTCCAGGACTGCTTCCACAGGAAGTTGTTCCGTCTGTACCCAGCCGAAATGTCCTACCGGTATATAAAACGCTTCACCAGGCTTTACAGAAAAGGAAAATCCTACTATCTGGGCGGTGATAGCGTCGAGACTGGTAGTTTCAAGATCAAAGGTGAGTAATTTCGCCGATGAGATTGTATTCAGTAGAGAGTCGAGAGCTTCGTTATCCGTTATGGTATGGTAGTCTGTTTCAATCGGCGGAGCAGATTCAACCATCATGATTTCTTCTGAATCAAGAGCTCCGTTACCGGGGAGTTTCTGAAGCAGACTGAAAAATTCCAGTTCGCGGAATAATTCAATGGTTTTTTTTCGGTCGAATTGATTTAACTGGCATTGTTCCATGTCCAGTGTTACCGGTGTATGTACATCGATAGTAGCCAGTTGCTTACTCTGGAATGCTATATCACGGTTTTCTTTCAGTATAGACTGTATTCGTGGCGAATTCACCTCATCGATGCGTTCATATATCGTTTCCAGCGAACCAAGCTGGTTAATAAGCTTTACCGCCGTTTTTTCACCGATTCCCGGTACTCCCGGTATATTGTCTGAGGTATCCCCTACCAGGGCTTTAAGGTCGATGATCTGGTGGGGAGTAACGCCGTATTTTTCCTTAACTCCCTTTTCATCATAACGGATCGTATCGCTGAATGAACGCCTCGGGTATATCACGTTTACATGAGACGAGACAAGCTGCATGGTGTCTCCGTCACCGGTAACTATAACCGTGTCTATCTCCTGTTCCGCGGCCTGCCGGCTTAATGCGCCGAGAACATCGTCTGCTTCGTAACCCGGCAGTTCATAAATCGGTATGTTGAAAGTCTCAACCAGGTTTCTTACTCTGTCGAACTGGTCAATCAGTTCATCGGGAGTCGGAGGACGATGAGCTTTGTACTGGTCGAACATTTCATGTCTGAAGGTAGGTTCGGGAGTATCGAAAGCAATCGCACAACAGGAGGGATTTAAATCGTTGATAGACTTTAGTACCATCTGGGCGAAACCATACACTACCGTAACGATTTCTCCTGTTTTTCGAACGGTAAAGACAGTAGGCGGTCTTGTTGCCCGAAACGCGTGATAGGCACGGTGAATGATGGCATTTCCATCAAACAGTACCAGCAGAGGTTTTTCCATACCGATATTATAACAGAGTAGCGATAAAGGTAGATAGGCTATAAACCTGCCATATTACCTGTCAAAGGGCAAACCTTCTGCACTCCATTCAATGACCCCGCCGTTCATGTGAAAGATCGTTGTGAATTTCATTTCCTCCATTACTTCTACAGCCCCTGAACTCCTGCTCCCGCTACGGCAATAAACAAGATATTCGCCTGATTTATCCAGTTTAGACAGTATATCTTTAAAGGTATCCGAATTGAAGTCGATATTAATCGCCCTTTCTATATGACCGGTATTATATTCATCGGGTGTCCTGACATCAAGAATCTTGAAATTCTTATCACCCGATTTTTCCTGTATCAATGCGTACGCTTCCTGCGCAGATACATCGGTAACTACCGGTGCTTGAACGGCTGCTTCACTGACCATCGCTGTTTTCGGTCTGATATTCGTCTCTTCGGAAGCACAACCCGTAAGCAACGTAATACAGGTCAGGGCCAAAACGAGAACTCCCAACCAAAGTCTCCGATTTATTCTCATCAGCCACCTCTTAAAAATCATTCTGTTCCTCCCCGGATAAATTCCCTAAAAACGACGTATCGTTATGTTTTGTCAGTATAAATTCCCCTTCTTCGTATAAAAATGAAGAAATTCCGCAAGTCTCCTGCCTGATATTCCAGAAATGGGAGTTGTCCAGCCCCAGCAAAGAGCAAATAAGTACCTTATTCACCACACGGTGTGATACGAGAGTGACGGTACCTTTGTGTTTTTTAACTATCTTATTAACCGCCGCAATCGAACGATTCCTGACATCATCGAGACTTTCCCCCCCTGGAAATTTTACTTTTTCCGGTGATGCTTCCCACTTTATGTAAAGATTCTTGTATATTTTTTTAACTTCGGTCAGCGGCATCCCTTGCCATTCACCATAATCAATATCTATGAGAGCAGGTTCTATTCTAACGTCAAGCGAGTGTGGTTTAGCAATTCTTTCAGCAGTGCGTGCTGCTCTCTCTAAGGGACTTGAATATACGGCTTCCAGCCGTGATTTTTTTAAATAATCACCAAGCAGTTTTGCCTGTACAACCCCTTTTTCATTAAGGGTGATATCTGCCCTGCCCCTGAATATCTCGTTAGCATTCCATTCGGTTTCTCCATGTCGCACCAGGAATATTTCTGTCATTTATTGATTGCCACTATCCTTACTATCTACGATTAGCTGCGGTTTCATACCTGCTGATTCAAGTTTACTCATTATCTTTTTACCGAAATCAAATGGACTGTAATAGAGATGCCCGGGACATTTACAGTCACTCGATCCGAATTTATTGATTACTTTATATTCTTTACCGACCTCACTGGCAATATTACATTCCTTTTTTTCTTCCGACTGACAGATTATGACATTTTCTACTCTAACTTTTTTAAGAAGGTAATCGATGTGCCAGTGAAGTTGTTTCTCGTTTCTCAAATGCCGTGATATCCTTTGTCTCAGACCTCCCATTGCTGACCCGATATAGGCATAATATCCTGAATCGAATCGTATCATTCCCAGTCTTCCAATCCGTATCTCACTGTCTTTTTTAAGCCTGAGTAGAAGGATGTATCCTCCCTTTCCAGGTATATCTATTTCTTCGATATCCACCCTCATGTATCAGGATTCATCTACCTTTTCAACTTCTATAGTGCATTCGGTGACAAGTGCAGCAAAAGCACCGATCGCCGCCAGGAGTGGAGCAGCCAGTATCACCGCAACCGTGACCGGAGCGCCTACTGTCAGAGGAATCTCGAATATTGTGTTACTGTCATGAATCAGGCGTACTTTCCTGATGTTCCCTTCGTGAATGAGTTGCTTGACCTTTTCAACTACCTCATTTCCCTTTACGGTAAATTTCTCTGTGACAGGCATATCAACACCCTCCTTTATTGCATATTATTTAAGATAGCAATAAGTGTCAAGACAGATCCTGTCAATACCTCATTATATGGAGAGTTATCTTGTTTCATGATATACTGTTACGCATAAGGGGTCTCATATGAAACATACTCATCTACTCTCAATAGCTGATCTCAGTGGTGATGAAATACTCTCACTGATTTATGATGCTGTAGAGCTGAAAAAGACAGTATGGACGGATACTCTCAAACACAAGTCACTCGCGATTCTTTTTGAAAAACAGTCCGCCAGGACAAGAGTCAGTTTCGACCTGGCGATGAACCAGCTTGGAGGCCATGCTATATACCTTTCCCAGGCAGAAGTCGGGCTTGGTACGAGAGAATCGGTACCCGATGTCGCAAGAGTGCTGGGGCGCTATGCTGATGCAATTGCGGCGCGAACATATTCCCACCGGACGATTGAGATTCTGGCTGAGTACGCGGGAGTCCCGGTGATTAACGCCCTGTCGGATTACGAACACCCGTGCCAGGCATTAGCCGACCTGCAGACGATTTATGAAAAGAAAGGTACGCTGAGAGGTATAACTCTCGCTTACATCGGCGATGGCAACAATATCGCCAACAGCCTTGCACTGGCTTCAGCTTTAACAGGCATGAATTTCAGGATCGCGTCACCGGAAGGATACAACCTTACGCAGGGTGTTCAAAGTCAAGTTGAAAAGAATGCCGTGGATTCAGGTTCAACAGTTACACTTACATCGAGTCCGGAAGAAGCCGTGATCGGCGCTGATGTAGTTTATACTGACGTATGGGCAAGTATGGGACAGGAAGCTGAAGCAGAAAAACGGCGCAAGTTATTTACCGATTACCAGGTAAATGGCAAACTTATGGCATTAGCTAAAGAAGACGCGATATTTATGCATGATTTGCCGGCTCATCGTGGTGAAGAAGTAACCGATGAAGTGATCGAAAGTGCACAGTCAGTGGTATTCGACCAGGCTGAAAACAGATTGCACGCCCAAAAAGCCTTGCTTGTAAAATTGCTTGGTAACATCTAAGGGATTAACGGCATAAAAAGCAGGAGGGAACGGTGTCTATTATCAAAATATTAAAGACCGTTTTTATCTGGGGATGGGCTCCGGCTTTAATCACGGCAATAGCCCTGATCGGTATAAATTATAGCTGGGACATATGGCTCCTGGGTACAATACTGGGTATTATCCTCCTCGCAGGCCTGATTGTAGCGGTAATAAGAGAAAGTGAAAAACATGTCGAAGTAATTTCCCTGAGACTCAGACAGCAGGCAGGATACTTCAGTCGTCGATTTACGGGCACCTCGTCACTTTCAATATTTGCTATCATCGACACCCTGTTCAACCTTGACGATCCCCAATTGTGGGACTGGGCACGCTCTTGTGATATGTGCGCCAGACTGATAGATACATGGTTCGACAGTTTTATCCGCAGGATCGAGAGTGATACGAACAGCGGAAAATTCGCCACTTACCTGAGAGTATATCTTAACGAATTATGGATACTGAGTAATCATTATTATGAATTCGTTGAGCAGTTTTATGAGATAGCCGACAAGATTGATCTCCCTCCATCGACACGCGATCATTATAACCGGTTTGCATCGGAATACAACGTCTTTGTGAATAATTTCAGAGATACATTATCGGAATTAAAAAGCGTGATGGAAACCGAAATTGAACCGCCTAGCGTAAAGTTGGCCAACATACTCCCGGGAGGAAAGCCGGTTCAACCCTTTGAAGAATATGAGTATTAGCAGCACGCTGCTTTCAAGCTGATCTTCACATCTTAATTCCAGATTTACTCCCTATGGATGGTATACTGTATTCAGGAGATCATAGAAAACGTTATGACAAAACCCGTTGTAGCACTTATCGGCAGACAGAATGTCGGAAAATCCACTATGCTGAACCGACTGGCCGGTAAACAAATAGCGATTATCGAGGACCTGCCTGGCACAACGCGTGATCGGGTACTTACTACTATTTCCTGGCAGGATACCGAATTCACACTGGTCGACACCGGTGGACTGGAGTCAAAACCTGATGGCTCCATCGCCCAGGGGGTAAAAGACCAGGCCAATACGGCTATCGGAGAAGCTGATGTAATCGTTTTCATGGTAGACATTCGGGATGGTGTAACATCTCTGGATAAAGATATAGCCGATATGCTTCGGCGGACCAGTAAACCGGTGATTTTGGCTGCAAATAAAGCAGATAATAACAAGATCGAAGGTGATATCGTTGATTTTTACGAACTCGGGATCGGCGATCCGATTGCCGTCTCCGCCCATCACGGTCGCGGTACTGCTGACTTACTGGATATCATTGTATCGCTGCTTCCTGCGCAAACTTCCTTTGAAGATGAGAGTGAATCTATCAAGGTAGCTATAGTCGGCAGACCTAATGTGGGTAAGTCAGCGCTTTTGAACGCCCTTCTCGGTGAACAGAGGGTCATAGTCGACGATACACCCGGCACTACACGTGACGCAATAGACACGTTACTTGACTATAAGGGACAGAGTGTGTTACTTATAGATACAGCCGGTATCAAGAGGAGGGGCCGTCAGGGGACCGGAGTAAATAAATACAGCGTAATACGTTCCCTGAGAGCCATAGATCGGGCTGATATAGCGTTACTTGTAGTGGATGCGAATGAGCCATTTACAGCACAGGATGTGCATATAGGTGGATATATCCACCAGATGGCAAAGGGGATCATTCTAATAGTAAACAAGTGGGATCTCACCCAGGAAAAGAATAAAACTGAATGGAATAACTATATAAGAAGCCAGCTGAATTTTATCCCCTACGCTCCCATAGTATATACTTCGGCTAAAAATGGACAGGGGGTAACCAAGATTATGCCCCAGGTACAACAGGTATATCAGGAAAGGCTGAAGAGATTATCCACGGCTACCGTCAACAATGTAATACAGCAGGCGGTAGCATCTCATAACCTGCCCAGAATCGGTCGTAAAAGACTCAAAATCCTTTATGCTACGCAAGCCGACGTGAATCCCCCTACGTTCGTGTTTTTTATCAACGATAAAAAACTGATTCATTTTTCTTATCAACGCTATTTAGAGAATAAACTCCGCCAGACATTCGGGTTTACCGGCACTCCACTTAGACTTATTTTTAAGACGAGGGGAGAATCATGATAATCCTGCAGTTCGTCGCTGTTATTATAGTCGGTTACCTTGTAGGTTCCATACCTTCGGGGGTAATGGTCAGTAAACTCTTTTCAAAAGTTGATGTCAGAGAATACGGCAGCGGGAAAATTGGTGCGACGAATGTTTTAAGGACAGCAGGGAAAAAAGCTGCTGCCCTGGTACTTTTCTTGGATATCCTGAAGGGAGCCTTAGCGGTTATATTCGCAGGCTTAATTGTCGGCAGAAACTACCTGGTTATAGGCGATAATTTTGGGCTGGGACTTCTTGTTGCTCAGGTATTAGCAGCCCTGGCTTCTATAGTAGGACACAACTGGTCTATCTTCCTTGGTTTCAAGGGGGGAAGAGGTGTGGCCACATTCTTCGGCGGACTGGTAGCTCTCTGTCCCGTCGCGGCTTTATTTGGAAGCGAGGTTTTCATCATTGGCGCAGGCTTGACGAGATTCGCGTCACTCGGTTCCATAGCCGGTGTGGTCGGCACTTACAGTATATTGATACCATTGACCATATTTAACGGTTTTCCGCTTGAGTATTTAATATACACACTGTTAGGCACTGTATTAATCGTCATTATGCACAGGGAAAATATAGCCAGGCTATTATCCGGTAAAGAACGCAGACTCGGTGAAAAAGCTAAACCTGTAAATTCAGAATTATCTAAAGAAATTGCTGAGTAATTCTTTAATCAGTTATTTCTTTTTCTTTTTGGAACCACCCATTTCTTTAGCCAGTTCTTCGAAGAGCTGGCGTTGTTTTTTCGTAAGAGATTCCGGTGTAAGTACCTTGAGAACTACCAGTTGATTACCCTGTCCCCTGCCGCGTAGATGCGGTATGCCTTTATTTTTTAATTGAAAGATGTGTCCGGTCTGTGTTCCGGCTGGCACTTTCAGTTTAACATCACCATGGAGAGTAGGAATCTCTACTTCGGTTCCGAGGGCGGCTTGCGCAACATTAAGCGGTAATTCGTATACAATATCGTCGTCTTCACGAATAAAAAACTCATGTTCTCGTAGGCTCAAGTTTACATACAAGTTTCCGGTATGCCCACCTCTGGCTCCTACGTTTCCTTCGCCGGATAATCGTATCCTTGATCCGTTATCCACTCCAGCAGGAATATTAACCATAATGCTACGCTGGAACTTCTCTTTCCCGGTGCCCCGGCAGCCGGAACATGGATCGGTAATCACACTACCCTCGCCTCGGCATCGTGGGCACGTGGTTACGTTTGTGAAACGGCCAAATATACTCTGCTGGACTCTGCGTATCTGACCGGAGCCATTACACTCCGTACACTGTTCGGGTTGACTACCCGGGCGACTTCCAACTCCATGGCATTGCGAGCAAAATTCTATCCGTGAGATATTCAATTCCTTCTCTACTCCAAAAGCAGCTTCTTCCAGAGTGATGGAGACATTACACTGAAGATCGGATCCTTTCTGAGGTGCCTGACGGGTTGAAGTAGTTGTTCTTCCACCGAAGAAAGCATCGAATATGCTTCCTACACCATCAAAACCAAATCCGTCGAAATCCTGTCCGAAGATGTTGTCACCGCTATGACCAAACCGATCATAAGCGTCCCTCTTTTGCTGATTCGAAAGAACTTCATACGCTTCATTGACTTCCTTAAACTTATCTTCCGAACCCGCTTCGTGGTTCCTGTCGGGATGATATTGAAAAGCGAGCTTCCGATAAGCGGTTTTTATCTCGCTATCGGAAGCATCCCTGTTTATTCCAAGTACGTCGTAGTAATCTTGTTTAGAAGCCATGGTATAGTATTAAACCTCGCGGAATTCTCCTTCCACAGTTCCTTCTCCGTCATCAGCAGGCGGCTGATCATCAGGCGGTGTTTCTCCTTCCGGTGGAGGTGACTGCTGCTGGTAGACAGCTTCACCTATCTTCTGCATTGCAGAATTCAAGTCCTGAGTGGCTTGCTTAACTGCATCTACGTCCTGGGCAGTTAAGGCATCTCTTACAGCCTTTACCTTTTCTTCGACATCAGTATTAAGGTCGGCTGGTATTTTGTCCTTGTTTTCTCTCAGAGTCTTCTCAACAGAGTATACAAGCGTATCAGCAGTATTGAAAGTCTCTATCTTATCACGCTGTTTCTCATCTTCGGCAGCGTGTGTTTCAGCTTCCTTCTGCATTTTCTCGATCTCATCTTTTTCAAGTCCACTTGAGGCAGTGATAGTTATCTTCTGTTCCTTGCCTGTCCCTTTATCGTGAGCTCTGACGCTTAGAATACCGTTCGCATCCATATCAAAACTTACCTCGATCTGAGGAAGTCCTCTCGGCGCAGGGAGTATACCGTCCAGCATGAATCGCCCCAGAGTCCGATTATCGGCCGCCATCGGTCTTTCACCCTGTACTACATGGATTTCAACACTGGGCTGATTGTCGGCCGCCGTACTGAATATCTGACTCTTTGATGTGGGAATCGTGGTATTACGCGGTATCAGCGGTGTGGCTACTCCACCAAGGGTTTCTATTCCCAGTGTCAGTGGTGTTACATCGAGTAACAATACATCCTTTACCTCACCTTTTAACACGCCAGCCTGAATCGCAGCACCCACGGCAACTACCTCATCCGGATTGACACCCTTGTGAGGTTCTTTAGCAAATAATTCAGTGACCTTCTGCTGTACCAGCGGCATCCTTGTCTGACCACCGACAAGAATTACTTCGTCTATCTGTGCCGCCGTCTTACCGGCGTCTTTAAGAGCAGCACGGCATGGTTCTAATGACCGATCTACCAAGTCCATAACAAGCTGTTCCAGCTTGGATCTGGTGAGATTTATATTCAAGTGTTTCGGTCCATCGGCATCCGCAGTAATAAACGGCAGGCTAATTTCAGTCTGCTGTACGGTGGATAACTCGCATTTGGCTTTCTCTGCGGCTTCTTTTAAGCGCTGTAACGCCATCTTGTCCTGCTTGAGATCGATACCCTGCTCTCTCTTGAACTCGGCACACAACCAGTCCATCACGCGTTGATCGAAATCATCACCACCAAGGTGTGTATCACCGTTGGTAGATTTCACCTGGAAAGTACCCTCTCCAAGTTCAAGTATTGATATATCGAAAGTACCACCACCAAGGTCATAAACCGCAATCGTCTCATCTGCTTTCTTGTCCAGTCCGTAGGCAAGCGCAGCAGCCGTAGGTTCGTTTACTATACGCAGTACCTCGAGACCGGCAATCTTGCCGGCATCCTTTGTCGCCTGGCGCTGGCTGTCATTAAAATACGCCGGTACGGTAATTACTGCTTCTGTAACTTTTTCACCCAGATAAGATTCGGCGTCTGTTTTGAGTTTCTGTAAGATCATGGCCGATATTTCGGGTGGACTGTAATCCTTATCACCCATCTTCACCCGGGCGTCACCATTATCGGCTTTAGTTAATTGAAACGGCAGTAGTTTTCGATCATATTCTACCGATGGTTCGTCGAATTTCCGTCCCATCAGACGTTTTACGCTGAATATAGTATTATCCGGATTTGTTATGGATTGACGTTTTGCTACCGTACCAACAAGTCTTTCGCCACTTTTACTGACTGCTACGTAAGATGGCGTTGTTCTTCCACCTTCGGCATTAGGTATAATAGCAGGTTCGCCACCCTCCATTACGGCTACCGCCGAAAATGTAGTGCCAAGATCAATTCCAATTACTTTAGCCATTCCTTTACCTCCTCTATCCTGCAAGTCTCTACCCGGAAATTCCGGACAGAATCTCCTGTATTAATCGTTTACTTCCTCTTCTCCATTCCCAACCACCACCTGGCTGGCACGGATAACCTTATCATTGAACTTATATCCTTTCTGCACCTCATCCAGCACAATACCTTCATCTCCACTATCCTGACGAACCGCTTCATGCTGATAAGGATCAAAAGGTTCACCGATAGCTTCAATACATGAAAGGCCTTCTGACTCTAAAATCGTTCGTAATTTTCTTTCAATCATTCTGACGCCTTCTACCCAACTAGAATCGATTTCCTGATCCGGTACAGCGGATATAGCCCTTTCAAAATCATCCAGTATAGGTAGAATACATTGAACGATTGCAGCTCTGGAATACTCTCCGAGTTCTTCTTTTTCTTTCTCACTGCGCCGTTTATAATTAATAAAATCAGCCTGGGATCTCTGCCAGTTAGTCAGATATTCTTCAGCTTTCGATTTTTCTTCAACCAGGCTCTGTTTCAGGACCTCCTCATCTCCTTCTTCAACACTGTCCAAAACATCATCCTGCGAGTTATTTTCATTAGTGGTCTCTTCTTCCATCATCTCCCCGCATTTACTGGTCTCTTAGTCAGGAATAAATTCAACAGGAATCTCTTTTCCGTATAATTTCGCGACAAGCAGGTTAAGTATCAGGGATAGATACCCTACAGTAGATATCGTACGGGCATATTGCATTCGTGTCGGTCCGACCACGCTAATAGTTCCTGTTGCCTCTCCAGGCAGCCCATACTCACTGATAACAACGCTATAGTCATGGACCGATTCCGTCTCATTTTCCTTCCCAATTACTACCTGAACGCCATGCCCCTTTATCTTCGAAGGGATAATACTTTTTACAAGGTGACGCTGTTCTACTAATTCCATCAGATTTAAAGCCTGTCCGTAATTATGGGCAAGTTCCGGCTGATTCAGCGTATAATGCAACCCGTCAAGGTATGATTCCACATACTGTCGGTTATCTTCCGCTTCCATCTCTTTCAGCAGGTAATCGATAATTTTCTTTTCTACAGGTGATAATACTTCTTTTGTCTTCGATATTTCCGACTTTGTAAAACCTGTAAACGTATCATTCAGTTTTCCTGCTGTTGATCTCAGTTCCTCTTGAGTAATATTATCTTCAAATTCGATTAATTGTTGCCTGACTTTAGCGCCCTGAAATACAATAATCAGCAACGCCAGAGAATCCTGAAGACTTATTACTTCCAGGTGTTTTAACTGGCATGCTTCTGTCTTGGGTTTAGTCACCAGAGCAACATTCTGTACCATCTGTGAAAGGAGAGTAGCCGCGAGATTCAACCAACCGTCCAGTTCTCCCTCAACTTGATGAAACAGATGGTTTATCATACGCTGCTCAGTCGCCGGAAGTTTTATTTCATCCAGGGTATCCACGTATATTCTGTATCCCTTATCCAGTGGAACACTTCCGGAAGAATGGTGAGGACGAATAATATACCCTTCTTTTTCCAGGTTTACCATTTCATTGCGGATAGTAGCCGAGCTGACTTTAAGTTCAGAATCACTGGTAATACTCCCGGATGATACCGGTGTTGCCTTAACGATATACTGAGCTACTATTGATTTAAGTATTGCCTCTGATCGCGGAGACAGCATCTCAAATCACCTCCATTAGCAATCTAAGCATTAGACTGCTAATTCTTTTTTATCATGTCTGGAGGTGATTGTCAAGAGAATCAGTCACAATTATCCCGGATTATCACAGTATGTGCTTGAACTAGTAACAGCAATCGTTTTTCAATTGACCAAAAGCTCTCTCTATGCTATATTTAGGCTTGAAAATATGGAAATCAACTGGTTAGGACACTCCTGCTTCAGACTCAAGGGAAGTCGTGCTACGGTAATCACTGATCCATATTCAGCGGATCTTGGTTACACTCTGGGCAAGACTAGTGCGAACGTTGTTACCGTCAGTCATCAACATCCCGGTCATGCCAACATCGAAGCTATCGGCGGCGAACCGAAAGTTGTCACCGGACCCGGCGAATATGAAATAAGCGGCGTTCTCATCATTGGCATGCCCTCTTATCATGATGAAAATAAAGGACAAAAGAGGGGTAAAAATACCATCTACCTGTTGGAAATCGATGAGATGACCATTTGTCACCTTGGTGACCTGGGTCACACGCTGTCCATTAATCAAGCTGAAGAACTGGATAACATCGATATACTGCTGGTTCCGGTTGGCGGAGTATCTACGATCGATGCCGTTGGAGCCGCTGAAATAGTTCGTCAACTGGAGCCAAAAGTGATAATTCCTATGCACTACAAGACCGACGCAATAAAACGTGAATTAGCTCCTGTCGACAAGTTTCTAAACGAAATGGGAATCAAGGACGTTGAATCCCAGCCGAAACTCAATTTCACCAAGTCAAACATTCCACTGGTAACACAGGTTTACCTGCTGGATTATTAGCCTAGAGAAACTTTCGGATATCCGTAACCTGGTCAGGTGCTTTCGGCGGTCGCATCAAAGACATCAGGACAGCCGCAATCAAGATCATCACCACGAATGTTGTAAACGCCGGTAGATAACTGCCTGTGTTATCGTATACCCACCCGGCATATACAGGTGAAAGAAGCGCTACAGGCGCTGTCATTACCATCGAAGTCCCCTGTATGGACGCAAAAGCTTTACGCCCGAAGAACCTTCCTCCTATTGTCAGGCGTAGAGGTGCCGGACCGCCGCTTCCGAATCCGTAGAGTACCAGGAACACATAGACGGTAACCACACTCTGATGTAATAGAAATATCCCGATACCCAGAGCCTGGAGTAAAAAAGTACCGGCTACAAGGAACTGCAGCCGGTCTTTCCTTACCCTGTCTGCCAATACACCGGCTGCAAATCGTGCCGGAATGGTGAAAAACACCATCATCGCCATCATTCCACTGGCAACATTGTCATCTATCCCCATGTCTGTCAGTAACGGAATACAATGGGTATTAATCGCACCGGCGACGACCATGGCAAAAATCCAGGAAATCGTTATCAACCAGTAAGCTGGTGTTTTCAACGCCTGTCTGAGAGTGAATTCTGTTTCATCATATTCAGCGGCGTATTCGACACCCCGGTCTATCATGGCATCAAGATCCATACGCTGATCCGATTCTACCTTGACTCCATCCGGTAAAAGCCCGTAATACTCGGGACGTTTTTGTTTTACGAATCGCCACATCATCGGAACACCGGTAAACATCACCAGCGCCCATATCATACACGTAACTCGCCAGTCATAGGTAGTAACAAGCCATGATATTATCGGTAGAACAATGACTCCACATCCTCCAATAATCACGAACCTTATTCCAAGAGCAAGCCCTCTTTTTCGGATGAACCAGTCAGTGAGAGCTTTATCCACAGCTATTGTAAGTGCAAGGTTTATCCCTATCGCAGTAATGACTCCCCAGACCAGATAATACGCCCAGGCAGAGCGAATAAAGTACATTAAAAGAAGTCCTGAAGCCGCGATAAAAGTGCCGGTAACAATCACCCACTTTGGTCCGAATCGGTCGGAAAGCCATCCCGTTATAGGTGCTTCAGCGCTTCCCTGCAGCCTGCCGATCCCGGTCGCCCAGGCAGTCCCGGCACGATTTAATCCCAGATCGATTGAAAGCGGCTTGAAGAGAACGGATACGCCATAACCATAGAAACCATGACCCAATCCTGAATACAATCCGGTGACTATATTCAACCACCAGCCGGGAAATATCTCGGAGAATTTCTTACGGTTAATCAACAGCCCTCTTTCTGAAAACAGGTAAATAACCCGGAAAACGTAACAGTTCGAACGATACAGCGTTATTAAATAAGTGAAAACGGAGAAAAAACGTGGAAATCAACTATAGTATATAATCGTGGTCAATTTAAGGTCAAATTAGCCACTGTTGCCTAATACTGTTTCACTCGAGTAATAACAACGATAAAGAACGTTGTGGTCTGCAAAAGAACGATAGCGATAAGTAATCCTATACCGAGATACAGCGCCCAATCAGGAAATCCTTCATTGGTAGAAGCAGTCTGAGATTGAACCGGTATAACCCGAGCTTCCTCTATCACAGTAGCTTTAGACTCTTCGTATGGTGTTCCTGTGGAAAAGGCACTCTCCCTGCTCCAGTCACTGTACGAACCGTCAATGAGGGTCCTTATTTTCCAGTAATATGTCGTATTGTTTTCAAGGGAAATATTACTCTTCCAGGCAGTGGCTGTTAACGCGTATTCACCTGCTTTCAGAATTATCGGATTTTCGAAGGACGTGTCAGGAGATACCACTAATTCATAACCATCAGCTCCTAATACGGCATCCCATTGAAACAAGGGTTTCACCGATATTTTTTCAGAACCTGCTTCCGGGCTTAGAATAACAGGACTTTTAATATCAAAAACTATGGGTTCTGATACCTCCTCTGTCTCGACTATTTGAGTCGTAAAAATACTCACCGCGCTCCAGTCACTATAACTGCCAGAACCTATTGCTCTAACTTTCCAGTAATAGGTATTATTCTCTTCAAGGACAACATCACTCTTCCAGGCAGTGGCAGGCAAAGCGTTTCTGCCGGTTTTTTCTATAACCGGGTTATTGAAAGAAATATCGGTCGACACGGCCAATTCATACTTGTCACCGCCAGTGATTGCGCTCCATTGGAATATCGGTTCCAGTGATATCAGATTAGATCCTGCATTCGGACTTATAAGCTTCGGCCCGATTTCAGTCTGTCCGGGTGTCGTTGTGAAAGACCATATGTCAGACCAGGGGCTCAATATCGGTTTCACCGCTCTGACACGCCAGAAATAGCTGGTATCCATATCAAGTTCGGAAATACGTATCGAGTTTCCGCTTGTTTCGCCTTCGAAGTCTGAAGGTATAGACGTAAACATACCATCATAATCTACCTGCCAGGTATATTCTGTAGCACCGGACGATTCGTTCCAATCGAGTAAAACATTTCTGGTATCAATACCCACACTCCCATCTAAAGGAGTTCGTAGAACAACCGGAGAAGCCAAAGTATCATAATATGTCAGCAGTCGTGTATTGGTGGTATCTATCGTCCATATCCTGTCTCCCGCCACCCATATCCCCGACAAAACGGAATCTTCATTCAGTCCCTTAACTATAGTCTCGAAAGTAGGCAATAATTGAGATGAAGGATTAAGACTGCGTTCCATACCACCTTTATTGTTCGGTACGTTTATAGCCTGTGAATTGATTGCATACAAAATTCCTCTTTTCGATACCCTCAGACCTCTTATCAATCCACCCTCAGGCAGGCTTTCGTCAATTCTCTCCCACTCATCACTCTGGTCGATAGTGAATCGATAAATACCGTTGTTGGTTGCGTCACCAGCAGCATAAACAGTATTACTTTCCTGAAATCCGGGATCGAATGCGACGTGAACTCTTCCGTTAACCGGCGAAGTTTGTGAATCCGCCGGTATTAGTTTGAACGTCAATCCCGAATCTTCGGAATAAAAAATTTCTCCGTTGGCATTACCGGCTAAGACCACTCCGTCCTGGGAATATTCCGGAGATACCGACATCGATGTTAATCTGTCGTTCCCCGCTATTGCACCCTGAGAATAATTTCGACCACTGTCACTCGATGTATATATCCTGGCGTTGGTACCGTCATAGCATCCTATTATGAACTTTTCACCGTTTACTACAAGCCATTCGTCGACTCTTAACGGAGTGTATCGAGTAGTGAACGTTTTACCGTTGTCACTGGTTTTCCATATCACCGGTGTCCCGTTATTTGTTCCTGTCAGGTATAAAACCTGTTCCGCGGTACCGTATAATGGAGAAATTTCTATCTTATTCACGGAGTCCACGTTGTCGATAGCGCTGTTGAAAACACGCTCCCAATGTTCACCCGCATTTTCTGTCCGCCATACACTATGGACAAGATGGTTTGTATCAAGCGTCAGCATGAACATTGTTTTATCATCTGTATATCCCGGCGAGACAGCCAGGTCCACGATACGCCCGGAATTAATTTTTGTATCGATTAGGGATATTTGGTTCCAGGTAATTCCCTTGTCCACAGAACATGACAGCCCTCCTTCTGTGCCCATAGCAGCCGCATAAATCCTGTTATTATCAGTAAAGTCATTATCCAGTACCACCCGGGTACTATGAAGCCCTGTAGGCTTTTTGAGGCATCTCGTCCAGTTGACACCCTCGTTTTCGCTGCGATAGACCTGAGTACTGTCGGCTGCTCCGGCAAAAAGCCAGTTTGATGATGATCCACCACTATCCAGTCCTGTCACGTCTACCCCATCTAAACCATAAACAGAACCGATGTCCAGATCGATTACTGTTGATTCGACCGGCGCTGTCTCGAGCTCTATCCTGTAAATATCTCCGGCTCCGATACCAGTATTCAGACCAACAAAGAGATACCTGTCATCAGGCATATCCGGGAAACCGGAAGGAAATGTAAGAACCGCCGATACCGGAGTAACACCACTTACAACAGCCTGACCAAAATCCTGATTCCAGTTTCCATGTACCGACCTGGTACTAATACAGGTATCCATTCCATCGGTTACGACCGCTGCAAGATACCCGGTATCTGAATAACCGGGAGAGAATGCCAGTTCATAAACGTCATAATCGCCGAGATTCGTATCCTGCCAACCGAGAGTAGCCTCGCTTTCATCGAATATGTACACTCCACCGAGTTCCGCATCATCACTATCTAATGTTCCAACAGCTATGAGATTGGATCCTCGATGTTTATAGACATCGATACAACTAATATGTAGATCTCCGGTTCCTTCTGCTGCAGTAATCTTGGGTAAAGGGATAAACGTATAACCGGCATCAGCAGACTTATATACCGTTGAACCGGTTGTATAATATAGCTCCGTACTCGATCCGGGTACCGCAGCGATGGCGATTATATCGTCTGAAACACCTCCTGCAGATACCCAGCTAATACCATTATCCACCGATTTAAACAGGGTTTGAGTTGTGCTTGAAGGATTCGCATGGCAATAAAGCGTACCATCATCACTAATTTCAAGGCACATAATATCAGCGTCTTCAGCAAGAACCCAACCACCAGCATCTCCCTCGAGCGGAGCAGGTACTCGTTTCCAGGAAAGTATATCATCAGCCGCTCTAGCTCCGTATGTAAGCGGGTTTAATGATAAAACAGAAACAAATACAACTACAAATAAACTTAAGCTAATTACACTTGTAGTTCCGTATGTCCGACGCTTGAGAGTACGCATGAATTTGATTCTATAATGAATTATTTCGTATTGTCAATATATGAACCGTAATAATTCTAAATTCATGTCATTCGGAGAGCAGCGAAGAATCCCGTCTCAGTGTTGAATATCCTCTGCTTATTCTAATACGTTAAAATTTCTCCAATATGAAAGGAGATTCTTCGTCCTCGTTCCTCGTCCTCAGAATGACATCTGTTTTAATAAGAAGGAGGGTCGCTTTTCAGCGACCCTCCGAATTTCTGGATTTATTCGTCAAGCTGGGACTAGACTACGCGCCTTGTCCTGACTATCAGAACGATGAGAGCGATGATGAGAAGCGCGCCGACAACAACGATGATCCAGAGCATGTAGTTAGGTATAGCCTGCTCTGCAGGTTCAATCGTTATCTTGGTCGGTGGTATCTCGACATTCACTTCAGGTTTGGTCGGTTGTACCACGATCGGATCCGGAGGTGGTGCAGGTTCAGATGCGGTCGTGAAGATACCGGTTGTCCACGGAGTGGCCGGTGTCAGCCATTGGCCGCCTTGCTGATAAGGCTCACCGAGTACGCCCCTGACTCTCCAGTAGTAAGTGGTATCGTAGCGAAGCGGTTCGTCGACTTTGTAGAAGGTCTGGTCGACATTGTAGCTCCACTCGATGATGGTGAAAGTCGGGTCTTCAGACAGGGCGATTTCGTAGCGGATCGATCCTAGTACACCGTTCCAGGTGAACATGGGCTCGGTAGCAACATCGTAGGAACCGATGGTAGGACTTGTCTGAACAGGTCCGGCACCGGTCGATTTATCTTCGACTATCGCGAATACGGTCCCACCAAGATCAGTGATGTTGAGTTGGGTTGAAGCAGAGCCTATGTTGGCATACGCATATCCGCTCGCGGTATTAACCCCAGCGGAAGGAGATGTAAGTTCAACCCAGCGTCCGCTGATGCCACCGGCATAGTATACCTTGGTATACGGAGTAACCGGTAGATAGAATTTAACCTGGACGGTAGCTCCGGTAACACCGGCTGCGTACACGTCAAAGTAGCCAAGGATGCTTCCAGTACCCTTAATGGTCGGTGGTGTGAGTTCAGGATTGCCAGCATATTTGGCGACAGCGAGAACCTGTGCGGTACCCGCGGTACCGGTACTGGTCAGTACGGTTGCATCCACACCAACTGTATCCTTAGCGACAACGGAACCAGTGAGTGACACACTAGCATCTGTTACGCTGTTTCCAAGGTAAGGAATGAGAGCCAGTAAAGTACCACCACCTGTTGAGAGGGGTGCAGGTCCGCTGGCATCGCCCCACCAGTTATGGGTAGCGTTGGCGGCAACTGTTGTAGTAATGTTCTTCGTATTGTTAAGAATATTGTTGAAGTGCGCTTTGACCGTGCCACCTGAGATTAACATCGCCCAGTTAGCTGCGGCGCTGTTCTGGATGGTGTTGTTAGACATCGTAACGGTTCCAGCGGCAACATCAATGGCGTTGCCGGATCCGGGTGTAGCACCGCCACATGTATCGATAATGCTGTTCTTTACCGTTACCGTACCACTATTAATATCAAGAGCGGTGTTCAGGCTCATGAGAGTGGATTTATCAATTGTGATCACACCAGCAGTGACCAATACACCTACACCACTGCTTCCGGTAATGGTAGTTCCGGATACTAAGGAAGCGGTAGGGCCAGGCGTACCACCGGCGGAATCTATCGCGGTATCATTCAAACCGACATTAATCGTACAATCCATTACTTTTGTCTGCGCATTGGCATCGATACCGATCTGACCTCCGGTCGCGGGAGTATCGATCATAGTGTTGGAGATTGTGGTTATATCATCGGTTTGTATCGCATCATTGGTACCGGCGGTAACGTAGCAATTCTGTATCACAGCATAGGCACCATTTGCGTGGAGTAGGGGAATATTCTGGGCAACCGGAGATGAAGGAACAATTTTGATATTATCAACCGTTACACCGGTTGTACCACCAGGAATAGCAGGACCACCAGTGATCGTCAGCGTGCCGTTTCCTGGGAAAGCAGAACCAAGATCCTTGATAATGACTTCTCCAGGAGCACCAGTGCCGATAATTGTCTGACCATTTATACTGGCAGTGACAGTTTCGTCAAAGGTTCCCGGGCCTACCTCTACTGTTCCACCTACACCAGCAGCAATAATACCAGCTTGAATGCTGTAACCCTGCGACATCAGTATGCCGGCTGAGTTATAAGCTAGAACAACACCGGCAAGAGGTTGCAGGATCGGTGCAGTAATTGTATATGTTGAGGATGTAACAGCAGCTTCTATCGGTACGGGGGGAGTCTGGTTGCCGGATGTACCTACAGTCAGCGTATAATCGCCAGGCGTAGCCGGGTTCTTGACATCAGCTATTGCGAGACCGACAAGTGAGCCCTGACCGATATCCTTTCCCGCTGTCATATTGATGGAAAGTACCTGCGGTGCGCCAGGAGTCATAGTTTTCGTAATATCACTTGCTGCACCCGTAGTACCATCACCACCACCCAGACCAGCAAGAGCAGTGATCATGACATCAGCGGCATCCACCGCTGATATATCCGTACCTGCCGGGAAGGTCACAACGATATGACCATTGGTAGGTACCACTAATCCCGCGGTAAATGTAACTGAATAAGTGGTAGTCACATCTATCACTGCTGTACCGTACGGGATGGATACCTGCGGCTGTGTTAATGCCGCGGCCGGTACTGCTGAAATCATCAAGCTAACAGCGAGCGTGATAGTCAGCGCAATACCCATTAATTTAGTAAATTTTTTCTTCATTGACCTAAAAGGTCCTCCTTATTCTAGATATGAACATATGCCTTATAAATACAAAAAACACGGAGTTAATTATTCTCCCTTTCCATACTTACTAAGGCTAAGAAATTTCAAAGCCGAATTTGAGTTTATCAACTCGCTCCCCTTGCGGGTCCTCTTCACAGCATCACCTCCTTTCATTATCCAGTCTATCGTATAAGCCTATTACCAGACATACGTTGTATTTATCATATCACAGGAATACGATTTGTCAAGTGTTTTACATATAATAATGCTACTTATGTCAATAGCAATATGTTAATTATCCGATTTGCCAATTATACATATGTCTCACAGACGTGTCAAGCCTGCTTTAACTGGCAGATAGGTATGTCTTCCATGATCTATGATTTACCGTTATATACGTTATAACGTAAAAGTCTGTTACAGGTTAGGTTTTCTTTTTTCCCTCTCTCGCGGTTACGAGTAAACCCTCTCTCCGAATAGAAAGATGGTTTCTCGAAAATGGCATTGTATACTGTCAAGTTTTAGTTATTATGGAGTAGAGCTATTGCCTGAGCAGTTAAAGGGACGAGGGAGGGTATATAAGTTTAACCTTGATCGATAACCGGCTTGTTCCTCTCTTGTTCGTCACTCCTCTTGATGACAGTTAAAATGTCATTGCGAGACTCGGCGTCAAAAGCCGAGACGTGGCAATCTATATAGATCGTATTTTGCCGGAAATCAAGCCTAAGACTTGACGACACTCACCGTAAAGCCTGAAAATAAACCCATAGTATAAAATGTTGAGCCCTTCGATAGTATTAATTATATCCATTGTATGCATACTGGTACTCCTGAGATTCAAGGTGCACCCGGGATTCGCCATCTTCATCGGGGCGCTTGT
This sequence comes from Dehalococcoidales bacterium, assembly GCA_016932435.1. The sequence continues at coordinate 50,070 of JAFGCW010000060.1, read as the reverse complement.
CCTTTCATTCCTCGTCCTCCCCGTCCAAACCTTCCCTTCACTCCTCTACAAGGCGTTATGGACGGAACAGGTATCCCTGGGTGACCAGCAGACACTGAAACTGCTGATAGTGATTGCCAGCGCATTAACCTTAAGCAGCCTGATGGAAGAAAAAGGATTGCTGGCCAATCTTGCCACAGCCATGGAGAGTATCGGCGCGAGACTCGCGGTACATATCGTCCCGGCGATTATCGGACTCGTTCCTCTGCCCGGAGGAGCCCTGGTCTCCGCGACTTCCGTCCAGGGGCTGGTCAGAAAACTCGGTCTCAAGCCTGAACAGAGTACTTACATAAATTACTGGTTCCGGCACCTGTGGGAATTCTCTATGCCCACCTACCCTACCATCATCATAACCAGCGTCCTGGTCGGGGTATCGTTGTTCACGGTGGTCAAGATACTGGCGCCGATGACCGCACTGAGTATCCTTTGCGGCGGATTTGTCAGTTTTCTCATACTTCGGAAAAAATCCTACCGGACAGAGGGACATCCGCCATTAAAGATTATCGTCAAATTCCTGCAGGCCGCCTGGCCTATCCTCCTGCTGGTGCCGACTATCCTGGCGGGAATAAATCCAATGATAGTATTTCCGGTTGTACTCATTCTCCTGGCATTACAGCAGAGAATCAGCAGGGCTGAATTGTGGAAGGCACTCAAATATGGGCTGAACTATAAAATCCTGTTTCTCCTGTACTCCGTGATGCTTTTCAAAGCGATCATCGAAGAAGCCGACGCTGCCGGTGTGCTTATCAACGATATGCAGTCGATAGGGCTGCCTGCCGTCCTGATACTTGCTTTCCTGCCACTATTGATGGGTGTCGCTACGGGAGTGAGTATGGCATTTATCGGAATTGCTTTTCCGCTGCTGCTTCCGTATATCACACTTGAGACTGGTGTCAGTGGACCTGCTTTATTACTTGCCTATACCAGCGGTATGATGGGAATACTGATTTCGCCGCTGCACCTGTGCCTGATTCTTTCAGCCGAATATTTTAAGACTCACCTTTCCGCAGTCTACAGATACATCATCCCACCGGTGGTTGTGATAGAGATAATAGCTGTTATTATATATATGGTAGCTGGGTGATGGAAAAAGATAAAAAATATGTCATTCTGAGCGCAGCGAAGAATCTCATCTCAGTGTTGTATTCCCTCCGCCTGTTCTAATACGTTGAAATTTCTCTAATATGAAAGGAGATCCTTCGTCCTCCGTCCTCAGGATGACTGCTTATCGTTTATCTCACAATCCCTTGACCATATAATGGCTATCCAGAGTGTATCTGGACTCGTTGCGATAGTAATCCCTGGCGCCCACGCCGCTTAACACAAGTATTTCGGGCGAGTGATATTCTTCCCGGGTAATTCTCTCCGCTTCCGCCAGCAATGCTTTTCCCAGTCCCCTGTGCTGGGCCGAGTCAGGATTTTGTTCTTTAAGGGGGACTTCCGGACCATACACATGCAGTTCGCGGACAAGAGCCGTATTACCGCCTCTGTTCTGCCCCGGTCGGTTGACATTATCAGGCTGAATTCTCAGCCTGAGCATACCGAAAAGTGTTTCATTATCATCCACATAGGAGAGGAAAATCTCTCTGCCGCCGGACGCTTCATACTCTTCCCTGGATAGTTTCGGTTCACCCGCTTCCCAGCCATTCCTGACACGATGACCATATTCCCGGCACCGGATACACCGGCAAGCCCTGCCCTGCTCTTCCAGCCTGTTGCGTACCGTGGTCCGTAAAGAATCCTTGAGTCCGCCGACAATATAATTCGCCGGAATATCCCTGAGTACCCGGGAAATCCGGACGTAACCGGGGACTAAAGCCTTTATTTCAGCGATCAAGCCTACCATGACGTCATCAGGATATGGGACATATTTGCCTTCTTTGTACCACTTCTCCATCTCGGTACCTTCGATCACCATCGTAGGATATATCTTCAGACCGTCAGGCCTGAAACGCGGATCATCGAAAAGCTGCCGCGACATTTCCAGGTCTTTCTCCGGCGAGGAACCGGGAAGACCAGGCATCCAGTGGTAATGAACCTTGAAGGCAAACTCCTTGAGAAGACGGGTAGCCGCAACTACATCATCAACGGTGTGCCCTCTTTTCACGAGACAGTAAACATCATCATCGAGTGTCTGTACGCCCAGTTCAACACGTGTCGTGCCGAACTCCAGCATTCGGTCGATTTCTTTTTGTCCGCACCAGTCAGGTCGCGTCTCGATACAGAGGCCAGTGCAGCGGTGCACGGCTGTCTCGTTTATCCGCTTAGCTTCCTCCAGTGTTGATGATCCCACACCATTGAGAGCATCATAACAGTCTTTGATGAATGAATACTGGTATTCTTCCGAATATGCCAGGAACGTTCCGCCCATTATAATAAGCTCGATCTTATCCGTAGGGTGTCCCATTTCTGACAGGATTTTCATCCGAAGTGTTACCTGGTCGGCACCGTTATAGTCGCACTGGATAGCACGCAGTACTGCCGGTGATGTGGGTGTATAGCTTTGCGGAGTAGCCGAAAAGGTAGGACAGTAAACGCACTGACCGGGACAGTTCATCGGCGCGGTCATCACCGCCACCGGGGTCACACCTGATATTGTTCTGGAGAATTTCTTCATTGTATACTCACATTATAGTGTAGCAGATTCTACAACGACGATAAATTCACACTATTTTGAAGGAATTAATAATATGATAGAGGATCTCTACCTTTTGTAAAGGGAGATTAAGAAGGATTTTTAACCTTCAAATCCCCATTTTTCAAAGGGGGAGGTTACTTATTCAGAGGTTACGTATATAATTGTCCAGAGAAGTATTCGATAAGATAGCGCCGGGCTGGTACAACTTCAGGCACTGGTCCATATTCAGGAGTGAGTTGGATGAGCTCGCAAAGAAATGGGGACAAGGCAGCCTGCTGAACATCGGCTGCGGTCACGGTCCCGACTTCCTGCCGTTCAAGGATAATTACATCCTCTACGGTATCGACTTCTCAAGGGCGATGCTTGAACACGCCCGGAAATATTCCGATAAGTTCGGCTATTCTCCAGTGCTTATACAGGGTGATATCAGAAACCTGCCGTTCGAAGACAGTTCCTTTGACCATGCTATCGCCGTCGCCTCCTACCATCACATCAAGAATAAAGCAGAAAGATTGTCAGCTTTGCAGGAATTGAAACGAGTATTGACACCGGGTGGAGAGGCATTTATTACGCTGTGGAACAGGTGGCAGTCGAGATTTCTCTTCAGTGGCAATGAACCTGTCGTGTCCTGGCGCACTCAGGACGAGACAGTATACCGGTACTATTACCTGTTTTCCTATCGCAGGGCTGAAAAGCTGGTAAAACAGGCAGGGTTCCGGTTGATTAAATCATTCCCGGAATCCTCTTACCGTTATCCTGTGAAGCTTTTCTCCCGAAATATCTGCCTGCTGGTCCGGAAACCGGAATAGCAAAATCTACAACTTAACTACATTATATATATAATATAGCGGTTACTTTTTATAGTTGATAACCTGACGTATCGCTGCCAGTATCTTGTCTCTATCAGGAATGGAGAATTTTTCCATCGGCGGACTGAAAGGTACCGGCACATCCAGACCGCAGACACGCTTCGTCGGGGCTTTTAAGCGACTGAACGTATCATCATCTTCAACGACTATCGAGAGAATTTCGCAGGCTGCGCTACAGGTCTGACAGGCTTCATCCACGACAACTATCCTGCCTGTTTTGGCAACTGACTTACGTATTGCCTTCACATCAAGAGGTACCAGAGTCCTGGGATCGATCAATTCAACCGATATTCCGTCCTTCTCAGCTTCTTCAGCAGCCGCCAGCGCTTCATATACCATCAGGGACATGGCAACTACGGTCACATCCGTCCCCTGCTTCAGAATGGCTGCTTCTCCCAGCGGGATGATATATTCCTCTTCCGGCACTTCTCCTTCCACCATTCCAAGTTCCATGTGCTCAAAGGTTATCACCGGATTATCATCCCTGATAGCGGTTTTCAATAACCCTTTGACATCATATGGCGTCGACGGTATTATAATCTTCAATCCGGCGACATTCATATACATTGAATAAGGATTGACGGAGTGTTGGGCTGCTGCTGACGCGCCAAGACCGTTTCTCATTCGGTACAGGATTGGAAACTTCGCCTGACCGCCGAACATATAGGTTATCTTGGCAGCCTGGTTAACGAACTGATCGAAAGCGCAAAAGGCGAAGGTTGCCATTCTCAGGTCGGCAACAGTCCGGAAACCGGAGCCTGCCGCGCCAATTGCTGCACCGACAAATGCCGACTCGGATATCGGGGTCATTCTAATCCTGTCTGCGCCGAATTCTTCGTACAGGTCGGCGGGAATATCTTCAGCGATGTGGATGAGTTTATCATCCCTGCGGAATTCTTCCTGTAAAGCTTCGACTGAAGCCTGCATATAACTTATATTTCTCATTCGCTGTACTCCTTAATAATTTACCGGTACTTAGTTACGTCAACTATTGTTATGATTATTCCGTTCATCCTGAGCTTGTCGAAGGGCGCCGTTGTGGTTCGACAGGCTCACCATGAACGGCTTGATTATCTCACTTTTCTGTGCAACCAGGTACTAGTTCGAATATACGTCTTCGAGCGCATCTTCGGGATCAGGGAAAGGACTCTCATCAGCAAATTTCACCGCTTCTTCTATCTTTTTCAATGTCTCCGTATTCATATCCTCTAGTTCTATTTCTGACAGTATTCCTTCGTCCATCAGTTGTTTTTTCGTCCTGGCAACAGGACATTTATTCTTCCAGCTTTCTATTTCTTCCGACGGACGCATATCAGGGAACGTTGTCGATTCAAAATGCTCATGCCAGCGATAAGTTTTGCATTCAAGGAGAGAAGGCCCTTCTCCTTCTCTTGCTTTAGCTATCAGTTCTCTTGCAGCTTCATTAACTGCGGTTACATCGTTTCCATCGACAACAACTCCCGGCATGTTATACCCCTCGGCTTTCCTGTAAATATCCTGTATCGGCAAAGCAAAACTCGCCGGCGTTCCTGAAGCGTAACCATTATTCTCACAGACAAAGACCATTGGCAGATGCCATACTGATGCCAGACTTAAGGACTCGTGGAATTCACCTTCCTGTGTAGCTCCGTCACCGAAAAAAACCGCGGCTACTCTGTCTTTCTTTTCAAGTTGTGCTGCCAGGCCGGCTCCTACGGCGATTGGAAGACCAGCTCCTACAATCCCGTTGGCTCCCAGCATTCCGATGCTGAAATCAGCGATATGCATCGACCCGCCCTTGCCTTTGCAGTATCCGGTCTTTTTTCCGAAAACCTCGGCCATCATCCGTTTGACATCCGCTCCTTTGGCAATCGAGTGACCGTGTCCCCGGTGGCTGCTGACAATACGGTCGTCTTTCCTGAGATTGTTACAAACGCCGGCAGCTACTGCTTCTTCGCCTATGTAAAGGTGAACGTACCCCAGGGCATTCCCTTTTGCGTATTCGGCTGAGACTCTTTCTTCAAACCGGCGAATAGTCAGCATGGTCCGGTACAGGTTTATTAACTCATTCTTATCCAGTCCCATATCAGCTTCCTTTCTTATATAGGTATTATTGTATAAGCTCAAGGCCAGCTTCACTCCTGGCATCATTAATATGAATCAGCACCGCTTCTTCCACAGGCAAAATCGAGAAACCGAAATCTTCCCTGGCTCTTTCGCTGCTGGCTCTCCAGGGAATCCCGAATTTCCCCCTGTCTTCTGGTGGTGGTATATTCCCGAATTCTATCTTCGCATCAGGTATATACTGGCGCACAGCGTCGGCAACTTGTCTCATGCTTGTGGGTGGTCCGCCTATATTATAAGCGGGATGAGGTGAAGCATCGACATGCAGAAGCAGCCTGGTAAACGTCCCTATATCATCGGGGGTAAACAGCGAGGTCTTACTGGTTCCATCTTCACTTATGGAAAAAGGCTTGCCGACTGCCGGCAGCGACACAAGATCCGAGTAATTTTTTATCATAACAGGCGTTCGTCCGCCATGCCCGAAAGCAATAGTAGGGCGCAACGCAGTGAAATTTATATTGTATATATCAGCATACTGGGCAGCCAGTATTTCACTCAACTGCTTGGTAAGCGCGTAGGCGCTGCCGGGATGTAATTGATCATCCTCGGTGACATCTCTGTCTCCGTATTCATCCTGGGGTCCGTACACTCCCCAGGAGCTTGCGTATATTACCCGTGAGACATCAGTGAGTCTTGCTGCTTCAAAGACATTACACATACCAAGCTCGTTTACTTTTACACTGAGCCGCGGATTTCCTTCGATATCACCGGGAAGTAAAAAAGCCCAGTTAACGATTTTATCAATCTCATATCTCCGTATAGCATGAAGGATATCCTCGAGTTCAGATACATCTCCCCGGTAAAAAACATACTTCTCTTCGAATTCCCGGTATCTGGGCAGAATCCATTCTTTCGGTGGGAGTACGTCCATAGCGACAACTCTGGATATATCAGTATCCTTAAGCAGCTTCAGTACTGTTTTCCTGCCGAAAAGACCGTTCCCACCGATCACCAGTACGTTCAAGATACACCTCCGTTGTCGACCAATTGTATAAGGGTAAATTAAGTATGAATTCTATTCTTTACTAACATGATAAGTCAAATATATTGACAAGATATCGGTTACATATCTATGATAAACAGGCATCAAAATATCAGGAGGTACGTATGCCATTGGTAACGGTTGATATGTGGGAAGGACGGTCAGTTGAACAAAAGAAGGAACTTGCCAAGGGGATAACATCCGTAATGACGGAAAAACTCGGGATTCCACCCGAAGCAGTGACGATTATTATAAAAGATGTACCAAAACATAACTGGGCGATTGGCGGTAAGCTGTCTTCAGAATAGTACACCTGCCTATCAGCTTTCCATAGATTTTCAATATTCGTATTGATGTATGGTATATTATTTGAAAGTATACGAAAAAGACAATATTAGATATCCTCGGTTGTTAAGAGGAGGAGTTGATTTTGGATTTCGGTGATCTAACAGAATTCATGCCGGTTATCCTGGTAATAATCGGACTTATCGCTCTACAATTGTTCTTGAGAAGAAAAGGCGGTTCGTCGTCACCACACCAATATGTAGTACATTCCATATTATCCGATATCAGGGTAAATCTAAGACTTGTCCAGGTCCTCATGGAGGGTGAACAGATAAAGAGGTTCGCTGTTAAAGGCTGGATAATGAATATGAATAATATCGAGTTTCTCAGCCAGAATCTGCAATCGGCTCTGACAGACGTATTTGATATAGCACAGGACTATAACGAGCAGGTATCTACGACCGAACAATTTCAGACCAGTAATTATGTCGCCAATATCGACACCGTAAAATTGAAAGATCGACTCCAGAGATGTAAATCAGCCCTTGAAGACTGGTTAATGAATAATGTAGGAACTACTGACCCGGCTGGGAAATCGGGAATCTTCGATAGCATAATTGGTAGGCGTTAAGGTACTCAATCAATCGAAAAGCTGAATCGGGCTTCACCCCATCGCAACTTATGAGACTTATGAAGTTCCCTCATCTGTGAGTGGCATTCCGACGAAGTAATATCTGGTGTTGTCATTATGTAGGCGTCTTCACGGTTATCCGTATAATATGCTTTACGTACGCCTACCTGTTTAAATCCATATTTGAGGTATAGATTCTGAGCCCCGACGTTGGATACACGTACTTCAAGGGTTACTACATTAGCGTACAGTTCTCTGGCACGATTAAAAACCGTTATAAGTAGTAACTCACCTATTCCCCTGCGCTGCAGTTCCTCACTTACGGCTATCGTCGTGATATGAGCTTCTTCAGCCATAACCCAAAAACCTACATAGCCGCAAATATAATCATCATACTTTACAGGTTGTGTATCATCCGCAATCGACCCATCCGGATTGAACCAGCGCTTTAACCTGTTCATCAGACTCGATGTCCCGGTCCGGGCAACAGGAATATCAATCTGTTCCATTTTCCTGTCCGTGTCGCAGACAACATAAAAATGTGTCATTTGATTACGGAGTTCACGGTCGAAATTTGGCGGTGGAAGCATGGTCGGGAAAGCTTCCCGATCTATCCGGGAAACCTGCGGAATATCTTCTTTTCGCATCTGGCGGATGTAGTAGGACAAGCTGACTCCTTGTTTATGTTAACTAATACCAACCATACTATTTCAACTCCTGATATTCTAACATATTACACTCATAACTACACAAATAACCTATCTTTTTCTTATCCTGTTCGTTATACTATATAGCATCAGGGTTACGCCTGATTTAGACCGGAACAGGTACCACTAAATCACAATCCGGTTTACAGGAGTTCTCAGGTGCAGGACGAAAAAATAGTCGTACAACGGGCGCAGCAAAATGATCCGAATGCTTTCGTTGAACTGTATGATGAATATTTTGACAAAATATATAGATATATAGCGATGAAAATAGGAGACAGGGAAGAGGCAGAGGATATGACCCAGCAGGTCTTCCTGAAAGCCCACCAATCGATTTCCTCTTTCAAATGGAAGGGCGTCCCCTTTTCTGCATGGTTGTACCGTATTGCTCATAATCTGATAGTGGATTATATAAGAAAGAGCAAAAACCGACCCGATACTCTCCCTGATGAAACGATAATCACAGATAAATCCAGTAAAAGCCCGGAGGAACTGGTTGAACAGAGAATGGATATCGAAAAAGTAATGGAAGTTGCCAAGAATCTCACTGAAGCTCAAAGAGAGGTTATTTCCTTAAGATTTGCCGGTGAGATGCCGATAGCCCAGGTTGCGAAGATAATGGGGAAAAGTCAGGGCGCAATAAAAGCCCTGCAGCATAGTGCGATAGCGTCTCTCAGGAAGATGTTACTGGCGGAAAATTATGGGTAAAGAAAAAGAATTTAACGATATACTGGATGAATGTCTCGATCGTCTGATGTTCAACGGTGAAACACTGGAACAGTGTCTCGCTGATTACCCGCAGTATGCGAACGAACTAAAACCATTGCTGGAAGCGTCGTTGATAACCAGCCAGATCTCATCACTCGAGCCTGACCAGGAATTCAAGGCTAAAGCCAGAAATGAGTTGTTCACGGTACTCGAAGAATCGGATCAAAAGAGAAGTCGGTCATTGTTCAGATTCGGCTGGCAACCACGCTGGACCGGTGTAGTTGCCGGCATCGTGGTGCTGCTCATCGCTACCGGTGGCACCGCCGCCGCGTCGATGGGAAGTATGCCCGATGACTTCCTCTATCCGGTCAAGCGAGCTACCGAACAGGTCCAGCTTGCCTTCACCTTTACCAACCTGGGAAAAGCCGAAGCTTATGCCAGGATGGCAGACCGCAGAGTTGAAGAGATTATCTATATGGCGAATGAGAATGATATAGATGAGATAGAAATACTTGCCGCAAGTCTGGATTCCAACCTGAACAATATTGCCGAGTATTCCACCAGATCGGATAACGCGGACAGAGCTACCACTGGCGAAGGTAGCATGATGTTCAGTGAAAAGGCTGTAGTAACAGAAGAAGCTGAAGAAGCGGATATGGAACAATCGTTAATAGTAACAGCTGATGAAATACTGGGTAGTGATGAAGACATACCTGCTGAAGATATCGGTGATGATGAGACGTCTGATAATCAATCAGCTCCGGCACCACCCGCAGATCCGATCGTAGTACAGCCAACCAAACCCGAGGTAAATGTCGAAATTCCTCCTACGAAAATTACTATTGAACCAGCGTCAACCAAGCATTGGTTAAGTAAGAGAGATGAGTTGAATATAACAGTCAATAACCAGGCTTATACAAACATCCAGAGTTTGTATGAACTCCTGGATAAAGTACCTGAATCGACCAGAGAGATTATCCTGAAAGCTATTGAGATTTCAGAGCGAGGTTACGGAATAGCAATTAAATCTCTGAAAGAACAATAATCTCGTAATCTTAATGCAGAAAAGGCCGGCTGTTTAGCCGGCCTTTTCTGTCTGAATATACACTCGGTCCACTACATAGTAATACGTTATCCGTCGAAAACTATTACATCCGATAACCATATTCCGGAGAATATTTTCCGGGTTTTCTTAATAAGATTTTAGTATTTGATTGATAAAATAACCTCAGAACACTCGAATATTTGTGAAAGGAGGTGATAATGATGTGGAGGAAGAGAAAGTTCATCATCATGGTGCTGGGCGCTATCCTTATAATCATCGCAAGCCTGGGTGGAATCGCCATGGCACAGGATTCTGTAGATGAGTCCAAATCCGATTCAATAATGGCAAGAGTAGCGGACATACTGGGGATAGACCAGCAGACTGTAGAAGATGCTTTCGAACAGGCACAGGCGGAAATGCATGAAGAAGCCCTGGATAAATACCTGCAAAATCTGGTTGATGAAGGGATTATTAGTGAAGAAAAAGCTGCCGAATATAAGGGATGGCTGGAATCCAGACCCGATATCAAAGAGTATACTGACCAGATTAAAGAGTGGATGAAAGATAAACCTGATATGCCTGATATGCCTCGCTCCAAAACCTTCGGCATCTTCCGGGACAGAGGTGGAATGAGGATGTTCGATGGACTATGCCTTCCCAGTCAATAAGATAATATCGGATATACCGTATTAACTTAAAAGATTCTAACAGCCGGGTAGAGGGGGGATTCCCCCTCTACCCGTTTTTGGGACCTGGTAGAATATCCTATACTAATATTTTCTTAACATTTCAATTATAATATCGAATAGAACATATTTTGGGAGAAACATGTGTCAGGTAAACGAGTCCTTGTCGTTGACGACGATGAAAAAACGGTAGAGTTGGTAAAACTTTACTTGAATCGTGACGGTTATAGGGTAGATACTGCGTATAATGGCCTGGATGCGCTGGAACTCGCTCGTAAGAATCATCCGGACCTGATAGTGCTGGACCTGATGTTACCGGGAATAAATGGGCTTGAAGTATGCCGCACACTCAGACAGGAATCCGATGTGCCGATAATAATGCTTACGGCGCGATCTACAGACCAGGATAAGCTGACAGGGCTGGAAGTTGGCGCAGATGATTATATTACTAAACCATTCAGTCCCCGTGAACTGGCGGCACGAGTAAGAGTGGTACTGAGACGAATGCCGGGTGAACGTGGTCCTGAAGTAATAACGCATAGTAAACTAACCGTGAATTTCCTGAAGCATGAAGCATCCATTGAGGATAAAGAAATCCCATTAACTGAGATTGAGTTCAAACTGCTGGGCGCTCTGATAAGAGAACCGGGCAGGGTATTCAGCCGGTCCGAGATTATCGATAAAGCACTCGGTTACGGGTTCGAAGGATTCGACCGTACAATCGATGTCCATATACTGAATATCCGCCGCAAGATGGAGGACGATCCATCGAAACCAAGGTATATTAAGACCGTTTATGGCGCGGGGTATAAGCTGTCAGAGGTGCCTGATGACGGGTAAACTGCAGTTTCGACTTTTACTTGGCTTTACTCTTGTGATACTCGTTGCAATTGGCGCTGTTCTCTTCTTCGTTAACCAGGCCACCAGGGACGAAATACAAAGGTTCAGAGAGCAGATAGATAATAGTAGAGCTCTCAGGATGCAATCCGAACTTACACGTATCTACTTCATCAACAGGGACTGGGAAGGGATTCAGCCTATTATCGAGCAGTGGAGTAACCTTTACGAACAGCAAATAGTACTTACAGATTCGGAAGGAATAGTCGTTGCCGACTCGCAGGGTAGATTATCTGGAGAGTACGAGCCGGATTCACCCGGGAGAGTAATTTCATTTCCTTTCCAGAGGGAAGGTTTCGGTACATTATATATAATACCGAGATCATCTTCGGAATTGAGCTTAGAGTCTTTCCAGCTTCTGTTCAAATCTATCGGACGGTATTTTCTCTGGGGTGGGCTGATAGCTATTATCATTGCCCTGATACTCACGTACTTCTTTTCACGCAGGATCCTGTCACCGGTTCGAGCGTTAACCCAGGCTGCAAACCGACTCGGGAGTGGTGATTTCACCCAGAGAGTTGATGTAAATGGAAACACTGAACTCGACCAGTTAGGAACCACTTTCAATACGATGGCAGATAATCTTGGAAGAGCTGAAGAATTGCGGAAAAACATGGTTGCCGATATCGCTCATGAATTAAGAAATCCGCTTGCCAATATCAAGGGATACCTGGAAGCAGCTCATGACGGACTAATACAAACCAACCAGGATACGATTCGAAAACTGGATGAGGAAGCAACTCTCCTTACTCGCCTTGTAGACGACCTTCAAGAACTCAGTCTTGCTGAAGCAGGTGAACTTAAACTCGAACGTGAACCTGGAGAAATCGGAAAAATAATCGAGACGACGGCACAGATGATGCAGACAAAGGCTTTACAAAAAGAAGTAAATCTGGAATTCACATCAGCTGATAATCTTCCAGAGATAACTATTGATGTACACCGTATCAGCCAGGTACTGCACAACCTCATAGAAAATGCAATCACCGCTACACCGTCCGGAGGAACCATTTCTATCTCGGCACAGCAGGTAGACGAATACATTGAAGTTAGCGTAATAGATAACGGCGAAGGGATACCCGCCGATGATCTGGACAACATTTTCGAAAGGTTATACAGGATTGATAAATCGCGTGCCAGAGCAACCGGAGGAAGTGGCCTGGGACTAACGATAGCAAAACGACTCGTCGAAGCCCATGGCGGACAGATAAAAGTTGAGAGTGAACAGGGTAAAGGCAGTAATTTCAGCTTCACTGTACCGATTACTCGCAAATGAGTATACTACCATTAATATTATATTAACATTATTGTGTCATAGTACCAGTATATTTTTTATCCGAGATGATACTGGAACATGAGAACAGGAGGATACCAGTGAAAGTCATACGCATTACCCTATCAGCCCTAATCCTAGTAGCTATGTTGTTGATATTTTCAGGATGCCGCAAAGGAGCTGAACCAGAAGAAACAGAAGAACAAACAGTGATTCAGACCGTAACAAGAGGTGATCTTTCACTGGATATTTCGGCGGTAGGAAACCTTGCACTTTCTCAAAAAGAAACTCTCGCTTTCGAACTCACCGGGACGGTTAAAGAGGTTCTTGTGGAAGAAGGTGATTATGTTGAAAAAGAGCAGGTGCTGGCAACACTGGACACATCCGAACGCGACGACCAGTTGAAAACCTTAATCCGTAGCATTGAGACAAAGGACCAGGCTCTATTACAAGCAGAAATTAATTACCAGAATGCAGAGGATGTTCTGGATAATGTCAACAGTCAGGTATACGCTAACCAGAAGGAAGCCGAAGCTGAACTCGTAGTAGCTAATGCGAAGATATCTCTCGCTTCTGCCCAGGAGATTTTCGATATAGCTGAAAGACAATATCTTGATAACTGGACCGTACCGGAACGTATCCGGAACTATAACCAGAAAAAAGCACAACTGGATATCGCTGAAATCACTCTGCTTGATGCCGAGAAAAAACTGGCGGATGTCTCTGCTGATCTTGAAATAGAACGGGAAACGAAACAAAAAGAACTGGTGATAAAGAAAAGTCAACTCGAAGACGCGCAACAGCAGCTCGACGACGCGATAGTGGCGCTGGAAGAAGCTCAGAACCAGGACTGGAATGTAAAAGCTCCTTATGAAGGTTTTATAACCAGAGTAAATCTTGTTCAAGGTAATACGATCCAGAAAGGGGCAGCGGCTTTAGAAATTGCCGATCCCGATGAATTCGAAGCCGAAGTCTATGTGAGTGAAATGGATATATTCAACATTGCTGTCGGCATACCGGCAACAGCTAAAGTTGATGCCGCTCAGACCATGATCCTTCCCGCCGAGGTGGTCAAGATTTCTCCTACCGCTACCATACAGCAAGGCGTGGTCAATTATGCGGTTAAGATCAAGATCCGCTCTGCAGATGATATGATCGTGGATGTTGGAAAATCAATGCAAAAAGCCATTGAAGACCTCGAATCCGGTGAACTCCCTCCGATGCTCAAACAAGCCGTCGAAGCCGGTAAGATGACACAGGAAGAGGCAGAGGAAATGGCAGAAAAAATGAAAAACTTCGAATTCCCGGAAATGCCTAAAGGTGAAGAAGGGAAAACATCCTCCGGTGGAAGAGGTTTTGCCTTCGGAGATAAGGCATTTTCATTCGGAGAAAACAGCAGTGATGGTACTATACAGTTCCCTGCAGGAGATTTTGGACAGGCTGTAACCACTTCAGGCGGTTTCCAGCTTAGAGAAGGTCTCACGGTAACCGTGAGTATCATTACCGAAGAAGTAACGGACGTACTGCTCGTTCCCAGTGCGGCAATAACCATGAAAGGCGGTAAGAATTACGTGAAAGTAGTACTGCCAGATGGGACAATTGAGGAACGTACCATAGAAACGGGAGTCAGTGACTGGCAGAATACCGAAATTATAAGCGGCTTGAGTGAAGGTGAGGAAGTTGAGGTTACTCTCACTTCGTCGAGTAGTTCAATGCAACAAGGTGGATTCTTTGGACCAGGAATTGCTATAAGGAAATAATATGATACGTCTAGAAAATATTAGAAAATCATACACGATGGGGAAAAGAGAACTTACGGTTCTTCACGGAATCAACCTTCAGATAGGACAGGGAGAACTGGTTGCAATAATGGGACCGTCCGGTTCTGGTAAATCGACCCTGCTGAATTTACTGGGATGCCTCGATGTACCCACTTCAGGGGATTATTATTTGGATGGAAAAGAAGTCGGCCACTTGAAAAGTACCGAACTGGCTGAAATTCGGGGGAAAAAGGTTGGTTTTGTCTTTCAGACGTTTAACCTTCTGTCTAGGCTGACCGCACTGGCTAATGTAGAGCTGGGGATGACGTATGCCGGGGGAGTTGATCGTCAGCGTGCGCTGGAGGCATTGGATATTGTAGGGCTTTCAGAGAGAGTAAGACACCGGCCTATCGAACTATCTGGCGGTGAACAGCAGAGAGTAGCAATAGCCCGTGCTCTGGTAAAAAATCCGTCTCTATTTCTTGCCGACGAACCTACCGGACAGCTGGACAGCCAGTCCGGAAAAGAGATAATATCCATTCTTACTTCTCTCAACACTGAGCGTGAAATTACCGTGCTTATGGTGACGCATGATGAAGAAATTGCCAGTCACTGTCAAAGGATAATTCGTTTCAGAGACGGCGAGGTTGTTTCAGGTGATAAGCAATGAAAGCATTTGTTAGTTTTTTATCAACTGTCTGGATGGGAATCAGCACCCACAAGCTGCGGAGTTTCCTGACAATGCTTGGTATAGTTATTGGTGTCGCTTCAGTGATCACACTTATGTCAATTGGGAAAGGCGCGACAGCCACAATCCTTGAAAGCATAGAGAGTATCGGTTCGGACCTCATCACTATAAGTCCGGGTTCATTCACCTTCAAAGGTTTTACAGGTGGCAGCAGTCAGACACTCACCTATGAAGATGCCGAAGCAATCGCCGAACAGGTCGAATACGTTAAAAACATAGCTCCTTATTATTCTACCTATACACAAGTTATATATGGTAATGCCAATACTAATGCCCAGGTATTTGGCGTCACGCCTGAATATGCTGAGGTAATGAACCTGGAACTCGAACAGGGAGTCTTCTTCTCCCAGTATGATTATGACCAGGGAGCGAAAGTAGCAGTAATCGGCAGTAACGTAGTCGATACTCTTTTCAGTAATTCAATACCGATCGGTGAGAACGTTAGAATTGACACTAAAATCGGCACGGTTATCGGAATCCTTGAATCCGAGGGCGGATTTATGGGACCTGACGATTCCATATTCGTACCATTAACCGCTGTACAACAATCTATAGCCCAATTGCGAACATCACGTGGGGAGCATATCGTATCAACAATAGCTTTAACAGTCACAGATGAAGACAAAACGGACCAGGTAATAGAAGATATTACGGAACTCCTGCGTACCCGGCACAGACTTGCACTTGGGGTAGATGATGACTTCACGATTATGTCGATGCAGGAAATAGCTGAGACAATGGAAGAGACATCCCAGACTCTCACCATACTCCTCGGCGCAATAGCAGCCATTGCTTTGCTGGTTGGAGGTATCGGTGTGATGAATATCATGCTCGTATCCGTACTTGAGAGAACGAGAGAGATTGGAATTCGAAAAGCTCTCGGGGCAAGAGAGCGTGATATCTGGGTTCAGTTCCTGGTCGAAGCCGCATCTCTTACTCTTGCCGGCGGAATCATCGGTGTTATCTTCGGGTGGGTGGCTGCTTTCTTTGTTCAGCAGTCAGGCCTGGTAAACACCCTCGTTTCAGCGGATATCGTGATACTTGCCGTCTCTGTATCTATAGGTATCGGCCTGTTCTTCGGTTTTTATCCTGCCTGGAACGCGTCCCGACTTAATCCGATTGAAGCATTACGTTCAGAATAGAGTAAATAATGATTTTATTCAGCCGCCGCTAACCTTGCGGCGGCTTTTTCGTTATATAATATGAAAGGACAGGAGGTGGAAGAAAATGAAAAAGAAGTGGTTCCTGGTAATCATCGGTATGGCAACAATACTAACGTTGTTCGGGCTTACCGGTTGTGAACAAGGAAGTACCGCATCCGGAGAAGTATCGAATATCAATCTCAGCAGTCAACAGAACGGTATCTGGGTCACCGGACAGGGTGAAGTAAGCGTAGTACCTGATATTGCAGTCATCAGGCTGGGAATCGAGTCTGAGGACGACAGCGTTGCTACAGCCCGTGACAAAGCCGCCGCAGCCATGAACGATGTCATGGATACGCTATCCTCAAGCGGAATAGCGGACAAAGATATACAGACGCAGTATTTCAACATACAGCAGGTAAGTAAATGGGATCGAGAGACTGAAGAGGAAGTTGTTACCGGCTATCGAGTAACCAATACAGTGACGGTTACGGTAAGAGATATAGAAAAGGTCGGGACGATTATCGATGCTGTCACAGATGCCGGGGGTGATCTGACCAGGATCAATGGCATTAATTTCTCGATCGATGACCCGGACGAATATTACGATGAAGCCAGGAAAGAAGCGATGACCGATGCCAGGAAGAAAGCCGAGGAGCTGGCTAAACTGGCTAATGTAGACCTTGGTGCAGCAACCTTTATCTCAGAGAATTCATATTACGCACCAGTAACCAAATCCGGAATTGCTGTGGGATATGACGAAGGAGCCGGTTACAGCACATCAATCAGTCCTGGTGAACTTGATATCAGTCTAAGCATACAGGTAGCCTACGCTATTAAATAACCTGATAGCTACTACCACTGTGATGAAAAAAAAGCAATCCTGCCTTTTTCGGCAGGATTGCTTTTTTTAATGAGGTAAACTGAGCATTACCTAAATGTTTGTTTTATCTTGGATCAAGTTATTCAAACTTTCTAAATTGTCTTACTTTTCGTACGGTTGGGTCAGACTGTCATACATAACGGATATCAACTGTCCTGATAACATCCTGTTCCTGTCATCAAGAAAATTATTAACTTTAGCAGCCAGGCTAGCCAGTTCGTAATGAAAATGGTCGTCGTTCATTTTGAGCAACTTAAGCATATCCCTGATTTTCTCTGTACTATCCATTTTATTACCACCTTTTTGCATTTTTCTTCGATTAGTATTCGAGTTAAGCTTTACCGGTAGATTATTGGGTTTTTCCTTGCTTTGTTTATAGAATATATTAAATTTTACGTTCAGTACATATCAGAAAGTGTGGAATTTTGGTACGGTTTGGTTGAAAAATGGTAGAGATAATGCAAATGATCGGTTGTAAATTGATTCCAATATTCCGACTGCTTAATCACTCATTTGTGTTATAATACACACACTTCAGAGTTTCAAAGGTATAAATCAGTTTCAGTAATGATGATTAAATCAACGGAGATCAAGATTCCTATATTATTGATTGTGACGGCATTGTTAGTATTATTCATCACCGGCTGTTCTGGATATAAGGAAGGTATAAAAGAAACAAGGCTTCTTTCCGCAGAAGAAAAGTCTGAACTGATTAAGATAGCATTGAGTACCGATGAAGTAAAAACGGCTATGGAACGTAAGGATTTTTACCAGAACGAAATCGGCTGGTCGCTTATTAAATGGCATTATGATGACTTAAATATCGTTGAAATCGGGTACTACGAATATGATTACGAAGAATACCGCGATAGGTTTGAAAAAGAAATATCCGAAGGAGTGGAAATCTATACAGCGGTGAGGATCGAAATGGGGGAT
Organism: Dehalococcoidales bacterium; assembly: GCA_016932435.1. The sequence continues at coordinate 31,738 of JAFGCW010000060.1, read as the reverse complement.
CCGATCGATTATGGCGTAAATGTGTCAATAAATCCTGATACTCTTCAAGTTGTTAATATAATGACTCACCCAATCACACCTGTAAGATAAACATCACACATTATCCGGTTTTCTTCAGTCAGCGTTTTTCAGCGTCTAAGGCCTTCAATATCCTCTTTCGGTTACCCTGACTGTCATACCAGCATATTTTGCCTTCCAGTTATAATTAGCGTCGTCACTTATCCCGTATTTCCGACAGAAAACCGATACCTGCCTACCGGTATCCGGTTCTTTCAACACGTCAATGATTTGTTCTTCGGTATATTTCCTGGCTTTCATGAGTCTTCCTCGGTCATTTTAGTATCATTATGTGGCTATTTCCAGAGGAAAGGCTATAATCAGCTACAGGAAATTTCGGACACAGATTATATTAATAGATGATCTGATTAATACTCCGGTTCCATTTACCTTTTTTTACTGAACTATTATATTACTATATTCAGATACCAAACACTATCAGCACATGCGATAGAATATATAGGCAAAAGTAAGTCCTAACAAAGCTTTATGATTTCACAAAAGGTGAAGATCACTTGGTTTATTTGAGTAATAAGCGCTTCAATACTCCGAAAGCCATCCAGCCTAAGGCTCCTAACGAGAGAATTATTGCGGCTATACTCAGACCGCCGGCAGGACCCATTTCACCTGTTGGACCGGGAGGTCCGACTGGTCCGACCTGTCCAGACTCGCCGGTTGGTCCGGTTAAATCATCCATGGTAAAACTACTTCCATCCGTAAACAATAAGGTGAAAGTACCATCTCTGTTATTTTCAATACCTTCTATACCTGTTCCCGGAGTACCTTCGCCACCAGCGGGGCCGGGTGAACCGGCTGGGCCTGCTGGTCCCTGAATGCCAGGGAGACCATCGGCACCACTTGGGCCAGGGGGACCTTGCATATCAATCACTCTGAGCCTTGCTGCTGCGGTGTGTGGGGTACCTCCCTGATACGGTGTAACAGTGACAGTTACTGTGTATGTACCCACATTAAGAGGAGTTGGAATCTGTACAACCATGATCATATAGGGTGTGTCGGAAAAATTATATCCTGTTATTATTTGTGAGGGTGTAACAGGCAACCCATCAACATTAACTGTCAGTACGCCATTATAGTAAAAATCAGTGGCGTGAATGACGATATTAACCGGATCGCCGGCTTCATTTATAGCAGGAAGGTAGTTTGGTACTAAGGTGATTTTCTCGCCCTGCGCGTGGACCGTAGCGGTGCTTCCTGCAAGGAAAAGAAACACCGCCATAGCCAAGCCTAATAATAAACGAATCTTTGTCATAGCGTCTCCTTTAGTTAATACCATCTGTTTATTTTGAAAACCAGCCGCCAAAAGTATCTACTATGCGGTCCACTAACTGACTCCACCAGGTACCAGGATTTGATCTGAGGATGCCACAACCACCTCCCCAATGTATCAGGAATCCTATAAGTACACCTATAATACCGATGAAAATAATCGTCCTGACGATACGAAAAACAGTTTTCCATGAACCAATAAACGGGTTATGATTCAATTCACAGTTCACGGTTTGAGTATTTCCGGAGTTCTCACGAGTTTCTATGGTAATGTCGTAACGCTTTCTTTCTCCAACAAAGCCGCCTTTCTTGGGCTTAGCTTTTACTGGTATTTCAATGGTATCCCATGCGGGTAATACCAGCTCTTTCTGTTTAAACTTAAATTTCAATCCCTCATCCAGGTCCGTAGCATCCAGATAGATACGCGCATCACTCGTGCCTGTGTTGCTAAGTCCGACTCGAAAGGTACCCTTTCTTCGACAGGAAACACGATATGGAGCAACCTTGAGTTTATATTCCACCAGAGGGAGTACCTGGACTTGTCCGGTGACAACCGTAGCTTCATCAGGAGCGTTCTGAGAGCGTACCTTAACTGCAAATTGATAATTCTTTTCTTTAACTCCCCTCGTTTTGGGTGGATGGAATGATAATTGCACTTGTTCAACGGCTTGAGGCATCAGCGCGATACTCGATGCTGAGCGGCTATACCATGTTTCGTCCAGTCCTTCTACTTCTACCATGAACTTATCAACCGTCTCCCCGAGGTTCTGTAATTGAACCATGATTATTTCAGATGTACCTCCAGCCTGACAGGTAAGGTCCGAAGTTGATAAAGATGCCCTGATTCTTTCTGAAGATTTCGCCTTGGAAATCAACCGTGGATCAACTTCAACCGTTTTTTGTGAACTCCCATACTTGTTACCTGCCGTGAGAATATAGCTGGTAGGAGAAGAGGGGGATACCACTCTATCTCCTTGTTGTTCTACGCCTGCATTATTCAACTTTACATCCTTGGAGCGTTTGACGGACCAGCTAAGCCTGAATTCGATTTTATCATCGCTTTTCGCTTCAAAAGCAGTAATCTCCGGCGGTTTCTGAAGCAGAGAAGACAGAATTCGAGGTAGTTTAAAACGAGGTAACTTTATCTGTGATACCATTCTGTACCAGGCAATACGCGACAGTTTTCCTTCAACGATCTTGCCTTCCTCGGCCTCTGGTTGCATCGCCATTACCTGAAATGAAAAATCTCTAGCTCCGCCAAAGAAGGATAGCCACCCCAGACTTACCTCAACGGAAACTTCGGAATGGTGATTAGGAAGAATGGTTAAATTCTCCGATTGGAGATAATATTTCAACGCTCCATTAGCGTCGCTGCACTGGAGTTGTAGATTAGCCTCGTTATCTCCGGGATTATTAATCTCTATATGGTAAATACCTCTTCTGCCGGTAATAGTCTGCGGAGAGATATTTATTTCCAGCTCAGGAACCGTTTGTACTTCAATACTCATGTCTACGGTGTTTGTTTCTTCCGGATTCGTCTGAGAGCTTACGTTTATGCAGAAATTGTATACGCCTGCCTTGATTTTATCGGTCTTTGGCGGTTCGAAAATGATTTTTAAATTATCTTCGTCATTGGGGAAAAGAGCAACACTGGAAACCGGAATAGCATACCAGTCTGCATCCAGCCCTTCAATACTGATAGTCAGCTGGTCGATGGTTTGCCCCAGGTTATGGAGGTTAAGGTTGGTCTCAACATTGTCTCCTAATTTAGTTACCAGAGAGTTAGGCGTTGCAGTTGCTTCTATGTTATTCGGCATTGTTGCCTCCCATACTGATTGTATCTTAGCCCTTGTTATCAACAAGGCTATTGACTAACTTTTACTATTTCATTATGCTGGCATAGGTAATAATGTTCATCCCCATTTCGAAGGAATCACGAATGATATCACGGGGCAGTGGTGTATCCCGATGTCCGCCCTGCCATGCGCACCCATAGTCACTTCCACTGTATATCATTTTACTTCCTGCAAGGAGCATCGCCGGTTCTACTCCCTGCGGAACCTCAGCAAAAACATTACAAGCCGAAAGCAATGCATGGCCGCGGGTAACAATCTCCAGCTTGCACTCATGTATGCTGGCAAGCTGGTTAAAAGCCAGCCCGAACTCTTTTGAGCCTTTTGACGATGTCCCTTGTTGCCCTTCAGCGCATCCTTCTCCAAAAATGACCCCGCCTGACTGTAAAAATACTCCGAGAGCGGAGTTCTGCTCGTCAGTTAACTCAAATCCACCAACCCCTGTCATATAAATAATGGTATGTTGTTTAATTTTCTCGTCCAGCGTAATATTCTCAACAAGGCTGGCTGCGTAGTTACCATGTCGGTTTATCTCTTTCACGAGGTTTTGTAGCCCGGTAATGTGCAGGTCTTTATCATCTCCCGAAAGAACCGTATGCCCGATGGATATACTCTCTACAGGACTGCTGACAGCTTCTGTAGTCTGAGTGGGTACTATTTTTTTCTCGGCAGGCGGTTTTTCTACTGGTGGTTTTTCTGCCGGGGGTGTTAGTAATTCCGTAACTTCTTGCCGAAAGCTAAGGTCAATCTCATTCTTCCCGGCTTTTGAGGATTTACTGACATTACTTATAGTTTTTTCGGCTGGATCAAAATTTATACGGCAAAGTTCCAGGTACGGTTCGTCAGGTACCTTTTCTCTTTCCTGTATTCGATATGCCTCTATAATTCTTGTCGGTTGCCCGCCTTCCGGAGGTTGGTACGGCTCCGCTGGTACCTCTCGAAACTGTATGATAAGGTAGATCGTACCCTTCTCCTTGGTTTGAATCTGGTAATGCTGGGTTTCGGGTACAATTATTACGTTACCCTCATTATCAACCGCCATTCCGGGTTGAATACTCACCGAAAGGTCAGCGGGTTTGTTGGCAACTACGTTTAGACCACCAACAATACCGACATTATGAAACGCCAGCATGTGAAGTCTCTGCTGGCCGCGATGATATTCGTGCGCATCACGCCAGGTGTCACTATCTATTACCAAACCTTGAAAAGGATTAACTCGTTTTAACTGGAACCTGGCGATGTCCTCAAAATCCATTTCTTTCTCCTTTCTCTGTCATACCTCTTTTACCATATAAGAGAGAAGGTTCTTGATACTAAATATATTCATCGATAAATAATTGTTGATATAAATGATTCGTTTCAGGTTCAGGAGTGGTATCAAGTTCTACCCGCATCGCGTGACAACAGATTTCGTACCAACGCACAGCTCTATTTCTGTTTCCTTGCCGGCTGTAACAAAGCATCATCCGTCTGTATGCGTCTTCCCGGCAATTATCTTTCGCAATGATTTTCTGACTGTAAATAATGCTTCCCTCATAGTCTTCGATTTGTAATAGATAGTCGGCAATTTTCCCAAGAATGATGAGATAGATATCCTTAAGTGTTTCCCGGCGTATCAGGAATCTATCATCATATGGTTCATCCTCCATATAATCGCCCTTGTACAGTTCCTCTGCTGCCTCAAATTCTTTTAATGCGGCGGCTAATTCTCCTTCTTTCTCCAGGCGCCTGCCCAATTGCCAGTGGTACTCGAACTGTTCGATATCTATCCATAACTCAATCTGGGGGTTTAACTCGTAACTTCCAGACTTAAACACTATAGAAGGGAATTTACCATCCTGTCCGAGAAAGTGATTAAGTATCTTTCTGAGGCCATATACCGCTACTTTTAGATTGTTACCAGCTGCCTGAGTATTACACTCGGGCCATAGGTTTCCCATAATGACATCTTTTACAATGGATTCTCTTGGTCTTGTCAGAAATAACCTGAACAGAGATTTCGCATTTGTATTCTGCCAGTCATTTAGCTTCTGGTTGCCTGAATATATCTCTAACCTTTCAAAACAATATACGTTGAGCTTTAGTGGGCTGGAAATCATATCATAGGGAATAGCTTCACCCAATATGACATTACCAATCTGGCTTGGATTACTATCAGAATCGACCGGTGCAAGGCAAAGAGTTGTATAACCTCCGGATAAGAGTATAGCCTGTGCGAGTCTTCGGTCGGCTGCGTATTCTCGTTCAGACAAACTTTCACAGGCTATTTCCAGTTGTTTTCTTACCGACTCGTAATCATTTTTAACAAGTCTCAACAAGCTGACGGTATCTTGCCAGGGGCTATTATTAGTTTCGTCCATTTAACCTTGCTATAGACTATCGCTATTTATCCCCACAGGATCCTGCCACATCCTGCTCGAATCTTATATATAGTGAGTCCGATAGGATATCGATAATAATCGTTTCATTTAGAGAAACCTATTTATTGACTATCAGGCTTTTTATTTTTCCTGGTTGAGTAAAGATTATACACCAAAATCCATAAAGAAACTATGCAAACCGGTCAACTTATTCATAAACTTACCGCATGAGTTATCCCTGCTTCTCCCCGCATCGATTAACCGATTTTATGATATTTTATTCATTGCTAACCATGAATTCAAGGATATTTTGAGATTTTCTAGTGTTTTCTGTAAATATTTATTTACCATGTACATAATATAACTGGAAATTAACCGTATATTTACCTTTAATTAATTAAAGATGTGTATAATAGCTACATATACTAAATTGGTATCGAACGTTGTCATAGCGTCCGGTATCAATTTCATGTACCTTTAGTATCGATTATGGAATGATGCAGGTGAAGATATGAAAAAGAATGAAAGAGTGAATAAAAACATCAAGGGTGAAAAAGACCGGATACAACATAAAGCACAGCAGAATCCCGAATCTATGGTTGATAAATATCCTGCACGGGATACAGACCAATCTCTGCTGATGGAAACCCCCTTTTACTCTAGGATGGATGAACATGCCGCGACACTTTCAAGGATACCTTTTGCGGTACAGCGTCAAGAGTATATCATGCGACTCAATAATACCTATGGAAACAGGTATGTGCAACGGTTGATGAAATCGGTAGATGGACAGGCCCGGCGTCAGGACGAGTTGGAGGAAGAGGAATTGCTGCAGGCGAAGCTGGATATGCAGAGGCAGGAAGTACCGGAAGAAGAAGAGGAATTGCTGCAGGCGAAGCTGAATATGCAGAGGCAGGAGGTACCGGAAGAAGAAGAGGAATTGCTGCAGGCGAAGCGAGATGTTCAGATGATGCCGAACCGTCAGCGGCAGGATATACCGGAAGAAGAAGAGGTGGTTTCAGGCGCCCGGATGAAGCCAATGAGAGAAAATGTCGTACAACAACGAAGTGGTTCCGGTCGGATTGCTTCGTCGAATCACCGGGCTTCTCCATCATCCAGCGCAACAGGTGAAATCGGTGATGCTGTTGATTTGGACGGCCAAGGGCTGTATGGCTGGAATAGAGTTACTTATGATACGGACGTTGCGACTGTCGTAAACGGTGTTATACCGACTGAATCTTCAGAAGAAGAAATGCCAAGAATAGTCATATTCTCAGGAACTCATGGTACCGACCCCGGCGGGCATTTACTTAACGATGAAGATTCCCGTGAATTCGTGGGTGAGGATCAGGCAACCGCCAGTGCTGTTATGGCTGCTAATCCTGGAGTCGAGGTAGAAGTAATCGATGTAGTAAACTCATTCGGATCGAAAGGTGAATTAACATCTATATATGGCATGACAGATTATATAAGAATCCTCGGATGGTGTTTCAGTCAACGATCCTACGGTCTCGGTAGCTCTATAAAATCCAACTGGTGGCCGGCGCCGGATAATCTTTAGAAATATACCACCTCCTTAATAAGCCACATGTGGTCTGGCAAACTGAATAGCAACGGTTGAACCTATATAGATGGCATGGAGAACTGCTCATGAAGTATGAAGATTTATACAGGTTTCCGGAGGGACATCCGCCGTCTCCTTACGAACATCCTGTCAGGATTCGTGATGTTGGAGAAGTGTATCTTCCGGCGGAACTTGAACTTTTCGCCATAGGCTGGATTGAAGAATCCGGCTTCACGATAGGTGATGTTCCCGAAGAGTGTATTGAGGCGTTATTTACCGAGTATCCAACGAAGATAATCTCAGATGGGACAAGGGGGGTGCATACGTGTACTTTATGCCATGTGTTAATCCCCAAACTAGAGTGGAAAGATAAGCAGGTTGACGTGAAAGGTTATGGTCACTACCTTGTCCGTAATGAGAACTCAGTTTACATGGCTCCCGCGCTTCTTTTGCACTATATACTCGATCATTATTACCGCCCGCCACAAGCATTCATCGATGCCGTGATCAATGGCAAGTTCTTAACGACCGATGACCTGGAAATAAAACGGAGCGATGAATAAGCATGGAAGAAGAACGACGATATGACAATGTGCAGATCATAAATATTGTCGATGGCACGATAATCGAGGGGCATGATGCTGTCAAGACGCAATTCGAACGCGAACAAAAGATGTTGGCAGAACACGGCGCTTCGATTATTTTCCAGGTGCATCGGCTTGACCTGCAAGCGGACACAATTGAGAAGTTACAGGGTAAAATGCTCGCGGAGATTAAGGTGGACAGCGACTTTGTCTCGGAGGTTGATACTGTAGCGGCAGTCAAGGAAAAGGTACGCTCTTTACTGAATGAAGAATCGTTGATACGGACTACCGGCCAGGTACCGGATTCTTTGACAATTGATGAGACTGACCATATCACATTCTATTTGAATGGTCACCCGTTACAGGATGACGCAGAATTCTATGCTGAAAACTACATCATGTTACCAGCCTGGGTACAGATATTACTGCATCGATGCGAGCCTGTGGAGGCTGTGCAGCTTATTAACCAACTTCGGGAAAAATGATAGCATAGTCTGTAAATTTCCAAGGTACAGACTGACCAGGTTATTAGCAGGTATCGGTATAATACATACGATTTCGGTTTCATGAATGATCGATATTGAAAATTGTATGACGCAGGTTATGAAATGAAAAATAATGAAAGACTGAGAAAAAATCTAAAAAGTGATAAAGACCAGAGACCGCACAAAGCGCAGCACGGTTCTGAACCGATAGTTAACAAATCACTTACACGGGAGGGAGATCAGTCCCCGATATTGGAAACACCCTTTTACTCACGGATGGATGAACATGCTGCAACACTCTCGAGGATCCCATTTACCGCACAGCGTCAAGAGTATATCATGCGACTCAACAATGCTTACGGATTAAGGTACGTACAGCGTTTACTTGAATCGGTTAATGCACAAGCCAAGCTTACAGTCAGTGACCCCGGTGATATATACGAACAAGAAGCTGATAAAGTCGCTGATGAAGTCACTCAAAAAATCAATATCCAGGCACAGCGGCAGGAAGTGCCGGAAGAGGAAGAGTTAATACAAGGCAAACCGGATATACAGAGGCAGGAAGAGCTAGAGGAGGAGGAATTGCTGCAGGCGAAGCTGGATATTCAGAAGCAAGAGGAAGAGGAAGAAGAAGAAGAGGAAATCCAGGCGCAGCGACAGGAAGAAGAGGAAGAAGAGCTAGTCCAGATGAAACGGGATGAAAATGCCGAAGCGGATGTTGCTGATGAGATAGAGACGCGGATTAACAGTGCAAAGGGGAGCGGTCAATCTTTATCGGGTGAAGTTAAAAAACCAATGGAGCAGGCGTTCGGAGCTGGTTTCAACGATGTCAAGATACATACTGATACGGAAGCAGATACACTTAACAAGCAACTAAATGCAAAGGCGTTTACTACCGGCACTGATATCTTCTTCCGCAATGGTGAATTCAATCCCGACTCTGATAGTGGCAAGAAGTTACTTGCTCATGAATTGACACACGTGGTGCAGCAGAGCACAGAGGTTAAGAAGAAGACACTCGCGGAAACCGGCGAGGAAATAGAGAGAAGAAATCCGAGCAAAATTTCCAGGTTAACACGAGTGCCTGAACCGAAATCGGTTGTTAATGCAAACTTGCAGGGAACGAAAAATATTATCCAAAGGGATACTGCAATAAAATATCAAAATAAAGCGGGAGACGATATAGAAACCTATAAGCTAACGAGGGATAAAAACGGAACTGCTAAAGTTAAAGGGAGAATGTCATACACAACAGCAATAAGCATACGCAGAATAATAACGTTGGCTGAAAAAGGAGATGAATTACAGAAGAAGCAATTGGTTAAAAATCACAAGCTCGAATACAGCGCAGAGGCATTACAAATTCTTGATGAATTGATTACTCGATACGAGAACAAGCCACCAACGGCAGAAGATGTGCAACCAAAAATCGGTAGAACGACAAAATGTGATGAGGGCCAGGTAAAGAAAGCAAGACGGGATAAAGATTTAGATTTTGGAGACGTAACCACTTGCCTGACAATAACAGCATTTTGTCAAGATAGCTCAAGGATCGGAGCTCACGAAGGCCAAACAACGAGAGTAGGAAGTGACTGGAGTAAATTCTTTTCTTACTGCGAGGACGCAGGCGGAATCAATAAGATAGAACTTGTTGGTGTGTTAGATAATTGGTATATAAAGCTGAACGAAAATTTTGATGCAGCACTGGCAGGTCCAGACAACTTACAACCATTTAAAAACTTCAGGGATTTAGATGATGCTCATGAAAAAAATTTTTTTGGAGATTCCATGGGAAATCATCTGAAAATGTGGGCTGAGGAAACGTTTAAGGGGGCGACAATAGCGAATCCTACGCAGCGTACTCCTATCATGTGGCCGAGAGTTGAAGGATAGATGAATATCAGTCAAATCCTCATACATGCCAATAGTGCCATCCGGCAAGTGCTATCAATTATTGATGATACGATATTTAACCTCGACAGGTATTAACCTGTACCCTTTCATTTTGATGTCATAAAAAGTTCGTTAGCAATAATGTTTACAAATAGCGAAGGGATTTATTGTAGTCCGTGTAGGTTTCGGATCCTACTACATCTTGGTTAAAAGTAAGCCCTCATAAGAGTATAGATTTATCTTTCTAACGTGTATTTATCTGTAATGTATACACGGTGTGGGCAGGTTTTTGTGATTCTATTATTGCTCTCACCGTATCAACATCAATTTCATCATTACCATCGAGTTCCAGTGTGACGGTAAAATGGTTTCCCGTGCCGGCGCTGCCAAGCCTGGTGTCGATTCCGAGTTTAGTCTCACTATCGAGACTCATACCCTGTATATACTCGGATATTTCGGGGACACTGCCTGTATATATCCTCAAGTACTCGGATAGCCCTCGTTTCGTTCCCCGGAGGCGATGAAGCATGGCAGCGGATTTCACCAGTTCACGACACTTTTTCATCGTCCAGCTGGGGTCCGGAGTCAGGTTAAGCCAGCTTGCCAACCACGGAACCAGGGATTCCGGGGTTATCAAGGGATCAAAGTATAACTCCATGTTATCAACCGTACGCTCAAGGGGTCCCAGAATATCCTCGAAAATATTCAAGTATTGCCCCATGAATTCGTCGTCACGGTAGAATCCCGGCAGGTAGTCGAGATAAAGGCTTTCCGGGTGTTTCCCATTACTGTTTTTTGTTGCCGGCATAATTATTTCCTTATTTTCATTCACTTTTTACAGTTGTAAGGTCTCTTATTCAACCAGGATAACTTCATGTTCATATGAGCACAGCAGGCCGTCATACGGTACGCTGAGTCTGCTGACGGCATCCTGTTTTTCTCCGGTGTCAGGATCAACAGGATAGATTTTAACCTCTTCGATATAGTCGACATCCTGTATATTCTGAAGACAGGCATTAATCTCGGACGGGATAAGACTGCGCCCGAATGGCCAGCCGGTACCCTCAGCCCCACCGCATATCGGATTAATATACTGGAAAAGCCTCTTTACGATATCTGCTGATGCCTGTTTCTGGTAACCTCTTCTGATTCTGACATATGCCTCTATCGAGACATAGAAGTATTTTGGTTCTCCAAGTTCAAGACGGGTACCGAGTAAACGGCGTTCATCCAGGTAAGTACGAACCTCTTCTCTTACCGTTCTTGGTATTTCCAGTTGTTCAACGGGTATATATCTCTCGCATTCGGTTACACTCGGTACGAGTAATACCCGCATGGTTCCGGGCGATAGATTATTATCGGTCGTGTCGTCCGGAGAGATACTTTTCGCCCGGGCAACCTTTGGCGATGCCTGGACTGCCAGGTATTCGAAGTCTTCTCGGGTCACTGCCCTTGTATTGGTTCTTAATACATGGGGCACTCTTAGTTTCGCCATTTCCAGGGTTTCCGCGTCGGTACCGTCTCTGGCTCGTTCGAAATTTATCACCGAGTCGATATAGGGGATAGAGGATTTTAATACCTTGATCGTACCTTCACCGACATTACCAATGATACCGCCACCGGAACGGTATGAGGAAAACCGTATAAGCCGGTCAGCAGGAGGTATCTTCCCATACTGATGTTCTTCTCCCGTCTGTTGTTTCATGGAAGGTCCAAACGTTATTTGTCCGGTAATAGTATCGAGTGAAAAGTGCTTGTCATCAGGACCGGAATCGGCGAAATCAGCTACTACCTGCCATGACTCGAATTCCCCCTCGTTTTCTGTTTCTACCTCGATTGTCTCTCCATTCTCCGGTATCAACACCGGCACATTATGAAGCTGGAATTCCTGTCCGGATTTTCCGGTACTGCGTCCCAGTAGTTCATCGGTTGTTTTGAAGGACTGACTGGCAGGTACGGTACACCCGATGCTTTCAGAAACGATACTTTTTACTTTCGGGGAGCTGCTGTATCCGCTCTGGTTTGGTCTGGGTTGAACAGCCCGACATCGAATCCAGCAGGCAGATAGTCCGTTTACATCTCGCATAGCGCTGCTATCGGGAATGTGAACTATAACTTGCCCATTGGCATTTAAACCTCCCGTAGTATCTTCTTCCAGTTTCATCGGTGACCATTTTTCGTATTCGCCGTCCCAGTATTCCCAGGACCAGGGTGGATCCTGCGGGTTAACACCAATACCTTCCAGGATACTCTGGAAAGTTAACAGCAGAGTATGTGAAGCAAGGTCTTCAGTATAACCAAGATAGAGTGCATTATTTTCTTGGGGTATTTCCTGAAATACAGATACCGTCCTGTCAGGATTATTAAGCGGGGAAATTATATCGGTGAACTCGCCGTCGTCAACTGTGATCAGGGCATAAGACAGGCTTGGTATATCAATACTAAAATCACGATCGGTCGTAAAGGAAATAGCATCCTGAGTTTCCGTTCTCACAGTGGCTATTTCAGTCCCCTGTGGGATGGTAACCTGCTCCGGCTGCGGGGCGGAAAGACGGAACGTCACATTGACCTTTGCCGGCTTCGGCGGTTCCAGTCGAATGCCAATCATGTCCATAAACTTGATATAGTTTTTCTCGGGAACGCGGTTCATTCGATATAGAAGCATATCGACCATCCAGGCGAACAATTCTATTATGGTAATACCCGGATCGCTAAGGTTATAATCTGTCCAATTCGGACAATATAGAGGTATTTTACTTCTTGCCTCGCTGACAATATCCTGAAATTTACGGTCATCTAAATTAGGCGTTTGTAATGACATCATGACCTCCCTGGCATAATATAAAATGGATAAACAAGGTTTCTTTCGTCGTTTGTAGCTTTAATACGATATTTAATGTTTATCAGCAGCCGGCTGGTATCCATCGGATCAGGCTGAGGATCGATCTCCAGCACTTCGATGCGTGGTTCCCACCATCCCAGCGCTTCTTCTACATAATGCGAAGCCAGTCCCCATGAAGTAGCGTTATTGGGCGCAAAGACAATCTTATGAATATCACAACCGAAATCAGGCCGCATATGCCTTTCTCCCTTTGCCGTGCTGAGAATTATACGGATAGATTCTATAATGTCATCTTCATGCCGGGATAAAGCTATTCCACCACGACCATCTACCTGCAGGGGATATTTCCAGCCGGTGCCAAGAATATCGGTATTTATGTCCATATCCATACGTAATCATTTCTCCTATTCGTTCAGCCTATTAAGACTGTACTCACGGCTACTACCGTACCAACCGGTAAATCAGAGGGATCATTACATGTCATTACCTGATCGCCGGCACGAGCAGCCGGTTTATTATTAATGAATACTGTAGTACTGCCTAAAAATATTTTACCCTGGTTCGACGGTGGCTTCTGGAACGGTCCGCCTTGAGGAATATGAGGCGGGGTATTCATGGCGATACTATCCTTAGTCGCGGCAGGCATACCCTGAATCTTGACATCAGCACTCAAGCCCTGTTGAAGAAGCCCGAAAAACGGATGAGGTAAGGGTGTCGGTACAGGACCTCCAGGTGACGGGATCATAATAATATGTGTATCCATACCTGTCACCTGGTCACCCTGTTTTGCTGCTGGTTGTCCCATATCTATTCCTCGTCAGTTAAGATTAATTACCGCTCCTTTAATATTCGCAGGACCGGAGGCTTCAACGTCTACACCGGCACTACCTTTTACGGTAGCCTTGGCGCTTGCCTCAAGATCAATGTTACTATTGGCTTTCACTTTGGCGTTGGCAGTTGCTTCCAGGTTGATATTATTACCCTTTATCGTCACGTCATCTTTGGTTTCCATGTTTATCGGACCATCGGTCTTAATGGTCAGGGCATTACTTGATGAATCAATTTCGATAGAGTTTTTCCCTGTTTTATCAATGATCGTTATTTTCTCACTGCCATCACTATCGTCCAGGGTAATAACATGCCCTGAGCGGGAGTGAATAATCCGTTTTTGCACTTTACCGCTTTGAACAATATTGCTATTATCTTCCGGTGGTTTATCTTTACCATTCCAAAGCGAACCCAGAATATAAGGTTTGTTTATATCGTCGTATTCAAACGCCACCAGGACCTCATCATTAACCTCAGGAATAAACTCAAAGCCCCGACCTGCACCGGCCATCGGCACGGCCAGTCTCGCCCAGTTACTCTCCAACTGGTCTGATATCGTCGGGTATTTTACCTTGACACGGGCGATACCATCAGGATCGTTATTATTGGTAACGATACCCACCACAACACCGTACGGATTTTTTACCGGATTATCCAGCAACTGGTTCAGCGTGTTGGCACGGTGGCCACTGATTTCAAACTCCGTGGAATATCCTGACAGGTTATAACGATGGGTAGCACGTGTAATCTTGTAACGACCGGAGAACCTGTTTCCAATTTTTTTTATTTCCACTTCAGCACCGGCACGCACGGCGGGATTACCCAGACAAGAGCCTTCCGCTTCAAAGAATGCATGGCAGTGATCATTAAGTATTGACTGGGCGAACTTATCTGCTTCACCTTGTGTCCAAACAGGATAATAGTTAACGACTTCTTTACTGGTTCCTCCAAAGGCATTTTTCGCAGTATTTCCGCCGTGATTTACATTATTAACTGTAGGAGTACCCTGAGGAGAGCTTGATTTTCCGATAATAGCCTGTTTGTTCTTTACGTCCCAACCATGGACTTCCACATCTTCAACCTGCTCAGCGGTGGTTAATCTCGCCTGAAAATTCATGAGATTAACACCCCATTCAAGGTTCGTTGTCGAGTTTCCGGCACTGGGTTGCTGGCGGAATTGAAGCTTCCCGTCCTGGAAATATAAATAGTATCCTACGCGTTTAGCTCTATCACGCAGAAAATCAATATCACTCTGAGAGTCTTGAAAGACATGTTCATGGACTTCACCGGTGCTGTCGGTTTCAGCAGTAAGGCCAGCTTCTGAGACCACTTTACTCACGATATCGCTATCGGTGGCTTGCAGAAAAGTCCTGGTCTTTTTACCTCTGTGCAGCCGATGTGTCTTATCATATCCACGGATTATTAAGGTAGTAGCGCCTGCTTCCGTCATCTCCGGTTCAATGGCCGTGATTTCTCCCTTGGTAATAAGATCGGTGGAAGAAGACGCCCCTTCTTCCTTTCCGGATATTTCGACTTCTTTTCCAATATCAAAATCAGATGAATCCATCCAGGTCAGGTTGGGATCGTCAAGATGAATGGTGAACATATCAGGTAAATGCAGGCTGGTATCAACAACCAGTTCTCTCAGGTCTCGCATTATCTCCGGCGAGGCCGCCGAACCGTTGATCTTCAGATACATTTGTGATAGTAGTTCATCTGCAGGCATAGGTTACTCCCTTAAGGTAATGGCTTAATAGCCAAAATCTGTCCTGTTTTTAGTTTCATGGGATCCTCAAGATTATTACTTTCAGCAATATATCGCCACATAGTGCTGTCACCGTATTCATCAAACGCAATCCAGTCTATGGTATCGCCTTCTCGAACAACCCTGCGTTTATACCCGGGATTACCTCTGGTGGTAGGATTCTGACCGGGGTAACGACCCTCCTCTTTTGCTTGGAGAAAATTCACGTCAAGAGTAGCTCTGACCGGTATACCATTATCACGGAAGAGTGTAAACTTCTGTGATATGCTGGTAATTACAGCTTTAAATGACCAGGTAGCTCCCCAGTGGAATTCGACCATCGGAGGTCGTCCTTTGGTACTGGTCATATCCGTTAGATTGCTGTTTATATTCATCAGCTTCCATATTTTGTTGGTAGTAGTACGCACGTCTCCTCCGGTAGTATAAGTATCGAAGAAGAGCTGCATCTTTAGTTGAATAGAATCACCACCGCCGAACTCCAGCATCGGTACATTTTGCCCTTTCACCTTCTTGCTGGCCCAGGTGTTTCTCTTGCTGAATGTGTATTCATTTGGATTGAAAAGACACTGTATCTCTTCATTAGTATCCAGATTTACCAGCTTTGCTTTTTCCACTTCTTGTTCCTTAACTCTTTCTTCATCGAGATGGTCGACGCTCTCTCTCAACCATAATCATGCGTCTTATGAAAGGATATGTTTCACGAGCGATAGTTCTATAATCCAGCATGTTTTCGTTATCGCTAGAGCTACTTGCTTGCGTGCCTGTTGCAGCTTGTTCGGAGGTCTCAGATTGTTGTGTTTCATCGGAAGTCTCAGTCTGCTGTGTTTCTGTTGCAGCTTGTTCGGACGTCTCAGATTGCTGTGTTTCTGTTGCAGTTTCATCGGAAGTCTCAGATTGCTGTGTTTCAGCAGTCCGTATCTTTTGCATCGACCGGGTAGTCACTGGTACCGCGGATGACCGGTTGATTCGCGAGTATTCTGATTGGCGTTGTATAGTCGGCGTCCGTCCGGCCGGTGCCAGAGTCAAGTCGAGTGAATGATCTACAGGCATTATAAAATCAGGCACGGTTGTGGAACTGTCTCCGGGAAAAAGGCGATCCTGGTGAGAGTCAGATTCTGCAGAGGTGATTGCTCGTGAAATAAAAGATAATTCCTGTGCCGGTTTATAAGCCCTGGCATCTACTTCATATCGGTCTCCAGTTCTAAGATTCTCTGGAGATCGGAAATTGTCACCCGGTTCGCTTTGTTTCCGGTCACCAGACTGTTTTACAGACTCACTCGACAATATAGGTTTACGTTGTATATTTTTTATAAGTGGCAATGATTGAATTAGCCTTCCGGTAAGAGGAAGGGGCTTCCTGTGAAATAAATCCTTCACAGGATAAGCAGGGCTGGTTTCTCGGGAGATAGAGGCCTTATTCAGCTTTTGGGGTTCGAAAGCTTGATTCTCATGCCCTGCATCCGGAAATTCCTGATTGACAGTAGAATCCTTTGCCGCAGTTCTGTTTGGAAGGTCCGCGTTGACCGGCATTACTCTCGGGCTTTCAGTGTAGCTAGATACATTATCAGGATTATCCGGGTACCTGTTGTTAACATTCTGTTCAGTCTGTCTCTGGTCAGCAGGTTGATTTACAGACTCACTCTGCCTTATCTCTTTACGCTGGATATTTCTGGTGAATGGAAGTGACCGGACGATTTTTCGAACGATTGAGGAGGGGTATTCGTAGAATAAATTCTTAGCAGGATATACGGAACTTCCTTTATCGTCCCCACTTTCTGATGAAATATCCGGTTTTGTTACATCAATTCGGGTTGCTGATATCTGTCCCTGACTTTCGTCTTCTCTGCGGGGTGAGGGATAATCGATAGTTTCAGCTTTTATCGCATCTTTCTCAGTTGCTGATGTCTGTCCTGCGTTTCTGTCTTCCCTTTGGAGTGAAGGGAAATCGATTGTATCAACTGTTTTCGTATCTGCATCAGTTGCCGTTATCTGTCTCGTGTCCGTGTCATCCCTTTGAGAGGAGGGGTAATCGATTACCGGTATCTGTCCTTTCCCTTTTTCCTCTTTATTATGTGAGAAGTCACCGGTTGTTTTTGTAGCTCTGTTATCCTGTTGGATACCAACTCTATCCGGTATTACCTCTTTGTTGGTCGTTGACCGATCGATACTCCGGGAAACGAGGGATATATCACGATTATTTTTTTCTGTATTTATAAGATTGTGTGTTTCCGCAGCCGGCCCGGTCCTCATCAATGATGAACTCCTTGTAAGTACCATATCTCGTTCCTGGTTATTGAAATTCATCACTGTTTTTCTGGTAATTGGCGATGATACCATATAATTGAAGTATGTCTCCGGTGTCTTTCCCGGGCTTTGAGGTCGATTATCCTCGACCGATTCAGTTACCGGTAGTATTACGGTGTTATTAATATCATCAGCACTGCCTTCGGGCATTTCCTGACGGCCTATCAATTCAGAGTCAGTTCCGTATTCCTGTTTATTACCTCTTTTTGGTCTGAACCATGGTAGATTCATCATCTTATAAAAGCCGGATGCCCCGGTACTAATGCTACGGCTGATGAGACCGGTGAAGGTCCTCGAGAACAGCGGTAACCTGTCAGCCTGAAACATACCTGGCATCAACCTGGCACGTCCCATTATCGAATCTACTATACGGTTACTTTTCCCTGTCATATCATTACTTGTCGAAATCAAGGCAGGCTTATCTGTGGACAGTACCCGGGAGTTGAGCGGGCGTGCCCTCTCTTCCAGGCGCCTCTGCAACCATGGGTCAAGTTCCCGCTCTATCGTGGTATTATCCTGCCACCCGTTTGACAAGCCTTCATCATTCACAATGTTTTCATCCTTACTGGACATTTATACCGTGATGGGCGAATTCCAGAGTTTCGATGGCAACCGCCGTTTCATCCGTTTTTAAAGCCGGACCTGCCCACTTGACCGGAAATGCCTTATCCAGTGTCCATCGCATCAATTCTTCCTGATTTACCGTGGTGCGTAAGGTAATGGTAACTTGACGGAAACTGACCCCTTTCCCCTGTCTCAAGGCGTTTTCCATTTCACGGTACCAGTCGTAGAGTTCATTGGATATAGTTATTCCCCGCTTCAATGTTACATTTTTAACCTTTGTTCGTACGGGCAGTTTGTGGACATATTCATTAAGTCCACCCTCAATATACTCGAAGACATCGGTAGACATTTCAAGACCGGAGCACTCAGTAAAGGCTGCCTCGATTATATCCCCGACCTCAACGTGAAATTTGAAGGTTGGAAAAGGGTCCACCCTTTGAGCTGTCTTGGTTGAGCCCAGGCTCGTTATTGGATTTGCCATTTTTCATTTACTCACAATCAAAGTTTCCTGTTTTCAGTCCCCTATAATCATTTTCATCATTCTGACCGGAGTTCTGATCTGTCTGCCGGCATATTACACCTCAGCCAGTTTGCGGTTGATACCGGCAACCCTTTCTGCCCACTGGCGACGGTCATGGTGCTCCATTTCCAGGATATCCTTTAGCGGCCAGTGCAGATAATAGGCGATATACGCTACCTCCTCGTGCAATTGCTCGAGGGGGTAGCTGGTTATTCCCCCGGCTGGCTCAGATCTACCTCTATCTTTTCGTTACACTCGGGGCATGTCGTAGAGACCATGGTTGTGCCGTTTTCATTCACCTGCCTGTAAAATTCCTGGAGATAAGCAAAGTCGGCTGAAAAAAGGTTCTCAATAATCCCCGTGTGCACTTCCGGGAGACTGCCCAGCTTCGTGATGACACGTGATAGCAGGATAATTGCCAGATAGGCCTGGTTAGATTTCACGCGGAGATCCCGAAGCGGAGCAATCTCATCCATGGCTGTAGATAGACGCATCGTACCGTGTTTATGGAGATTACCCTCATTATCAACAAAGCCACGAGGAAGGGTAAACTCGAATTCAGTTTGCAGCGTCATTTAAGAAACCTCCTAAGTTACGCGTGTGATGTACTCGTGTACCAGGGTTAATTCCTCTACACCTATCTCATTACTGTCCGCTTTTGGAGCCGGCCCGCTTATCTTCGATGGCCAGGCATTATTGAAATTCCATCGGGCTGTTTCTGTAAGCGTCTGGTCGTACATCACAATCGAGCCGTTCATACGCGCTTCAGTTACTTTGCCGTCTTCAACCTGTTTACGCCAGTCCCACATGTCCAGGTTCGATGTAATGCCGCGCTTCAGTACAATATCTCCCCACTTCAGTCGACCGGGAACCTTCAGGATTACTTCATGACCTTTTTCATTTACTACTTTCTGTTCTATTATTTCAGTCTCAGAGCCAAGTCCACTTACCTCGGTAAAATAGCCATTAATTTTCCCACCGCCAATTTCGAGTGCAAAATTAAAACCTATTAAGGGATCTTCCCTTGCGGTATCTACCAAAGTTGCCATTTTGTGTCTCCTTCACATTAAGAATTAGTATCTGTATTTGCTGTTATTCACTTGTTTCCGCGCCACCGGCCCACTGGCTGATACGGAAGATAACAAACTCTGCCGGTTTCACGGGAGCCATACCTATCTCGATGATTACCTGTCCCAGGTCACGCGTTGCTGCTGGATTGTTCTCAGCATCACATTTCACATAGAATGCCTCAGACG
This sequence comes from Dehalococcoidales bacterium, assembly GCA_016932435.1. The sequence goes on along the minus strand of JAFGCW010000060.1, from coordinate 11,576 downwards.
CGGTAGCGCCGAACAATGCTCCACTGCCCCACACTGTACTCAGGAACGCAGTTATATCTCGCCGGATACGTGCCCAAAGGTCAGCATCATTAGGTTCAAACACAATCCACTGGGTCCCCATCTGAATTGACTTTTCGACGAAGTTAAACAGGCGCCTGACATTGATATAGCGCCATGATGCATCGCTGGAAAGTGTTCTGGCTCCCCAGACACGAATCCCTCTGCCGGGGAACGATCGTATGCAGTTAACACCTATAGGATTGAGGATATCCTGTTCGCCCTTGGTTATTTGCATCTCAAGAGCCATGGCTCCTCTTATTACTTCATTAGCTGGTGCCTTGTGAACACCGCGCTCATTATCGCTTCGAGCATAAATCCCCGCCATGTAGCCACTGGGCGGTACAAGGATGCTGTCCTTTTTGCCTGTCGGATCTGCAACTCTAATCCATGGATAGTAAACGGCGCCATACTTAGTATCGTAACCGGCTTCGTTATTACGCCATTCCTTCATCTGCTGTGGTTTCAGACCTGGTGGGCAATCGAGAATGGCAAAACGATCTTTCATATTTTCACAGTGGGCAATCGTTGCCAACTGTACCGCTTTGACTCCGTCCATGGATATTATTCCTGCCTGGTAAAGTGCCATGAGGTCAGGGACACATACCATGGTGACATCATCGGCAACTTCAAAACCGGATAGTCCGGTTCTCTCGGCAACATCACCAACAATCTCATCACTTGAAACGGTTGCCAGAGCAGTCGTTGCTGTCTCTGGAACAGCCAGTGCATATGTACCCGAGTTCGGTACACGTTCCGCTATGGTTAACGATGAATCTTTTTCCGCAAGTTTTATCAACTTGGACTGTCGGTTGACCGTGTCCACTACATTGTGTGCACCTTTGCCCTTACCGAAGCTGAGGTTTTCATGCACCTCTTCAGTAGTACCACTGCGTACAATCAGGTTAAACTGGTCTTCGGGAGCGTCCTCACCTTCTGGCTTGACTACCTCGACCGTAATACCGGCTCCTGATGGACCGGCTTCGAGAGCAGTTATTGTCAGAGTTTCGATTGATACCTGAGAATGACTGGGAAGCGCTACCGCAGCTACAGGTTCGGCCTGCTCTTCTCCGCCTGGAAGACGGGTGACATAGCAGCGTCCTCCTCCATTAAGGAAGTAACCGAATACCGCATTAGCCAGATAGCTCCCTTCTATAAAACCACCAAATGTATTGGTGAACTCTGTCCAGTTGGGAATGAATATCGGCTCATTTACTGGCCCCTGTTCGGCAAAGCCTACAAATGCGGCGCAAGCGGTACCCGCACCTTCTATAGGCTTGGTACCTTTGTCTACCTCTTCAACGTATACGCCTGGTGAAAGATATTCTGGCATTGCATTTTCTCCTTTTCATTTATGTTCCTGTCGAAATTAATCAAAATCAACCTCCATCGACAGTTCGAGGATGATGTTTTAATTATCCTCCTGTTTATCTAATCTATCACCTCCTTGAAAGTAGATTGGACTGACTATTATATTTCCAGATCATAGTTATCACTCGGTATCGTCACTTCCATCTCTTTGAGTTCTTTACCTGCAGCGATAATCTTAAACGTGTGCTTTCCGATCGTGATATTAGGGAAGGTATAGTATCCTTCGGCATTTATCCTGGCAGTCATGCCAACCTCTTTCGCCAGAACTTTAGCATCGCTCAAGTCTCTAACCGGTTTTCCGGTTTCCTGGATTACTCCGCCAATCTGTATAATACGCTCACTATCAGTTTCCGGTGGTTTGACATCGATAATCTTCGTCTTGACCGTAGGAGCTGTGAAAGTCATTTCTTTATCGAGTGGTAAGGTAACCACATAATATATTGATGCCTTTATCTTGTTGTCCAGGGCTGCCCAAAAATCGGATGGGTTGTTGAAAAGACCATCTGGCTGGGCTGTACTCGTCTTAATCGGATACATATGCCCCACAAGGTCTCCGGACAACGCGTCTTCCGGTATTTCCGGATAACGGAATAACGTTGACATGACATGCCAGAGCAGCCTGTGTTCGTCAGATACATCATTCGCCCAGACCGTTATCAGATAAGAAATGTCAATGCGACTCGGGCTCTTTTTCCTTGTTGCAGTGCCATCGCTGTTGTGATTGATTACCCATTCGGTACCGCGAAGCTGGTGATTTTCGCGAATATCGTAAAGATAGATATTCACCGTTGGTTTGGAGATGGATGCCGACCATTCCCGGTCCGGCGCTTCAAATTCAATGTCAATCTGGGACGCGTCGAGTTCACCTTTTGTTATGATTAGTTTTTTTATTGATTCATCCAGTTCACTAATCATCGGGATTCCTCTCCTTAATGTGATCGTAATATCCGTTTGCAGACATCTCTGTCAGATATTCTACAAACCGGTTATTCCCAATATTTATTTTCACTTCACCAGGTCTATATACTCGGCAAATTCATCTTCAGTACAGAGTTTGCCCATTTTTTGATACTCTCGTTTGGTTGCCCGGATAATATTTTTCATATTAATGATATTTCCGTTTTGTGCCGCCAGAAAAGCAGCACCCAGAGCAATATTCTTAATATTCCCTCCGGTGACCCGAAACTGCCTTGCCGTGAAAGCGAAGTCTACATCCTTATCCAGCGGAGCTTCAGGAGGGAAGATAGTATTCCAGATACGATTGCGATCGGGCTCTTCAGGAATAGGGAATTCAAGTGCAAAATGCATTCGTCGAGAGAAGGCTTCATCGATGTTTTTACGCAAATTCGTAGCGAGTATTACCATTCCCTCATACTCATCCATCTTTTGCAGTAAATAGGCTATTTCAATATTTGCGTAACGGTCATGTGCGTCCTTTACCTCGGAGCGTTTTCCAAAAATGGCGTCAGCCTCGTCAAAAAACAGGATAGAGTTAGAGGTTTGTCCTTCCTTAAAGATACGGTCCAGATTCTTCTCCGTCTCTCCGATATACTTGCTTACGACCTGGGAAAGGTCGATCTTATACAGGTCAAGCTGTAGCTCATGCGCCAGTATTCCCGCCGCCATGGTTTTACCCGTACCGGAGGGTCCTGAAAACAGAACATGTAGGCCTTTTCCAAGCGATAGTTTTTTATCAAACCCCCAGTCGCTGTACACTCTATAAGATTGTTGGACACAGCCATATATCTCATGGAGCTGCTCATACAAATCCGGAGGGAGAATGATATCCTCCCATCTGTAGTTTTGCTGTATCTTCCTTGCCATGTTGTTAAGAATTTCACGGGACTCATTGCGGCACAGAGAGGAAATATCCTGACCGGTCAATATCTGGTGCTCCGACTCGCGTAACCGGGCAAGATTTCGGGCATTTATGGTGATATTGTGGATCTGCCCTCCGGTTAACCGAAACTTGCTGGCAAAGTCACCGAAGTCGACGTCGTTTTCCATAATGGTATTCTCATCCCAGTATTTTTCCCACAACTGTTTTCGCAGAGTATAGGAAGGTACAGGAAATTCAACAGAGACAAATGGACGGTCCTGCCAGGTTTCTTTAGGGCGCCACTCCTGGTTGCTGGCAACGAAAATCCATTGCGGGTATTTTAATAAGCCTGCCAACAGTATGTTACCAATATTTGTATTGCTCTCTTCGCCCGGTAATAACGTATCAAAGTTATCCAGGTATAGTGCGGCATTGTGAAGAAGACCTTCTCGAAAGACAATCGGTATTACTGTATCCAGCTGCCCTTCTTTAATTAATACTCTATTAAGGTCTACGTCTAATATTGGTATATCTAGTTTGGAGCAAACAGCCTCGGCAGTAGCCTTTTTACCGGTGCCGTTATCTCCGTACAGGTGACAAACCGGTGCCTGCTCACACTGCTTGACCAGTGTATTGAAAAATTGTCTGGTGTCTTCAGCCAGGACTATATCCTCCAGACTGAGCCTGGGTATCAGCAACTGAGTGAAGGGCAACAGCCTGGAATCTACCTGGGGTATTTCCAGCAGGTAAGAGATGATACGTTCATCTATTTGAAGAGATTTACTCAACAGGGGTGTTGACTTTAAATAACGGTCTTCATAAAGGTTTATTATCTGGTTTTTCGTTAGAGATGCTCCAGGTAAAAAGGCATCACGGTGTTCGAGCATTTCCGGTAAGGATTTGCAGAGTAATTCGAGTACCAGGTTTACCGTGGGACTCTTTTGGGTTACATCGTCTTGCAGATAGGCAAAGACCTGCTGATATTTCAGGTTTATTTCAGGAAGAAGGCATACGAGAAGTACTTCAATGTCGAATTCAGATAACTGAAACAGCTGCTGTAAGGTACACAACCTGAGTGCAATTCCTCGGCAGAGACTCTCCTTTTCCTTCACAGATATATCTGTTTTCAGCTGATTCAGAGTATCAACCGGCTGATGCGGATCCGGATCTAGTGATAAGGGTGTTTCTTCCTCTTTCATGTAACTTACCGTATTGACAATGGAATCAATTTCTTTATCAGAAATATAAAGCCCTTGAAGTGTATTGTTTGTACTGTTTCCGTTGTCTCTCCGCATATTTCTTAATTTAGATCGAATCATCAGTTCAATACGACCTAGTTCAGCCATAATATGGTCTATACTATTCTGGTAATATTCGCTCATTTCATTTAGTCCATTAAAGATGGAACTGATGATATCAGGGGAAAACGTGACATCATGCTATACGACATTCCTTTTTTGAGCCTGGACCTATTCCTCCCACTATAAATAACAGGAAATATAGTGCATGATATCAGACCACAGTAAATGCAGGGTTAATTAATGATTAATCGTGGGTTAATGAAATGACGTCCTCTTACGAGGTATAGATGGAACCATCCGGTTTTAAGTGGCACTAACGGTTTGATAATGGTAAAGAAGTACAGAAAAGCAGGAGTTAAGATGATACCCATTATTAAACTAACTGAAGACATTCCTACTGGCAAGCTGCTTGAAACAATAATTGAAGGCGCTTCCGGATGAAAAACTGTTGAATGATTATTTTAAGAATTTGTATCCAGAAAAAACTCTTGATATTACCTCAATGGTGGGCAGTAGAGGACTTGAACCTCTGACCCCCTGCGTGTAAAACACCCTTGATAAAAGGCGGAGACCGCTTGCCTCCTTTTGTCAGCATTATATCGATAATTACTGCTATTAGCAACCAATCAAATGCGTCCTTAGGACGCCCCAAGTTCACTCTTTTAGTCTTTAAGACTAATTTCGTTCTCTGGTTACAATTTAAGATTTAACAAACATATTCATTATTTCTTGTATTACAATGTTTAAATTCTAATAACACGATTATTTTCTTTATCTCGCATCCAACGCTCACTTAGATAGGCACTATTATTAATTACTTGTTGAGTTGTTTTGTATTTTCCGTCTCTTAATCGTTCAATTCCAAATACCTTTTTAATATCATCTGACGCTATTGATCCTGGTATATAATCTCCTTTATTACTTGCCCTTTTTAACCAAGCTTCATGTATTTGTTCTTCCCATTTCTCAATTGGCAACGAAGGTTTTATTCCTTCTTTTTCCTTAATTTCACTCAGAATTGTTTCTTCCTCAAGATCTGGCCATTCATTCATATTCGGATACTTTTCAATAAATTTTGCCCCTGACCCTTCAGGTATTGTAAGTCTTGCCAACATTTGTGACTTCACTTCTCTTCCAATTAATGCATTGTATTCACTAATCTCATATTTATCACATATGTTCCTTTGTTTTGCTTCTTTAGCAATTCTTGGCACAAATTGACATCCATAATTATATCCTACTAAATATACGTTTCTTGCTCCTTTTGAATTATCGATCGCTACCCTTCTAACATATGGTTTCGTACCTTCAAATGCTAATTTGTCAACAAGTCCGACGAGTATGACGCCTATTCTGATGGTTTCTCCTATGTGCAACCAGGCACTTTTATTTATCCTCGTTCGATCTTCAGCCGCGTCCTGAAGGAATCTGATAAACTCTTCAATTTGCTGTAGGTGATTCTTCCTAGAAACCCCTCTTTGTGTTCTTCCTGGATAGTCTTTTAGTTCCGGCAGGAATATTCTCGTAAATATCCCGTGTTGGCTTAGCAACTCGAGTGTATTTAAATATTTATCAACGCCTTCGATTTCTTTTAATTCCCGTGGAATTACCTCTTGAGTAAAGTATGCTCTTCCTCTAACCGCATTCCTTTTATTCAATAGTTCGTCAACAAAAGTCATATCTATTGCCCTCATGAGCGGTTTATCAATATATTGTCTTGTTTCCATTAGCAAGCATTCGTTACAGTGCATCATTACCGCTTCAACTAGATTTACTTCTTTATCTTCCTCAAAATCTAGTTTTAGATAGGCTTTTCCACTTTGAAAAAATAATCTTCTGGATTTCTCACCAGGAGTTAACCATTTGATCACTACTTCCTCGATTATAAAACCCGCACCTTCCTTTCCAAATTCCTTTAATGCCTGATTAATCTCACTTTCTAGTTCAAACTTTATCGTTGTACGTTTATAGTAATTTGGCAGATGCGATATTTTTCTTAAAATTTTTGCTACTAAACTCTGAATAGGCGCTGGCGCTATTTGATATGAACCATAAACAATTATAAATAAACTTGATACCGTACTAAAAAAGTTACCTAATGCCGTCCTAATCACTTCCGTCAATATAGGAATCCAGTCAAAAATCATTCCAAGTGAAACTACCAATACAACAATACCCACTAAAACAATTAAAATAGATCGAAACATAATTTTTCTCTTCTTTTCTTATTACGTTCGCTTTTTACTTGAATCCTGATAACGATTCAAACAAACAGCCTTCGAACATATAAACCCAACTTCATTTTGAGATATTGGAAAAATAACTGTTACATTATTCTCATTCACAATATCCCCACATATATGGCAATTATATTTCCCCGCTACAAAATCTTCGTATACTTCTAGATCTCGAAGCAATTCATCAAATTCACTTCCCAGAATTGCGTCTATTTCAACGTTTCTATTATCTTTCATTAACTCACCTTATAACCAAAATATACATACTTCCGGCTTTAACTATATTTTTCAATACAAACTAATTTGTCGCTATTATGCAACTCATATCCGATATTGTCAACTATTATGTTAACAATTATTCCACTATAATATATTGCAGAACGATCAGTTAATGATACAACATTCCATTTTATGAACACTCCCAGTTCACTAATTTAGTCTCTCTGACTAAATTCTTTCTCTAGTTTCATCATCATTTCAATCCCTTCTTACACCCGAATTTTACTAATTATGGATCCATTTCATTAGCCATTCTTACTATAATACTTGATATATAACATTGTACATATCAAATATATATCAGTTATATATCTTGACAAATATACACTTCTATGCTACTTTTATTAAAAGCAGTTATATCCACAGTGAATAAATTGGAGGAAATATATGGCAAGTAATGTAAAAAGAGAACGGTTTTTACGTATTGCCGAAAGTCGGGTGAACAAAGTACTTGACAGTCTTGATAACCTGGCTAAATGTTCAAATCCAAGGAATTATGAATATTCCGATGATGAAGTAAGAAAAATATTCAGAGAAATTGAACGTAAAGTAAGAGAAGTAAAATTACAATTCCAGGGAACAACCGGAAACAAGCAAAAATTCCGCTTATAATATGGAGGGTATCATGGATTATAAAAAACTATGTATGGAACTCGTCCAATGTGAAACTGAAAACCACGTAATTCAATTATTAAAAAATTTTGGTTTTTGGGATAAAAATACTTACTGGAGATATTTTGGTGACATCGAGGATAATTATTCAACTATTGGCAATCAACAAGAGAAACCAGAATATTCTTTGGTTGAAAAGATTATCAATTCTGTTGACGCGGTCTTGATGAATAAATGCTATGAATTAAAGATTGATCCAAAATCAAAAGAAGCGCCTCAAAGTGTCAACGAAGCACAGATAAAATTCTTCAATATTCCTGATGGGAAATTATCAAAGCTGTATTTAAAACAACGATCAGAACTTGCTGAAAATATTTGCGTTGTTGCTAGCGGTTCTAAATCTAACCCATGTTACTCTGTCATAGATAAAGGTGAAGGACAAACCCCTGAAAGCATGCCAAACACTCTATTAGGCTTATTCAGATCAATCAAAAATGAGATCCCATTCGTACAAGGCAAATTTCATATGGGAGGAACGGGTGCACTTCGTTTTTGTGGTGAAGATAATATCCAACTAGTCATATCAAAACGCAATCCCAACATTAATGATGATACAAATAACGATAGATGGGGATTTACGATAGTAAGAAAAGAGAAACCAACTGGTAATAGACGTACCTCTGTTTATAGATACCTTGCCCCAGGAGGTAACGTATTAAACTTTTCTGCCGATTCACTTCCCCTATTACCAGGAACTTACCCTACCAAAATTGGTCAAGAGTTATTTCATGGTACATTCATTAAACTTTACGAGTATGATATCGGAAACTTAAAGACTAACATCTTGTTTGACCTTTACAATGCTCTGTCTTTATTGGTTCCTAATATCGCTTTACCTGTTAGGTTATACGAAAGAAGACCTGGTTATTCTGGTCATACTTTTGATACAACTCTTTCTGGATTAAGTGTCAGGTTAGATCAAGATAAAAGTAAGAATCTCGAAGAAGGTTTTCCAAGTGCACATCCTATTTCTTGCCTCGGACAAAAATTAAACGTTCAAGTGTATGCCTTTAAACCTGGGCAATCAGGTAATTACAGACGAAAAGAAGGAATAATATTTACTGTCAACGGTCAAACACACGGTCATATACCGTCAACATTTTTTCAAAGAGAATCTATTGGGATGGGTTATTTACGAGACTCAATATTGATAATCGTTGATTGTACTGACCTTAATGATAGTTTGAAAGAAAAACTGTTTATGAACAGTAGAGACAGACTCAGTTCTGGGCAACTTACAAATGAACTTGAAAGCCAACTAACACGCCTAGTAAAAGAGCATCCTGGTCTTAGGCTATTAAAAGAAAAACGACGACAGGCAGAAATTAAAGATAAACTTGAAGAATCAAAACCTCTTGCTGAAGTAATAGAAAATGTTATAAAGAATTCTCCAACCCTTGCACAATTACTTTTAAAAGGTGGCAAATTATCAAACCCATTTCAGCTTAAAGAAACAGGCTCTGGCAATGATTATCAAGGTGAGAAATATCCGACTTATTTTAAATTGAAGAAAAAATCGACAAAAGAATTACTAAAAGAATGTCCTGCAAACTGGCGATTTCGAGTTCAATTTGAAACAGATGCATCTAATGACTATTTTGATAGAGATGATAATCCTGGTCTTTTTGAATTATTTGTCAACGGAATAAATGTAACCGACTATACATTATCCCTGTGGAACGGAACAGCAAATTTAACTGTCGATTTACCTAAGGGTGTAAAACCAAATCATATTCTCGGATATATTACCAGGGTAAAAGACTATACTAAATGGCAACCTTTTGAAGATTCCTTCAAAGTAATTGTAAAACCAAATAAAAAGCACAATAAAGGCGGTAATACAACCAATCCCACACCTCCTGATGACGAAGGCAAAGGTAAAAAGAAAGCTTCCTCTTTGAATCTACCCCAGGTGATTGATGTATATAAGGATGAATGGGAAATTCATGATTTTGACGAATATGACGCAATTGAAGTGGTTTCGATAGGTGATGGTATATACGATTATTTTATTAATATTGACAATATTTGTTTACAAACTGAATTAAAAAACGCAAAACCTAGTTCTGAACTCGAACTTATAATCGCTCAATTTAGATATGCTGTTGTTCTAATAGGCATGTCCTTAATGAGAGAGTTATCTAGTTCAAACAACAATCAAAATGAAAATAGCGAATCAATCTCTGACAAAGTAAAACTATTTGGGCGAGCTGTTGCTCCAATATTGATTCCCATGATATCTTCTCTAAGCCAACTCGAACCAACAGAATATGAAGAGATCGATACTGTTGCTATATAGTCATTAATTCTTATTATTACGCACGCTTTACACTCATTTCATTCGTTTATATAAAAACCATTTTATGCTATATTATTACGAAACATACGAATAAATGTATAGTTGGAGAACAAAATGCCTATAGAAAGAATTGAGATTTCCAGTTCAATTACAGAAATATATTCCATTGATAGTTCCGATAAACGAAAGCTAAATTACCGCATAGACAAAGACAACAAACAAATAACTTTTTTCCCAGGTAGGCTTTCTTTTCTAAACGAAATTTTACTCGAAGGTTTTTCTAAATTACCAAATGAATTCTCTGAATTTGGCTATATAAAATCAGGCGTTCTTTACCAAATAAACAGATTACTTACACGTAATGATGTGAAAAAACTAATTGTCTCTAACTCTAAAAATAACAGTTTTAGAAAATCCAATAAAAAATATAATGTTGTTATCAATTATCAAAATCTTCGCAACTTAAAAAATAGGCTAACCGAAATAATTTATGAAGGTCAAACCGAAAAACGTCAAGTAGCTGATGAAGAATTCCATTCTATGTTCCCAAAAAAGTATAAGAAATCCGTACTATCTTCAAGGCATCGTGCAAATAAAGTAATAAACAATCTTGATCCTTCAATTATCGAACACTTAACAGGGGATGATGTCGAAAATATTATGGATTTTTTTGAAGTTCTGTTAAAAAGCAAATATAAATCCTCGATCCATAGAAGAAAATTGCTAAATTCTGCTAAGACGATCATTGATGACGTATCAATCAAGACTATTATCTCTGATTTCGAAAAACTCCTTACTCAAAATCCCCTAGAAACTAAATGGGGGAGTTTTTTACAAAAAAATCTATATATTGTTGATTCAAAATACGTAAACGTAATCCCTCAATTGAGTGTAATGTTAGCAAATCCTCGTAAAGTTGATTTTGGTTTAATCGATTATGAAGGTTGTTTAGATATATTTGAGATCAAGAGACCTAGTACTCCGCTATTGTCAAAACGTAGAGATAGGGGCAATTATTATTGGAGCTCTGATGCTGTCAAAGCAATTGTTCAAGCTGAGAAATATCTGTACAACCTGGAGAAAAAAGGACCTAGTGTACAAGAAGATATCGAACGAGAAATTAACTTAAAAGTGAAAATACAAAGACCTCGTGGAATCGTGATAATTGGAAACACTTCACATTTCGATAATACAATGAAAGAAGACTTTCGAGTACTACGTACTTCATTAAAAAATATAGAAATAATCCCTTATAATGAGCTTTTAGAACGAATTACCAATTTAGCTGATAAAGTTTACAATTAATCATTTGATTTGTATTAGTTCTCACATCTACGTGTATATCGTTTACCAATATTTAATACCTAAGGCTTTTCCTACGTCCTGTTAGTAGGGTAGGACGTTTATATTTATTTTAATTGTGCCAAAATTCTGCTTGAATCCCTTCTCTCCTTTCCCTGCTTGTTGCATAATAAAAAGGGACGGAATTGCAAACAAAATTCCCCGAAGTTGCAACAAAGAATTCCCCGGAATTGCAGAAT
>JAFGCW010000059.1 GCA_016932435.1 Dehalococcoidales bacterium | reverse complement strand
TGGTGCCGAAGGAGAGATTTGAACTCTCACGTCCTTATGGACACTACGCCCTGAACGTAGCGCGTCTGCCATTCCGCCACTTCGGCAGGACGAATAATATTACTTTATATGATACACCAATATTCGTCAATAGAATTCCTTGCACAGGAGGGTTATTAAGGAGCGGTGGAATAGATTCCCACCTTCGCGGGAATGACAGGTGGGAGAGTCAGTCTTCGTCAATAGTATTGCTGGCACATGAGAGTATTTTTAAGAGTGGTGAAATAGATTCCCGCCTGCGCGGGAATGACAGGGGTGGTTGTCCTTATTCGTCAATAGAATTGCCGGCATAAGATGTCATTTCCACAAGTGTGTGTTAAATTCTCGCTCCGCTGTGGCGGACGGGAATGATCCACCTAAGGCGGACTTACAGCATCATGATAAGTATTCATAATGAAATACCAGGACAGATATGATTCGCAGGAACAGGTAAATTGACCGATACCGGTTATCCGTTTAGAATAGGGTGTAATAAATATGAAGGACGTTAACTTGCATCAAAAAACCGTACTCGATAACGGGCTGCGCGTGGTTTCCACGACCATGCCGCATACTCATTCAGTATCTATCTCTTACCTCATTGGTACAGGTTCAAGGTACGAGAATGAAGAACTTGCCGGTGTCTCTCACTTCATCGAGCACCTACTTTTCAAGGGCAATACCAGGAGACCTACCTCAAAGGATATCTCGGCGGCGATAGAAGGAGTCGGAGGAGGACTGAACGGAGGTACCGACAGGGAATCCACCGTTTACTGGGGAAGAGTAGCCCGTCCGAATTTCTCGCTGGCTCTAGAAGTACTGACCGATATGATTCTCGACTCTTTATTCGATCCCCAGGAACTGGAGCGTGAACGCGGTGTCATCATCGAGGAAATAAATATGACGAAAGACGTTCCTGCCCACCAGGTCCATGTCCTTACCGATGAAATATTGTGGCCGGATCACCCGCTGGGACGAGACATCGCCGGCAGCAAAGAAACCGTGACAAAGATAAACAGAGAGATGATGCTTGATTATATGGGATCGACGTACCTGCCGGGAAACACGGTCGTTGCCATCGCCGGAGATATTCAACACGAAGAAGCGGTCGATGCAGTCAGTCAAATAACTGCCAAATGGAACGGGAAGAAGGACAAGCCAGAATATATCCCTTTCAGTACACGACCAAATCCACGAATACTCGTTGAAAAACGTGATTCAGAGCAGGCACATCTCTGTCTGGCACTTCCCGGACTTCCACTTCTCCATCCGGAGAGATTCATCCTGGATATGCTTAATATCATCCTTGGAGAAGGGATGAGCAGCAGGCTTTTCACGGAAATCCGTGACCGGCTTGGCCTGGCATACAGTATCCACAGCTTCAGCGACCATTTACTGGATACCGGAGCAATGACCATTGCAGCGGGTGTTGAACCGCGTAACCTGGCCGTAGCGGTAGAAGCAATAATAAGAGAATTATCGTTACTGAAAGATCCGGTTCCGGAAGAAGAACTGATAAAAGCAAAGGAATTCGCCAAGGGCAGACTTCTCCTGAGGATGGAAGATACCCGCAGCGTTGCCGGATGGATGGGGGGCCAGGAAATTATGACCGGCAATATACTCACTTTAGAAGAAGTGGTATCGAAAATCGATTCGGTTACTGTATCACAGCTTCAGGAAACCGCCGGCAAGCTAATCCTCGAAGAAAATCTCCGCCTGGCCGTGGTAGGCCCCGTAGAGGATGAGAAGGCACTGGAGTCACTGCTTCATTTTTAAAAACTGTCTCGTAATCCATTCCGGACTTGATCCGGAATCCAGTAAATCATCAAGTAAGTGTTTCGCACTGGATACCGAGGACATCCCTCTCCCGCGATGGGGAGAGGAAACTTTTTCAGAGGTTTCTTAGTTTTTCCCGAAATACTCACATTCACCAAGGATACATTCGTTATTCCTGGACATATACCGGCACTGAATGGTATCTGACTTGTCCAGCCTGATATTCATCCGTTTTTCGAAAAATTCGATTGCCAGTTCAAGCGCTTTCCGGCTGGCTCTCTTGCAGCACCTGGGCTGACCATCCAGCAATCCTTTTAATGTGAAAGCAGTCGCTTCATTTGCCAGCGCACGGGTCTCTCCGGTTAGAGGCGTAGCTTCTGTCAGGACGCTGACTGCTATCCCAACACCGATGCCGGTTCCGCAGGCTCCATAGAAGCCGCACCAGCCGCCCGGTATTTCCTTTCCCCTCGATATTGCCTTTTCCACGGTGTTTTCGGGAACAGGATAGCCTGCGTTCTTAACCGCTGCCACCAGTATGGCAGGTACCATTGCGTGATGTTCAGGTCCATGCATGGGAACCGATGGGTGAGACATGATTATTTCAAGTAATTCGATCGGGTTGGAGGATTCCGTTGAACTTAATACGTCTCTAATGATATCCAGCGCCTTGCTGCTGTGGCAGGAATCGCAGATATAATGACCTTCCGGGCAGTATATCAGGGCATTGAACTCCTTTCCGCAGTAGGTACAAACTCTTCTTGCTTCTTCAGTCCCGTATATCAGGGAATTGCCGCAGACCCCACAATTTTCCTGTGATTCCATTTCAACTTTTTGTGTATCAATCATAGTTCCAGTATAAAGGCGGATATGGCTGGTGGTCAAAGTATAATAAAGAAGACGTAAAGAAATTCGGAGTAATGGAAAACTGAAACATAGCTGTACGCCGGTAAGGATATCCTTCTAGAACTTCTGCTGTTACTCCCAGTCTTATCAACATGACGTCAGAAAAGCCGTTAAGTCTGTTGAATGAAAATTCTTTAACCAAGGTACAGTATAAGATGTAAACCTTTTTGATTAATATATTTACTAAATTCATCCTTTTGATCAATTGATTTTTATTGCATAAATTTTTACTATGAGGCAGATTCTGTAGAAAGTACAAAAAGCTCGTATCTTTATTTTATAGAAAAAGTGATATTTATATATAATAACAAAACATAATACGTTTAATAAATTAATAAAGAGAGAAATTATGAAACGATTGCATTTTTTTATTGTACTATGCTTGGTATTAGTTCTCTTCTTGTCACCTTCATATACAGCATTAGCTGATGATCATGATACTCAGACCCAAGATATTGATACGACAACAGGATTACCTATTTCAACAGAAACAACTCTATCAGTGTCTAGAATAGTAAGTGCCAGTGTTGCAGGGGGAAATATCCTCTGGGACACATCACATGGAATTTACCTTGCCTACTCACCAAGTGGTTATTTTAGTAATCTAAAGTCGATTCTAGAGGGCCGTGGATATACAATAGACGAGAATAGCACTGGTATTCTCGGTCTTGATCTTAGTCAATATGATATCATTGTTATATCCCTTGGATCTGCTTGGAATTCAGTCTATTCGTCGGCAGAAGTAGCAGCTATTCAAGGATTCCTCGATAGTGGTGGTGGGCTTCTGATTTTAAGTGAAAATACCGGATGCCCAAATAGTAATATTAATCCAGTCTCTCTAGCTTATGGAACGACAGTTGGAACAGGATCTATTGGTAGTACCATTTCTAATTTTGCAGCCCATCAAATATTTGATGGTGTTACTCAGGTTTCGTTCAGTGCTGGAGGTGCAATATCCGGCAGTGCTCCATCTGTAGAAGTAGCATGGGATGTTAGTAGCATTCCCGCAGTAACCGTTTCGGAGGATTGTGGGTGGCGGGTTGTAGTTATCGGTGATAATAACATTTTCGACAACAGTCAGATAAGTGCCTATGATAATCAACTTCTTGCAGAGAATGTGTTTGACTGGTTAATAAAGTATGCAGAGAATTGTGGTGGCAACGGTCCTGATCCAGGACTAGAAGTAGGTGGTAAAATCCAACCTACAAATAAGGTAGTGTTGTTGATACCTTGGATTACACTAGGTATACTATTATCCGCTTGGAGTACCATATTCATACGACGTAGTAGAAGTCAGAATTAGAGTAGGAAATAACCAAGAGACCTAAAAAAGGGGGATATCTTGTAAAAAGGTATTCCCTTTGTGTATGTATACAACTCGATTGATTATTTCCTGACCGGTTATTTAACTGATAAATACTTTTTGATAATATGTTTAATACTAATTATTACATAGAAGCCGAGGATATTGTATTCGACTTAGATTCTGGAGGTTTTTCGATTGTGCCACTATTCTGGAAATAATCAAGTTCCGTAGATTGTATAGTATCGTAAAATAACCAGGACTCCTTAATTCACCGTAAAAAAGAAAAGCCCCGAAGTAATCGGGGCTTTTCATATATAGTAATGTAAGAGTGATAGGAATGATGTAATATTACATCATTCCGCCCATGTCACCCATCCCGCCGCCAGGCATTGCAGGCGCGGCGTTCTTCTCAGGTATATCGGTCACCAGAGCTTCGGTGATAAGGACCATCGCGGCAATACTGGCTGCGTTCTGAAGGGCTGATCTGACAACTTTGGTCGGGTCAATAATACCCTTTTCAACCATGTTGCAGAACTCGTCGTCATTAGCGTCATAGCCAATACCCGGTTTACTCTTCTTCACCGCGTCGATAATTACGGAGCCGTCTTTACCGGCGTTTTCAGCGATCCAGCGAATAGGTTCTTCGACCGCTTTCTTGACCGTAGCGACACCGACCGCTTCATCATCACTGACCTTCAGTTTGTCGAGAGCCGGAAGCGCATTAAGAAGGGCAGTTCCGCCACCGGGAAGGATTCCCTCTTCTACAGCGGCGCGTGTCGCCGAAAGAGCATCTTCAACACGATGCTTTCTTTCCTTGAGTTCTGTCTCGGTAGCAGCGCCGACTTTTATCACGGCAACACCACCGACCAGCTTGGCCTGTCTCTCCTGTAGTTTTTCACGATCGAAATCGGAAGTGGTCTCTTCTATCTGGGCTTTAATCTGCTTGATCCTGGAAGTGATGGCAGCATCTTCGCCTTTACCTTCGACTATGGTCGTATTGTCTTTATCGGAGGTTACGCGACGGGCGCGACCCAGGTCTTCAATGGTAACGGAATCCAGCTTGCGCCCGATATCCTCGGATATCACGGTGCCGCCGGTAAGAATAGCCATATCTTCAAGCATTGCTTTACGGCGATCACCGAATCCCGGAGCCTTGACGGCCAGGATATTCAGGGTGCCGCGAAGCTTATTGACTACCAGGGTGGCAAGAGCTTCGCCGTCGATATCTTCGGCAACGATAAGAAGGTTCTTGGTTACCTGTAAGATCTTCTCCAGAGCGGGAAGCAGGTCGGATATGGCGGAGATTTTCTTATCGGTTAAAAGTATGTAGGGGTCGTCGAGTTCGCTTACCATTTTCTCGGTGTTGGTAACGAAGTAGGCGCTGATATAGCCCCTGTCGAACTGCATACCCTCTACAAATTCGGTTTCGTATTCAAGCCCCTTGGACTCTTCAACGGTGATGACACCATCCTTGCCGACTTTTTCCATTACTTCGGCAATAAGGTCGCCTATTTTCTGGTCTTTTGCAACGATATTAGCAACCTGGGCGATCTGGTCTTTGCCCTTTACTTCCGTGGATACTTTTTTTAGTTCCGCGATAATGGTTTCGGTGGCTTTCTCAATACCCTTCTTGAGTGCCAGGGGTTCGGCGCCGGCCGCGACATTCTTGAATCCGTGGGTAATGATGGCATGAGCAAGAATAGTAGAAGTTGTTGTGCCGTCACCACAGGCGTCATTCGTCTTGCTGGCGGCTTCTTTTACCAGCTGTACGCCCATATTTTCGAATGGATCGGGAAGTTCGATTTCCTTAGCAATAGTTACGCCGTCATCGATAACCGACGGAGCGCCCCACCTCTTGTCAAGAGCTACCGGACGTCCCTTGGGTCCCAGGGTAACTTTTACCGCGTCAGCGAGTGTGTCTACCCCTTTCTTGAGGGCGTGTCGAACTTCTTCATCAAAAACAATCTGTTTAGCCATATTTCATCCTCCTCACAATTCCTGAGTTATTTTTTCGGTTTTTTGGCGAGAATATCACTCTCGCGCAGGATGATGAGTTCCTCATCCTCGACTTTTACTTCGGTCCCTCCGTACTTGGAGTAAAGTACTACGTCACCTTTTTTTATGTCCATGGGTATCCGGACTCCATCGTCGGACATCCGCCCCGGACCTACAGCCAGTACTTCCCCTTCCTGGGGTTTCTCTTTTGCTGTGTCTGGCAGAACGATTCCCCCCTTGGTTATTTCCTCTCTCTCGATAGGTCTCACAACCATTCTGTCAGCCAAAGGTTCAAGTTTTACCGATTTAGCCGCCATTTTTTCCTCCTTCCTGAGAATAAAAAATTAAAATCAACCCGATTTCGGGTCAATTTTATTAGCACTCTAACCGTTAGATTGCTAACTACTACTATAATAACCCAGCATGCCTTCTCTAGCAACTCATTGAATATCCATCTAGAGTACTTTATTGTCTTTCAGGACGGTTTTTTATCAATTTTTATCTGAATATCTCCTCAGAGCTTTTGTTTACTCATCGATACGCTTAAAATCATAATCGATTGAAGAGTAATAATTCCTTCCATTATAATATGGCGGTGATTATCGACTTTCATACGCATATATTTTCTCCCCGGATTAAAGAGAACAGGGGAAACTACATTGATGTAGATCCCTGCTTCGCGGGACTGTACTCAGATGAAAAGGCCAAGCTTGCTACTGCCGATGAGCTTATTGAGAGTATGGACAGTGAAGGAATCGATATCTCGGTCATTCTTAACATCGGTTGGACTACCCATGAGCTTTGCGTAGAGACCAATGATTATATAATGGAATCGGTATCGCGCTTTCCGAAACGACTGGTTGGATTCGGTTCCGTGCAGCCCTGCTTTCCAGGCCCTGCTATAAAAGAAATGGAACGGTGTGTCCAGGGAGGAATCAGGGGAATCGGTGAAATAAGACCGGATGTTCAGCAATTCAATCTACTGGATACAGAATCAGAGGTAAGTTTCGTTGAATTCCTTGTTAAAAATGAATTGATATTATTAACCCACTCATCGGAACCGGCAGGGCATCAATACCAGGGAAAAGGAAGCGTGACTCCGGAAATACTCTATCCTTTTATCACAAACTATCCTGACCTGAAAATAGTCTGCGCCCACTGGGGCGGTGGACTCCCCTTCTACGCTTTGATGCCTGAGGTCAAAAAGGCGATGGCAAACGTGTATTTCGATACTGCCGCGTCACCTTTCCTGTACTCACCCCAGATATACAACCAGGTAATCGAACTGGTCGGTCCTGAAAAAATCCTGTTCGGTACTGACTATCCTTTGCTTAAACCAACCAGATTGCTGGGTGAGATCGATTCGTTAAGTCTGCTGGATGCAACCAGGAAAATGATCCTGGAAGGTAATGCCAGGAAACTACTCGGGATTTAAGTATATGGTGCGTTGATGGCTTTGTGGTTTGAATATATTGAGATTGATACGTCTTCCGCCTAAAGCGGATTGCTTTGTTTCACTCGCAATGACGATGACAGATGTGAAAGGAAAATGGATACAATCCGAGCTTTTATAGCCGTTGAACTCTCCAGTGAGATAAAGACAGAGATGGACAAGATAGAGTCAATCCTGAAGTCTCAAAGCTCCACCCCGGCGAAGTGGGTGAATCCTGAGAGTATTCACCTGACGTTAAAATTTCTGGGTGATGTTCCCTCAGACAGGATAACTGAAATCTTGGATGCTATAAAAAGCGGAGTCAACGGAATACCTTCATTCCAGATCCAGCTTACGGGACTGGGAGTGTTCCCCAATCCTGCCAGGACTCAGGTGGTCTGGGCGGGACTATCCGGAAAGATGGATCGGTTAGAGCAACTTCAGAGAAACATTGAGGTAGAGATGGAAAAGCTGGGCTTTCCCCGTGAAAAACGTAAGTTCAGTCCTCACCTGACACTGGCGCGAGTTCGCAATCATGCCACACGTGATGAGAGGAAAAGGCTGGGAGATATAGTGACAGGTACACCCTTTACAGGCGGTATCATAAGAGTGGATTTAGTGAATCTGATGCAAAGCCGGTTAACCGGGCAGGGCGCCCTTTACACTTGCTTAGGTTCGATCAGGCTCGAATAATATATTGAAAACGATAATCGTTTAGTGTATACTAATGCAAAATTAAAGAAAGAATAAATTAAGGTTGGGAGGAGGACCCCCGTGGAACAAGGAAGTTTTCCAAAGTGTCAGAGATGTAAGTCCGGAGATCTGGTACCCCTGTCCGATTTCGGCAGCCAGGGGGCGAATATTTACTACAAAGCATGGGTTTGTACCAATCCTGATTGCGGCTACAACCTGAAAATCAGGAACGGCGATGTTTATATTGATGAGCCCATAATGAGCGGCGCTATGCACAACAGCCGCGCCCGTTAATACCGTCCCAGACCAGTTAACAAATCAATAAATAACGGATGGTGACTGTGCTCCCTCAAGTATCAAGACTAGGGGAGATAGCACTCGATATTCTTTTTCCCCGGTACTGTGTCGGATGTAGAAAAGAAGGATCTTTCATTTGTGATTCGTGTTTACGATCTCAACCATTAATCGTACCCCCGGTATGTCCTCTCTGTGGAAGGCCTCAAGCCAGCGGTATTTTATGTTCGGACTGTATACGCTGGAAGGCAGACATAGATGGAATTCGTTCTCCCTTCCGCTTTGAAGGTGTCATACAGCAGGCCGTATACCAGCTTAAATACAGGAACTTACGATCGATAGCTCCCATGCTTGCGGGATTTCTTCACGATTTTTTAGAAATGTATCCCATCCAGGGTGATGTACTCGTGCCGGTACCGCTGCACAAGTCCCGCATCAGAGAACGGGGCTATAATCAGTCCACCCTCCTGGCAAAGGAACTGGCAAAACTCTCAGGACTACCGGTATTTCCCAACAGCCTGGTAAAACATGAAAAGTCGATGCCCCAGGCAAGAAGCGCCAATGTCGAGGAAAGAATGAAGAATGTATCAGGAGTATTCAGCGTCCGTGATGGAACGTTAAAAGGAAAGGCAGTTATCCTGATCGATGATGTATCGACATCCGGCGCAACGCTGGACGCCTGTGCGGGAGTATTGAAAGAAACCGGGGCGGTATCCGTATGGGGACTCACGCTGGCAAGAGAAATCTAGGAATCCAGGAAAAAACATAGATGTTCCATAATACAGTTAACATGTACGATGTCGAGTCACATATCGCTGAACTATATGATATACAGCAGGATTTTAACCAGGATATTAATTTAATAAGGAAATTAATACAAGGTAAAGAATCTCTGTATATTCTCGAGCCTTTTTGTGGGACCGGAAGAATATTTTTACCTTTGGCGAAGGATGGACATTATATTGCAGGACTTGACCAGGCGCAGGGCATGCTGGATCATGCCGCTTTTAAAATATCCCGACTTCCAGAAGATATCCAAAGCAGGATCGAGTTTCACCAGATAGATGTTGTCAAAGACAGATGGCCTGAAGGATTCGACCTTGTTATCCTCGGAGGTAATTGTTTCTATGAACTGGCGACCGGTGAGGACCAGGAAAAATGCGTTCAAAAAGCCGCTCATTCGTTGAAACCGGGCGGATTCGTTTACATCGATAACGATCACATGGAAGGAAAGCTGGCTTCATCATGGATCGAACCCGGCGTAACGAAGGCTTTCCCGACCGGTATATGTTCAGACGGTACCAAGATAGAAAGTTACTGGGAGGTAATCTGGTATGATAAACCGGAGAAACTGGTCAGGTTCCGGCGGTCAACCGAAGTGAACTTCCTGGATGGTAAGATATTGAGTAAGGAATTTATACAGCAGAAGCATCCCGTGAGTATGGATGAAGTAAAGTACTGGCTGGAATCACACGGATTCATCATTCATTATATATACGGTGACTGGGCAGGAAATCCGTATAATGAAAAGTCGCCCAGAGCTATATTCTGGGCGCAGAAACAGCAGTGAAGAGATCGGGAGGATAACATGACCTGGCAGGAAATGATAATGGATATATTCGACCGGATAGCCGCACAACTGGCTCAGGTGCTTGAGGACCTTACACCGAAGCAGCTGAATCAGCAGCCATCGAAAGGCGCTAATACGATAGGCTGGCTGACGTGGCACCTGACGCGAAGCCATGACAGGAATATGTCGGAATTAATGGGGCTGGAGCAGTTATGGATAAGCGAAGGCTGGTATGCCCGTTTTGACCGCAGACCTGATCCGGCAGAGACAGGTGTTGGTTTTACTGCCAAAGAAATGGCAGCCTTCAAAGCTCCGGATTCTCTTACTATCATGGAATACCATCGTTCTGTCCTTGAGAGAATCAAGGATTGCATAGGCAACCAGCTTGAAGAATCCGATTTGGAGCAGGAGGTATACAGCCCGACATTCAACAGCAACAGACCAGCTTATAGGATAATCACCGGAGTAATCAATGATGGGCTTCAGCACGTCGGCCAGGCAGCTTACGTTCGCGGTCTGATAACAAAACAGGGATGGCTGGGAAGGTAACCTAATTTCAAACATCAACTTATAAAGGAAATGCGCAATGAAGATAATTGGTCTTACCGGCGGAATCGGCAGCGGTAAAAGTACGGCAGCAGAGATACTCGCAGAATTCGGAGCGAAAGTAATCGATGCCGATAAGGTAGCTCACGAGGTATTCAACCCCGGTACCGAAGGACTCGAAAAAGTAGTCGAAACATTCGGAGAAGAAGTTCTTAACTCGAACGGTGAAATAGATAGGAAAAAACTCGGGGAGATAGTGTTCAATAATCCCTCTGCCCTCGCGAATCTTAACGAGATAATTCATCCCAGAGCTTATGAACTGACGAAATCACGGCTTGAGAAGTTCAGGAGGCAGGGAACCGAAGTAGTAGTACTTGAAGTAATACTGCTGGTAGAAGCAGGATGGGACCATCTGGTAGACGAAATATGGGTCACGGTAGCTAAAGAAGATACGGTTGTGAAAAGGCTGCAGGAGTCACGAGGATTGACAAAAGAAGAGATTCTTACGCGGATTCATGCGCAGACACCGAACGAAGAACGGACCAAATACGCCGATGTTATTATCGAAAATGACGGCAGTTACGAAGAGCTGAAGGCAAAACTAAATGAATTATGGAATCGTATCAAAGATAAAAAAAGCAGACAAAAATAATTCTAAATATTCTTGACAAATCTAGTTCTGGATGCTATTATTAGTCTGCGGGATTATGCCTTCAGAGAATTTCACTTTTCTTATTTTAGATCCTCTAATTGTTCGTTAGTTTTACTATGTCCAAAATTTGGGGATTATTATTGCCATAATCCGGAATCAATAAATCCTAGTTTAAGGAGTTGTGCTACGCATGGTATTTGTGCCGCCGAAAGATGCCGAGAGAAAATTACCCGCCGTTACCAGGAAATCTTACGCAAGACTACCGGAGATTCTGACAGTCCCTAATCTTATCCAGGTACAGCTTGACTCGTTCAGATGGTTGCAGGAAGAAGGGCTGAAACACCTACTTGAAGAGATTTCCCCTATCAAGGACTTCACCGGAAACAGACAGGAGATCAGTTTCATTGGTTATGAGTTCCGTGAACCCCGAAATTCAGAACAGGAATGCAGTCAGCGAGACCTTACCTATTCGGCTCCTCTTTATATTAAAACCAGGCTTCTTGTCAAAGGAACAGGAGAAATAAAAGAACAGGACCTGTTTTTTGGAGACATTCCGTTGATGACAACCAAGGGTACCTTCATCACCGGTGGAGCCGAACGTGTCGTGGTAAGCCAGCTTCTACGTTCACCGGGAGTATATTTTGTTGCCGAGGAAGATCCGAACAGTGGCCGCAGGCTTTGCCATGCTAAACTGGTTCCCGGACATGGCGCCTGGCTGGAATTCGAATCCAACAACCAGGGCGTGATCTCTGTCAAGATCAACGGTAAGCGAAAGATACCCGCAACAACGCTGCTACGCGCTATCGGTTACAGTAGTGATGAAGAACTGCTTCAACTCTATGGTACCGGTGGTGATTCACCGGAAATCAATTTCATGAATACTACCATGGATCGTGAACCACTGGTCAGAGATCAATCGGAAGCTCTTCTAAGCATTTACAGAAAAATGCGACCGGGTGACCCGCCTAACATCGAAAACGCCCGACGCCTGATCGAAAATATGTTCTTCAACCCGGTTCATTATGACCTGGGTTCTGTCGGACGATACAAGTTGAACAAGAGACTGGGACTAGGTGTTCCCGAAGAGCAGAAAGCTCTAACTCGTGAAGATATTATTGAAATAATCCGGCACGTGATGATGGTTAATATCGGTACTGATAATGCGGATGATATCGACCATCTTGGCAACAGGCGTGTTCGCACGGTCGGTGAACTTATCCAGAACCAGTTCCGTATAGGTCTGGTGCGGCTGGAGAGAGTGGCTAAAGAGAGAATGAGCACGATCCCTACTGAGTCGGCCACTCCGAGTGCTCTGGTAAATATCCGACCGGTAGTCGCCGCAATCAGAGAATTTTTCGGAAGTTCTCAGCTTTCGCAGTTCATGGATCAAACTAATCCGCTGACCGAACTTACACACAAACGACGTCTTTCCGCAATGGGTCCCGGAGGTCTGTCACGTGACAGGGCAGGATTCGAGGTTCGTGATGTTCACTATTCCCACTATGGGAGAATCTGTCCAATCGAGACTCCGGAAGGTCCGAACATCGGTCTTATCGGTTCTCTCGCTACATATGGAAGAATCAATCGTTATGGTTTCATCGAGACGCCTTATCGAAAAGTAATATCGGAAGTAAGTGAGGACTACGAACAACTTGAAGGCAGGACCGTCAGGGAAAAATTCGAAGATAATGACGGTAATATCATAGCCAAAGCCGGTACTACAATAACAAAAAAACATATTGAGAAAATAATGGCGGCAGCTCCCATAACCATCAAGGTAGTTCCTTTCGTATCATCGTCCGTATTCTATCTGCCGGCTGACGAAGAAGACAGATATATTATTGCTCAGGCCAACGCTAGCCTCGACGCAAAGAGTCAATTCGTCGATGAGAAGGTAGAGGTAAGAATGAGCGGCAACTACCTTTACGAATCGCCCGATAAGATACAGTATATGGACGTTTCACCCAAGCAGATATTCAGTGTATCGGCTTCACTGATACCGTTCCTTGAACATGATGATGCCAACCGTGCTCTGATGGGATCGAACATGCAGCGCCAGGCTGTACCTTTGCTTTCACCCGAGGCACCGTTAGTTGCTACAGGCATGGAAGAGGAAGCGGCAAAACACAGTGGACAGGTACTTATCGCACGGAGATCTGGCATCATTACATCCGCCACAAGTTCACTGATCCAGGTCACGACCGATGACGGTGAAGTGGATGATTATACGCTGATGAAATTCGTCCGTACCAACCAGGGCACCTGTACTAACCAGCGTCCCATGGTATATAAGGGTGACAAGGTCCAAGCGGGACAGGTATTAGTAGACAGTTCGTCTATGGAAAAGGGAGAACTGGCGCTGGGACAGAATGTATTATGTGCTTTTATGAGTTGGGAAGGTTATAACTTCGAAGATGCTATCATTGTCAGCAGCCGTCTGGTTGAAAATGATGTCTTTACCTCGATTCACATAGAGAAGCATGAAGTTGAAGCGAGAGACACCAAACTTGGGCCTGAAGAAATTACTCGCGATGTTCCCAATGTCGGTGAAGAAAGTCTCCGTGAACTCGATGAAAACGGTATCATCAGGATAGGAGCCGCGGTCGGCCCCGATGACATATTAGTAGGGAAGATTACACCGAAGGGTGAAGCCGAATTATCCGCCGAGGAAAAACTTCTTAGAGCTATATTCGGTGAGAAAGCTCGAGAGGTTAAAGATACTTCTCTCCGTGTGCCCCACGGTGAATGGGGTAAAGTCATTAACGTTAAGGTATTCAGTGGAAACGACCTTGCTGCCGGTGTAAATCAGTTAGTTCAGGTGTGGGTTGCCCAGAAACGCAGGAATGCAGTGGGCGATAAACTTGCCGGACGTCACGGCAATAAGGGTGTTGTATCCATTATAGCCCCGGTCGAGGAGATGCCATTCCTGCCGGATGGTACTCCTGTTGATATCATTCTGAATCCGGTAGGTGTACCGTCCCGTATGAATATCGGGCAGGTACTGGAGACTCATCTTGGATGGGCAGCGAAAATTCTTGGTTTCAGAGCACTCACCCCGGTTTTTGACGGTGCAACCGATATATCCATTGAAGATGTACTTGCCAAAGCATGGCTTGCACAGGAAGCCGGTGCTGTAAACATAAACCCCGCAAATAATGACGGTGCCCTCGAGCTGGAAAAGGCCAAAGAGTGGGTACAAAGTCGTGGTTATAACGCTGATGAAGTGTTTGATGACGGGTATCCGGGCGTGGCCAGGGAAGTTTGCCTGAGGTTGTGGCTTGAGAATATGGGAGTACCAAACAAAGATATCGATGCGCAGAGGCTTGAGGAAGTTGTTGCACAGATAAGTACGGAAAAGAATTATCCACCCCCTACTGTTGGTAAGGTCATGCTGCGTGACGGGCGTACCGGTGAAATGTTCGATCACCCCATAACAGTCGGATATATTTATATGATGAAGCTTAATCACCTTGTTGAAGATAAGGTTCATGCCCGTTCAACCGGACCGTATTCATTAATCAGTCAGCAGCCCCTGGGAGGTAAAGCCCAGTTTGGCGGACAGAGATTCGGTGAAATGGAGGTATGGGCGCTGGAGGCTTATGGCGCTGCCCATAACCTTCAGGAAGTATTGACGATAAAATCCGATGATGTTATTGGTAGAGCAAAAGCTTACGAAGCAATCGTCAAAAACGAAGATATATTGCAGCCCGGTGTTCCGGAGTCTTTCAAAGTACTGGTCAAGGAACTTCAGAGTCTCGGTCTTGCTATCGAAGTTATTAATGAAGAAGAGAGACCTGCCTTCGGTGAACCGAAAATACCGGGGCTGGATTCAGAAGTGGATTCGCTTGAGGAGTCTATAGAGAGTATTATTGCCGGCGCCGGTGCAGGTGTTGAACTCGCAATCAATCCGGAGGTACAGGCAGAGATTGCTAATGCCAAAGAGACAGTAGATATTGATGAGAAAGCCGGAACAGATGAAGGATCTGGCGATGAACCTGAAATGAATATAGAAGAAGTGACGGCTGAAGAGCAGGAAGAAACATCGGATGAAGCCGAAGAGATGGAAATGAGCGCGGAGGGAGAAGATGAACAAGAACCAATTAGTGAACATACAGAAGAAGAGAAAGCAGATGAGGAAGAGGTAAACGTTCATATTGAAGTTGATGAAAAACCTAACGAGTCCGAATTAGGAGAGGATGATTAATGCTTGAAGTAAATGATTTTGATGCAGTACGTATCTCCCTTGCTTCACCGGAACAGATTAGAAGCTGGTCTTATGGCGAAGTTACCAAACCGGAGACAATCAACTACCGTACACTCAAACCGGAAAGGGACGGACTCTTTTGTGAAAGGATATTTGGACCGACTAAAGACTACGAGTGCTTCTGTGGTAAATACAAGAGGATACGTTACAAGGGCGTTATCTGTGATAAGTGCGGAGTAGAGGTAGCCCAATCGAAGGTAAGACGTGAGCGTATGGGTCATATAGAGTTGGCCTGTCCGGTAAGTCACGTCTGGTTCGCTAAAGGTATTCCAAGTCGGATGGGGCTTCTTCTTGATATGTCTCCACGTAATCTTGAGAGAGTGCTTTATTTTTCTCATTATATCGTTACTTCTGTAAATGATGAAGAACGCGAACTGTCGTTAGAGCAGGCAGCAGAAAATATCCAGGAGGATATTGCTACCCGTCAGGAAGCTCTGGAGACAGTAATTTCCAATATGAAGGAAGCCACCGTTGAAGAAATTAACGATATGCGGAGTAAATGGGAGGAAGAAAAAGAGTTACTGATAGAGCAGAATAACGCTGAACTGGAACAACTGCGTGATCTTCATCTCAGGATGCTTCTTACTGAAACACAGTACCAGGATCTTTCTCAGAAATATCCGCAGGTATTTACCGCCGGCATGGGAGCCGAGGCTATCCTGCAGGTTATCAGAAATATTAATCTTAACGAATTAAGAAACGAGCTTCTCCAGGAGACGCGATCGAACTCAGGCCAGCGACGGAAAAAGGCGAGTAAACAATTACAGGTCGTTGAAGCGATTCGCCGCAGCGGCTCGAAGCCGGAATGGATGATTTGTACGGTACTTCCGGTGTTACCTCCTGACTTACGGCCGATGGTACAACTTGATGGCGGGAAATTTGCTATCAGCGGTACCAATGACCTGTACCGGAGGGTGATCAACCGTAATAATCGCCTTCGCCACCTGATGGAAACAGGAGCTCCGGAGATTATCATACGTAATGAGAAGAGAATGCTTCAGGAGGCCGTTGATTCGCTTATCGATAACGGTAAGCGAGGCCAGGCATACGCGACAAGCGGAAATCATAAACTGAAATCTCTCTCGGATATGCTTAGAGGAAAACAGGGCCGTTTCCGACAGAACCTGCTGGGTAAACGTGTAGATTACAGCGGACGTTCGGTTATTGTTGTCGGTCCTACGTTAAAAATCAACCAGTGTGGTATTCCCAGAAGAATCGCATTGGAATTGTTCAAACCTTTCGTCATGCACCAGCTGCTGGAACGCGGTCTGGCTCACAATATAAAAAGCGCTCGAAGGCTGGTCGAGAGAGCAAAACCGGAAATGTATGACATTCTCGAGGAAGTCGTAAAAGAACGTCCGGTATTGCTGAATCGCGCTCCTACGCTACACAGGTTGAGTATCCAGGCATTCGAGCCTGTTTTAATCGATGGAAGTGCGATACAGCTTCATCCTATGGTCTGTACCGCTTTCAATGCGGATTTTGATGGAGACCAGATGGCTGTGCATATCCCGTTATCAAAAGCGGCTGTAAGAGAAGCCCGTGAAACCATGTTGAGTATACACAATATGCTTTTACCGAGTTCAGGTGAACCAATCGTCACCCCTACCCTTGATATAGTGCTCGGGGTTTACTATCTAACATCTATTCGTCCGGGAATGAAGGGCGAGGGAATGATTTTCGGAAGTTTCGAGGAAGCAAAGCTTGCGTATGAACTCGGTGTGGTTGATTTCAGGGCTGAAATCAACGTGAGAGATATGAAAAATGACAGCAGCATGATAAAAACCAGTGTCGGGAGAATCATTTTTAATGAAGTACTGCCTGAACAAATGGGTTTTCACAATGAGGTAATAGATAAAACCGGTTTGAAGAATGTAGTTACGGGTTGTTCAAAGATCCTGAGTGACGAGGAGATGGCAGTCGTATTGGATAATCTGAAAAAATTGGGGTTCGACTTTGCGACGAAATCAGGCACTACTGTGGCTATGAACGACATCCAGGTTCCCAGTAGTAAACCTGAGTTGATCGCAGAAGCTGAAGAAAAAACCGCGATACTCGAAAACCAGTACAGCAGCGGTATAATTACCGAGGACGAAAGATACAGCGGCGTCGTTCAGGCATGGACCGATACTACGAACAAAATAGCGGATGCTATATCGGACAGCCTTGATCATTATGGCGGAATCTACATGATGGCAAATTCCGGTGCGAAAGGTAACATATCCCAGATCAGGCAGATGGCGGGTCTCAGAGGACTAATGACCAATCCTTCAGGAAGAATTATCGACTTTCCTATCAAAGCCAGCTTCCGTGAAGGACTCAGTGTACTCGAGTATTTTATATCTACGCATGGCGCCCGGAAAGGTCTTACCGATACCGCTTTAAGAACTTCTGAAAGCGGACATCTTACCCGGCGTCTTATCGACGCGGCTCATGACGTCATAGTTCTCGAAGAGGACTGCGGCACGATTGACGGAATATGGATAACCGAACCGGAGGACAGGAAGCTGCTGCCTTCTTATACCGAACGTATGATAGGCCGCATGGCAGCAAGTCCGGTTGTGCATCCTGAGACAGGTGAGGTAATTGTCGAACGAAATGAAGAAATCGATGAAACCAAGGCGCAGGAAATAATAGCCGCAGGAGTTGAAAAAGTCCACGGAAGGTCCCCGCTTACCTGTCAATCAAGGCGTGGTGTATGCCAGGCATGCTACGGGCGGGATCTGGCTCGTGGCGAGATAGTCAATATGAACACGGCGGTTGGGATCATTGCCGCCCAGAGTATCGGCGAACCGGGTACACAGTTAACCTTGCAGACATTCCATACCGGCGGTGTCGTCGGACTCGATATTACCAGTGGTCTCCCAAGAGTAGAGGAACTTTTTGAAGCGAGAACACCCAAAGTACCGGCGATTCTGGCTGACATATCCGGAGTAGCTGAAGTGATAACCGGCGATGACGGGGATAAAATCGAGATTACGAGCACGGAAGTTTTCCGCGATGAATATACACTTCCTGAAGGCTGGAAAGTGGTGGTTAAAAAAGGACAATACGTAGATATTGGTACCGTACTTGCAGAACCCAAAGGATTGAAAAAATCGAATGGGAAGGATAAATCCAAGGAAGTAGCGAAAACAGATGGAGAACAGGCGATCATAGCCGGAGTTACCGGTCAGGTCGAGATAGGTGAAGGCCAGATAACTATTGCCTACGAAGAACAGGATAAGAGAGAATATATGATACCTGCAGCTATTCCTGTTCGAATCCAGACAGGTGATGCAGTGAGAGCAGGACAACAACTTACCGATGGCTCGGTAAATCCACAGGAAATGCTACATATACTTGGGAGAGATGCCGTCCAGCAGTATCTCGTTGATGAGGTTCAGAGAGTATACCGTTCACAGGGTGTCAACATCAGTGATAAGCATATTGAAATAATCGCCCACCAGATGTTGAACAAGGTAAGGGTAGACTCTGCCGGAGATACGGAACTAATTCCGG
Organism: Dehalococcoidales bacterium; assembly: GCA_016932435.1. The sequence continues at coordinate 2,080 of JAFGCW010000059.1, read as the reverse complement.
GTGAATTAATAGACAGGTTCCAGTACGAGGATATAAATTCTGAAGTACTGGCCGAGGGCGGCGAACCAACCACAGCTCATACTGTTCTGCTGGGTATTACCAGGGCTTCATTGAGTACCAATAGCTGGCTGGCTGCGGCTTCGTTCCAGGAAACAACAAGAGTGTTAACCGAAGCGGCTGTAAGGGGCGCAACCGACAGGCTGGTTGGATTAAAGGAAAATGTCATTATCGGCAGACTCATCCCGGCTCGTTCACCCGTATCAGAAGAAATGCTCAGGTTAATGACCAGTGGAAAATCCGACTGGGAAGAAGAACAGGAAGAAAGCATACTGGCTATCAGGGCAGATGAAGCGAATGAAGCTGAACTGGCCATATAAAGATTTCACGACAATCTGACAAGATATTAGCTGTCCCGATGTTATCGGGACAGCTTTTTTTTAACATATTTGTTTCAAAGGATATGCTATAATAGCACCGTAAAAAAGGATTTTAAGACAGGAGGTACCGGGCAATAGCACGTATAATTTCAGGAAAACAAAGTTCGGACGACTCCCCTGTTGATTCAAGCCTGCGACCCCGTAGTCTCGAAGATTTTGACGGGCAGACAAAGGTGAAAGAGAACCTGAACATAGCTATCGCTGCTGCAAAAGGCCGCGGTGAGCCTCTTGATCACGTATTGTTCTATGGACCACCCGGTTTAGGAAAAACTACACTGGCATACATAATATCTGCTGAAATGGGAGTCAGCGTAAAGATAACCTCCGGACCGGCTATTGAACGAACCGGTGACCTGGCAGCTATAGTAACGAACCTCCATGCCAGCGATATCCTGTTTATCGATGAAATTCACCGCTTGAGCCGAATAGTCGAAGAAGTGCTGTATCCGGCGATGGAGGATTTTGCCCTCGATCTTATCATCGGAAAAGGCCCCGGAGCAAAAAGCCTGAGACTTAACCTGCCTCCCTTTACGCTTATCGGTGCGACTACGCGTTATGCTCTCCTAAGTCCACCTCTCCGTGATCGATTCGGCTCTGTCTATCGATTTGATTTCTATGATACTGAGTCGATCAAAAGCATTATTGAACGCTCTGCCCGAATTCTGGGCATAGAAATTGAGGAAAAAGGTCTTGAAGAGATCGCCAGCAGAGCAAGAGGAACCCCTCGGGTAGCGAATCGTTTATTGAGAAGGGTCCGTGATTATGCCCAGGTTGAAGCTGATGGCGTAGCCACACAAACGGTTGTTATTGAAGCTTTATCAAAGCTGGAGGTAGACTCTATTGGGCTTGATGAAACAGACCGTAAGGTTCTTTATACTATTATAGAGAAATTCGGTGGAGGCCCCGTAGGACTGGACACAATAGCTGCGGCGATTGGCGAAGACTCCGACACGATAATGGATGTCTACGAACCCTATTTACTGCAACTTGGCTTCCTGGAGAGAACTCAACGGGGTCGACAGGCAACCAGACTGGCATTTCAGCATCTGGATATACCCTTTAACAAAAAGTATCCTCCTCAGGCAACCCTGATATAATTGTATTGCATACCTGACTTTACCTGTGTTTAATTTGATATACTAAGAGATGTGAAGAGGTGATCAATGGCTAGATGCCCTAATTGCGGTCGTGAAACAAAGAGAACCGTGGATTGGTGCTGCCAATGGTGCGGTTATCCGTTATTTTCCGGCTCATATAAGAAAATAGATAAAACCTACAAAGAACTTAAAGATGAGAGGACAGGTACCGTTTCTGTTGATAATGAACCGGACATTGAAGATGAATCAGTCGACGAAACCGTAACTGAAGAAGAAATAGATGAAGTATATGAGGAAGAGATAGAGGAAGAAGAACCTGAAGTAGAAGAAAAACCCGCACCAAAACCTAAGGTGGTAAAGAAATCCAAACCCGAACCGGAACCTGAGGTTAAACCTAAGAAAAAGCGCAGGATAATCAGAAGGCGAAAGCCTGAACCTGAGCCAGAACCGGAAATTGAAGAATATGAAGAGGAAGAAGAGGTAGAGGAGGAAGAAGAAGAATATGAAGAGGAAGAAGAACCTGAAGTAGAGGAAGAAGAGGTAGAG
>JAFGCW010000009.1 GCA_016932435.1 Dehalococcoidales bacterium | reverse complement strand
CCGGGAATTGCCGGATCCGGCTTATTAACTTTAACAGTGGAAAACGATACGGTAATTTCTATGGATGGCGTGTCTTACAATTATGCGGCCATCGACCCTATAATCTCTGATTCTTGGGCACTGCCGGTGGAGTTAACACTTGGTACCTATTTAATAGAATTTAGCCTGCCGAATATCGTCACCAGCGGGGGAACCCCGATATCAGTCCGGATTTATAACAACGGCCCTAACGGCCAATCATTCTCAACTGGTTTCACATACTATTACATACCTTTCCAGATAAGTAATTGCTCTGTTTACGTTGAAGAGTATACCGAAGATGAACTACAGTTTCTTTTTATTTACTATTATCCCCCCTCATTCACTCAGCCGGAAAACGCTTTATGGATGGTTCTTTTGCCAACCGGGTGATTCAGTTTTCAGCGAATCCGCTCGGGATGAAAAACCCGGTAGATAAGAAGGTTAAACAGCGATGCCAGCATTAGAAAAAGTTATATGTTTAGTCCTGTCACTTTCAACATTGGTTATTTGTTCTTGTACCCGAAACGATTATGGTCTGATGACGGAACCTGCGGAAGACGAACTGGCAGCGATAGAAAACGATACGGGAATCTCTGTTCCGTTACCGGACTATCTGCCGGACGGTTATCTGATTCAAAGAATCCTGAATCCGGATGATCGTGATTGTTATATCGATAGCGAGTCTGGGACAGTAGAATTTCCGGTAATAACTTTAATCATCGGCGACAGGGAAATCGAAGGCTATATAAATTATGATATGCTCCTGGTGGAAAATGATAGATCGGGCCTCCTGGAAGTAGCCGGCGAAAATGCCTTGCAGATTGACATTGTCTGCTGGCAGAGCTATCCGTTTTCCTGGGAATCTTATCTCGGAGCCCCGGACCTCGAACTTCCCCCGGAGAAGAAAATATCTGACGGGATAACCGGTTATTCGGATAAAATGTACTTGGATTCGAGTGGGGAAAATTTCCTGAGGCTGATGTCATGGACTATGCCGGATGACGGGACGCCGGAGTTTGTTTTTACGGTCTTCGCGGGTGAAAAAACCCCGGAGGACGAGTTAATTAAAATTGCTGTATCAATTAAAATTAAGTAGTTGCAGCGCAGCGTAACCCGCTGGAATGGATAATTAGTCTGTGCCCGCAAATGAAAAAACACTCCCCCTTTGGCAAAGGAGGACACAGGGGGATTTTACCCACCATAAAAAATCAATCTTACTAACCATCCCGGCGGAAGCTGGGAACCAGTGACACGGTCGTCCGCTATTATAGCCTCGTAGGTTGGTCGCAGCGCAGCGTAACCCGACGCCTTGCTCCTTCCTGTCAACCTCGCCCTCAATCAGTGATTGCGACATCCCGATGCAATCGGGACGAAGCAATCCCGGTACACCGTTACAAACGAAGGTTCCCATATTACTGCCCCGCTCGGGAATACAGACTCCATTTCCCAACCTAATCCCCAGGAGTCACCCTGAGCGCCGCGAAGGGTCTCGGGGTGGTACATGTCCTGTCATTCCCACCCCGCTCTGGAATCCAGCGTATTATCGAGAAATATGGTGGTGATCATGGAAGATTAAGTAAGTCCTGATTGTGTAAAACAAACTATTACCTGAATTTAAAGTTACTTCTACGCACTTTCAACGTTATACTTTGTGATGGTAGAAAAATATTCACGTTCGGGAGCTTAAAAATGAAGCGGACAATATTTATGGTCCTGATGGCCTTGTCGTTATCGATTATCTCATTGACCGGTTGTTCGTCACAATCATCCACTTCGGACACAACCGTATCACTGGTGTTCCCCGACCGGGGAAATATCAAAATAACCGGCTATGGTTACTTCAATTTCTCGCGGCTTGATAATATAGCCGACGAAATGGAGTTCAAAGGCGTTGTTTTCTCTCCGCACCGGGAAAAGCCCGGAGTCGCGAGCACCGGTCCGATTATGTATAAAATCGATGTTGAATTTGAGAACGGAACGGTAGAGTTACTCCAGTATATCGGCCTGGGATACGAAAACAATATAGACATCAACCTGACCCGGTATGATTACCCGAAAGCCGGGATAATGCTGGCCTGGCATAACGTGGACGGTGGTCTTACACCGGTGATGTATTTGCTGGTCGGGGAGTAATAACGCGCCCTGTCCGTGACCTCGGACTATGAGGCTATCTGTAATTGATGAATTGTTATGCTGAGCGAGGCGAACCATCTGTTTTTTACGTTCGGAGGTATGGGTTCTTCGGCAGCTTCTCGCCTCATAATAACAATTGCAGACAACCTCGATGCGGCAATCTCGATTATTGGGTCTGTAGTCCGGGGCCAATCGAATCATAATCTAATGTCACTCTGAACGGGATGAAGAATCCGTTTCGCCTTGTTCCAACTGTTATCGAAAAAGCCACCGGCGACTCTACCGGTGATTAATACGCTCTCCCCCTTTGAAAAAGTCTCGATTCCGTATGAAATCGGAAGGGGGACATGAGTGGAATTTTGTCCACCATAAAAACTCAATCTTACTAACCATCCCGGCGAAAGCCGGGAACCAGTGACACGATCGTCGGCTATTATAGTACTAAAAAATACTGACTCTGACGGACTGGATACTGATATTCATCGGGATGGGTGTAATATTCTCTCACCGGATATAGACTGTCTGGCTCTGGTATGTCATTCTGAACGTCGTGAAGAATCCGTTTCTCTTGTATCTTGTATCTTGTTTCTTTTTTCTTCTCTCCTCTCTCTTGTCCCCCGACAAAATTCCCTTGCTAGAGAAGAACAAATGTGCTAATCTATTACCATGACATACCCAAAAAATACTGTTGTGCTAGTGGCAAGGGTATCCCTGCCCGTGACCCCGCAACAGGTAAATATGATGTCATTGAGCGAGAATTTTATCATCCCATGAAAAATATCGGAAGTACTGGTCGATTTATAACGAATGAACGAAAAATGCCGAAAATGAAGCAGAATTTACATAAAACTAAAAACGGACTTTTGAGCCTGTTAACACTAGGATCGTTTGAAAATATTTTTTTACGTATTTACAAAACCAAAATATTTAGCTTCAAAATCGCCTGTTTTGTCTCGTCATTGGATATTGGATGAGTCTGAAGACGAATAAATGTAAAAAAATGAATCTGTATCTAATGGAACTATCCTTCCCGTCGCATCCTGTCCAGCCCGTGGAAAGCCTGCTGCTTTTCGCTCAACCCCAGCTTGGTCTTGTTGATTGCCCTGGAAAGCAGCTCGATGGACTGGTCGTAGGTCTTCCTGTCGACCGGGTAGGGGATGCCGTCCTTGCCCCCGTGGGCGAAGGAATACCGCGCCGGATCCCGGTAGCTGGGAGCCACGCCGTGAACGAGTTCGGAGATAAGGCTGAGGGCGCGTATCGTCCGCGCGCCGACCCCCGGAAGCCCGATTAGCTGCTCGAAGTCCTCCGGCTGCCGCTCGTAAGTGCTCAGGATTATCTTTTTCAGGCTGTCGGGATGAAGGTCGGAGGTCAGTATCTGGTGTCTCTGCGGCAGCGTCAGTGTTTTCAGTTTCCTGAGTTCGTCCAGCACTTTCTCCGGCGTTTCTTCCGTGGCTATCGAGGTGATGGTGGTGCGCGCCGGCGCGCTGTCCCCGGCGGTCAGGTCCAGGGCGATGCTTTTTGCTTGGGACAGTATGCCGGCGTGCGGCTCGTTGACGAAGTCGGACACGCTCTCCCCGAGCCAGTGGTATCGGCGGGCGTAGTGGTTGGCGTCGTTCATTCCCTGCTGGACGACTGTCCATGCCCCTTTCCTGGTAAAGACGAAGGTATGGTGATAGAGCTGGTAACCGTCCTG
>JAFGCW010000058.1 GCA_016932435.1 Dehalococcoidales bacterium | reverse complement strand
CTGGCGGAGGGAGTGGGATTCGAACCCACGACCCCAGTTACCTGAGGTAAGCACTTAGCAGGCGCCCGCACTAGGCCACTATGCGATCCCTCCGCATTCCTAAGGCCATTATATTTTAGGCGATAATTCCAGTTTTGACAAATTCGGGGTGTTATCCGGTGAAAACCATATGTGCTATAGTAATTTTATATATTTCAAGGGTCCAAGATAATGAGTGATATACTATCAGCAGAATCGATTATGGATGAACTGGATACGAGGATGATAGGGCAGCGCATCCTCTATTATCCGAGTGTGACCTCGACCAATGAGATAGCGAAAATGGAAGCTGGCCGGGGGATACAGGAAGGTGCGGTCGTTATCGCCGATGAGCAGACCGCCGGGAGAGGAAGACTAAAGCGTAGCTGGCTGACGCCGGCAGGAAACATCGCCATGTCCATAGTACTCTATCCGGAGAAACAAATACTGCCGTCACTTATCATGATGGCTTCACTGGCGGTTTCACACAGTATCGAAGTAAACACCGGGCTGGAAACACAGATAAAGTGGCCAAATGATGTTCTGATCAATAGCAGGAAGGTGTGCGGGATATTGATCGAAAGTGATGTCAGAAAAGAAGCAATCCGTTACGCACTTATCGGTATCGGGATAAATATAAATGCAGGAAAAGACATCCTCTCAGGAATACAGACGCCGGTAACGAGTTTGTTGATAGAAGCTGGAAAAGAAGTATCCCGTTTGCTGATTATTAAAAAACTACTCAAAGCTATGGATAACCTGTATTACACCGTCATATCAGGCGGCTCTGTTTTCAGCGAATGGCGCAACAGGCTGGTTACCCTTGGAAAAGAAGTTCGAGTTACCTCTGGTAAAGAAGTTATTGAAGGTGTTGCCGAGTCCGTGGATAAAGATGGCAGTCTCCTGGTGCGAAGTCCCGATGGCAGCCTGAACAAGGTAATAGCAGGGGATGTTTCACTAAGATAGCTCTAACCGGCGGTTGATAGTAACCAACCGCCGGTTTGTTTATATGTATTGCCACGTCGTCCCGATGATATCAAGACTTCTCGCAATGACTGGTCAGAATTATTTCTTTCCTTTTTTATCTTCCTCAGGAGCAACACGTTTCATGAAGGCGCTGAAGAGGTCAATGGGTAATGGGAAGATAAGAGTGCTGTTTTTCTCTGATGCGATTTCCGTCAGAGTCTGCAGGTAACGAAGCTGTAACGTTGTTGGTTCTCTGCCGATGACCGCGCCGGCTTGAGCCAGTTTTTCAGATGCCTGGAATTCGCCGTCGGCATGAATAATCTTGGCCCTTCTTTCACGTTCCGCTTCAGCCTGGGCGGCCATCATTCTCTTCATTTGCTCTTGTAGTTCTACTTCTTTTATCTCGACAGTGCTGACCTTGACTCCCCAGGGGTCCGTATGTTCGTCGATTATCTGGGTAAGTCTCTGGTTAAGCATCTCTCTCTGTGTCAGCAGTTCATCGAGTTCTGACTGACCTATTACGTTACGAAGCGTCGTCTGAGATATCTGTGAGGTTGCCCGGATGTGGTCGAGTACTTTAACCACCGAATCTTCCGGATTTACCACCCTGAAGTACACCACGGCATTAACGCGTACGGTAACATTATCCTTGGTGATAACTTCCTGGGACGGGACGTCCATCGTCACGACACGCAGGTCGGCCTTTACCATGCGGTCGACGAACGGGATGATTACGAAGAGTCCGGGTCCTCTCTGACCTACCAGCCGACCGAGTCGAAAGAGTACACCGCGCTCGTACTCGGGAACGATTTTTATTGCCATCGAGAGTATCATGAGTACTGCCAAAGCAACGATAACGATAATAACAATGTCCACTGATATTTCTCCTTTACTGTATTTTAGTTACGTATATTTTTAGTCCATCGACCCTGGATATTGTCACCTCCTCCCCGGGTTCTATCCGGTCTTCTTCCGAAATAGCCGTCCATTGCTCACCTTCAACGAAAACCGTTCCTTTAGGATCAAGTGCGGTGGTTACAAGGGCGGTCTTGCCTATCATTTCTTCTTTACCTGCGCCTATCTTGAAGCGGTGGGCTCTTATGCCCCAAATAATGGTAATTGCCAGAAATGCGATGATGCAGAGTATTATTAATACTATCACCCACGGATCTATTACGATATCACCAGTTAAATTCATTTATCTTCCTGCCCCGTTTCTTTCCTGGATACATATAATTTCAGGTTCTCGACCTTGTTTATTATTACCTGCTCTCCTTCTTTAAGAGTACCTTCTTCAGATACCGCTTTCCAGTGTTCACCCCTGAAAAGTACTTGCCCTTCAGGAGACAGAGTCATCATTACCGTTGCCGTTTTTCCTATAAGTTCTTCCCAGCCTGTAGAGGCCTGACGACTGTGTATCTTGATTACTCTCTGTATAACGAAAAGGAAGAAACCGACGAAGAGCGCCGTAACTATTCCGATAAGCCATGGATTAACACGGAAAACAGGCAGCCTGTCAGGGAACAGTAACAGTGATCCCAGGACAAGCGCAGTAACCCCCCCTGCAGTGAGTATGCCGAACGTGGGTGTGAAGAATTCGGCGACAAACAGTCCGAGTGCCAGGAGCATCAGTAAGATTCCGCCGATATTGGCATCAAGAACACCCAGCGAGTAGAAAGCCATCAAAAGGCATATAGCCCCGATAATTCCGGGGAATAAGGCGCCGGGGTTATATATCTCGGCCATAATACCGAGCGAGCCAACACTCATCAGGATATACGCGATATTCGGGTCACTGATAGCATGCAGGAATCTTTCGATAAAGCTCATTTCGTTCCTGGTTGTCAAGTGTTCGCCCGTGTTTATTGTCACCTTAGCACCGTTAGCCAGAGTTACTTCTTTTCCATCTATCTGAGATAACAGGTCTTCCAGGCTGGTTGCCCTGAGATCGATCAGGTTAGCCTCGAGCGCGTCAATATCCGTGAAAGACTTGCTTTCGGTGACTGCAAGCTGAGCTTCTTCAATATTACGATTACGTTCTTCGGCAATTGTACCGATCCACTTGGCGGAGAATTCTGTTACCTTTTTCATCTGATCTTCGGATATGTCATCACCGCCGGTGGTTACCGGATGGGCCGCACCAATGGTAGTTCCGGGAGTCATCGCTGCTACATGCCCGGATAACGTGATGAATGTCCCGGCGGATGCTGCCCACGAACCTTTGGGCGACACGTATACGGCAACGGGAATATGCGCGTTCATTATTCGCTGTACTATCTCCTCAGTGGTATCCAGCAGACCTCCGGGAGTATTCAGTTCGATAACACATAACTCAGCATTCGCGTCCTCGGCTTCGCTGATACCGCGGTCTATGTAGTCAGCTACTACCGGGACGATGGTACCGTCTACGGTTATAACGTGAACTGATGATGTTGCGGCCTGAGCCGTGGAAGCTGCCAGTCCGGTAATCAACATACCGGCAAAAAGCAGGATGCGTAATACCTTAACCATAATATTCCTTTTCAACTTTAACCGTAAATATAATTGTATAGTGGAAGTATACCTAATGCAAATGATACGGTATTTCTGTATGCGAGTTGGTAATTGATGGTGAGTTACACTACGCTTAATTAGTAATTGAGGGTGGATGGTCATAGTGGCGAGTTTAGAGAAAACAGTTCTTGCAGAAAGTCACATCATTGTATTTTTTCATGGCACAGGTCACAGCTTACATCAATCGCCGTTCCGATGTTTTCACCACTCGTAGAAACCAGTTTGCCGTGACATCTCATACAACTCGGTGCTTCCAGGTGGTTGATATTATCAAGGTAGGTCTCATACGTTACATCCATATAAGGGAACGTAGTGAGTCGTGCAACTTCCCGTAACTGGTCAAGTGTCTCCTGAATTATCTGTTGTTTTTCATTGTAGATGTCCGGATAGCCGGTGCGGTAAAAATTTTCGATGGCTTCTATTTTTATAAACGCTTCATCCAGGCTGGAGTTAGGTGGTTCAAGTGCTCCCAAACTTTCACGTTTGATAAAAGGCAGTTCATCATCTATTTTGTCCTGTACCAGGGCCATATCTATTAATTCTTCAGGCGAGCGGAAAATATGCGTGACCCTGTTATGGCAGTCCATACAATCCATAAGGCGTCTTTCTTCTTCCAGGAGGATTTCAGGAATTTCCCCGGAGATTTCCTGGTTGATATATTCTGTCTTTATCTCGCCGATTTTATTTTCGACGCCAACCCAGACGATGTCCTGTCGCTGCTCATCTGCTGCTACGTACCAGACTTTAGCCGCAATATGCCAGTGATTGTCCCGTGCAACACCTGCTTCGCCGCCACCGGTACGCATGATCCTGGTATCTACTTTCCGGGTGTTGTTTTCGTCCGGAAGAAACGTGGTATGGATCTTGACCACATCTCCGAAAAACACTTCCGGTCGGTGACATTGTTCGCATGTGTCACGGGCCGGGCGAAGGTTTTCCACCGGCACGGGAATCGGTTTGTGGTAATCGCTGGTTATAGTGGAATAGATGAGAGGTATGCCGCTTAATTTTGATCTGACCAGGTAGTCAGCTCCAGAACCGACATGGCATTCCGAGCACGTAACACGCGAATGAGGAGATGCCTGGTAGGTCGTAAACTCGGGATACATGACATCATGACATAAACGGCCACAAAAAGCGGTAGAGTCCGTGAATTCCACAAGCTGGTATACGCCTATCACCATCAAGATAATACTGATTGCGCCGGCGATCATAAGGAACACCAGTTTACCACGCAGAACCTTTCGTTCATCCTGTTCCGTCATCTGCTAAACCTCAACACAGCCCGTACAAAGACAATCCCACCGAGAATAAACAGAATTACCAACAGGGCAAACTGCAATACACCGAAAAGGGGATACTCCTCCGGCAAATCCGAGTATTGGTTAAAAGCAACCAGTGCGATAATCAGAATAAATATAATGGCCGCACTTTTTGTTAGCCAGTCATCAAAAATTCTTCCGATGAATTTCATTCCGATGACCTCTTTTCGGACGTAAATATTTACTGAGGGCTCAATGCGTCTATTCCAACCTGGAGAATAGCTTTAATAAAATCGGGGTCATGTACGCCGAGACTTCCATCTTCAACGACTGCAATATAGTTCCACAAAGCCCCTGCCTGTTCTTCCGGATATGTTCCTACTACAGGATGACCATCCTCGATCAGTCCTCTCGCCTCCAGAAGGCTTCCCAGTTCCTCCAGCATCCCTTCGACTTCGGTCTGCACTCCGTTGTAGTCAAAGCTCTCTATATCACTGTGGCATATTTCGCAGGAGGTGATATCCGGTGCCATTTCATGTCTGTCGTTGACCATATGACATTGTGGACAACCGTTACTTACCGCCTCATAATGAGGTCTTGACTTACTGGGTTCAACACCGTAACCACCGATACCAATGAAAGAAGTAGCCTGGACACCGTGGTGAGGGCCCCAATGGGTAGAATCTACTTTGACATCACCACCACCGACCACAGGACCACTGCGCCGAGGCTGGTGGCAGTTTGCACACAGGTTACCGTCCCCAAAATCATATTTTTCGCCACTGGTGTACAGAGTGAAGGAATCCGTAGCCCTCAGGACAAAATCATCAATGGTGTAGCTGGTATGAATTTCATGGCAGGTCCTGCAGTTTGGTGGGCTTGGATTAGTCTCGCCTTCAGTTACTTCGCCCGGATTCATATCTGTCGCGAGCATGGCTGTGAAGCCTTCACTGGAATGACAGCCGGCACAGGAAGCGGATGAGCTTCTCGCATAAGCGGTACCGGTCGAGTGAAGCGATTGCTCCCATTCCAGAACATGTGTGAGAACAAGTGTAGTCTCATTATGGCACTCAGCGCAGCCTGTCTCACCTTCCACCGATTCTATTTCCCCATTACAGGCCGCCAATGAAAGCGCCATTACCAGTCCGAGAGTAAGGATAGAGCCTGCGATCAAGTATTTATATTTCATTGCCACACCCCCCACTTCGTAGATCGCGTATCCCGGAATCTCTATTGAACTAGTGTATCCTGACTGAAGTTATTTGATTGGATTAATAGTATACATGCTGGTAAAAAAAAATACAAGGTCTTTAGATTATACATATTGTCGATAGGAATAGTCAACTATTTTCGACTGATGTGCTTTTCGACGATAAACTACCAATCTCAGATTTGATTAGAATCGCTTTGTATTGTAAACTTTACTGGTTGTCATAAAGGTGTTTTATATGGAAATAGACAGGTGTAAAGGAACACAGGACTTAACTCCGGCAGAGATGAAGAAGTTCCGGTTGATAGAAGGAATCTTCAGAGACTGCTGTGTCAAATGGGGATATGAAGAAGTGAGGACTCCGACTCTCGAGTATCTGCACCTTTTCACATCTACCGGTACACTCACACCCGGAAGGCTTGGCAGAGTGTATTCTTTCCTGGACTGGGATGGCTGGAGTGGTGAAAGGATTGTCATGCGGCCTGACGGTACCATTCCTATCGCCAGGTTTTATATCTGTACTGAAGAATCGGATCAGCCTGCTAAACTATTTTACGTAACGAATGTCTTTGTCTTCGAAGAGACCGGCAAGGAAACACGTGAGAAATGGCAGTGCGGAGTCGAGCTTATCGGTGCCGGGTCCATAGTCGCCGATATTGAACTGATATCGCTGGCTCTTGAAGTGTTGAAGAAAGCCGGTATAAAGAACATCAGGTTGAGGTTATCGCACGCGGGACTGATAAGAGCTTTGCTGGAGAAATTCGGATTGAGTGAAGAAGAGCAGGCGAAAGCATTCGACGATATTCTGGATGGCGACGAAAAAGTCTTGGAAAGAATGAAAGCGGAAAAGCCGGAACTGAGTCGGATTCTGACACCCTTACTGGATATGAGGGGACAGTCATCAGGTTTCCTGAAAAATGTGAAAGCCTTGTTCAACCACGATTTCCCGGAACTCGAACAGTCACTGGATAATTTCGTCAGTGTTGTCGAGATGCTTGAAGAAATGGGCATCAGTTATCGTATAGATATCTCATCCGGAAGAGGTTTCGAGTATTACACCGGTATTATTTACCAGCTTATAGCCGGCGGTCAACATATTGGCGGCGGCGGACGATACGACGCACTTATACCCCTGATGGGAGGTAATGATGTCCCCGCGTCAGGGTTTGCTCTCTACCTCGACAGGTTGATGGAGCTTGTTCAGCAGGAGACTTCTATAGACATAGACAGTATAAAGGTCATGGTCAAGGCCGGATATGCTCAGATGAAAGAAGCTTTCAAACTGGCTTCAGGTCTGCATGATGAGGGTTATATCGCTGAGATTTATTCCGGTAGTAAAGAGCCGGGAGATGAAAACTGGTTAATCGAAGTGCGTGGAGAAGAACCTCATTTTGTAGTTACAGAAACTGCCAGCCGGGAAATATCCGAAGCTTCTACTAAGAAAGAAGTATTGAAAATACTGGCAAGCGGTGTCTAAGAGTTCCGATAATAATATAAATAGTTCACGCTTGGGGAAAAATCTATTAAAGCATGAATCTATAAAACCCCTCTCAGTCTCCCTTTAACAAAGGGAGAGGTGTTAACCCAACTTATAAAGTCAGTTTCCGAGAGGGATTTCGAGTTGACGTAAATCATGGTGGGAATTATATATTTAATAAGCTTTAATAAATCAGGAGAAAACAGATCAGTAACCTAAAGATAGCGTTACCAAAAGGTAGGCTGCTTGTCGATACTGCCGACCTGCTTGAACGGGCTGAGTGGGCGATAGACGGTTACGTAGAAGGAGCACGGTCGTACCGTCTGAACTCAAGCAGATTCCCAGGACTTCTGGCAAAAATATTCCACGAGAAAGATATACCCATCCAGGTTGCGATAGGGAACTATGATCTCGGTATCTGCGGACTGGACTGGGTGGAAGAACTTACTTCCAAATATCCGAGTGTTGACATCATAGAACTGCGGAACCTGGGATATGGCGAGGGCACTTTATATATGGCTGCAAGTCAGTCCGGTGAGTTGACTGACATAAAGACCATTCGTGAGGTCGACAATATCATACGGATTGTCAGCGAGTATCCAAACCTGGCTGAATCGTTTGCTCTGAAGAACAGGCTGCGCAGGTTCAGTATATATTCTTTATGGGGCGCTGCCGGCGCCTATCCACCGGAAAGCGCGGAACTTGCGCTAATCAGGGACGGAGAAGAGGTGCCGGATTCCGATCTCGTGCCGGTTAAAGATGTCCTGAATTTCAATGCCTGCCTTATTGCCAACCGGAACAGCTGGGAGAAAGAAGACCTGAGCATGTTGCTGGCTTCAATTGATGAAGCATTGCGCACCATGCGGAAGAGTACACCACCTGCTGATATTACAACAGGGATCATTACTGGAGGTTATTCCAGAAAGAATAAAACTAATGGCATTGTCAGGCTGGCTCTGCCAGACGGACACCAGCAGAAGCACGCAGTCGAACTACTTAGTCGGGCGGGAGTGAACATGCTTGACTATCCCTCAGAGACAGGGAACAGGAGACCGGATACGGACCTGGAAGGCGTCAGTATAAAGGTGATACGGCCGCAGGATATGCCCCTCCAGGTTGCGAACGGTAGTTTCGATCTTGCCATTACCGGGAAGGACTGGGTGCTCGATCACCTGTACCAGTTTCCGTCCAGCCCGGTAGCGGAACTCCTCGACCTTAAATCGAGCTGGGTGAAGATTGTTGCCGTAATCGATGATAAACTGCCGGTAAATGATCTACAAGAACTGCGGGATTATTTTGCAGAACGCTTTCTGCCAATCCGTGTAGCTTCCGAATATGTTAATATTGCGGACAAGTGCGCCAGGGAAAATCACATAGGAATGTACCGGGTAATACCTACCTGGGGTGCAACCGAAGCCTTTCTGCCCGAGGATGCCGACCTTCTTATAGAGAACACGGAAACCGGGGGAACGATAGCCAGGCATAATCTCCGAATAATCGATACCCTTTTTGAATCAACGGCACGGCTGATCGGTAATAAAAACAGTATTGCTGCTGCCGATAAGAGTGATAGAATAAAGTCTATAGTAAAGGTACTTAAAAAAGGTATTAAAGAATAAACCGGAAAAATGAAGATAATAGAAGGGTTTGAAACCTTACAAAGCATACTGTCGCGACAGGGACCATCAAGCGGCTTTGAAACCGATGAACGGGAAAAGACTATCAGGGATATAATAGCGGAAGTTTCCCGTCGAGGTGATGCTGCTTTACTTGAATATACACAGAAATTCGACGGAGTAACACTGGACTCGCTGGAGGTCAGTAAAGAACAGGTAATAACGGCAAGTAGCAGTGTTGATCCAGCGCTTGTTACAGCCCTGAACCTGGCTGCCGAAAGGATTTCATCCTATCATATTGCCCAGAGGGATAGTTTACTGAATGAGAGCGTTAGAGATGGTCTCGGCTGGCTTATCAGACCGTTGAAAAGAGTCGGGATTATCACGCCGGGATTCACCTCGCCGCTACCCTCTTCTTTGTTGATGGCGGCAGTTCCGGCAAAGGTAGCCGGAGTGCAAGATATAATACTGGTTACCCCGCCGCAGAAGAACGGACAAATTCATCCCGCGACACTCGCCGCGGCGAAGATCGCTGGTGTGGACAGAGTATTCTCCGTTGGTGGAGCCCAGGCGGTAGCCGCGCTGGCGTACGGTACGGAATCGATTCCGGCAGTGGATAAAATTTTCGGCCCCGGTAATATCTATGTGACGCTGGCAAAGAAACTGCTGTTCGGAGTTGTTGGTATCGACGGCCTGTTCGGTCCTTCCGAGGTAGTAATTATTGCCGATGACAGGGCGGATCCGGCATTCTGTGCTTCCGATCTCCTTGCCCAGGCGGAACATACTTCCGGTTCGGCAATCATGCTGACAAACTCACGGAAGACGGCACATAAGGTCAGAATTGAAGTTGAAGAACAGTTGAAGGAATTGAGTAACCGGGGAGAAGCAGAGAAGAACCTTGAAGACTGGGGAATGATCGGCCTGGTAGAGAGTATCGATGAAGCGGTTGAACTGGCTAATCTGTATGCTCCGGAGCACCTGCTGATGCTGGTTGAAAATGTCGAATCTTACCTTGAGAAGATAACCGCTGCGGGGTGCGTGATTACGGGTAAAAAGGGTACTGTAGCGCTGGGAGATTATATTGCGGGACCAGCCCACATACTGCCTACCGGCGGCACGGCACGCTTCGGTTCTCCGCTGAACGTAACCGATTTCGCGAAGCTAACCAGCCTGATTGATACCGATAAACTTGATATCAACGAAATCGGTAAAGCGGCACAGGTTATCGCGAAGACCGAAGGTCTCGACGCCCATGCGAAAGCGATCGAGAAGAGGTTGGAGGATCCGAGTTAGGCATTCTCTATCAGAGAATGTACATAAAAAGCTCTTTCGTATGCCAGTCTCAAGAACGACTGAGTCTCTTTCACTGAAGTGTGTTCCACCATTACTTCAAAAAGTAGCGGACCTTTGAAAGGTGATTTTTTCAGTAATGCTGCAACATTAGGCCAATCGATGAATCCATCTCCCGGCGGGACATGGTCGGCGAATTCCTTTATCCGGTCGGAAAGGTGCACTGCGATAATCCTATCTTTGAATAATTTCAGCAGATCATTAGGTCTCGGGCCGTCTATCTGCTCATGTGAGGAATCATAACAGAAACCGAAACAGCCCGAATCAGCCTGTTTAAGCGCCCGGACTATAAGTTCGGTTGCAGGACCGGGCATCACGTTCTCGATGGCTATCTTTATACCTGTCGCCAGTAGGATAGGCTGTATTTCCTCAATTGTCTGCAGGACCACGGCCAGTATTTTATCGAAGTCGGCTTCATCCAGTTCAAAAGGCACGGGATGAACTACTATCACGGGTGCTGACAGGTCAGTTGCGGCACTTATTATTTCCCTGAGTTTTGCTATACTGGCAGGATTGTTCAACTGCGGGCCGTGAATGGTATCGATCTCAAGGCTATTCTTCCTCAGGAGTTCCTTGAGTATTCTGCGTTTCTGCATATCGAGGATACCGGAGTGCTTTTCATCCTGTCCGAAGGACACATGCGTAAATCCGGCTTCGGCGATGAGCGGCAGCTGCTCTTCAACCGGTACGGCATAATTAAAACAGGTCGAGATAGATAAACGAGGTTTATCCAACGGGTATCCTCCTGTGTAAGCTGTTTTCGTCGATAATCCTGGTAACTTCATGCAGGTTAGCAGCATAATATCCTGGTTTTTCGGTTACCTGAGTATGTACAAGTATAGCTGGTATACCGGCTGCTTCGGCGCCCCTGACATCCGCTTCGATATTATCGCCCACCATCCATACTTTTTCGGGCTGCTCGGCACGTTCCAGGGCGTATTCGAAAATACAGGGATTGGGTTTTTCATAACCCACAAGTCCGGAAGTGATACAATCGGCTATCAAATGACTGAAGGAAAGATGACTGACTACGTCCGGCAACTCGGGGTAGTTATTGGACAGTATGACATGTCGCCAGCCTTTCTGATGCAGGTCCAGTAATACCGGAAGTGTATCATCGTAGGGTATATACGTCTCAGAATCCAGTATAATTTCCTGTGCCAGTCCTGCTACACGACCAGATTCTTCAGTTTCATAACCTACCTTATGGACAGCGCCTGCCAGTACAGGCCTGACGAACGACAACCAGGCATCAGAGGAGGATAGTTCCGGATGGTATCTTTCAGGAGTATGCCAGGGAAATCCTTCATGGAGAAAGATGCGTATCTGTTCACGAGTTACATCATGACCGGGGTGCAGGATATCCATCGCTTTTATCAGAGATGTACTCCATTTAGGAGTCAGTACAAGGGTTCCATCGAAATCCCAGAATATGGCAGGTTTTTGTTCGGTCATAGAGTCTCCTTGAGAGAGTGTCCGTATTATTTATATAGGTTTTCTGGATTCCGGATCAAGTCCGGAATGACAGAGAGGGAGTGCGGTCTGGTTCAAGTTTCGAATGACCATGGTGTGATTGTCGGCTGGCCTGAATCGGTGCTACAATGTGGATTGTTCGTATCATATCAGCAGGAGTACCGAATGGCCGGAAAAGATAGCATAAAAAAGTATATTAGGCCTGACCTGGCGAATTTCGGCGGCTATTCGGCGCGAATCTCGCCGGATACGCTGGAGGGTAAGGTTAAGGTGCCGGTCGATACCATTATCAAACTCGATGCCAATGAGAATCCATACGGATGTTCACCAGCAGTGAGTAAAGCGCTGGCGTCATACGACGAGTATTATGTGTATCCTGATGACGGACAGACCAAACTAAGGAAGCTGCTGGCCGGATACTGCGGCGTCGATGAAAAGTACATTGTCGCCGGCGGCGGCAGCAACCAGCTTATCGACCTGATATTGCGGCTCTTCCTGAACCAGGGAGAGGAAGTGATAAACTGTGTCCCGACCTTCGGCATATACAAGTTCAGCACGGATTTGTGCAGCGGTAAACTCGTAGAGATACCGAGGAACAACTGTTTTGATATTGATGTAGCAACTATCAAAGCTGCTGTGAACAGCAGGACAAAGGTGATATTCCTTGCAAATCCCAACAATCCTACAGGGAATATAATATCCGAAGCGGACATTCGGAAGATACTTGATACGGATGTCGTGGTGGTGGTCGATGAGGCATACTATGAGTTCAGCAGACAGACGGTTGTCCCTCTGGTTAAGGAATACGGGAATCTGATCGTGCTGCGTACCTTCAGTAAATGGGCGGGACTGGCTGGGCTGAGGGTAGGTTACGGACTGTTCCCACCGGAGATAGCCGATTATATTCTGAAAATCAAGATACCCTATAATGTCAATGCTGCCGCGATGGTAGCGGTCGAGAAATCCCTGAGAGACATCGATTACCTGCAGTCCACGGTACGGAAGATCATCGATGAGCGGGAGAGGTTGTTCACTGAACTGGAGAAAATATCCTGGCTTAAACCGTTCCCTTCACAGGCAAATTTCATCCTCTGCAAGGTGGAGAAGGGTAATGCTCTGCAACTCAGGCAGAATCTCCAGGAGAAGGGGATACTCATCCGCTACTACGATGACACTCTTCTCAGAGATTACGTCCGCATCAGCGTCGGCAAACCCGAACATACCGACGCCCTGATGAATGTCTTGAGAGCCATTTCATAGCCGTCATCATAGTTACCGCTATTTATTCTTGTAGACAAATTGTTGTCTATTTTTTTGCTGTTTTCAGGAGATAATGTTAAATAAATGTTATATAATTGATAATAATGTTATAATAAGCCTGAAAAAGTGTTGACAAGATAATCAATAATGTTATATGGTATAAAAGAGGTGTAAACATGGCGGAAATAGATGAACTCAGGAGACTCAAGACTGAATACGGTTATACCGATGGTAAAATCGCTGAAATGACGGGATACAGCAGGTCGTATGTCAACCAGATGTTTAACGGCGTCGTGCCTTTAAATCCAGGTCTTTACTCGAACATGATCCAGTTGCTTAAGGTTGTGGAATCACCGAGGGACCGATTCGCTGCTGTTGGCAGGAAGACCGGTGAGACCGATATTACCATGGAGCTGAACATAGACGGCACGGGAAAATGGGATATCGATACCGGAATATATATGTTCGATCACTTGCTTTCGCAGGTAATGAAACACGGCCGGTTCGACTTTACCCTGAAAGCGACCGGTGATGATCCGCATCATCTTATCGAAGATGTGGCGATATGCCTCGGCAAGGCTTTTTCGGACGCGCTGGGCGACAGGACAGGGATTAACCGGATGGCCGACGCTACCGTTCCTCTGGATGAAGCCCTGGCCATGGTGGTAATAGATATCAGCGGTCGACCTTATTCAGTACTTGAGATGACCTTCAGCAACAATGATATGGCGGGATTTCCCTCCGATATGCTGAGACACTTCCTGGAGACATTCGCCATCGAGGCGAGGATAAACCTGCATGCCCACATCATTTATGGAACCAATGACCACCACAGGGCGGAAGCGCTTTTTAAAGCCCTCGGCAGGGCATTGGATATGGCGACGACGGTAGACGAACGTACCAGGGGAATATCGCCCAGTACCAAAGGTATGCTGGAGGGGGCGAAGAAATAACGTGCTGCCAGGTAGTAATGAGAAATTCTGGGAAGCGGCAGACTCGATTGTGGGTGATTCAAGGATAGTAATAGACAGACCGAAAGACACTCACCATTCGAGGTTTCCTTCGATTACCTATCCGGTCGACTACGGATATCTTGAAAACACCATCTCACCGGATGGAGGTGGTATCGACGTCTGGCGGGGTACCGGCAATTCTTTAGAGGTGGATGCCATCATTTGTACTGTCGACCTGATGAAAAGAGACTCGGAGATAAAAATGCTTATCGGTTGTACCCCTGAGGAAAAACAGACGATATTAGCGTTTCATAACGAAAGCGAGTATATGAAAGGGATATTGATAGAAAGGGGATAGCTTATTAAGCTATCCCAGTTTTTTACCCGTGAGTCTTTCATAGGCATCCCGGTATCTCTGCGAGGATTGTTCTGTAACCTCGGGTGTCAGTTCCGGTCCGGGTGGTTTCTTGTTCCAGCCGGTGGCAGCTGTCCAGTCGCGAACCGGCTGCTTGTCATAGCTTGGCTGGGATTGGCCTACTTTATATACAGAAGCGTCCCAGAATCGCGATGAATCCGGTGTCAGGAGCTCATCGATTATCATCAATTTGCCGTTATCGAGCCCGAATTCCATCTTGGTATCGGCGATTATAATTCCTCTTTCCCTGGCATAGTCTCTGGCCATGTTGTATACCGCCAGGCTTTTCTCCATCATTTCACCGATAACGGATTCGCCTATAACGTTTTTCGCTTCATCCATAGTCATCGGCATGTCGTGGCCTTCTTCAGCCTTGGTGGTGGGTGTGAAGAGTACTTCAGGCAGTTCCTGGCTTTCCTGCATACCGGACGGAACGATTTGTCCGAAGACCGTACCGGATTTCTGGTACTCTACCCAGGCTGAACCGGAAAGGTATCCGCGGAGTACCCACTCGATATTTATCCGTTCCGCTTTCTTAACGACCATAGAGCGTCCGGAAAGGTAACCGGGGTAATCGAATCTCTGTTCGGGCGGCAAGTATGAGTCAAGGCAATTGACGTCGTTGACCACTTCAATAACATGGTTCGGGATGATATTTGATGTTTTTTCGAACCAGAAAGCCGATATCTGGTTCAGTACTTTGCCTTTGTCGGGGATCCCTGTAGGCAGGATGACATCGAAGACCGATATACGATCGGTGGCGATGATGAGAAGATTATCTCCCAGGTCATAGGTATCTCTGACTTTGCCTTTAATAAACGAGGGAATAGGGAGGTCTGACTGCAGCAAAACTTCTGTATTTTCCATACTAAAATATAGCATATTTTCGTCTATAGCGTATACGCACCTTTCAACAGATACTTTTTTTCGGTTCTGGTTAGGATATGCTCACCCCCTGTATTCCGTCAAATGCAAATGTGGGACTATTTCTTAAGAATTCAAGAGCTTGTTGTTGGGCGTCTTCTTGTAACTGGACATCTGGATCTATCCCTGAACTCCTGCAGGCAGTTGCAGAGAGAGCCATAATGCCAAGGACAAGTATCGTACATAGTATCTTCTTAAGCAATGATTTCTCCTAACATATTATAATTTATTATAAAAAACGTTAATTATGCTATATGGATAGTGAATAACAGTGAAAACTAATGGCTGAGATACTCACAAGACTACTCAATAATAACGTGGGTAGAGCGAGTACTGTATGCAAAAGTCACATTCAAGCATTTTAGTATATTCAAAGAATAAAGAGATAGCTCCGACTAAGATAGAATAGAGCAGAAACAAGCACTAAATCTAAATAGAAGGAGCCATCTCAAATGAAGAATAGCGCAGCCAGGAAAATGAAGCAAGTTCCAGAAGGGTATCTCATCGTAGGAATCGATCCTCACAAAAAGAAGCACGCTGCAGTAGCGATTACCCAGGATTACACGATACGTGACAGGTTCAAATTCGACAATAACCGTGAAGGGCTGGAGAGCATGATAAATCGGATCAGGATTAAGATGACCGACGTCGGTTGTCGCGGAGTCATGTTTGCCATCGAAACTGGTGGTCACTACTGGCGTAACATAGCCTACTTTCTGGATGAAAGAGGGATACCGTTCCGGTTTATCAACCAGTATACTCTCAAACGGCGGCGTGAAGGAAAGGATCTGAACCGGAGAAAGAACGATTATCGTGACAGCGAAGTAGCGGCTCAACTACTCTGCACTGGAGAATTTACCGAGACCAGACTTCCGCAGGGTATATATGCTGAGTTAAGGACCGCACACAACACATATCGACGATTGGTGAAAGAAAGGACACGCATAACCAATCTCATCAAAGGTCTTCTGGATGGTCTATTCCCTGAGTTTGTAAGGGTTTGTAAAGACCCATGTGGCTTGACGGCAGCAACAGTACTTACAACCTGTGCCATTCCCGGTATTATTGCTACTATGTCAGAGGAAGAATTCGTGGCTTTGATAAAGGCAACCAACCGTCCTCAGCTCAGACGAAATAAACTGAAGGCGATTCATAATGCCGCTACAACGTCTATAGGGATTGAAGCCGGTGCGAAATCTCTAGCGTGGGAAATATCTTTTCTAATAGATAAGATTGATCTCATAAGACGTCAGGTAGCAATAACCGAACAAATGCTGATAAGACTTGTAGACGAAGCAGAGGAGGGTAAGTATCTACTCTCAATAAGAGGGTTAAATTACATCTCGGTGGCTGGCTTACTGGCAGAACTTGGCTGCTTTCGAGCGTATCGAAGTGCCAGGCAGATGATAAAAATGGCTGGCAGCAACCCTACTGAATCTGAATCAGGAGGAAAAAAGAAGTCCCGTACCCCTATGAGTAAACAGGGGCGCCCGGTGTTAAGGTACTGTGCCTGGACGGCAGTCGTGCCGATGTTGAGATTCAATGAGGATTTCCGGGCCTGGACGAAACAACTTCGTGAGCGGCCGGTGCATGCTAATCCTCTCGGAGGACGTGAGGTAGTAGGAGCTGCTCTCAACAGATTATTTCGTTTAGCTTTTGCTCTGGTTAAGAATAAGACATATTACCGATTACCAGTCGTGGCGCCAGTGAGTAGATAGGAGGTATCACTATCATCAGGGTGGGCAGGGAGACGCCGATAAGCATTTTGGGAGCTCAATTGAGTAAACCCGTGTACACAACATGGTGCCCCTGCCCTCCTGGCTAAACCCGCATGAGGTATGATGGGACTCTCGTTAACCGGGATGAACCCGTATCTGACCGCTAAATTGGGAACCAGGAAAAGACAGGCCGGGGTCTGCCCACCAAAGTGATGAAACAATAGAAAAATTATACCGGAGCTGTTGAATCTTTAAATATAGTATGTTGTCGAGTAATAATATCTTGTTTTGTTAGAGTGGTTTCGTAAACCTGCTAGTTCAATTTTTAGATATCGAATTATTTTCATTCCATAGGAATTACAAATTTAAACTCTACCAATACTCCCATTTGATAATCCAGGGTAAGTTGGCGACGTCTGAAACCAGATAATTGTCACATACAACAAGTTTGTTTTTATTCCAAAATACCAATATACTATGGCAACATAATAAGCACCGGTCAGAAAAGGAGGTGAATTATGGTTACTGATCAAACCACTGAACTGAAACTTAATCGTTTACGCATCTGGAATATTGCTGTTGGATTGATTCTAGCGGTACAGGCTGCCCTGATGGCAGTATTGACCAATAATTTTTCTCTCCCGGTAACCTCCACTTTTATGAGCGGGCCTCCCGGTAGCGCTCCCCAGCTTCATAATCTTTTTAATATCTCTACAGGCTGGGGGGTATTTACTTTCCTTGCAATCTCGGCCCTTGCTCTACTGACTATCGCATCACCTATGGTCTTTCCCTGGTACAAACGTAACCTCCTCGAGAGCCGTAACTACGGGCGCTGGATAGAGTACTTCTTCAGTTCCTCGATTATGATTGTCTTAATCTCTCAGATTACTGGCATCAACGATATAGCCGCCTTGCTGGCCATCTTTGGAATCAATGCATGTATGATTCTTTTCGGGGCATTACAGGAGAAGTACGAAAAACCAGGTAAACCAAGCTGGCTTCCTTTCTTATTTGGCAGCTTTGCCGGTATTATTCCCTGGATAGGGATATTGATCTACGTAATAGCACCAGGGTTAAGAGTCTCTCCTCCTGGATTTGTCTACGGAATTATTGTCTCGCTGTTTATTTTCTTCAACTGCTTTGCCGTTAACATGGTACTGCAATACAAGCAGGTGGGACCCTGGCAGGACTACCTTTTTGGCGAGAAGGTATATATAATTCTCAGCTTAACTGCCAAGGCATTGCTTGCCTGGCAGGTATTCTTTCCAGTATTGATGACGAATGCCTAGTCTGAAAAAGAGTATCACCTATTACGGCGTGTTTACTCTTACGAAGATATAACAGGATTGGTCAATATATGAGTGAAGCAATCTGTGAAAACGCTTCTATAGAAGTTGAAGGTGTGTATAAAAGCTTTGGCAAGGTAAAAGCACTTTCTGGGATAAATATTCAGGTTACATCTGGTATCGTGTTTGCCCTTCTTGGTCCGAATGGCTCGGGTAAAACTACGCTGATCCGCATTCTCACAACGCTACTCAGACCGGATTCAGGCATTGCGAAAGTTGGTGGTTTCAATGTAGTTGATGAAGCTGTTCAGGTTCGTCCTTTGATCGGATTGGCTGGACAATATCCTGCTGTGGATGAAAACCTTTCTGGAAAGGAGAACTTGGTAATGATCGGTCGGCTTTATCATCTTGGTAAAAAACAAGCCATAATGCGGGCAGATGAACTACTTGCAGATTTCGACCTTTCTGATGCTGCTAAAAGGAGAACATCAACCTATTCTGGCGGGATGAGGCGTCGTCTCGATCTCGCTGCAACCCTTGTAGCTAATCCATCAATACTTTTTCTCGATGAACCTACCACCGGTCTTGATCCGAGAAGCCGTCTAGGGCTTTGGGAGGTCATAAAAACTCAGGCGAAACAGTGTAATTTGGTGTTTCTAACTACGCAATACCTGGAAGAAGCTGACAGGTTGGCAGACGAAATCGCGATTATGGATGAAGGAAAAATTATCCGACAGGG